>DATJNA010000067.1:0-83601 GCA_035508435.1 Acetobacteraceae bacterium | reverse complement strand
ACCATGCAGCGCGAACCACGACTTGGACGTATCGACCCCAATGCGGCTAAGCTCGTTCATGGACGGCTCCTTCCTTGGATCCTTGAAGACCCAAGCTTGGCACGCGATGCCGTGGGGCCGTCCACCCCAACAATGACAGGGCGCGCGCGGCTCGGGCCGCGCAATGACAGGACGCGCGCGACTCGGGCCGCGCAATGACACGACGAGTGCGACACGACCGTTGCTTACGATAGGAATGTCATGAACCAGACTTTGTTCGGGCGCCTCGGCGTCGACATCGGCCGCAAGCTGAAGCTGGAGGACGCCATCGCCTGGGCCGCGCATCACGGCATCCGGTGCATCGACATCGAGCTGGATACCGGCGCCAATGCCTTCACCCGCTTCGATACGGTGCGTGCCGCCGGCATCCGCGACGCCTGCGCGCGCACCGGCGTGCAACTCGGCCTGCACACCTCGTCCGCGGTGAACGTTGCCGAATATGCGCCGCTGCTGTCCGACGCCGCGGACGCCTATTTGCTCGCCTATATCGATGCCGCGGTGAAGCTCGGCGCGGGATGGATCGTGGTGCATGCCGGCTTCCATTTCGGCGCCGACCTGCATGAGCGCATGCGGGCCGGGCTCGAGCGGCTGCAACGCATGACACGCTATGCCGAGACGCAAGGCACCGCATTATTGCTCGAGAACCTCAACAAGGAGCCGCCGGACGCGGAGGTGCATTACCTGGCGCACACGCTGGAGGAATGGCGCTGGTATTACCAACGCATCGACTCCCCCGCCTTCGGGCTGTCGTTCACCGCGAACCACGCGCATCTGGTGCCGGAGGGCGTGGCCGCCTTCGTCGATGCCATGCCGATCGCGCGGGTGAAGGAAGTGCGCCTGGCGGACTGCCTCCGTAACGGCATCGAGCAACATCTGCGGCCGGGCGAGGGAGATTTCGATTTCCCCGACCTGTTTGCGCGGCTGGATGCGCGCGGCTATGCCGGGCACTATATGGCGGCCTTCGGCTCGCTGGAGGACATGCTGGCCGGCCGGATGGCGTTGGCCGGGTTGTGAACAATCGCTGTCACAGAAACGCAATATCGTGCCGGCTCGCCGCCTGATCAAAACCGCCGCCGGAATCGCCACCGCCGCGCGCGTGCTGTTGCCGCGCCTGGTGGTGCCGCCGCCGCGCCCCGACAGCATCGACGTCACACAACGTCTCGCGGCACTGCCTCACACCGGCCTGCCGCTGCGGCATGACGTCACGATCCGCTGGAACCGGCACCAGGTGCCGTTCATCGAAGCCGACAGCGATGACGATCTGGCGACCGCGTTCGGCATCGTGCACGTGCACCTGCGCTGGACGCAGATGGAGCTGATGCGTCACGTGGCGCATGGGCGCGTGGCCGAATTGCTTGGTCCGCCGGCACTGAGCCTGGATCGCCTGTTGCGCACGCTGGATTTCGGCCGTGCCGTGCCGGCAATTGTGGCCGCGTTGCCGCGGGAGACGGAACGTTGGCTGCACGCCTATGTCGCCGGCCTGAACCACGCGGTGGCACATGCCCCGGTGCCGCCCGACTTCCCCGCGCTCGGGCTCACGCGCACGCCATGGACGCTGGCGGACGTGCTGACCGTCGGCCGCCTCGCGAGCGCCGACGCCACCTGGAGGGTCTGGCTCACGCTATTGCCGTGGCTCGATGATCCGTCCCTGACCGCATTGTGGTCGGATTTGCTCGGTGTCGAAGGACCCGCCGATGCCGTCGTCGCGGAGCGCGGGCTGGATGACATGCTGTCGCGCTTCACCCGGCAGGCGAGCAATGCGCTGGCCGTGGCACCGTCGCGCAGCCGTTCCGGTGCGGCGTGGCTCGCGGGCGATACGCATCTGCCGGTGCTGCTGCCGAATCTATGGCTGGTCGCGGGCTGCCGCGCGCCGTCGATGCATGCGGTCGGGCTGATGGTCGCCGGCATCCCCGCCATCATGCTGGGACGCACCCCACATATCGCCTGGGGCGGCACCAACCTGCATGCGGCGAGCAGTGACGTCTACGACGTGACGGGCCTGCCGCCGAGCGAGATCACCACGCGCCGGGAAGCGTTGCGGGTGCGCGGCGCGCGCGACCGTGCGTGCGAAATTCGCGAGACCGCGTATGGCCCGATCATCTCCGACCTGCCGGCCCTGCACGGCAGCCGCCACACCGTCGCGTTGCGCTGGATGGGACATCGCCCGAGCGACGAGGTCACCGCGCTGCTGCGCGTCGCCCGCGCACGATCCTGGCAGGAGTTCCGCGACGCGTTGGAACCCTTGGCGGTGCCGGGGCAGAACATGCTCTATGCCGATGGCGACGGCCATATCGGCAAGGTCATGGCGGTGCATCTGCCAACGCGGCCCGACCTGCCGCCGCCGTCGCTGTTGCTATCGCGCGATGCCGCCGACGATTGGGAACACTGTGTCACCGGCAGCGACCTGCCGGTGGTGATCGATCCGCCCGACGGCTTCGTTGCCTCCGCCAACGAGAAGCCCGACGCGGCGCCGGTGCGTGTCGGCTGGTTCTTCTCCTCCGGCCGCCGCATCGGCCGCCTGAAGGAAACCCTGCGCGACACGCAGCCGATCGACTTCGCGGCGATCGCCGCGATTCAGCAGGACATGCTGATGCCATCCGCGGGTCCGGTGCGCGACCGCCTGCTGCCGCCGCTGCGCCGGCACGCCCCGCGCGCGCTGGCGGTTGCGCTGGATGGCTGGGACCTGCGCTACGCTATCGATTCCAAGGGCGCGCTGGCGTTCGAGTTATTGCTCTGCCACCTCTGCGTCGCATTGAACGGCAAACGCCGGCCGCGCGTCTATTCGTCCACCTGGAACGCGCGCGGGCTGATATTCGACGACATCATGCGTGCGACCGATGGTGCCCTGGCCGGTGCCATGCGCCGCGCCGGTCCGCGTGCCGCTCGCGCATTGCGCCGTTTCGGCACCTGGGGACAGATGCATCGGATCGAGCTGCGGCATTTGCTCGGCGCGGTCCCGGGCTTTGGCCGCCGCTATCGCTTCGCCGCCGCGCCGGCGGCCGGCGGCAACGACACGCTGCTGAAGACCGGCAACCCGCTGACCGCGCGCCGCCACCATTGCTCGTTCGCCAGCACCGCGCGTTACGTCTCCGACATGGCCGATCCGGACGCGAACTGGTTCGTATTGCTCGGCGGGCAGGACGGCTGGCTGGGCAGCACCACACTGGTCGACCAGGCCGCGATGTATCAACGCGGCGACTATATCCGCATGCCGCTGCGGCCGGAGACGGTGCGCGCCGAATTCCCCTTCCGCACCATCCTCTCGCCATGATCGACGCGACGCCGCTGCTGCGTCTCTACGCACGCCGGCGCCGCGCTCGTCTGGCCGCACTGGACCACCGCGCCATCCAGCAACACCAACTGCGGCGCTTGCTCCATCATGCTCGCAACACCCGCTTCGGTCGCGACCATGGCTTCGCGCGGATCACGGACATCGCGGCGTTTCAGCGCCAGGTGCCGCTGCGCCGGTACGAGGATTTCTGGCGCGACTACTGGCAGCCTGCCTTCCCTCACGTGCGCGATGTCAGTTGGCCGGGCATCATCCCGTATTATGCCTGGACCTCCGGCACCACCACCGGCAATACCAAATACATTCCCGTCTCCCGCGAGATGCTGGCGTCGAACCGCCGCGCGGTGCTGGACATTTTCACCTTTCACCTCGCCGCCCGACCGGACAGTCGCGTGATGGGCGGGCGGAACTTCATGCTTGGCGGCAGCACGGATTTGGTGCGGCATGCGCCTGGCATCCAAAGCGGCGATCTCAGCGGGATTGCCGCGAACGAAGTGCCGTGGTGGGCGCGTCGGCGCTATTTTCCCCCGCGCGAGTTGGCGCTGATCGCCGACTGGGACCGCAAGATCGACGCGCTGGCGCACGCCTCGCTGCAGCAGGATATCCGCACCGTCAGCGGCACGCCGAGCTGGGTGCTGCCGTTTTTCGATCGCCTCGCCGGGTTGCGTCCGCGCCTGCCGCGCAGCACCACGAGCTGGTATCCGCATTTGGAACTGTACATCCACGGCGCCGTGAACTACGCGCCCTATCGCGCGCAGTTCGACGCGCTGCTGCCGCCCGCCGTGGACCGGCGCGAAGTCTATCCCGCGAGCGAGGGCTTCATCGCCATCGCCGACCGGAGCTACGGTGACGGCCTTCGCTTGCTGACCGACAACGGATTGTTCTTCGAATTCGTCCCGGTCGAGGCAATCGATGCGCCGCAACCCACACGCCATTGGCTTGGTACGATCGAGACCGGCGTCAACTATGCCGTGGTGCTGTCAAGCAATGCCGGGCTGTTTGGCTTTGTGCTTGGCGACACGGTGCGGTTCGTCGAACGCGACCCGCCGCGCCTGCTGATCACCGGCCGTCTGTCCTACATGCTGTCCGCGTTCGGCGAGCACCTGATCGGCGAGGAGCTCGATCAGGCGATCTCGCAGGCGGCGTCATCGATCGGCGCGGCGGTGTCCGACTACACCGTCACCGCGGTGTACCCCGCCAATCCGCAGGATCGCGGCGGCCATCGCTTCATTGTTGAATTCGCGACGCCGGTGGCGGACGCGGCGTTGGCCGCTTTCGCCCGCACCATGGACGCGACGCTGGCGTCGGAGAACGCCGACTATGCAGCCCACCGCACGGTGATGCGCGCGCCGGAGGTGAAGGCGGTGCCGCCGGGGAGCTTCACGCAGTGGATGCGCCATCGTGGACGGCTCGGCGGGCAGAACAAGGTGCCGCGGGTCATCATGGATGCGGCCATGCTCCAGGATCTGGAACGTTTCATGGTGGGACCGAAGGCTACCGACTGACCGGCATCGGGCAGCGCCTGGCGGGACGGCCCCACAGGTCCTCCGTCAAACTACCCGGCGACCGAGACGAATTGGTAAATCTCGGCCAGCGGGATTTCGAACCCAACGCTTTCCAGCGACAGCACGGCGTCGAGGCCATCGACTGCCGAGAACGACCATTTGCCCTCGGCACCCAGCCGGTAGACGTGGATGGCAGCCTCATCCTGGTAGATCTCGACGACCTCCTGGACGCCTTCGATGTTCTGAAGGTGCTGACGCCTGCGATCGCACGCCCGCCACGCCCGCAGTTCCGACGGCGACACCACGTCGAAGGTCACTCGCGGAAGTTGACCGCATCGGATCATGGCATTGGGAATCCGCGCCGTGGGCCGCTGCTGTTGCGTGGGCGCGGCCCCGCCGCCGCTCTCGGGACGGCGGTCATTGGGCCGGCCGGCCAGGCGGACCCCAAGCGCGGCGGGCAGCCCCGCAACAATGGCGCCGTGATCGGGCGCCGGGGCATCATGGGCGACGATAACGCCATCCACCAGTTCATAGCGCCAGGCGTCGCCGAACTCATACTGGTTGGTCGCCAGGAACTCCTCGGCCGTCCAGACCCGATCCGAACCGCGTGTCGTGGCTCTCATGTGAGCCTCCGGAACGGCAGGTGACGAGCGGATAGCACTTCGCGCTACTCCGCCGCCAGCGCGCGCGGCGGGGCGGCGCGGAAACCCTGCAGGATATGCGCCGCCAGGGCGTCGGTCAGCGGCTGGCGCGGCACCTTCGCCTTCAGCATCAGGATGCCGAAATCGCCGAGCGGCGGCAGGCCCTCGTCCGGACGGACCGGGCGCAATCCGTCCGGCACCCAGGAGAGCGTCGAGACCGTCACCGCCAGCCCCGCCAGCACCGGAGCGTGCGTGCCGATCTGTGACGCCGAGGTATAGGCGATGCGATAGCGGCGCCCCGCCTGCTGCAAGGCGCGGATGGCGGCGTCGGCCCAATCGCAGCCATGGCCGGCGGCGAGCGCCAGCGGCAGCGGGTCCTGCCGGTGCGGCGCGAACCGCGTGGAGGTCACCCACACCAGCGGACCGCGCCACAATTGCTCCACCGGCCAATCGGGCGACTGGTGACCATCCGAAAGCAAGGTCAGGTCCAGCTCCCCGGCCTTGAGATTGCGGTGCAGTTCGCCTGAGGGCGAGCAATGCACGTCCACCTGCACCGCCGGGTGGGTCTCGGCGAAGCGCTTCAGAATCGTGGGCAGGTAGGCCAGGGCGTAATCGTCGGGCGAACCCAGTCGCACGGTGCCCGACAGCGGCGGGGCGCGGAACGTCGCCATCACCGTGTCGTTGAGCGCCAGGATCTGGCGCGCTTGCTCCAACAAATAGCGCCCGTGCGGCGTGAGTTCCGCCGCGCCGCCCTTGCCGCGACGCAGCAGCGGCTGCCCCAGCAGGTCCTCCAGCCGCTTCACCTGCATCGAGACGGCGGATTGGGTGCGGCCGACCAGGGTGGCGGCATCGGTGAAGCTGCGTCCCTCCGCGATCAACACGAAGCTGCGCAGCAGATCCGCATCGAGCGCGGCAGGCGTTTGCATAGTCATCAACATGGTTGATGTCCTCGATCAAATCAATTCGTTTCTCTGATGCCCGCCAGACCCCATCTGCCAAACACGGATCGCTGTCTCAGGAGGAGGGGGCCATGTCCGATATCTCGCTGATGGGATTTGCACCCACGCCGTCACGTTCGGCCGAAGGTGAAGCACGCGGCGGCCGCCGGCGGCCGCGCCGGGCGTGGCGGCGTGGCCCCGACAGGGCCGTGGGCCATCCCGCCAACCCCTGGCAGGCCAGAGTCTGGGCCGTGCTGCGGGCGGCGTGGCGGCGTCACCGGACGCGTCGCTGTCTCGCGGAACTTGACGCGTACTTGCTGAAGGACATCGGCCTCACCCACGCCGAGGCCGAGGCGGAGGCCAACAAGCCGTTCTGGGTGGCCTGACCGAGCGGGGCGATGCAGCGGGTGGGCCGGCGTTAAAGGAACGACACCGGATCGACATCCACGTCCACGCGCCCGCCGCGCGGCACGGTAACCTTCGTCAGCCACTGCCGCAGGATCGGCTGCACCGCGACATCCCGCCGCGTCTTCAGCAACAGGCGCCGGCGGTGCCGGCCGCGCAGGATCGCCAGTGGGGCGGGCGCCGGCCCCAGCACCTCGATCCGATCGCCCGACGGCGCGGCGCGCCCGAGGTCCCGCGCGATCGCATCAGCCAGCAGGCCCGAATCCGCGCTGACGATCAGGGCAGCCAACCTGCCGTAGGGCGGCCAGTGGCCGGGGCGGCGCTGCGCCGCCTCGCTCGCCATGAACCCGGCCAGATCGCCGGCCACCAGGGCCTGCATCACCGGATGCTCCGGGGAGAACGTTTGCAGCAGCACGCGGCCCGGTGCCTCGGCGCGACCGGCGCGGCCGGCGACCTGGTGGAGCAACTGCACCGTCCGTTCCGCCGCGCGCAGGTCGCCACCCGCCAGGCCCAGATCGGCGTCGACCACGCCCACCAGTGTCAGATGCGGAAAGTGCCAGCCCTTGGCGACGATCTGCGTGCCGACGATCAGGTCCACCTCGCGGGCGGCAATGGCGCGGGAGGCTTCGGCGGCGGCGTGCGGGCCCGGCATGGTGTCGCTCGCCATCACCAGGCGGCGGGCGTCGGGAAACAGGGAGGCGGCTTCCTCGGTGATGCGTTCGACGCCGGGGCCGACGGCGGTCAGGCTGTTGGCGACGCCGCAGGCGGGGCACTCGGCGGGGATCGTGATGGTGTGGCCGCAGTGATGGCATTGCAGCTCCTGGCGGGTGCGATGCTCCACCAGCCAGGCGGTGCAGTTGGGGCACTGCATACGGTGGCCGCAATGACGGCACAGGGTCAGCGGCGCGTAGCCCCTGCGGTTCAGGAACAACATGGCTTGCTCGCCGCGGGCGAGGGTGTCGCGGACGGCGTCGATCAGCTGCGGGGCGAGGAAGTGCCCGCGCGCCGGCGGGGTTTCCCGCAGGTCGATCGCCTCGACCCGAGGCAGCACCGCGCCGCCATGCCGGTTGGGCAGCGTGATGCGGCCGTAGCGGCCGGACTCGACATTGGCGACCGTCTCCAGACTGGGCGTCGCCGAGACCAGCACCGCCGGCGCGTGGCAGAGGCGGGCGCGCACCACCGCCATGTCGCGCGCGTGGTACACGACGCCTTCCTCCTGCTTGAACGCGGTCTCATGCTCCTCGTCCACCACCACCAGGCCGAGATCCGGGAACGGCAGAAACAACGCCGAGCGCGCGCCCACCACCACCGGCGCGGCACCATCGGCGACGGCGCGCCAGGTGGTGCGGCGGACCTTCGACGTCAGGTCGGAATGCCAGACGGCGGGGGCCACGCCGAAGCGGCGCTGGAACCGTTCGAGCCACTGCGAGGAGAGCGCGATCTCCGGCAGCAGCACCAGGGCCTGGCGCTTCTGGCGCAGGCATTCCGCGACCGCCTCGAGATAGACCTCGGTCTTGCCGGAGCCGGTGACTCCATCGAGCAATGTGACGGAGAAGGCGCGAGCGGCCACGGCGCCGCGCAACGCACCGGCGGCCATCTGCTGGTCGGGCGAGAGCACCGTTCCGGGATGATCCGGATCGGGCCGGGCGAATGGCGCCGGTGCGGGCAGCGTCGCGGGCAACAGCAAACCGGCATCCGCCATGCCGCGCACCACGCCGGGACTGACGGAAGCGGCCGCCGCAAGGTCAGCGGTGGCCAGGACCACCGGGGCGTCGGGCGCAGGCGAGGCGGAACAGGATGACTCCGCCTCCCCTTGCGGGAGGGCGGCGGGGCCGAGAGTGACGTTGCGTTCCGCGCGCGCGGATGACTCCGCCTCCCGTTGCGGGAGGGCGGCGGGGGGAGGGGTGACTACGACCGACACCTGTCGTTGTACCCACCCTTCCCCCCACCCCGCTCCCGCAAGGGGAGGCGGAGCTTTTGGTTGCTGCTGCCCCCTTAACACCTCCACCACCCGCAGCCGCGCGTCGGTCAGCCGCACCTCCGGCAGCGGGTCGGTCAGACGCCAGCCGGTGACCGGTCCGGGCGCGGCACGCGGCGCCCGCAGCGCCATCGCCATCACTTCCCCCGGCGGCGCCAGCGTGTAGGCCGCAATCCAATCCACCAGCCGCCGCAGTTCCTGCCGCATCGGCGGCGCCGCCACCAGCCGGATCAGCGGCTTCAGCTTGTGATCCGGGACCTCGCGATCGATCAGGGCGCGCGCCCCGCTGCTGTGGTCCGGCGCATCCCAGACCACGCCCAGCTCCTCGCGGTTGTTCAGCGGCACCAGCGCCATGTCGCCCGGATGCGGATCGCACCCTGTCGGCACGCGGTAGTCGAACGGACCGGGGAATGGGTAGGGCAGCATCACCGGCACCCGTCGCACGCCGCTCGCGCTCCGCTTTTGATCGGCCTCGTCCATCCTATATGATCCGCACCACTCCATTCGTCCGCCCTCTCAGGCAGTAGCCGCAAACCGGAGCGATGGCATGAAGTTCTTTGTCGATACCGCCGACACCGCCGAAATCCGCTCGCTGGCTGCCAGTGGGCTGCTGGATGGCGTCACCACCAATCCGTCCCTGGTCGCCAAGACCGGCAAGAAATTCCTCGACGTGCTGGCGGATATCTGCGCCGCCGTGCCCGGTCCGGTCAGCGCCGAGGTCGCCGCCACCCACTATGACGGCATGCTGGCGGAGGCACGCGTGCTGCGGCAGGTGGCGAAGAACATCACCATCAAGGTGCCGCTGACGCCCGACGGTATCCGCGCCTGCCGGCACCTTGCCGACGAGGGCACCATGGTCAACGTGACCCTGTGCTTCTCCGCCGCCCAGGCGATCCTGGCCGCCAAGGCCGGCGCCAGCTTCGTCAGTCCGTTCGTCGGCCGCCTGGACGACGTCGGCGAGCATGGCATGGGCCTGATCGCGGACATCGTGCAGATCTTCCGCAACTATCCAGCCTTCAAGACCGAGGTGCTGGTCGCCTCCGTGCGCAGCCCGGCCCATGTGGTCGAGGCGGCGAAGCTCGGTGCCCACGTCGTCACGGTGCCGCCTGCCGTCCTGCGGTCGTTGTTCAATCACCCGCTGACCGACAAGGGCCTCGCGGCCTTCCTGGCTGACTGGGCGAAGACCGGACAGCACATCGCTTGATCTCTGCGCAAGGAGTTTCAGCGGCCGCCCCCAATGACCGACCCGATGCGGCAGCCGGATGATGCGGAGGCGGCGTTCGTCGAGGCGTACCTGCGCGAACACCCGAACTGGCTGGCGGAGCATTCGTCGCTCTACCGGTTGCTGACGCCGCCCGTGCGCGTGCACGGGGAGCAAATGGCGGACCATATGGCGGCGATGGTGCGCGCGGAACGGGCGCACGCGGCGGCAATGGCCGAGCGGGCCGATAACGTGCTCGCCGCCGGCCGGGCAGCGGCGGGTCTGGCGGCCCGGGTGCAGGAGGCAGTGCTGGCGTTGCTTCGCTCAGCCGATCCAATGGACTGCGTCACGCACGAGATGCCCGGCATTCTCGGCATGGATGCGGTGCATTTCTGCCTTGAGGCGCTGCATCAGGGTGCCCGGCCGCTGCCGTCGGGGGCGGTGGCTCGGTTGCTGGAGGGGCGGCAGGTCTTGTTCCGCGACGTGGCCACGGACGCACGCCTGTTGCACGCCGAGGCGGCCGGCCTGGCGGGACACGATGCATTGGCCTTGGTGCCGGGCCAGGGACCGCCGGCCTTGTTGGCCCTGTTGGCGCGCGATCCATGGGCGCTGGATCCGGGGCAGGGGGCGGGCGCGCTGGCCTTCCTGGGACGGGCGGTTGCCGCGGCGCTCGGGCGCTGAATGCTGGCAGAGGCGGCGCGCGGGGCCTTCCTCGATTGGCTCGGCCAGGAACGGCGGGCGTCGCCGCTGACCGTCGCGGCTTATGGCGCTGACATTGCGGCTTTCCTCGGCTTCCTCACCCGGCATCTGGGGGGTGAACCGGACCTCGCCGCGCTGGCGGCGTTGCGCCAGGCCGATATCCGGGCCTGGCTGGCGGAGCAAGCGGCCGAGGGCGACTCGAACGCCACGCGTGCCCGCCACCTGGCGGCGGTGCGGACGTTCTTCAACTGGTTGGCGCGCCGTCAGGAGCTGGACAATCCGGCAGTGCGTCTGATCGCGACGCCACGCGCCCGGCGCCCGGTGCCGAAGGCGCTGGCACCGGAGCAGGCGCGGGCGGTCGCCGAGGAAGCGGGCGAATTGTCCGATCGCGCACTGGTCCAGGCGCGGGACGAGGCCTTGTTCACCTTGCTGTACGGCTGCGGCCTGCGCATCGCCGAGGCGCTGGCGCTCGACGTGCGGGACGCGCCGCGGCCGGGGGCCGAAACGCCGTTGCGCGTCGTGGGCAAGGGCTCGAAACAGCGGCTGGTGCCGGTGCTGCCGGCGGTGCGCCACGCGATCGGCGCATGGCTGGTGCTGCATCCCGCGCCGTCCCCCGACTCGCCGCTGTTCGTCGGCGTGCGCGGCGCGCGGCTGGATGCGGCGGTGGCGCGGCGCACGATGCGCGTGTTCCGCCGGCTGCGCGGGATGCCAGAGCATGCGACCCCCCACGCGCTACGCCACTCCTTCGCGACGCATCTGCTGGACGGCGGCGCCGACCTGCGCTCGATCCAGGAACTTCTCGGCCACGCGCGACTCTCCACCACGCAACGCTACACCAGCGTGGAGACGGCACGCCTGATGGAGGTCTGGCGCAAGGCGCACCCGCGCGCCGGCTCGTGAAGTCAGAGAAGAGTCGCCCTCCCGTTATGGGCTTGGGCGGTGAAGCGGACCAAGCCCGCAAAGGGAGGGGACGCCTCAGGCTCCCTCACCTATTCCAGCCCGCGCCGATGCGGCGAATGCGGGTGCGCGTGATCGTGTTGCTCGTAGTGCTGGCGCAGCAGATCCTTGCCGTAGTCGTTGCCGTTCGGCGTGCGCACCAGCGTGTGGATGTGGTTGCGTGACGGCTCGTCGTTGTCGAGCGCGATGCCGCGCTGGTGGTCGAACTCGATCAGGATCACCGGGCTGTGGATGCGATAATAGAACGGGCTGACCGGATCGCATTTGCCGATCCAGGCGAACCACGTCTCGGGCAGATGCGCCTGCACCTCCTCCATGCGGATTTCGGCATGGCCAGGACGGATGCGGCCGACATAGACCTCGATCAACTCGAGCAATAGCGACTGCTGGTGCGGGTTCAGCCGGTCATGGCGGATGCCCTGGCAGTGCAACGTCGTGTTGTCGCGGAAGGCGGCGGTGAACACCTCGATCGGCAGCGCCTCGCTGATCGTCGCTTCGGCGCGTTGTTCTGGCGACAAGGCGTTCATCAGCGCGAAGCCCTTGGCTTCCTCCGCCTCGAACACCCGGGTGCCGGCGTGTTGGCCGGAATGCGCGACCACCGGCTCGGAGCCCAGGAACTGCGGCGTCAGCACGATCTGGTCCCCAAGCACGAAGCAATTGATGATCAGGTGGTGGCCGTCGATCTGCCAGCCCCATGGATCCTGCCCGCTCGGGGTGCCGAAGACGCTGAGCCAGTAGTACCACTCGCCGTATTCCTCGGGCCGGCCGGTCAGCTCGCGGATGTGGTCGTTCAGCGCCATCACGTTGCGCGCGGTGGCGAAGCCGCTGGCGCTGAGGCTCTCGCGCACCAGGGCCAATGCGGCGGCCCGCTGCGCATCATTGAGATCGCGCAGGGAGACGCCATGGCGCATCAGGTAGGGATGGATGTTGGACCATGTGCGCCATTCGTTGCTGTCGATCGGAAAGCTGGCGGTCTCCCGTTCCGCCGGCGTCAGTGCGGCAAGGAACGCTTCCGCCGCGGCAACCAACGGCGCGACCGAGACGCCGGTGCGGTGCAAGGGAAACAATCCGGCGCGTGGCGTGCCGTCGGTGGTGAGGCCGACGAAGGGCGCGGCTGCCGCGGCCTTGCCGTGAACCAGCAATTCCTTCAGCCGGTCCGGCAAGGCCGGGTCCAGATGCCCGGCCGCGCCGACCCGCCGCTGACGCGGGCGCATGTTCAGTTCGGGTGTGGCGGCGTGAGCGTGAGGTGCATCGTCTGGCATTGGAGACCTCCCGTGTCGTTGGTCATCTCATAGCGCGTCCGCCGGCCATATCCCATGCCCCGCCATGCGGCTCTGTCGGCGCCTGCGCCGCACGCTGCCGCGCGCGTTCCATGCCGCGTTTCGGTTTGCCGACGACTGCGCCTGGATCGATTGCAGCCTTTGTCCCCAACCCCCTTCAGGTCCTGGCGGCGGTGCTTCACCCGCTCGTGTGACCGTCCGGCTTGGGACCGTTGCATGACAATCGGCGGCTTCTCCACCGTCGCTTGACCCAGATCAACGCCGGCAGCCGGATCCTGCGCTTCATTGCCCCTCGACACGTGGAGGGACCGATGAAAGCCGAGGTGCTGGCGGCGATCGGCGAAACCGGGCTCAGCCGTTCCGCCGCGGTGAACACCGCGCTCGCCGCGAATGACCGCATCAAGTACTTGCTCTCGTTGTTGCAGATGGCGGCCGCCCACGCCGATGCGCCGGAGCAAGCGCCGCCGCCCCTGAAACGCGAGCGCATCGCCTGCGGCATCGACGACGCCTCGCTGGATGGCTTCACCGCCGCCGCCGCGCGGCAAAACAGCGCCTATCACCTGCCCGGCGTCGCTCGCTTGCTCACCCACATCGGCCAGGATCTTGTGGTGATGGCCGCGCCGGTCCTCGAGACCGACCCGGGCGATTTCGCCAGCCGTGTCGAAACCGCCCTGGCGGTGATGCCCGCCGCCGAAGGCGACCTGCTGGCCGCCGAAACGCTGGACGCCATGGGGTCCGCCACCCCACCACAAGGCAGCGACAGCTTGCACCGGCTGGTCATGGACCTGCACAAGCGGCTGAACGCCCTGCAGGCGAGCCTGGCCGAGGAGGCGATCGACGGCGCCGCCGCCTATGGCCTGGCCGAGATCGACCGCCCCCGCGTTGCCGCCTTCATGGCCGGCGTCAACCGCACCGCGCCGCTCAAGTTCGACCACCCCGGCCTGGCGACCACCGCCACACGCAGCGGCGAGACGCTGGTGCTGCAGAACGACATCGGCACCACCGACGCCCATGTCGTGGTGATCCATGTCGAGACGCTCGCTATCCGCGTCACCTACACCGACGTGCATCCTGACCGCCTGCGCTTCTTCCAGGACATGCTGGCGCCGCAAAGCCCCACCTGGGAAACGTCCCAGCCAGGCCAGATCGCGGGGGGCTCCGCCTTCACACTGGCAGCCGGCCGCATCGACGCGCCGGACGAAGCCGCGCTGCAGGCCGCGCTGACCTTCATCGGCTCCCGCCTGGTGTTCCTGATCGACTGGAATCGCGCCCGCAAGCAGTTCCGGGAGTTCCTGCCAGGCGCCGCCCGCATCGCCCTGCTGCACTGGGCCGCGGCCGAGGAGGTCGGGCATCGCGCCTTCCTGGAACTCGGCGGCGCACACCTGGTGAACCAGGCGATCGAGGCGGCCGACGGCTCGGCGATGCATTTCGGCGATCGCCTCTCCGACGTGCTGGGGGTGGCCGAGACCGAGCAATTCCTCCGCTTCGTGCTGCGCGCCGCCACCGATTGCCTGCTGGCGCGCCGCTCACCTTCGCTGCTGCGCGATCGCATCCGCGCCGAACTGGGTCGGCATTTCAGCAACGAGCGCCGCCGCCTGCTGCGCCTCGCCGCCGATCATGCCGGACTGATCTTCGAGCTGGCCAGCCTGGTGCGTGACGGCATGCTGGAGGCGGCAACCGCCGACCCGGAACGGTCGCAGCATCGGGCTCGCCGTCTGGAGCATGATGCCGACCGAATGGTGGCCGCGGCATTTGAAGCGGTGCACCGCCGTCCTGATCACGCCGCCTTCGGCCCCTTGCTGCACGATGCCGACGATGCCGCCGACGAACTGGAGGAGGCGGTGTTCCTGATCGGCTTGCTCGCCGAGGCCGGTCCATCCGACGCCGCCGCACATGAGCGTCAGGCACTCGCGGCGCTGTTGCTGGAAGCCTCGCAGGAATGGCTGAAGGCGCTGCTGCATGCGGCCCATGCCGAGGACCGCAGCGCCGCCGAGGACGCCGACGATTTTCTGGTCGCGATCGACCGCATTGCCGCGCTGGAGCATGCCGCCGACGACGCGGAACGCGCCCTGACCGCGGCGGCGGTGCGCCAGGCGGCGGATTTCCGTCATCTGCATTTGTGCGCCGCCCTCGGCGCCCGGCTGGAAGCCGCCGCCGATGCCCTGAAACGCGCCAGCCTGACGCTGCGCGATACCTTGTTGCGCGAGGTGCTCGGTGGCTGACCGCGGGCTGCACCTGATCCTGCCGGGTGAGCCGCTGCCCCACGGCGGGGTGGATGCGGTTGGCAACAAGGCGTGGAATCTGCTGCGTCTTGCCCAGGCCGGGCTGCCGGTGCCGCCGGGTTTCGTGCTGCCGACCGCCTGGTGCCACGCACCGCGCGACCTCGCCGCGCTGCGCCAGACGCTGGGCGTCGGCATCGCCAAGCTGGAGGCGGCAACCGGCCTCGGTTTCGGTTCGGGCCGCCGGCCATTGCTGGTGTCGGTGCGCTCCGGTGCCGCGGTGTCGATGCCGGGCATGCTCGAGACCATGCTCGATATCGGCCTGAACGCGCGCAGCGTCGAAGGCCTGATGCGGCTGACCGGCAATCCGCGCCTGGCGTGGGACTGTGACCGCCGTCTGGTGCAGGGCTACGCCGAAATCGTTGCCGGGTTGCCACCTGAACCGTTCGAGGCGCTGTTGCGCTCCGCCGTGGCCGCCGAAGGCGCCGAAAGCGAACGCGCATTGGACTATCGTGCGCTGCGACGCCTCGCCGAGGCGATGCGCGGCGAATACGCCCGGCTGGCCGGCGAGCCCTTCCCGGATGATCCGATGGAGCAATTGCTGGCGGCGGCGGAGGCGGTGTTCCGCTCCTGGGACGCGACCAAGGCGGTCGCCTGGCGGCGGCTGAATGCGCTTGACGATGCAGCCGGAACAGCGGTGACCGTGCAGGCAATGGTGTTCGGCAACGCCGGCGGCACCTCGGGCGCCGGTGTCGGCTTCACCCGCGATCCCGCGACCGGCGCACGCACGCTTTATTTCGACTTCTGCCACAACGGGCAGGGTGAGGACGTGGTCGCCGGCCGCCGCACCCTGTCCGACAACGAGCGGCTCCGCGCATCCATGCCCGACGCATATCGCGCACTGCACGATGCGGTTGCCCGGCTGGAAGCATTGTTCCGCGACACCCAGGATTTCGAGTTTACCGTAGAGGAGGGGCACTTGTTCTTGCTGCAGACCCGTTGCGCCCAACGCACGCCACTGGCCGCGCTGCGCATAGCGGTGGACATGGTGGCCGAGGGCCTGATCAACCCAGCCGACGCGCTGCACCGGTTGGAGGGGATCGACCTGGCATCGCTCGGTCACACGCGGTTCGCCGCGCCGTTGCCCAAGCCGTTGGCGCGGGCGGTGATCGCCGGTGCCGGAGTTGCCAGCGGCCCCCTCGCGCTGGATGCGGCGTCGGCGGAACGCTTCGCCGCGCGAGGCACACCGCCGATCCTGGTGCGGCCGGAGACACTGACCGCCGATACCGCGGCGCTCGCCAACGCGGCGGGCCTGCTGACCGCCGCTGGCAGCCGCACCGCGCACGCCGCAGTCGTGGCGCGCCAGCTTGGCAAGGTGTGCCTGGTCGGCTGCCCTGACCTGGAGATCGATGGGGCCCGCCATGTCTGTCGGATTGGCGACACGTACTTTACCGAGGGCGATTGGATCAGCCTGGATGGCAATACCGGCGCGGTCTATGCCGGGACGCTCGCCATCGTGACCGAACGTCCGGAACGTGAATTGGCGGTGGTGGCGCAATGGCGCCGGGCAGGCGTCGGCGCGGTGGCCGCCTGATCTCCGCGCAATGCAGCGTGACGCCCGCGACCCCGTGTGATTGCGTGGCCCGCGAGCGAGGCATGGCCTGGTGTCATCGCGAGGCCCCTGGGGCGCCGCGGCTCATTGCGACGCCCCGGTGCGGCCGCTTGTCGTTGCGAGGCCCTGTGGCGCTACCTTTCGTGCGCTCCCAAGCGGGATCGAGGTGCGGCCGCTTGTCGTTGCGAGGCCCTGTGGCGCCGAAGCAATCTCGTTCGAGGCGGCGCGTGGACGCCCGCGCTGCAACCCGACCAAGATTGCTTCGGCCGCTACCGGCCTCGCGATGACATGAATCTGCCTCAGGGCTTCGCAGTGACACATGTCGCGCCGCTGCAGCGGCAATGCGCGCACTGGCGCAAACGTTACATCCCGCCAATATGGCCTGACGTCGCGGAATGGTTTGCAATGGCGCGATCCGTCCCTGCCGCTGCTCCGGAGCAAGCCCGATGACCATGCACGTGATCGCCCTCCAGCCACTGGTCGCCCTGATCGCTGGAATCCTGATTCTGATCATTCCACGCCTGCTGAACATCATCGTCGCCCTGTATCTGATCGCGATCGGCCTGATCGGCCTGCTGCCGCACGTGATGCGCTGACCATCGTCGCCGC
The DNA here is from genome assembly GCA_035508435.1 of Acetobacteraceae bacterium. GTDB lineage: Bacteria > Pseudomonadota > Alphaproteobacteria > Acetobacterales > Acetobacteraceae > JASHVB01. Next base: position 66,229 of record DATJNA010000067.1, on the reverse strand, counting down.
GCCGCGCTGTGTCTTGACCTCTCCCACCACGCGGCAGAGGGTCAGGGCGCATGGCCCAGAACATCTACGACGACCCCGACTTCCTTGCCGGTTACAGCCAGTTGGCGCGCTCGGTGTCCGGGCTGGATGGGGCCGCGGAATGGCCCTCGATGCGCGCGTTGCTGCCCGATCTGCGCGGCTGCCGGGTCGTCGATCTCGGCTGTGGCTTCGGCTGGTTCTGCCGCTGGGCGCGGGAGCAAGGCGCTGCGTCGGTGCTGGGCCTCGACGTGTCAGAGCAAATGCTGGCACATGCCCGTGCTGCCACGGGCGACGAGACCATCGCCTACCAAACGGCCGACCTGGAAACGCTCGAGTTGCCGCCGGTGTTGTTTGACCTCGCCTACAGTTCGCTGGCGCTGCACTACGTCGAGCATCTGGCGCCATTGCTCACCACGGTGCATCGCGCGCTGGTTCCCGGAGGGCACCTGGTGTTCTCGATGGAGCACCCGATCTACATGGCGCCGTCCCGCCCGGAGTGGCTTGGCACCGAGGATGGCCGCAGAGTCTGGCCGCTCGATCAGTACCTGATCGAAGGCAAGCGCTTGACCGACTGGTTCGCCAAGGGCGTCGTCAAGTACCACCGCACCATTGGCACAACACTGACGCTGCTGATTCGGTTGGGATTCTCGATCCGCCACGTGCAGGAATGGTGCCCGACGGCTGAGCAAGTCGCAGCCAAACCGGAACTGGCGCAGGAGCGGGACCGACCGATGTTCTTGCTGGTCGCGGCGCAGCGATAGAATTCTTGGCACCACAATAGATTGTTCGTTTTGATAACGACGCGCCGAGCCGGACCGGCCTGCCACGCCACTGCGCCGGGCGAGCGGCATGGCGCGGCGGCCCGCCCTGCCGTCACGCCGTGGCTGGCATTACAAGATCCTCGATCCGGATCGGGAATCGCCGCACGCGGACGCCGGTCGCGTGCCACACGGCGTTTGCCACCGCGCCGCCGGTGCCGGTGATGCCGATTTCGCCAACGCCCTTGATCCCGAGCGCATTCACAAAAGGATCATGCTCTTCGATGAGCAACGCATCCAGCGACGGCACATCGGCGTTCACCGGCACATGGTATTCTGCGAGATCGGCATTCATCACCCGGCCGGAGCGTCGGTCGATCGCCGCTTGTTCCTGCAACGCGAACGACAGGCCCCAGATCATGCCGCCATAGTACTGGCTGCGCACCAGGCGTGGATTGATCACCCGCCCGGCGGCGAACGCTCCCACCAGGCGCGTGACGCGGATCTGTCCCAGTTCCGGATCGACCTTCACCTCGGCGAACACCGCACCATGCGCATGCATCGCATAGTTCGACTGTGCCACCGGGTCCGCCGAGCCCTCACCCTGCACCTCGATCTCGGCAAGGCCGGCGCGGGTCAGGATCTCGCCATAGCCCTCACTGCGGCTCTCGTCGTCGCGGCGATGCAAGCGGCCGTTGCGAGCGATGACGCCGGCGTTGCCCGCGCCGAACAAGGGCGAGCGCCGGTCGGCGACCGCCAGGTCTGCGAGGCGGGCGATCGCGGCCGCGCCGGCATTATGAATTGCCATTCCGGCGGTCGCCGTATGGGCGGAGCCGCCGGCGATGCCGGCGTCAGGCAAATCAGACGTGCCGGAGCGGAATTCCAATTGGCTGGCATCCAGGCCGAGCCCGTCCGCCGCGATCTGGGCCAGCGCCGTCCACGCGCCCTGGCCCATGTCGTGGGCGCCGATCTCCACGGCAGCGGTGCCGTCGCGCCGGATCACCGCCCGCGCCTTGGCCTGGAACATGATCGCGGGGAAGGTCGCGGTGCCGACGCCCCAGCCGACCAGCAGCCCGGCGGCATCGCGCCTTTGCCGCGGTGCGACCGGCCGTCCGGCCCAGCCGAAGCGTGCCGCGCCCTGCGCGTAGCACTCGCGCAAGGCCTTCGACGAAAACGGCTTGCCGGAGACCGGCTCGACCTCGGCGTAGTTCCGCAGCCGGAACTCGAGCGGGTCCAAACCGCAGGCCCAGGCGGCTTCGTCGATGGCGCTTTCCAGCGCGATCGATCCGCTCGCTTCTCCCGGCGCGCGCATGAAGTTCGGCGTGCCGATGTCCAGCCGCACCGCTTCGTAGGTCGTGGCAATCGCCGGGCTGGCATAGAGCGTGTGGCTGACGCTGGCGGCGGGTTCGAAGAAGTCGTCGAATGTGCTGGTGGCGATCTTCGCGTGATGGCTGATCGCGGTGAGCCGGCCGTCGCGATCCGCGCCGATGCGCAATCTCTGGCGCGTCGCCGAGCGATGCCCGATCGGGCCGTACATCTGGTCGCGCCGCAAGACCAGTTTGACCGGCCTGCCGACCAGCTTGGCCGCCAGGATGCCGAGGATCTGGGGACCGGCGATCAGACCCTTGCAGCCGAAGCCGCCGCCCAGGAACGGGCTGCGGATATGGATGGCCTCCGGCGCGATACCGAACAATCCGGCGATGCGCGCCTGTGCCAGGGCAAGACCCTGGCTGGGCGTGTCGATCGACAGCGTGTCCCCGTCCCACGCGGCGACGATCGCGTGCGGCTCCATCGGATTGTGAAATTGTGCCGGCGTTTCGTAGCACGCGTCGATCCGGTATGACGCGGCATCAAGGCCGGCCGCGACGTCGCCATGCCGCACGTCCGCTGGATAGCCGACGCCGACGGTGGGCGGCATGAAGCTTGCGTTGCCGTCGAGGCCGGCCCGGGCCGGCTCCGCTGCATATTGCGGCGCCAGCAATACGGCGCCTTCGGTCGCGGCCTCCAATGTCTCGGCGATCACCACCGCGATCGGCTGGTTGGCATAGCGCACCAGGTCGTTCTGCAGCAGATCGAGCCGGAACATGAAGAAGTTCTGTTTCGCGTCCGGATCCTGGGCGAGCGGCGGGCGGTTGGCGGGAGTCATCACCTCGACCACGCCGGGGTGGCGTTTGGCCGCCGCCAGGTCGAGTTTGATCACCCGGCCATGCGCGACGCTGCTTATGGCCATCACGGCGTAAAGCATGCCGGCGGGATGATTGTCGGCCGCGTAACGGGCTTTGCCGGTGACCTTCAGCAATCCGTCGCGACGGGTCAGCGGCTGGCCGATATTCGAACCATGCCGGATGTACGGCGATGCGTCGATGAGGGTAGTCTCAGGCATCGTGGAACGCTCCGGAATTGGCGGAAAACAGCGAGGCGGGCAGTGCGGTGATATGCTCTGGCGTACCGGCGGCGGCGACCGCGAGGGCGCGCACGATGACCCGGTTGGCAAGTTCGATTTTGAACGCGTTGTCGCCGGAGGGCCTTGCGTCCGTGAGTGCCGCCTCGGCGGCATTGCGAAATACCGTGGCGCCGGGAGTGGCACCGGCGAGGATCGCCTCTGCCGGGCGGGCGCGCCATGGTTTCGCGGCCACGCCGCCCAGCGCCAGCCGCGCCTCGCGGATCACGCCATGCTCGATCCGCAGGCAGGCGGCGGCGGAGACCAATGCAAATGCGTAAGACGTGCGCTCGCGTATTTTCAGATACCGCGCATGGGCAGCGAAGCTGTCGGCGTTCGCGGGAAGCCGCACGGCAACGACCAGTTCGCCGGGCTGCAACGCGTTTTCGTGCTGCGGCGTATCGCCGGGAAGACGATGGAACGCATCGAGCGGTATGTCGCGGCGGCCGTCCGGCCCCTCGACTTCCACCACGGCGTCGAGCGCGACCAGCGGCACGCAGAAATCGGATGGGTGGGTGGCGATGCAGGACTGGCTCCAGCCGATGACCGCATGCAGCCGGTTGTCGCCATGCCGCGCATCGCATCCGGTATCGGGCTGGCGTTTGTTGCAGGCGCTGGCAACGTCGTAGAAATACGGGCAGCGCGTGCGTTGCAGCAGATTGCCGCCGACCGTCGCGGCATTGCGAAGCTGTGCCGAGGCACCGGAGAGCAATGCCTCGGCGACCGCGGGATAGGCGCGGGCGAAGTCCGGGTCGTAGGCAAGGTCGGCATTGCGGACCAGCGCGCCGATGCGTACGGCGCCGCCGGGCAAATGCTCGATGCGGTCCAGCCCGGGAAGCCGGGTGATATCCACGAGGCGACTGGGGCGCGTGACGCCGCCCTTCATCAGATCGAGCAAATTCGTGCCGGCGGCGAGATACGTGGCGCCTGGCGTGGCGGCCGCGGCGATCGCGTCAGGCACGCTCGCCGGCCGGACATAATCGAACCGGTTCATGCTGCTTTCCTCTGGTCGGTCTGGGCGAGATGCTGCCGGGCTTCCAGCACGGCTTCGACGATCCCGGCATACGCGCCGCAGCGGCAGATGTTGCCGCTGAGGCCTTCGCGGATGCGTTCCGGATCGGCGCCGGCATGGCCTTCCTGGATCAAGCCGACCGCACTCATGATCTGGCCTGGCGTACAGAACCCGCACTGGAGGGCGTCATGTGCGATGAACGCCACCTGCACCGGATGCAGCGCATCGCCCTGCGCGAGACCTTCGATGGTGAGCACGTCGTCGCCATCGTGGCTCGCCGCCAGCGCGAGGCATGAATTGATCCGCCGGCCGTTCACCAGCACGGTGCACGCGCCGCATTGCCCGCGGTCGCAGCCTTTCTTGGTTCCGCTCAGGTCGAGGCGTTCGCGTAACAGATCGAGCAAGGTGACGCGCGGATCCTCCAGCGTGACGGCGTGCGGCACACCGTTCACGGTCAGCGAAACCGACAGGCTCATGCAGTGCACTCCCCGATGGATGCAATTCGACGCCCAGCCGATACGCGGCCAGAGCAAGACAGGCGCGTGGACAGGCCGAATTGCCGCCGTGCCGCTCGCGGAGGATTTTTTGGACGGGACCGCGCCACAGGATTGACTGAGGCGGGCCCTCTGCTTTTGTCGTGACGGCGGCGATATGCGGAGGGCACCTCCGCTTTGCAAGGGCCGTCAGTGAGATTATGGTGTCTCTCGTGGAGGATGGTTCGCTCACAACCGCGCGAAGTCAGCGCGCCGACGCCGTCCGCAACCGCGAACGGCTGCTGGAAGCGGCGAAGTCGGTGTTCAGCGCCGGTGGCCCGGAGGCGAGCCTGGAGGCGGTGGCCCGGCGTGCCGGCCTCGGCATTGGCACGTTGTATCGGCATTTCCCGACGCGCGAGGCATTGTTCGAGGCGGTGTACCGCCGCGAAGTGGAGCAACTCGCCGAACTGGCGGAGCAATTGAAGCACGAGGCGCGGCCGGCGGAGGCGCTGCGGCGATGGTTGCGCTCGAACGTCGAATTTGTCGCGACGAAAAAGGGCATGTCGGCGGCGCTGGCACTGGCCGTGAGCAGTACTTCGGAATTGACGGCCTATTCTTATGAACGGCTGACCAGGGCGGTGGGCGGGCTGCTGGAGCGGGCGGTCGCGGCGGGCGAAGTGCGGGCGGATATCACGCCCGAGGATGTTCTCCGCGCGCTGGTGGGCATTTGCTACATGCACGATCGCCCCGGGTGGCAGGCGAGCGTGCTGCGGCTGGTCGATGTGTTTGTCGATGGGTTGTGCTGTACGGGCGATAACCCACCCCGTCACAGCCCGGCCTGACGCGGCTGGGCCGGGTAAGGCGGCATCGCGTCCGCCGCCGCCGCTACGGGTCGTGCTGGTCGAGGGCGCGGCGGTGCGCCGAACCGCTCACCACGCCGGAGTTAGACGTTGAAATAGAAGAGAGCCTTCGGCTCGATCAAAGTGCAGCGTCGCCAAGCAGGGAAACACCAGAGGCTGAGACAAGGCGATCTACTCAGGTTCAAGCGCAAATTGCAGAGACCCGGTAACCTCGCCTATACCGTAGCGTGAGGATTGGGGCACTGTCGCGCACAGACTACGCTCCATCCAACCGCCCATCACCCGCTTCACCACGATACCCCAGCAGAACCCACCCGATGCCCTCCATCCTCTCCGCTTCCCAACGCGCCGAGTTCCAACGGTACGGCTTCGTCATCGCCCGCGCGATGTTCGACGCCGAGGAGACCGCCTTGCTCCGCACCGCCATGGAGCAGGACCCGGCAGTGGCCAGCCACGTGCTGGATCGGCTGGACGCGCAGGGGGCGGCGACGCGCATCGCACTATGGAATCGCGCCGGCGACAGCGTCTATGGCATGGCCGCGCGCTGCGCCCGTATGGTCGACACCATGGAGCAACTCCTCGGCGGCCCGGTCTATCATTTCCAATCGAAGCTGACGGCGAAGGAACCGTTCGTCGGCGGTGCCTGGGAATGGCACCAGGACTACGGCTACTGGTACCACAACGGTTGTCTGTTTCCATACCTTGCGAGCTGCCAGGTCGCGCTCGACCGCTCCACCGCCGCGAATGGCTGCCTGACCATGGTGGCCGGATCGCATTTGCTCGGGCGCATCGACCACGTTCCGGTGCCGGGCGAGGGCCAGAACGTCGCCGACCCGGCCCGCATGCGCGAGCTCCTGACACGGCTGCCGGAGGTGCCGTGCGAGCTGGAACCTGGCGACGCGGTGTTCTTCCACAGCAATACGCTGCATCGCTCGGCGCGGAACAACTCGCCGCACCGGCGCTGGACGCTGATCTGCTGTTATAACCGGGTGGACAACGATACTGTCACACAGACCGACGATCGCTACTGCATTCCGCTGGAGCGTGTCCCGGACAGCGCGGTGAAGCAGGCGGGGCTGCGCTTTGCCAGCGGCACGGAACATTTCACCAGCAAGCCGTTCGTGCCGAAGGTTGCATAGGCGAAGCCCGCTTGCCTCGGTTCGGAAGCGGCATTGCCGACACGCTCATGCGCGGGATCATCGCAAGTTTTATTGTGGTCCGTGTCCGCGTTGTCTTGTCACGGAGGAAATCGGAGCGGCACGGGGGCCACCGAGCATCATTCCCGGTAAGCGATGCTGAAGCGAGCCCGCGGTCTACAGAAAATTCATGGTATTCCATGAGTACGGACGCGGCGACATCGGGTCAGGCTGCCGCCGTGAGCACGGTGGCCCTCCGCGGTTCCTCCGTGTTGAAAATAAAGCCGGACCGAGCCGCACGGACGTCGCAGGTTGACGCACCGAAACCGCCGCGGGCACCCGTCCAACGCGCGCCAACGACCGCCCCCGTACGCGTGCGCCAACGACCGCCCCCCCCGCACTCCCATCACCCAGAACCGGCACCACCACTTGCCATCTTCCATCCACCCTCCTATGTAAGTGGCTCAATCACATTCTCCGCTGCGTAACGGGGGGTGGCCTTCACGGGCCGCCTTTTTTGTTTTGGCCCAACACGAACCACAGCATACCAGCCTGGAAGCCAGGATCGCCGCCATGGTCGAGCCTTCGCTCGTGCACATGGGATATGAGCTGGTCCGCGTCGCCGTGCTCGGCCGCGACCGGCCGACCGTGCAGATCATGGTGGACCGCGCCGACGGCGCCCCCGTCACGATCGACGATTGCGAGCGTCTCGGCCATCATTTCAACGCGATGATGAACGTGGAGGACCCGATCCCAGGCGCCTGGAGCCTGGAGATCAGCTCCCCCGGCATCGACCGTCCACTCACCAGGGCGAAGGACTGGAACCGCTTCTCTGGTCACGCCGCCCGCGCGGAGGTCATCGCGCCGATCGATGGCCGCAAGCGGTTCTATGGCATCGTGCTGGGCGCCGACGAAACAGCCGCCCGGCTTCGCCTCGATGACGGAGGAGAAGTCGCCCTGCCGCTGGCTGATATCCGCCGCGCCAAGCTGGTTCTTACCGATGCTTTGATCGCAGCCACCGCAACGCCAACCAAGACCAACTGACCGAGGGAACAATGGACACCGCCGTCTCCCGTCCCGAACTTCTTCTCGTTGCCGACGCTGTCGCGCGGGAGAAGAACATCGACCGTGAGGAAGTCCTGGAAGCCATGGAGCAGGCGATCCAGAAGGCCGGCCGCGCCAAGTACGGGCACGAGAAGGACATCCGCGCCACGATCGACCGCAAGACCGGCGATGTGCGCCTCTCCCGCTGGACCGAGGCGGTCGAGGCCGTGGAAAACGAGGAGACCCAGATCCCGGTCAACATCGCCCGCAAGTTCAAGCCGGAGATCAATGTCGGCGAGTACATCGTCGATCCGCTGCCGCCGATCGATTTCGGCCGCATCGCCGCGCAGACCGCCAAGCAGGTGATCGTGCAGCGCGTGCGCGAATATGAACGCAAGAAGCAGTATGAGGAATTCAAGGACCGTGTCGGCGAGATCATCAACGGCGTGGTGAAGCGCACCGAGTACGGCAACCTGATGGTGGAGCTCGGCCGTGCCGAGGCGCTGCTGCGCCGCGACGAGCTGATCGCGCGCGAGAACTTCCGCAACGGCGACCGCGTGCGCGCCTACATCTACGACGTGCGCGAGGAGCCGCGCGGCCCGCAGATCTTTCTCAGCCGCACGCATCCCGGCTTCCTGGCCAAACTGTTCGCGCAGGAAGTGCCGGAGATCTACGACGGTATCATTGAGATCAAGGCGGTGGCGCGCGATCCCGGCAGCCGCGCCAAGATGGCGGTGATCAGCCGTGATTCCTCGATCGATCCGGTCGGCGCCTGCGTCGGCATGCGCGGGTCCCGCGTGCAGGCGGTGGTGCAGGAACTGCAGGGGGAAAAGATCGACATCATCCCCTGGTCGCCACAGGCCGCCACTTTCGTGGTGAACGCGCTGGCGCCGGCGGAAGTGACCAAGGTGGTGATGGATGAAGAAGCCGGCCGCGTCGAAGTGGTGGTGCCGGATGAGCAATTGTCCCTCGCCATTGGCCGTCGCGGGCAGAATGTGCGCCTCGCCTCGCAGCTTACCCGGTGGGACATTGACATCCTGACCGAAGCGGAAGAAAGCGAGCGCCGTCAGGACGAGTTCCGCCGCCGCTCCAGCCTGTTCGTCGAAGCGCTGGACGTGGACGACGTGATCGCCGGCCTGCTGGTGACCGAAGGCTTCAATTCGGTTGAGGAACTGGCATTCACGCCGCTGGACGACGTCGCCGCGATCGAGGGTTTTGATGAAAACGTCGCCGAGGAACTGATACGCCGGGCGGAATCATTCCTGACCCGCCGTGACACCGAGTTGACGGAGAAGCGTATCGAGCTGGGCGTCGACGACGACGTGGCGTCGATTGAAGCACTGACGCCGGCTATGCTGGTGGCACTGGGCGAGAAAGGTGTGAAGACGCTGGACGACCTGGGCGACCTTGCTTCCGACGAATTGATCGAGATCGTCGGTGCCGACACTATGGATGAGGAGACCGCCAATCAGGTGATCATGGCCGCGCGCGCCCATTGGTTTGAGGACGGGGAAGGCGCTCCCGCCGACGCGGAGGAGGCAAGCCACGGCTGATCGCTCTGCTGGGCAGGCGGAAGCAGGGACAAGGACTCCGGTTGCGGGTCGGGGTCGGGGGGAGGGGTGCGGGTCGCCAGAACAATCCGGGGCAGGTAGCCCTCCCCCCTTCCCCCTCCCCACAGCGGAGGGGGAGTTTGCTTTGCCCAATCCCGAACTGGAGGACGAGTGTTCCTCGCCGTTCCGCCGCTGCGTGGTGACGCGGGAGCGTCTGCCCAGGGAACGCATGATTCGCTTCGTTGTCGGTCCGGACCGGCTGCTGGTGCCGGACCTGGCCGCGACGCTGCCGGGGCGGGGAATGTGGTTGAGTGCCTCAAGGGATGTGCTAGAAACCGCGGCCAACAAAGGTGGCCTGGCCCGCATGTTCGCCCGGGCTGCCCGCGGCCCGGTCACTGTGCCGCCAGATCTCCCTGCCCTGCTCGAGGCGGCGCTGGTCCGGCGGATTGGCGAAGCGCTTGGCCTGGCGCGGCGCGCGGGGCAGGCGGTCGCAGGCTTCGAGAAGGCGCGGGAATGGCTGCGCTGTGGGCGGGCACGGCTGGTGTTGCAGGCCGCGGACGGTAGCGCCGCAGAGCATGCGCGGTTCCTGTCCGGGTGCGGGCAGACAATTTTGGTGTTCCGCCCGTTGCCTGCGGCGATCCTCGGACGCATGTTCGGGCGCGATCAGGTGGTGCATGTCGCGGTCGCGCCGGGCCGATTGGCCGAGCGACTGATCAACGAGGCAAGCCGGCTGGCCGGGTTGCGTGGCCAACAGCCGGCTTGGCGGGGTGACGGCGGCACGATCGAGTTCCAGCGTCACCCCCGCGAAAGCGAGGATCCCGGCGATACGGGTGCCTCGCTTTCGCGGGGGTGACCGACGACGATAACGAAGAGATTGGGTGTCAACGGGTAAAGTATGAGCGAAAGCAACGATCAGGACGCCGGCAAGACCCGGCTCTCTCTGCGCCCGTCGGGACGCCTGGAGCTGGGCAGGACGGTCGACGCGGGTTCTGTGCGGCAGAGCTTCAGCCACGGCCGGTCCAAGGTGGTGCAGGTCGAGGTGCGCAAGAAGCGCGCCGCCGTCGGTACGCCCGGATCCGCGACGCCGCCGGCGGGGCCGATGCAAGCCGCGCCCGCCGCGCGCGGAACCACTCAGCCGGCGGGACGCCCGGCGGCCGGCGCCGGTCGCGCGCTGACCGCGTCCGAGTTGGCAGCCCGCCAACGGGCCCTGGTCGAGCAACAGCGCGAAGCCGCGAAGCGCGAGGCGGAGCGGCGCGAGCAGGAGAAGATTTCCATCCTGTCGGCGGCGGAAGAGGCGCGGCGGCGGGAAGAAGAGGCGCGCAAGGCGGCGGAAGAGGAGGCGCGCCGGCGCGAGGAGGAAGAGGCGCGCGAGCAGGCGGAAGCGGTGGCGCGTCAGGCGGCGGAGGCGGAGGCGGCCGCTGCGGTGGCGGCGCAGGTGGTGAACGCTGCATCGGCCGCGCCGGCCACCGCGCGCACGCCACAGGAGCCGCGCGGCCGGCCGGCGGCGGCGCCCGCCGCGCCCCAGCCGACGACGCCCGCCACCGAGACGCTGCGGCTGCGCCCGGGCACGCGCGCGGTGGACGACGACGAGGAGGCGCGCCCGGTCCGCCGCCCCGGCGCCGGCGTGCCGCCGCGCAAGCCGCCCGTGGTGGCGCCGAAGAAGGGCGGGGACAGCGGTCGCCGTGCCGGCCGGATCGACGTCCAGGCGGCGATCGAGGGCGAGGACGAGAAGGTCCGCTCCCTGGCCTCGGTGCGCCGCCAGCGCGAACGCGAGCGCCGCCAGGCGGAGCTCGAGCGGCTGCGTTCCGACCAGGTGAAGGTGGTGCGCGACGTCATCCTGCCGGATGCGATCACGGTTCAGGAGCTGGCCAACCGCATGGCCGCGCGCACCGGCGAGGTGATCAAGACGCTGATGAAGCTGGGCGTGATGGCGACCGTCACGCAGTCGCTCGACGCCGACACCGCCGAACTGGTGGTGCAGGAATTCGGCCACCGGGCCCGGCGCGTTTCCGAATCCGACGTCGAGATCGGGCTGGAAGGGGCGACCGATACCGAGGCCGAGTTGCAGCCACGCCCGCCGGTCGTGACCGTGATGGGCCATGTCGACCACGGCAAGACGTCATTGCTGGATGCGCTGCGCTCCACCGACGTGGCGGCCGGCGAGGCCGGTGGTATCACCCAGCACATCGGCGCCTATCAGGTGCAACTGACTTCCGGGCAGCAGATCACCTTCATCGACACGCCCGGCCACGAGGCGTTCACCGCCATGCGGGCGCGCGGCGCCAGCGTGACCGACATCGTGGTGCTGGTGGTGGCGGCGGATGACGGCGTGATGCCGCAGACCATCGAGGCGATCCGCCACGCCAAAGCGGCCAACGCGCCGATCATCGTTGCCATCAACAAGATGGACAAGGCGGACGCCAACCCGAATCGCGTGCGGCAAGAGTTGCTGTCGCACGAGGTCGTGGTCGAGGAGATGGGCGGTGAGACGCAGGACGTGGAAGTCTCCGCCATCAAGAAGACCGGCCTGGATGAGCTGGTGGAGGCGATCACGCTCCAGGCCGAAATCCTGGACCTGAAGGCGAACCCGCTGCGGGCGGCGGAGGGGTCGGTGATCGAATCGCGGCTGGATCGTGGGCGGGGACCCGTGGCGACCGTGCTGGTGCAGAAGGGCACACTGAAGCAGGGCGACATCGTGGTGGCGGGCGCCGAGTGGGGCCGGGTGCGTGCGATGCTCGACGACAAGGGCCGCACGGTGCCGGAGGCTGCGCCTTCGCTGCCGGTGGAGATCCTGGGCCTCGCCGGCGTGCCAACCGCGGGCGAGCAATTCGTCGCGGTGGAGAACGAGGCGCGGGCGCGCGAGATCGCCGAGTTCCGCACCCGGCGTCTGCGCGAGAAGGCGGCCGGCGTCAGTGCCGGCGGCCGCGGCACGCTGGACGAGATGCTGGCGCGCATCCAGGCCGGGGAGCAAAAGGAAGTCGCCGTCCTGATCAAGGCGGATGTGCAGGGCAGCGCGGAGGCGATCCAGCAGACCGTGCTGAAGCTGGCGCATGAGGAAGTGAAGGTGCGCGTGCTGCATGCCGCGGTGGGACAGATCACCGAAAGCGACATCCAGCTTGCCAAGGCATCGAATGCGGTGATTGTCGCGTTCAACGTGCGCGCGACGGCGCAGGCGCGCGACCTGGCGACGCGGGAGGCCGTCGATATCCGATATTACTCGATCATCTACGAAGTCGCGGATGACATCGAGAAGCTGGTGCAGGGCAAGGTGGCGCCGAAGGCGCGGGAGAAGTTCCTGGGCTACGCCGAAGTGCGCAAGGTTTTCAGCATCACTCGCGTCGGCAAGGTGGCGGGCTGCATGGTGACGGAGGGCGTGGTGAAGCGCGGTGCCGGCGTGCGCGTGTTGCGCGACAACGTGGTGATCCACTCCGGCGATCTCTCGCAGTTGAAGCGCTTCAAGGACGATGTGCGCGAAGTGGCGCGCGGCTATGAGTGCGGCCTGTCGTTCGCCAACTTCCACGACCTGGAGGAAGGCGACGTGGTCGAGTGCTTCGAGACGGAGATGGTGCCGGCTTGAGGAAGCAGGACCGGGCAGGACCGACCCAGCGGCAACTGCGCGTGGCGGAGGAAATCCGCCACGTGCTGGCCGCCTTGTTCGAGCGCCGCGATTTCCGGGATCCGGAGTTGGCGGATGCGTCGCTGACCGTGACCGAAGTGCGGATGTCGCCTGACCTGAAGCATGCCACGGTGTTTATTTCGCGGCTCGGGCGATCCGACGTGGATGCGCTGCTGCCGGCGCTGAAGCGGGCCTCGGCGTTCCTGCGCGGCCAGGTGGCGCATGCGCTGCGTCTGAAGTTTGCGCCAGAGCTGACGTTTCAGCCTGACCACGCGCTGGAATATGCGACCAAGATCGATCGGCTGCTGCATGTGCCGGAGGTGGCGCGGGACTTGGATGATTGAGGCACTGACGTGCCTGGCTGCTGGTGCGTACGGATTCTGCAAAACAACCATCGAAGCGGTCGATCGTTACGTCCACAACAGGCCAGATCGTTACAGTTACCGCCCGTGGCGGAACCGGTCCACTGCCGCAACCAGCGCGCGCCGGATCCCCGGCTCCAGCGCCGAGTGCCCGGCATCCGGCACGATCGTCAGCCGCGCCGATCGCCAGGCCGCGGCCAGCTCGAATGCCGTGCGGGGCGGGCAGATCATGTCGTAGCGGCCCTGCACGATCTCCGCCGGGATATGGCTGATCGTGTCCATTTGCCCGAGCAATCCCTCGGGCGGCAAGAACAGACCGTTGGCGAAATAATAGGCCTCGATGCGGGCGAGGCCGAGCGCCGTGCGGTCCTGTGCGAATGAGGTCACCGTCTCCGGGCTTGGCATCAGCGTGCTGCAGGAGCCTTCGTAGACCGACCATGACCGCGCGGCGGGCAGATGCACCGACTGGTCCGGATGCGTGAGCCGCCGCAGATAGCCGCCCAGGATGTCGCCCCGCTCATGCTCCGGCAGGAAGCCGACGAAATTGGCGTAAGCGTCGGGGAACACCGCGGCCATGCCGTAGAGGAACCAGTCCACCTCGTGCGGCCGTCCCAGGAACACGCCGCGCAGCACGCAGCCGAGCACGCGATTTGGGAATGCCTGCGCGTATGCCAGTGCGAGCGTCGAGCCCCAGGAGCCGCCGAACAGGAGAAACCGCTCCACGCCAAGATGGCGGCGCAGGGTGTCGATATCGGAGACGAGGTCGTCGGTGGTGTTGTTCTCCAGGCTGCCGAGCGGGCGGGATCGCCCGGCGCCGCGCTGATCGAAGATCACGACGCGCCAGAAATCGGGGTCGAAGAAGCGGCGGTGCACCGCGCCCGCGCCGGCGCCAGGGCCGCCGTGCAGGAACAGGGCGGGCTTGCCGCGCGGGTTCCCCACTTGCTCCCAGTACATCACATGGCCGCCGGAGAGCGGCAGATAGCCGGTCTCGAATGGGCCGATCTCAGGATACAGGTCGCCGCGCGGCATGATTCTGCAATGGTATAAGGGCCGGCGGGCAAAGGGAACAAGGCAGCGGTATGGGCAGGCTGTGGATCGCGCTCGGAGCGCTGGCCGGGCTGCTGGCGGTCGGCTTGGCGGCGTTGGCGGCGCATGGGTTGGCGTCGATCGGGGCGGCGCGGATGAACATGCTGCACAACGCGTTACAGATGCAGGGCTGGCACGCACTGGCTCTGCTGTTCTGCGGATTGTGGGCGCCGCGTGGCGGACGGCTGGCGGATGCCGCAGGTGCCGCCTTCGCCATGGGCCTGCTGTTATTCTGCGGCGCGGTCGATTCGCTCGCGATTGGCGGAGTCTCGCTTGGGCTGCTCGCACCGATCGGTGGCACGCTATTGATGCTCGGCTGGGCGCTGCTGCTGGCCTCGGCGCTGCGCGCGCGATGATCCGCGCCGCCTCTATGGCGGCGGAGGACTATCGGGCGCTGCTGGCCGAAGAACTGGCCCGCCGCGGCGTGACCATCGAGATGTGGCACGGCCGGCTGGCGCGATCGCCCGACCAGCCGCCGCACGCCGCCTGGACGCTCGACACCTGGCGGTTGGACACCTGGAGCGCGCCGCAGGAAATCGCGGTGCCGTCGGTGTGTGCAGTGGCCGTCTTGCCGACCGTCATGGAATTTGCAGACGGTCACGTTATCATTCTGTTCAACAACCGAATGCGCAAACCGCCCAGACCTTGGTCGTGTTCGCGCCGTATGCGTACTGGCATGGACCTGGGCTACCGACACGTCGCGACTCGCCATGCGCAGTAAGCTCGACGTCATCGCAAATGACAGGCAGCGAGCCGCCCATCGGCAATTTGGCGCAAGGCCGGTACCTCTGTTCGGCACCGCGCGATGGCGTAGGGACAACGGGGGTGGAAGGTGCAGCCGGGGGGCGGCGCAATCGGACTCGGCAGTTCTCCCTCCAGGATCGGCCGCGTCCCTCGCACCCGCGGATCTGGCACCGGTGCAGCCTGCAACAGAGCCTCGGTATATGGATGCTGCGGTTGCGAGAACAATGCATCGCGATCCGCCAGCTCGACGATGCGGCCGAGATACATCACCGCGATCCGCTGTCCGATATGTTCCACCACGCCGAGATCGTGTGAGATGAACAAATAGGCGATGCCGATCGATTCCTGCAGGTCCAGCATCAGGTTCAGCACCTGCGCCTGCACCGAGACATCGAGCGCGGACACGGGCTCGTCCGCGACGATCAGCGCCGGGTGCAGACTGAGCGCACGAGCGATGCCGAGACGCTGGCGCTGACCGCCGGAAAACTCGAAGGGCCGCCGGTTCAGCATGTCGGGGCGCAGGCCAACGCGAGTCAGCAGATCCGCGGCGCGCTCACGCCGATCGCCGGGCGACAGCGGTTGGTAATTCTCGATCGGCTCGGTGACGATCTCCTGAGCGCTCAATCTCGGGTTCAGCGAGGCATAAGGGTCCTGGAACACCATCTGCACCCGCCGGCGGAACGGCCGCATTTGCTCCGCGGAGAGCGCCGTTACGTCGCAGCCTTCGATCAGGATCTGGCCGCCGGATGGTTCGATCAGGCGCAATGCAAGCCGCCCGAGAGTGGACTTGCCGCAGCCGGACTCGCCGACGATGCAAAGCGTTTCGCCGGGACCAATGGCGAAAGAGACATCGTCCACGGCACGCAACATCCCCTTGGTCCGATGCAGCAAGCCTCCGCTGACGGCGAAGATCTTCGACACGTGTCGCGCTTGCAGCACCGGCGCCGCTGATGAGGGTTGGCTCATGCCGCCTCTGCCCGCAGGCAGGCAACCCGGTGGCCGGCTGCCATGCTGCGCAACTCTGGCGCAGTGGCACGGCAAACATCGATCGCCATCGGACAGCGCGGCGCGAACGCACAGCCGGTCACCGGTTGGCTCAGGCTTGGCACCACACCGGGGATTTCCGGCAAGCGTCGCCGTCGGCGGTCGGCGCCGCGCGGCATCGAGGCCAGCAGGCCGCGAGTGTAGGGGTGCATCGGGTTATCGAATAACGTCTGCACGGGCGCTTCCTCCACCACGCGGCCGGCGTACATCACGATCACCCGCTCGCAGGTTTCTGCCACCACGCCGAGGTCGTGGGTGATCATCAGCACGCCGGCGCCGATGCGTGCTTTGAGTTCCAGCATCAGGCGCAGAATTTGTGCCTGAATCGTGACGTCCAGTGCGGTGGTCGGCTCATCGGCGATCAGCAGGCGCGGCGAGCATACCAGCGCCATGGCGATCATCGCGCGCTGTCGCATGCCGCCGGAAAACTGGTGCGGATAGTCGCGCAGCCGCCGCGTCGGATCCGGGATCCGCACCAGGCGCAGCACCTCCTCGGCGCGGGCGCGGGCGGCAGCGCGGCCGATGTCCTGGTGGATGCGCGCCGCCTCCGCCACTTGCTCGCCGATCGTGTGCACCGGATTCAGGCTGGTCATCGGCTCCTGGAAGATCATGCCGATGAGATTGCCGCGGATCTGGCGCATCTGGGGTTCGGGCAGTGCCAGCAGATCACGCGATTCGAAGCGGACGCTGCCGCCGACCACGCGGCCAGTGCGCGGCAGCAGCCGCATGATGGACAGCGCGGTGACGCTCTTGCCGCAGCCGGATTCCCCGACCAGGCCGAGCGTCTCACCTTGCTGCAAGGCAAAGCTGACGCCGTCCACGGCGCGGACCACGCCATCCTCGGTGAAGAAGTGCGTGCGCAGTTCGTCGATTTGCAGTAGCGGTGCGGTCAAGGGCGGCGCGCCATGCGCGGGTCCAGCCAGTCCCGCAGACCGTCGCCGAGCAGGTTCACCGCCAGCACCAGTACGGCGAGTGCCACGCCGGGACAGAAGATCGTCCATGGCGCCAGGGCCAGATAGAGTTGCGAGCCGGCGATCATGTTGCCCCAGGTGGGAATGCTGGGTGGAATGCCGGCCCCGAGATAGGACAGACCCGCCTCCACCAAAATCGCTGAGGCGCAGACATAGGTGCCTTGCACGGTCAACGGCGCGATCGTGCTCGGCAGGATATGGCGGCGCAGAATCTTGCCGGTGCGCGCGCCGCCGGCGATGGCGGCCTCGACGTAGGGTTGCTCTTTCACGCCCAGCACCACCGAACGGACCAGGCGCACGTCACGAGGGATTTCCGGGATCAGGATGGCGAGGATCACCACCGGAACGCCGCCTTGCCACAGCGACACCAAGGCGATCGCGAGCAGGATGGAGGGGATCGCCATCAGCCCGTCCATCAGCCGCATCACCACGGCATCAACACGCCGATAGAAACCGGCAAGCAGACCGATTGCCAATCCTCCCGCGATCGCGGCGACCGCGACGGTCAGGCCGACAAACAGGGAAACACGCGCGCCAAAAACCGTGCGGGCGAATACGTCGCGGCCGAGATTGTCGGTGCCGAACCAGTGCTGCGCGGATGGTGGCAGAAGCCGGTGCATCGGGTCCATCGTCAGTGGGCTGCCGGCGAATAACGGCGCCGCAACGGCGAGCAAGACCATCATGGCGATGATGCCGCCGCCGATAAACACCGTCGGGTAGCGGCGGAACAACGTACCAAGCGGACGCCGGCGCACAGGTTGCGCGAGGACGCCGGGTAGCGCTGAGTCCGACATTATTCAGCGCCGGATGCGCGGGTCGATCAGCGTGTAGCTGAGATCGACCAGCAGGTTGATCACGACATAGGCTCCGGAAAACACCACCATCACACCCTGGATGATCGGGTAGTCGCGATTGGTGATCGCATCCACCGTCAGCCGGCCGACGCCCGGGATGTTGAAGACCGTTTCGGTCAGCACCACGCCGCTGATCAGCAGTGCGATGCCGATGCCGATCACGGTGGCAATCGGCACGCCGGCGTTGCGCAGCGCATGGTGAAAGAGCTGACGCAGCGACGAGGCGCCCTTGGCGCGCGCGGTGCGCATATAGTCCTCGGACAGCACTTCCAGCACGGTGGCGCGGGTGATGCGGGCGATCAGCGCCAGGTAGGCCAACCCGAGTGCCAGGGCGGGCAGGATCAGGTGGCTGAACCAGGGCCAGAAGCCACGCGACAGCGGCACGTAACCCTGCACCGGCAGCCACTGCAACTTGATGGCGAAAAGATAGATCAACAGGTAGCCGACCACGAACACCGGGACCGAAAATCCCAGTGCGGCGACGCCCATCAGGACGCGATCCAGCAGGCCGCCGGCGCGCCAGGCGGCGAACAACCCGGCGGTTACCGCCGTGGTAGCGGCAAACACGATGGTGACGAAGGTGAGCGAAATCGTCGCCGGCAGCCGTTGTTCGATAAGCTGCATGACCGGGGTGTCGGAAAAAATCGACGTGCCGAAATTGCCGCGCAGCACGTTCCATGCCCAGAAGCCGAACTGCACAGGCAACGGCCGGTCCAGGCCGAGCTGGTGGTTGATCTCGGCGATCTGCGCGGGTGTCGCGTTGTCGCCGGCGATGATCGCGGCCGGGCTGCCAGGCGCCAGGTGCAGCAGCAGAAACACGATCACGCCGACAATCGCCATGACCAGAAGCGTCGAGGCCAGACGGCGGCAGCCGTAGCTCAGCATACGGCGATCATGACTTCGAGACGTTCCAGAACGGGATCACGTCCGGATTGGTCAGGAAGCCATGCACGTTCTTGCGCATCGCCGCCGGCTGCGTCCACGAGCCCAGCATGACCATGGGCACGAAATCCCATGCCGTTGCCTGCATTTTCTGCGCGATCGACTTCTGGTCAGCGAGCGTCGGGGCGGCGGCCCATTGCGCGCGCAGCGTCTCGTATGCGGCGTTCTCCGGCCAGCCGAACCAGGCCTTCTTGCCGTTGGCGGCCAGCGCGATCAGCGTGATCGGATTGCTGAAGTCGAAGCCGCCGCCATAGGTGATGAAAATATCCCAGCCGCCCTTGTCATCCGGGTTCATGCTGGCGCGGCGGGTGATCACCTCGCCCCAGGTCATCGCCGCGAGTTCTGCATTGACACCGATGTTCTGCAGCCAGCCGGCGATCAACTGTGCGGAGTTGTTCATGAAGGCGAAATCGGTCGCCTGGAGGACGATCACCTTGTCGCCCTTGTAGCCGGAGTCCTGGAACAATTGCTTGGCCTTGGCGGGATCCGGCGCCTGCCTGAACCAGTCGGTATTCGCATCGTTCGACATCGGTGTGTTGTAACCGAACAGCGATGGGTTCGTATTGTAGTATTTCGGATTGCCGAAGGTGGCGTTCAAAATCGCCTTTTGGTCCACCAGGTACATCATCGCCTGGCGAGCCTTCTGGTTATTGAACGGTGCATGCAGCCAGTTCAGCCGCATGATGCCGTCGGACCCGGTCGCGTTCATGACCTTCAATTTGAGATCAGGATTGCCGGTCAACTGTGGCAACAGGTCGAGCGGCGGCAATTCGTAGAAATCGATCTCGCCGGCGTTCAGCGCGGCCGAGGCGGTTTGCTCGTCGGTGATGTTCTCCCACACCACCTGGCCGAGATGCACCACCTTGCCACCGGCCAGCCCGGACGGTTGGTCTTTGCGCGGCACGTACTTGTCCCACTTGTCCCACACGTAGCGGCTGCCCGGGCGGGTCAGGTTCTGGTTGAAGGTGAATGGACCGGAGCCGACACGGCCGGTGACCTGCTGGTACGGGTCGGTTTCGGCGTCCTTCTTCGGCATCATGAAGCACAGCGGCGTGGTGCAGGATGCCAGCGCGGTGATCACCAGGCCGAATGGCTCTTTCAGTTTCAGGACGATGGTCTTGTCGTCCTTGGCGGACAGATCGGCGGCATGCGTCATGATCGCCTGCCCGCCGGCATTGCGAACCGCCCAGCGGCGGATCGAGGCGACGCAGTCTGCCGCGGTCACCGGGGTGCCGTCCTGCCAACCCAGCCCGTCCCGCAATTCGAACGTATAGGTTTTCTTATCGTCGCTCAGGTCCCACTTGCCGATCATTTGCGGTTGCGGTTGATATTTATCATCGACCGCGAACAACGTGTCGTAGACCATCGCGCCGTAATACGCGGTGATGTTGGCGGTGGTCCAAATCGGGTCGAAGGAGCGTAGGTCGCCCTGCATCACGCCGTGCAGCGTGTTGGCTGGTGTTGCGGCACGTGCATGGCGCAGCGGAGGCATGCTGAGCGCGCCCGCGAGGCCAGCTTTGATCAGAGATCGGCGCGACGTTGGCATGTGAAGTCCCCCTCCTTAATTGCGCTTCAGGCTTGCCCGGTTTGGACCGCAGCGCAAGACGAGGGGCTCGCCACTGGCTGGGCCAGTGGCGCAGCGGTGCCGAAGACCAGAACCGCCGCGGGGACGAGGGCGGAGATTTTCGGGGTCATGTCGCCTCCTCCGATCCGTGGTCCTTGCGCATTCCCGGTGCAGTCTGGCGGGCCGTTCGGCGCCGAGGCATCCCCAGTGCTCATCAAACCGGCGGCTGCCGAATATCCCTATAACGATCCCCGAGCGGACAGACCCGGAGGCAGGTTTGGACGGCAGTTTCGGCAGCCTGGTCGACTCGGGACCCGATACCTTGCGCGGAGAGCGCGGGGAACTCTCATTCAGGAGTATCGCCAGATGGCATTGTCTGATCACGGTGCGAATGGTCCGTCAGTGATCTGACAGGCTTTCCAGAAGCAATATCCAATCGCCGTTACCTTCGGCGTTCTTCCCCGGCGGATCGAACTCCTGTGTAGCCGTGGCGGCGAAGGGCGACCCCGCTGCGTCATGATAGCTGCCAGCCGTGGGATCGTACCAACGGGCTTGAACGGGGCCGCGGAGTTTGGACATGTCCACGACCAGCGGTCGTATTGACGGCATGTAGGCGATGAGCAGGGTCCCGTCTGGCGTCGCGGCGGCAGGTGCGAAATCGTTCCACGTTACAGATCCCCAGCCGGTATGATTCTTGATGAACTCGAACCATCGAAAGCCATGTCTGGGGCCGGATCCCATGTAGGCGGCAAATTTCCCGGTCCGCTCTGACATCGACCCGTAGCCTGATATGAGGGTCGTGTGGCTCTGATCGGGGACAAGTTCATACCATTTGCGCGGCAAGAACAGGTCTTTTAAGTAACGAAGCTGCAGTGCGCCGGGCGTGTCGAGGCGTGACTGCCATCCGGCCTGCAGACGCCAGGTGACCGCACTGCCGTAAAGTTGTCCCGCTGCACCGCTCAACATGCTCCAATATTCTTGCTTTCGCAGGTTCCTGGTTGCGCCGCCGTCGGTTCCTGGTATATGCTCGAACTCGTAGGCTGCCTCGACCATAAAGACCGGCTTATAGTGTGGGCGATTATACTCGGTCAGAACCTGGGCATAGGTAGGAAAGTAGGTGTATGCCGCATCGAGATCGATGAGGGGCGCCCATGAGGGATCATCGAGTGATCCGCTGGTGAGGTAGTTCAGTTCTACGGTCTGCAGATGCATCGGATCGGCGCTGCGGATCCCGCGCGCGACTGCCTGGGCCAATGCGTCATCGTTTGTGTTACGCCAGGTCTGAAAATCGTTGCCGCTCATCCAAATGATATTTGGGAAACCCTTGTAACGACTGCCGAGGAACCGCCCATAGGCGAAGGCCTTGTCGAGGCCATTGGCACGGAGAACGCCGAGCCAGCCACTCGTCTCGATCGGGTCGAGGAAGACCGCCATTTCGCTGGCGGCCGCCAGCCGGATGATCTCGTCGACGCGGGAAAAATATTTCGGGTTTGGCGTCGATAGATCGTCCTCGGAAAGAAACGGGTTGATCCCATCAAAGGTCGCGCCATTCTCCCGGCAGATCTTGGGCCAATTGCAAAGTAGATTGATCCAGAGTGAATTGATGCCATAGCGTTTGCGATCTGCCATATAACTGGCTGCATCGGCCGGCGACGCGTTGACCGTCAGAGTCTGCGGAGAATCGCCAACGATCAGGAACGGGACACCGTTGCTGTCGACGAGATAGCGATGGTCGGCACTGACCCTTAGCGGATAGGCCGGTGCGGCCTGGGTATTCGATTCTGCGGTGTTGCCACTGGCCGGCGCAGCCGCCGGGGCAACGGATCCTGCGACCATTGCCAATGCAATGGCCGCCGAGGGCAAGAGCTTTCGTCGCATCGGCGTCATCGTGTAACGGGAAGGGGGCGGTTGGTCCAGCACCGGCAGGTTGGTTGCGCGCCTACGGGCTGGCTCCGTCGCGACCCTGGGGCCGGTGGATGCGGCGCAGGAAGCCGTGGAACGGCGGGCACGCACTGCGGCCCTGAGGGGCGTGATGAGGGTGCGCTGGGCGTCGAGCATTTGGTACGGCGCAGCCCTGACGGGCGCCGGAACTTGTCATCAAACGGAATGTACTGGTCGCGCGTTGTGGTTACCCGCAACGCATGGTGCGCGACATGAAACGGCTGTTACTTTGCTCGTCCGTCTGGCTCCTCGCTTCGGCAGCGGCGTTCGGCCAGACGACGCCGCCTCCACTCACGTTCGTTCAGCCAGTGCCTCCGGTTGGCGTTCAGGCCGTACAGGATCACCTCCGCGCCGCCGGCGCATATGGCGGCGCCGTGGACGGTGAGTGGGGGCCGGACAGCGAGGCCGCGTTGCAGCGCTTCCAGGCTTCCCGGCAGCTCCAGGCGACCGGCCAACTCAATCAGGCGACCGCGGTCGCGTTGGGCCTCGACACGAGCGCCCTCCTTGGTGTGCAGTTGGTCTCCACGCCGCCACAGCCTATGCCTAACACGCTGCGCAGCTCCTCGGTGCGGGCGATCCAGGCACGTTTGCATGACCTCGGTTTCTATTCGGGCAGCATCGACGGTATTTGGGGCCAGAGCACCCAGGTCGCCATCCAGCAGTTCCAGCAGAACCGTGGCTTGCAGCCGAATGGCGATCTCAATCAGGAGACACTCGCTGCGATGGGCCTGCGCTCAGATGAGCTGGCTTACCGCTGAGGCGTGCATTCCCCGCATTGTCGCGATGACGCTGTCAGCCTGCGGTGCGCGATCACATCGGGAAGAACAGCCTTGGCTCGTTCAGCGATTATCGAACGTGCATTCGGCGAGTTCACGCCTCTATCAAAGTTGAGGTGGCGCGCCATCGCGGCAGTCAAAGGCACAGCGACATCGGCCACGACGTGCCGCGTGGCGCTATGGCGAGGATCGTGCCGGCGGCATGGTGAACAGAGTCTGGTTTGATGTATTCCCGTAGTGCGCGGCGCATCCTGCTGGTAGGATGGTCGGGTGGTCGGCCTGGCGCGCGACACCACTGCGGGGGGAATCCGGATGAAATCCATCGCTCAGCATATTGCCGAGGGTATCCGCACACTCGGGGACTTGCAGGAGGCTCTTCAGACGGCGATGCAGCTCGAGTTCTCGACCATCCCTCCCTATCTCTGCGCGCAGTGGTCCATCGACGTGGATCCGGCCAACTTTGCGGGTACTCTCACGAACCTCGTCATCCAGGAGATGAATCACTTCGCGCTGGCCGGCAACATGCTGACCGCCATCGGTGGCCAGCCGGCCGTCAACAACGCGGCGTTCATTCCCCGCTACCCGACCCACACGCTGCCGGGTGGCATCCACCTGAAACACGCCGTCGATTTGCGCCCGCTGTCACCCGCCCAGGTTGCCGTATTCATGGAGATAGAAAAGCCGGAGTTCCGCCCCGTCGGCGTGGCCCTGGCGGCGCGCCCTCAGACGATTGGCGCATTTTATGACACGATCGCGGCGGGCTTCGAGACGGTGAAGCCGCCCATCGAGGCGAATGCGCCCTTCATCACCATCACTGAGGTCAACGATTTTCACACCAACATTTCTGACCCGCCGGGTGGCCGGATCACCTCGGTGGCAGATGCGCAGGCTGCCGTTGCGCGAATCAAGCGCGAAGGTGAGGGTACCGGAGGTGATCCCGACCAGCCCCCCGACGACGTGACGGACGGCGAGCAGTTTGCCCACTATTATGTCTTCAAGCAGGTCTACGAGGGTCGAGCGCTGCAGAAGAATGCTGCCGGGCACTGGGCCTTTATCGGTCCCGAGATCCAGTTTCCCACGGTTTATGGATTTACCCGGTCCACCACGAGCCCGAACCCCTCGCGCGCGTTCAGCCAGGCGTTAACTGCCCTGCTGAATGCAGTGGAGACGTGCTGGACACCGGGTGGCAACCAACCCCCGTTTGCCGCGATGGAGCAACTGAAGTCGCTCGGAACAGTACTGATCCAGGCCGGGAATGCACCGGAATTCGTTTGGTCGCCCTAGGGCCGTACCCGCACGCATATCCGGACGCGCGATTCACCAGGCAGACGACCAAGCAAAAGGCCGCGGGAAAATTCCGTCATGTGTAACAACGGCCTCGCATCGCGGCCAGCAACTGCCCGGCCGGTGTCACGGAGGCCAGCCGATTGGGCGGCGCCACCACGAAATAGGGGAGGTTTGCTCCGAGGCGCGCCTGCATCGCCTGTGCTCGTCGGTTGCCGCATTGGGGCTCGAAGCAGGGCGCCGTCAATTGCTTGTTCAAACCTGCAAAAGGCTTGTCTTGACGGCGGAGGTCGGAGCAACGCCGGGCGCACGCCGGGACCTAATCTTCGCAAGATTGCAATCGAAGCGGTCCGATGCGACGCGTCCGCCAGAGGCACACTATGCTCGGCAGCATCTTGCGCGCGGTCGTGCCAAGCGCCCGCGCCAACAGTGCGCCGAACGTCAGTTCCATCAGGGTCGCGGCCGCGGCGATGAGAAAGGCGCCTCCGCCGGTGAGGCTGGCGACAGGCGGCACAAGAATTTCATGCTCGAACCTCGTGGCTGCATGCGGCAGGATCACGATCCAACCGATCACCATCATGACATCGTCGGCTGACCATGGGTGACCCATGATCGGTCCGTGACGCATTTGTTCTGTCATCGATGCCGCAACTCGACGGCGGGACAACCAGGTCGCCATAGTTCTCGACTCCCCATTGTTCTTGGTTCGTTCTTTATCTGATCGTCATTGCCGGCGTCAACGTCCGCTTGCCGTGCCGATGCGGCTGAGGCAGGAATCCGGGAAGCTGTGCCCGGTGTGCAACACACAGTGCCACGTTCATGGCGGCATCACACGCCGTCATCGCGAAGACTGGGACGCGGCCGGCCGGCGGATGCACTA
This sequence comes from Acetobacteraceae bacterium, assembly GCA_035508435.1. GTDB lineage: Bacteria > Pseudomonadota > Alphaproteobacteria > Acetobacterales > Acetobacteraceae > JASHVB01. The sequence continues at coordinate 40,874 of DATJNA010000067.1, read as the reverse complement.
GGTTCGAACCGGACAAGGCTGGCAAGTGGTGATGCCCGAATGGCCTGACCTCGATTGGCAACATGCGGCCGTTGCATCGACAGACCGCGATCCGGTGCTGTGCGTCAGTCCCGCAGCCGCCGACGCCTAGGTGAGCCGGCCGTCGCGTGAGGCCGGCAAATCGTATCGTTTGCCAACCGATGCCGATTGGGAGTAGCGCGCCCGTGCGAGGTACTGCTGTTCCTGGCTCATCGCCGTGCGCGGCGCGACGTTGGTGGCAGAACCTTATCGGCCGGCCTGCATCACCGCCAGATCGCAGCCCTCATCCGCCTGCAACACTTGCTCGGCCACGATCCGGTCCCACCCGCGCCGTGGCTTCTCCGGCGCGCGCCACGCCGCACGCCGCCGCGCCAGCACCGCGTCGTCCACCAGCAGGTCCAAACTCCGCCGCGCCACCGACATCCGGATACGGTCGCCGCTCTCAACCAGCGCCAGCGGCCCGCCCGCCGCGGCCTCCGGCGTGATGTGCAGGACAATGGTGCCGAACGCGGTGCCGGACATCCGGCAGTCGCTCATGCGGACCATGTCCTTCACGCCTGCCCGCGCCAATTTGGCAGGGATCGGCAGGTAGCCGGCCTCGGGCATGCCTGCCGGCGTCAGCGGGCCGGCGTTCTTCAGCACCAGGATATCGTCCGCCGTCACGTCGAGCGCCGGATCATCCACCCGGTTGGCCAGATCCTCCAACCCGTTGAATACCACGGCCCGTGCTTCGATCTCGAACAGGGCCGGGGTGGCGGCGGAGCGCTTCACAATGGCGCCGCGCGGGGCCAGTGAGCCGAACAACGCCACCAGCCCGCCCACCGGCGACATCGGCTCGGCCCGCGCGCGGATATAGCGGCGGTCGACAAACACCGGTTCGACCAGCCGCTTGGCCAGCGGCACGCCGGTCACGTCACGGCAACCGAGGTGCAGCAGGTCGCGCAGTTCCCATAACAGCGCGGGCATGCCGCCGGCGGCGTGGAAATCCTCCATGTAGCCCTCGCCGGTGGGCTTGAGGTCCACCAGCACCGGGGTGGCGTCGGACAGTTCGTTCAGCCGCACCAGGTCCACGCGGATGCCGCGCCGGCCGGCGACCGCGGTCAGGTGGATCAAAGCGTTGGTGGACCCGCCCAGCGCCAGCAGCACGCGCAGCGCGTTCTCGACGGATTCCGGCGTTATGATTTCGGACGGCCGGACGGGTGCCTCGATCAGGCGCACCGCCAGCGCGCCGGCATCCTCGGCCGCGCGCAGCCGGTCGGCGTGCACCGCCGGGATCGAGCCATGGCCGAGCGGCACCATGCCCAGCGTCTCGGCCAGGCACGCCATCGTGGATGCGGTACCCATCACGCCGCAGGTGCCGGCGGTGGTAGCCAGCCGCCCCTCGATCTCGCCGATGCGTTCCCGTGTCACGCGGCCGGCGCGATAGGCGGCCCAGTAGCGGCGGCAGTCGGTGCAGGCGGAGAGGCGCTCCCCCTGGAACGGCGTCGCCAGCATCGGCCCGGTGACAAGCTGCACACAAGGCACGTCCGCCGAGGCCGCCGCCATCAATTGCGCCGGCACCGTCTTGTCGCAGCCGCCGATCAGCACTGCCGCGTCCATCGGCTGGGCGAACAACATCGCCTCGGTGTCGAGCGCGGCGAGGTTGCGGTAGTGCATGGAGCAAGGGAACAATGACGGTTCGCACAGCGAGACGGTGGGGAAGGCCAAAGGCAGCCCGCCCGCGGCAAGCACCCCACGCTGCACCGCTGCCACGAGTTCGGGCACCGTGCGGTGACAGTTGTTGTAGTCGCTTGATGTATCGACGATGCCCACCACGGGGCGGTCCAGCATTGCCTGGGAATAGCCCATGGACTTGGCGAAGGACCGGCGCAGATAGAGGGCGAAATCGCGGTCGCCATAGTTGGCGGTGTTGCGGGCAAGGCCGCGCTTGGTCTCGGTGCTCATGCCGTCATGCTAAGCAGACTTGCGCCCATCCTGCCACCGGGGTGCCGGACGAACCGCCAGGTCAGGTGGCTAGCCCGCTGGCGCACGGGCGGCCTCCGGCAAACGCTTGTCGCCGGTGCCCTGCACGTCGTGCAGGTCGGCGCGTGGCAGGAAGATGCGCACGGTGGTGCCGCGCCCGAGCGTGCTATCGATCTCCGCTCCGCCGCCCGACTGGCTGGCGAGGCCATAGACCTGGCTCAGCCCGAGGCCGGTGCCTTCGCCCTCCGGCTTGGTGGTGAAGAAGGGCTCGAAGGCATTGCGGCGCACCTCCTCGGTCATGCCGATGCCGGTGTCGGTCACGGCGAGGGAAACATAATCGCCGGGGGGCAGGTCGTCGGCGTCGCCCTCCCCCGACTGCCGCAGGTTCGCGGTGTCGATCGTCAACGTGCCGCCGTCGGGCATGGCGTCGCGCGCGTTGATCGCCAGGTTCAGGATGACATGCTCCAACTGCACCGGGTCGACCAACGCCGGCCACAGCTCGTCGGCCAGGCTGGTGCCCAGGCGCACGGCGCGCCCGACCGTGGACTGCAGCAGCTCCTGCATGCCGCGGACGATCGCATTCAGATCGACGGCGGCCGGCGTCAGCGGCTGCTTGCGGGCGAAGGCGAGCAATCGCTGCACCAGTTCCGCGCCGCGCTCCGCGGATTGCAGGATCAGCGCAACCCGCCGCTCCGGTGTCGGCGTGCCGCCGGCGGCGATGTCACGGTCCAACAGTTCGGCATTGCCGATGACAGTCGACAGCAGATTGTTGAAATCGTGCACGATGCCGGCGGTGAGGCGGCCGATGGCGGCCATCTTCTCGGCCTGGCGCGCGCGTTGCTCCGCATGCTGGCGGGCGGTCACGTCGGCATACATGGTTACGAACCCGCCGCCGGCGAGCGGATTGCGGCGCAGTTCCAGCACACGGCCGCCGGGCCGGAGGCGCTGCATCGTGCCGGTGGCGCCGCCGGTTTGCAGCAGGCCCATGCGGCGGTCGACCTCGGCTTCCACGTCCACCGGGCCGAACTCGCCTGCCTCGGCCTGTGCGCGCAGGATGTCCTCGAGCGAGACGCCGACATTCAGGATGTTGCGTGGCACGCCGGCAAAGTCAGCGAAGCGGTCGTTCCAGGCGAGCAAGCGAAGGTCGGCATCCATCATCATGATGCCGTCACTCATGCCCGCAAGCGTGGCTTCGAGCTGCGCCGTTTTATTCGCGAGTGAGGCACGATCATCGGCGAGGGCGACTTCGCGCTGCCGCGCCAGCCGACTGAGCCGCCACAACATGGAGGCGAGCGCGATCAGCAGGGCGGTACTGGCGCCGGCCAGGATCCACGGGGCATGTGACGGGCCAGGATTTCCCGGTGGCGGGCGTGGGATCGCGACCGCGAGCCAGGTGAACGCCAGCAACAGCGTCAAGGCGATCCCGATCGCCCACGCCGATATGCGTGCCAGCTCGTCCCGCAGCCCCGCCGGCTTTGGCGGCGTGGTGTTGCCCGGATCGATCCGTTCGATGTGCCCCTCCATCGTGCGGTCGCCGAAGTCGTTTTCGTTGTGACGCAGTGCCTGTCCTGCCCTCTTGCGCTTCCGGTGCCACGGCCGGTTCGCGACCGTATCGCTCTCCGCTACAGGTGTTTCGCGCCGGCGACGCATCATAGGGGCGTTGTCGTGGAATCACAATGACGTGATGGGACGAATAATAACGCAGGGAAACTGGAATGCAAAACCGAATCGTCGCGGTCGGTTAGAATGCGCCGCAGGCGGGCATCGTCGTCATTCCGACGGAGTTCTGGTGGAACCGAATCCGGTAATTCTGCCTGATCCGCGCGACGGCGGCGGCGCTGGCCGATGTGTCCGGCAGCACCGCCAGCAGGACTTTCGTGCGTTCCTGCAGGGTGCGTTGAGTTGCCGGATCCAACCATGCGCCCGAGCCATCGAATACCGTGTAACCGCTTGACAGATTTGGGGTAACCACGTGGTCGAGGAATTCGTTCCAGTCGCGGTTGCCGACCTCGGCGCGGTTGCCGATGCTGCGGCCAAAGAACAGTACGTAGGCCGTCATGGGCGTGCCCTGGCTGGCAGAGCATTGCGCCGCCGGCACTGGTGGCGGCGGGCTGGTACAGGCCGCCAGAACAACGGCCAGCGCCCAAACGGGCGGGCAGCGGTGGCGGCGGACCCATGGTAGCGCCGATGCCGCGGTGGACGACAATTGCTGCATGACAACGTCGAAGGATATTGCCCGAATCCAGCGTATTTCGGCAAAGTGCGCGAATTGCGACTCCTACCCAACGAGGAAAGTCATGGCGAAGCAAGCAGCGACGACAGCCAAGAAGGCCGCCGCTCAGACGACCGTCACGTTGAAGCAGATCGCCGCGGACCTGGCGGAGAAGCACGACCTGGCAAAGAAGCAGGCCGAGGCGGTGCTGAACGACATGGTGGCGGTGACGACCCGGCACCTTAAGAAGGGCGACCGCATCCGGCTGACCGGGCTAGGCATTCTGCAGGTGCGCAAGCGGGCCGCGCGCATGGGGCGGAATCCGGCCACCGGCGAAGCCATCAAGATCAAGGCGAGCAAGAAGATCGCCTTCCGCGCGTCGAAGGAACTGAAGGAAGGGGTCTGACCTCAGCCGGAGCTTTCGCCGTCCCCGGCGCGCGCGCCGCACGCCGGGGGACCGGCACAGGCGACGCAATCGGCAACTGAGATAGATGGCACGAACTCTCCCTTGCCGAGACGGTGGGGAGAGTTTTTTTGTCTGCGTTGCTCGCTTTGCTTGGCAGGGACGCGGATGTCTCTGTATGAGGGGCGCGACCGATAGGAGCGCAATCCATGGCCGCCAGCCCCGATTACAAGGTGAAAGACATCTCGCTCGCGGACTGGGGCCGCAAGGAGATTGCCATGGCCGAGGACGAGATGCCCGGCCTGATGGCGATCCGCGAGGAGTACGGTGCCGGCAAGCCGCTGAAGGGAGCCCGCGTCGCCGGCTGCCTGCACATGACCATCCAGACCGCGGTGCTGATCGAGACGCTGATCGCGCTGGGTGCCACAGTGCGCTGGTCTTCGTGCAACATCTTTTCCACGCAGGACCACGCCGCTGCGGCGATTGCCGCCGCCGGTCTGCCGGTGTTCGCCTGGAAGGGCATGAACGAGGACGAGTTCTGGTGGTGCATCGACCAGACCATCCATGGCCCGGACGGCTGGACGCCGAACATGATCCTCGATGACGGCGGCGACCTGACGCTGCGCATGCATCAGCACCATCCGGACATGCTGAAGGACGTGCGCGGCATCTCGGAAGAGACGACGACCGGCGTGCACCGGCTGCGCGACATGGCGCGTGACGGCAAGCTGCTGACGCCGGCGATCAACGTGAACGACAGCGTAACGAAATCCAAATTCGACAACCTGTATGGCTGCCGCGAATCGCTGGTGGACGGCATCCGCCGCGGCACCGACGTGATGATGGCCGGCAAGGTGGCGGTGGTGAACGGGTTCGGCGATGTCGGCAAGGGCAGTGCCGCCTCGTTGCGCAATGCCGGCTGCCGGGTGATGGTGACGGAAGTCGATCCGATCTGCGCGTTGCAGGCGGCGATGGAGGGCTATGCCGTCACCACGATGGACGCCGCTGCCCCGCTGGGCGATATCTTCGTAACGGCCACGGGCAATATCGACGTCATCACGCTGGATCACATGCGGCGGATGAAGCATCGCGCGATCGTGTGCAATATCGGGCATTTCGATTCCGAGATCCAGATCGAGGCACTGCGCAACTACAAATGGGAGAACGTGAAGCCGCAGGTGGACGAGGTGGTGTTCCCTGACGGCAAGCGTCTGATCGTTTTGTCGGAGGGCCGCCTGGTGAACCTGGGCAACGCGACCGGTCATCCGAGCTTTGTGATGAGCGCCTCGTTCAGCAACCAGGTGCTGGCGCAGATCGAGTTGTTCAACGCGCCGGCGGGGAAGTACGAGCATAGCGTCTATACGCTGCCGAAGCAGCTCGATGAGAAGGTGGCGGCGCTGCATCTGGCAAAGGTGGGGGCGATGCTGACCAAGCTGTCGCCGCAGCAGGCAGAGTACATCGGTGTGAGTCCAAGCGGACCGTTCAAGCACGATCTGTACCGTTATTAATGCGCCGACGCTGACGCTGGATGCCTGCATCCGTCACGTGGCATTGCGCGCGAAGCAACCGATAGGTGATTGCGAGCGAGGCGAAGCAATCTTGGTCGAGTAACGTGCGGCGGCCCGGCCGAGATTGCCCTGAGGGCTGGTCCCGTCGTCACGCTCCGTCAGCAGGGCGCGGCGCGGCCGCCGCCTCCAGCGCCAGCAAGGCGAAGGTCGCCAGCCAGTGCTCGCCCATGTAGTCATCGGCGACATGCGACAGCGCGGCCTCCAGGTGGCGCGTCGCGGCATCCCGCATGGTCGCGACGCGCGGGTCGGCGGGTGGCAGGGCCGCCGCCAGATTGCCCCAGCACCAGGCGCGACTGAGGTTCAGGCCGTCGAGATGGGCGATGCGCCCGTCGCTGCGGTCGCTGACCGACACGGGATGGAACAATGTGCGCGGGTTGCCTTTGCCAAGGTGGGGCAGGAAACGATCGAACCAGGGGGTGAATTCGGTGGCGGGCAGCACCCGGCGCATGCACTCGGCCTCGACGAGGCAGGGTGACAGGAAATCCTCGCCGCTGGGTTCCCAGGCCTGGCAGTCGGCGTCGTCCAGGAACCAGTGGCGCGCGGTATCGGCGATGATCCGGGCGAGGGGTGCGTCTTTGCCGATCTGTGCGTATTCCGATGCCAGGGCGAGCGCGAAGGCCGAGCTCGAATGGACGCCGGTGCGGACGGGATAGGTCGCTTGCGGCAGGAACTGCATGAAGCGCTCGGTGAAAGCCTGCGCCAGCGGCTGTAGTGCTGCGGCGAACGGACCGGCTGCATCCTGCGCTCGCAGCTCTGCCGCCAGCATCAGCAGCCAGGCCCAGCCATAGGGACGCTCGAAGCCGCGGCTCGATGGACGGGCGAGGTAAGCGCACTCGGCGGCGACGTTATCGGCTGTGAAGGCGCCCGCGAACAATTGCCTCACCCGATCGGCCTCCGGCAGCGACGGGTGCCGGTGGCTCAGGCGTGCCAGCAGCCAATAGGCGTGCACGCAGGAATGCCAGTCGAAGCTGCCGTAAAAGATCGGATGTAGCGTGCGCGGCGAACCCGGGTCGTCCGGCCCGGACAGCACGTGATCCAGCTTGTTGGGATATTCGCGGGTGACGTGGCCCAGGGCAATGGTCATCAACCGGGCGGCCAGCGCGGGCGTCAGCAGTGACATGACAGAACCCCCAACGAACCCATGGGATCGATCATAAGCAGCCCCGCGGCGTGGTAAAGTCGCAGCCGCGCGCAGCAAACATTGCCGGGTCGCCTTCGGCGTGTGTCGCGCCGGCGCGAGTGGCGCCGCCCGGTCATTTGGTGTTTGCTGTCAGACGATAGCCCGGAGGACGCCATGCTGCGCCAAGAACAGAATGAGTTGCTGACACGAACCGGCCCGGGAACGCCGATGGGCGAGATGTTCCGCCGCTACTGGATCCCCGCCATGCTCGCCGACGAGCTGCCCGAGAACGACGGTCCCCCCGTCCGTGTGCAGCTTCTGTCGGAACGGCTGATCGCCTTTCGCGACACGCTCGGTCGCTACGGCCTGCTGGAAGAGTTCTGCGCCCATCGGCGCGTCTCGCTGTGGTTCGGCCGCAATGAGGACTGCGGCATCCGCTGCGCCTATCATGGCTGGAAATACGACATCACCGGTCAGTGCGTGGACCTGCCGTCGGAGCCGGAATCGAACGGCTTCCGCGCCCGTATCAAGCTGCGCGCCTACCCGCTGGTGAAGAAAGGCGGCGTGCTGTGGACCTATATGGGACCGCCGGAACACCAGCCCGGCCTGCCGGAATTCGAGTTCGCCTGCGTGCCGCCGGCGCAGACCTTCACCTCCAAGCGGCTGCAATACAGCAACTGGCTACAGGCGCTGGAGGGCGGCATCGATTCCAGCCACGTCTCGTTCCTGCACAGCGACGCTTTGCGCTCCGATCCGCTGATGCAAGGATCACGCGGCAACGACTACAATATGGGCGACCACATGGTGCGATTCGAAACCGCGGAGCATGCGGCGGGGCTGTTCATCGGTGCGCGGCGCAAGGCGGAGGCGGGCAGCTATTACTGGCGCATCACGCCATGGTGCATGCCGTCGTTTACCATGATCCCGCCGCGCGGCAACCATCCGGTGCACGGCCATTTCTGGATTCCGATCGACGACGAGAACTGCTGGGCGTGGAGCTTCGACTACCACCCCACACGCGCGCTGACCGATGCCGAGCGCCAGGCGATGAGCGACGGCAAGGGCATCCACGTCCGCTACGTCCCCGGCACGTTCATTCCGGAGGCCAACCGCGACAACGATTACCTGATGGACCGCCCGGCACAGAAGGCTGGCGCGACCTACAGCGGCGTGCGCGGCATCGCCATGCAGGACGCGTCGCTGCAGGAGAGCATGGGCCCGATCATCGATCGAGCGCGGGAGAACCTGGTGAGCACTGACAACGGCATCATCATGGCGCGCCGGGCATTGTTGCAGGCAGTGCAGGCACTGACCGCTGAAGGCATGCCACCGCCGGGCACCGATCCCACTACGCACCGCGTGCGCTCGGCGGCGGTGGTGCTGCCCGAGGGGGAGGCGTTTGCGGTTGCCGCGCGCGAGGCGCTGACGGTGCGCCCGGGAGTGGCACCGGTGTCGGTTTGAGGGTCGTGGAAGATTCGCCGCGTTCTCGCACCACGCAGGCGATCGTATGAAAACAAAATTCTCACGGCGGCGACGATTTATTAATGTCTATGGCCTGAAATGAAGGTGCCGGCCGGGATGACCCCGACCGGCGTTCAAGGGAGAGTACCGATGCCACAAAACCGGTCTCTCCTGCGGCGCATTATGGTGATCTTGATCATCAAGATCAAGGTCATTCTGAAGCGCCGGTAGGAGACGGGCCGGCTCGCGCAACCGGGCCGGCCTGCTCTCCGTCGCATCCACACAAGTGTATGCTTTGCCGCTGGCAGGCCGCGTTTCCCACAATCACCGTCTCTGGCACCGTCTCTGGCGAGCATTCCGGAGCCGCTGCGGCAAGCATTTCGGAGGCGCTGCACCATGATCGCCACGTCGGAAAAGAGCAGTACGGGAAAATCGCGCGCTGCCGCGAGGCATAGGTTCCGAATTGAGATGGGACACGAAGCTCGTGTGACACCTCCATCTTTGCGACAAATTCGAAACGAGAAGCGGATGCAATTGACCAAACACATGACGGGCTGCGCCGACTTCCGTCGCCGTTCCGGTGTCGGCAACCGCTCTTGCCGCTCCACGGCCGGGGCCTCCGCAGTCCATCAGCGTCGCCAGCAGTTGGGTAAGCGGCATGCACGGCATGGCCGGCGTGAAGCTGACCTGTGACGCTCTGATCTGCCCTGCTACTGTCACGGCGCGCCAGGAGAGAAAGCCCATTCATGTTTGCTCCACCGACCGGTTGGTTCGAAACACGCCGCCTTGGGTCATTGGTTGTCGCGCTGGTTTGGCCGCCGGCAATACCGATTTCGGTACGATCATGAACGACGCCGTCCCTGCCGCCTCGACGGCGCTGGACCCGATCACCACCGAACTGATCGGCAGCGCGCTCTCCTCCATTGTCGAGGAAATGGGCGAGGCGCTGATCCGCGCCTCCTACTCCACCAACATCAAGGAGCGTCGCGATTGCTCCACCGCATTGTTCGACATCCACGGCAACACGCTGTGTCAGGCCGAGCATATCCCGATGCATCTCGGCAGCTTCCTCGGCCTGATCCCGCATATCATGAAGCGCCACCCGATTGCCGAGATGTGCCCCGGCGACGTGTTCTGCGGCAATGATGCCTATGAAGGCGGCGGCACCCACCTGCCCGACATCGTGCTTGCCGAACCGGTGTTCGTTGATGGCCGGCTCATCGCGTTTGCGGTGAACCTCGCGCATCACGCCGATTTCGCTGATCGCGGCCATGCCCATATCTACCAGGAGGGCCTGCGCATTCCGCCGGTGCGGCTCTACCGCGGCGGCGAATTGCAGAACGACATCCTCCAGCTCATCTTGCTCAACTGCCAGGTGCCGCGCGAGCGCTTGTCCGACTTCCGCGCGCAGATGGCGGCGAACCGCCTCGGCGTGCGGCGCCTGACCGCGCTATGCGCGAAATACGGCCGCGACACCGTGCTGCGTGCCGGCGATGCGCTGCAAGATTATGCCGAGCGCAAGATGCGCGCCGGTATCGCTGTGATCCCCGACGGCACCTATCGCTTCGCCGACCGCTACGACTGTCCCGAGATCGACGGCGAACTCGACATGTCCTGCGCGATCACCGTGGCGGGCGACGAGATGAACCTGGCGTTCGACGCGGCGCCACAGGTGCGCGCGGGACTCAACATGACCTACACCGCATTGCTCTCCACCGTGTATTACGCGGTGAAGGCGCTCGTGGATCCGACGATCCTGCCAAATGCCGGCCTGTCGCGTCCGCTGCACGTGACCGCGCCGGAAGGCACGATCGTGAACTGCGTGCATCCGGCGGCGGTGAACGGCAGGCTCGGCGCATGTCAGCGCGTGGTGGACCTGATCCACGGCGCGCTGTCCGCGGCGATCCCGACCCGGGTGATCGCCGCCACCAACGGTGCCTGCACGTCGATCACCTTCGCCGGCCATCAGCCGCGCGACAATGCGCTGTGGGTATATCTGGAAACGATCGGCGGCGGCTCCGGCGCGCGGGCAACGAAGGACGGCCTTGACGGGGTGCACGTGCACATGACCAACACGTCGAACCTGCCCGTGGAGGCACTGGAAATCGAATACCCGCTGACGCTGCTGCGCTACGAACTGGTGGACGGATCCGGCGGCCCGGGACGCCATCGCGGCGGCATGGGGCTGCGCCGCGTCTATCGCGCGGAAGCGCCGTGCCGGGTGCGGGTCGATATCGCGCGCCGGCTATCGGCGCCGTGGGGCTTGTTCGGTGGCCTGCCGGGCGGCATGGCATCGGTGCGGGTACGGAACGGCGCCGCATCGCTGGACCATGGCAGTGGCGGATTGCGTCCGGGTGAGATCATCGAGGTGGTGACTGCCGGCTCGGGCGGCTACGGACCACCTGACGCCCGCGACGCAACGGCGGCAAAGACCGATGTGGCGGAGGGGCGAATTACCGCGGAGGATGCAGCCGTCATGTATAAGGTCCGTAACCTTGGCGGCATGGATGGACCGTGACGCCGTCACCCGGACTGGCAAAAAGCGCGAACGAATTCCTTTGCAGGGCAGTGCATCATAGCCTGGCGCCCCTGATCGCTGCGATGCAGGACGAATTACACTGGGCCGGCTGAGGCAGTACCAGACCGCGTATCACGTTCCTTAAGGCGGGGCAGGCTATTTCTGTGCCGTTCCCGGCCCCACCAACGGCACCACCTTTCCAACAAACTTGTTGTTCGCCAGCTCGACCGGGGTGTCGGTATGATTGGTCACGAACGCCGTCGGCTTCGGCAGCAGGTTGGTAAAGATGTTGTCCCGGATCACCAGCGACCGCGTCGGATTGCGCCCTTTCTCGGCGCCGATCGAGATCGCGGTGGTGTCGTTGTCGGTGTGCGGCCCCTTGCTGAACGTATTATGCTCCATCAGCACATCGCCGCCATTCGAGATGTCCACCAGGTAGCTCGCGTGGCCCGTCGGCCCGTCGGAGATGTCGTTCCCGCGCAGCACCGTGCGCAGCGCGCGCGACTTGAGGTCGTGGCCCTCATGGGTGTCGGTGAAGCGGGAATGCTCGACATCGAGCAAGGCGATCCGGCCGACATAGAGCCCGTGCGCGCACTCCCCTATGCAGTTGCCGTTGCCGCGGAATTCACTGTCGACGACGCGCACTGTGCTGCGCTGGGTCTCGCCGCCCAGGATGCCTTCCTCGTTGTCGATGAAGCGGTCATGGTCCACGAGCAAGTTGCCGTCATGCAGACGGATGCCGGCGCCGTTGTGATCGGGCACGACGGCGTGCATGAACGTGATGCCACGCACGGTGACGTCGGTGCCGTCGATGACGAAGATTGCCTTGCCGCCGCAGGTCTTGTCGGAGAACACCACGCCGGGACCGCTTGCGGCGATGGTCAGTTGGTTCTGGCGCCAGATCGCACAGTCGTCGTAACTGCCGGGGTCGATCAGCACCGTATCGCCGTCGCGTGCTATACGCGCTGCCTCGCTCGGCAGTTTCAGCGCATGGCCGGGCCCGACCAGCAGCGTCCGGTTGGCCGCGATATCGATCGCCTGCGTCGCCGGAGGTGCCGCAGGGCTGCTTGCGGTGTGCGTCGGCCGGCCGCCGCAGCAGGCGAGCGCCAGCGCGAGCAATACGCTGCCGAACGACACCGGTCGTGGTGGTATCCCGCCCCCGATCACGGCAGCGCCGGGCGCCAGGCGTCGGCGAAGCCGCGCACGCGCGGCAGCAGGATCATGTCCCATGGGCTCGGCATTTCTCCCACTTTCACGTGCACCAGCGCCGGCGCATTCAGCGCGAAGGCCTGGCGCAGTGCTTGCTCCAGCAGCGCCGGCGTGTCGGCGCGGAACGCCGCCATGCCGAAGCTGTCGGCGAATTTCACAAAGTCAGGGTTGGTCAGGTCGCAGGCGATCAGCCGGTTGCCGTAGCGCTCCTGCTGGATGCGGCGGACATTGCCGAACGCGCCGTCGTCGAACACCACCGCGACCACAGGCAGGCGGTGGCGCATCGCGGTGGCGAGTTCGGCCGCCTGGTACATGAACCCGCCATCGCCGGTGGCCAGCACCACCTTGCGTCCCGGCGCCGCCGCCTGCGCGCCGAGCGCCGTGCCGTAACCCCAGCCCAGCGTGTCCTGATAGCCGGGCGAGAGGAACGTCCGCGGCGCGGTCACCGGAAATGCGAGGCGGCTGGCGAATCCCACCTGCGTGACCTCCTCGACATAGATCCCGTCGTCCGGCAGCGCGGCCCGAATGGCGCGCAGGAAGCCCATTTGCGGTTCCAGCTTCGTCAGCCGCTGGTCGAACGCGGTGCGCGCGGCTGTCAGCTCCGCGGTGCGGTCGCGGGTGCGGGGCGGCAACAGCGGCAGCAGCGCCCGCAGCACCGTGGCGGCGTCGCCGACCAGGGCGCAGGCGGGACGGCGGAAGCGGTTGATCTCCTCGGGGTCGATGTCCAGGCGGATGATCGGCAGCGCGTCATCCACGCCCCAGTTGCTTTGCTGCCAGTAGAGCCTTGTGCCGATCGCCAGCACCGCGTCGGCTTGCTGCCACAGGGTGTGGCCCTCGGTGAAGGACACCGCCAGCGGATGAGCGGTGGGGATCACGCCGCGGCCGCGGCGGAACGACGATACCGGCGCCTGCAAGGCTTCGGCGACCGCGCGCACCCCGGCTGCGGCATCCAGCGCGCCGCCGCCAACCACGATCAGCGGGCGCTCCGCCTTGTCCAGCAGCTCCGCCGCGCGCTGCACCGCCGCGGCATCGACCGGCGGCACTGCGGGCGGGGTTGGCCGCGGAAACGTCACCTCACCCGGCGCGCCCCACAGGTCGATCGCGCATTCCAGCGCGACCGGTCCCTGCCGGCCGCTGCACGCGACGCGGACCGCTTCGTCTACCAGCGCCGGCGCCTCGTGCGGGGCGCGGATGCGGGCGGCATGGCGTGTGAGGTGGCGCAGCAGGCCGAGCTGGTCGTGGATCTCGTGCAGGTGGCCGTGGCCCTGGTCGATCGCGAAGGATGCGATCTGCCCCACCAGCGCGATCACCGGCGCGCCCATGCCATAGGCTGTCAGCAGCGCGGCAGAGGCGTTCAGCAGCCCGGGCCCAGGCACGACGGCAAAGGCTTGCGGTTTGCCCGTTACCAGGGCCGCGCCCAGCGCCATGTACGCCGCCGTTTGCTCGTGCCGGGTGTGGATCACACGCAGCCGGTCACCGGCGCGTTGGGCGGCATCGAACAGGTGGTCGTTGTGCACGCCGGGAAGCGCGTAGAGCGCGTCGATCCCGTGCGACAGCAAGCTTTCGATCGTGGCTTCGGCGGTGGTCAGGCGGGGCATGGCGCTGGTCTTCCCTGCGGTTGCCGCTCATTGCGAGTGGCGAGGCGCCGAGGCAACCCCTGGATGACCTCCGGGGAAGGCAGCGGTTCGCGCGCCTGCTGGCTGCCTGCTGACGCTGGCGCGGGTCGGGGGAGACGATTGCCGCTTTGGCTCTGCTGGCGTCCGGGTGTCATGGCCGCGAGCGCTCCCCTTGCATTGCGCCCATGCTTCCCACAGATGCTGCGCCCTCGATCCACCTTCCGGCAGCCTCACGTGCCCGCAACCCCCGACGAACTTTTCGCCTTGCTCGACAGCCTGGGCATCGAGCATAGCACCGTGGAACACCCACCCTTCTTCACGGTCGAGGAAGGCCGGCCCTGGCACCACAAAATTCCCGGCCTGCACTGCAAGAACCTGTTCATCAAGGACCGCAAGGGCGGCATCTGGCTGGTGGTGATGCCGGCCGATAAGCGCGCCGACCTGGGACGGCTGGAAAAGACGCTGGGTGCGCCACGATTCTCCTTCGCGCGGCCCGAGGTCTTGTGGGAGGTGCTGGAACTGACGCCGGGCTCGGTGACCCCGTTCGGCCTCATCAACGACCGCCAGCGGCGCACCACCGTGATTCTCGACGCCGAAATGCTCGACAGCGAGAGAGTCAACTTCCACCCGTTGCATAACGCGGCGTCCACCACGTTGCTTTCCGCCGACCTTGTGCGGTTCGTGCGGGCAATTGGCTATGAGCCGACGATCGTCCGGCTGCCGGAACCCCGGACCAGGTGACGGCGCGGGAAGCTCGCCGTGCCCGCTCCCGGCCATGCGCGCCCCGTGGGGTGTAGCGGCACGCGCCGGGTTATGCGCGCGCCGCCGTGATGGGGCGCGCGGAGATCGTCGTGCGGCCGTGGCAATCCGAGGCGTAGACGCCGATCGCTCAGCGGATGGCCGAGCGCTACATCGGACAATTCGATAATGGCTATATCGATGGTACGGCAGATTGTGCGCGCCGGCTGCGGCGGGTGGCGCGGTAGCGGATGATTGCCTGGCGCGGTGACGGCTGGGGCCGGTACTATTTCGTTTGACGCTGCCCGAGTTCAGAATCGCAGGACGATCTCGCGGCCTTCGTGCAGCGATTCCTCGGCGGCGAGACAGACAATGATGCGTTTGCGTGCTGCTTCGCCGCACAGCAGCGGGCGGCGGTTGCGGAACGCCACGACCGTCCGGCGCGCTTGTTCCGACAATTCGGCGAGTTCGCCGGATGGCCCGATGGCGGCGGTTTCCACGCCACCCTTGCTGCGGCGGTCGATCCGCAATTCATAGGCAGGATGCGTGGTCCGGTCCATCGCGCCCGACCACCAGGAACGAACCGAGCCCTCGCTGCCGACCACGTTCAGAAGCTGATGATATTCGAACCCGCCGACCGTCTGGGTGATGACCGCATGCGCGTCACCCGGGAAGCGCAGAATGGCGGTGAAGCTTTCGGCCATCGCAGCACCGCGCATGCTCGCGTTGCCGAATACCTGGATGGACAGCGGATCGCCGAGCGTCTCGAAATACCACATGACGAAGTCGAAGGCATGTACGGGTTCTTCCAGCAGCCACGAGCCGACCCGTGCAGCATCGTAGCGCCATCCCTGTGAACCCGGACGGAACGGGAAACGGAACAAAGACAACGACAGGTAGCTCGGCTTGCCGATTTCACCCGCGTCGATGAAGGACTTGATGCGGCCGAACTGCGTGGAGAGACGCAATTCGTGGCCAATGGTCAGCACGCGGCCGCTCTGATGCTCTGCTTGTAGTAACTGGTCGCACCCTTCCAGGGTGGTGGCCATCGGCTTTTCCAGCAGCACATCCTTGCCGGCCCGCAACGCCGCGACACCGACTTTCGCATGCAGATGGTTGGGAATGACGATAGCGACGGCGTCGATATCGGGGCGCGACAGCAACGGTTCGTAGCCTATATCGACTGGTACCGTGGGAAAGTCCTGCCGTGCCGCAGTCGCCGTTGTTTCGCTGGCGCAGGCGATGGCAGACAGCGTCGCACCCGGAGCCGCCGCAATAGCCGTGGCGTGGTGGCGGCCCCACAGGCCGTAACCGATCAGTCCGAACCGGATGTCGTCAGGCATCGAGTTTCTCCATGCGAATTGCGGACGGTGGCGAATATGCATTGCCGATCGGCGGCAGGCATGGGAGAAATTGGCAACCCGGGAGGGGAGCAGTACAAGTGAATCCGATGGGTCCGGGAACAGAGGATGCACCGCATCACCGCCTCGGGCGGCGCGCGGTGCTGGGCATGTCTGTCAGCGTTGCGGCGGCGACCCTGGCCGGCCGCGCGATCGCGGCTCCGTCGAACACGCTGGTCTGGGACATTGCCGCGGGGCCCCAATACGTCGATCCGGTCATGGGCACCGCCGCACAGGCCAACGTGATGGTGGTGCAGAACGTATATGAGCGTCTGGTCTGGTACGACGGCGCCGGCCAGACGCCGATTCCGTGGCTGGCAAAGAGCTGGAAGGTCGCGGACAACGGCCAGCGCTATGTTTTCGAATTGCTCCAGGGTATCAAGTTCCAGGATGGCACGGATTTCAACGCGCAGGCGGTGAAGTTCAGCTTCGACCGCGCTGTGCTGATGGACGATCCGACCGGAATCGGGTCGTTCTTTCCCACCGGCACGGCGGCGCCCGGCATCCTGAAAGGCGCGTGGGGGTTCAGCAAATCCTTTGGTATCGGCAAGGATTATTCTCAGTCCGCGGTCGACGTGTACATGGCCGCGGGCGGCGTGAAAGTGCTCGGGCCGTACACGGTCGAATTCAATCTCGCCCAGCCTTATGCGTCGTTCATCGCCGATATCGCGACATTCATGGGGTCGATCGTGTCCCCGAGCTATGTCATGGCGCACTGGAAACAGCCGGCCGACGGTCGCGGCTTCATCAGCGGCGCGACCGCGGGTGCTCGCGATGACTGGATGTTGTATCATGCCTGCGGCACCGGTCCGTACGAGCTGGCGACGTTCGACAAGGCAACGGCAAATATCGTGATGCGGGCCAACCCACACTACTGGGGCGGCCCGCAGGGCAAGATCAGGCCAAAGCTGCAGACTGTGATCGTTCGCACCACGCTGGATCAGGCAACGCGGCTTCTGGACCTGAAGGCCGGCGCGGTCGATGTCGCGGACATCAACACGGCCGCGATCTTCGACGTGATCGACAAGAACAAATGGCTGAACGACGGCAACATCGCGCCGATCATTGCGGATGTCAGTGTGCCGGGGCCGTTCCCCTGGCTGACCATCTATTTCGCCAAAATGAACGAGAAAATCCAGAATCCGGACGGCTCTCCGGCGGCGTTCCAGCCGTTCGCGGATATCCGCGTGCGCAAGGCGTTCGCCGGCGTGCTGGACAATGCCGACGTCAGGCGCAACGTGTTCAACGGATTTGCCGAGCCGATTACCTGGGGGCTGACGCCGGCACAGCTCGGCTACGACCCCAAGCTGACCAAGTCTTATTCCTACGATCCGGCGGAGGCGAAGAAGCTGCTGCTGGAAGCCGGCAAGGACCTGGGATTCAGTGAGGACCATCCGAAGGAGATGGACATCATCTACAACGCGGCAGCGCCGTGGCAAGGCTACATCGCGACGCAGGTGGCGGCCAATATCAGCGGTCTGGACGTCGGCCTGAAAATGAATGTGAAGGCACTGTCGTTCACCGAATATGTCAACTCCTGGCGGTCGAAACTGACGGGGTTCAGCATCCACAGCACGTTTTCGTTGACGCCGGACCCGAACTCGTGGCTCAGCGCGTTCGGTACGGGTGCGGGGTTCTGGGCACGTACCAGTTCCTATGACAACCCGAAAGCCGACGCGCTATATACGCAGCAGTTCCAGACGCTGGATCCGAAGCAGCGGGCGGCGCTGATCGCACAGATGATGCAACTGGTAAACAACGACATGGACTGGGTGTGGATCGGTGCCGCCACCGCCTATGGCCAGCCGACCTTCAACCCGAACGTGCTGCGCTCGTCGGTGAAGGGATTCTACTACAATCCAACCTACCAGGGCTTCTACTTCGCCGCGCTGTGGAAGGAGTGAGGCCGCCGCTTGGGATTCCTCGCTTACGTCATCAAGCGGCTGCTGTTGCTCAGTCTGGTCTTGCTGGGTGTCAGCATCGTCGTGTTCTTTCTGCTGCGCGGCATGCCGGGCGTCGACCCGTTGGCGGCCTATATCACGCCTGGCCTGCCAATCAGCCCGGACGCATTGAATTCGCTGCGCAAGGAATTGCATCTGGATCAGCCGTTGCCGGTGCAATACTACTACTACATGAATGGCCTGCTGCACGGCGATTGGGGCTATTCTCGCACCGCCACGCAAGATGTGCTGTGGGCTCTGCTGGAGCGATTGCCGGCGACGATTGAATTGGCATTCACGGCAGTGCTCTTGAGCATACTCCTTGGCGTGCCTGCCGGCGTGATCGCCGCATTGCGGAAGGACCGAGTGCCCGATCTGGCGGTGCGGGTGGTTTCCATCACCGGCATCTCATTCCCCGTATTCTGGCTCGGCATCATTCTCCAACTGGTGTTCTTCTATTACCTGGGCCAGTTGGGATTGCCGCATTTGCCCGCGCGCGGCCGGGTGGACGAATTGGTGGCGCTCGAATACCCACTCCAGCCCATCACCGGATTTTATCTGATCGACAGCCTGATCGAAGGCAACCTACCGTTCTTCTTCAGTGCTCTGGCGCACCTGGTGCTCCCGGCCTTTGCGCTCAGCCTGATCAGCATGGCATCCGTGGTGCGCATCATGCGGGCGAGCATGTTGGAGGTTCTGCGCCAGGACTATATTTTGCTTGCCCGGTCGAAGGGCCTGCCAGCGCGTGTCGTCGTCATCCGCCACGCATTGCGCAATGCCATCACGCCGGTGCTGACCACCGCCGGCACGACGCTCGGCATCCTGCTGGGCGGTGCCGTGGTGGTCGAAACGGTATTCTCCTGGCCCGGTGTCGGACAGCTTGCCGCGCAAGGCATCCTCAATGACGACAGCGTTCTGGTCGTCGGCTTTACTCTGTTTGTTGCCGCAATGATGGTCATGGTCAACCTCGCGGTCGACGTGCTGTACGCGATTGTTGATCCGCGTGTCAGGTACTGACATGACCTGGGTGCGCCGCAACAAGCTCGCCGCAGCCGGGCTGCTGATTTTTGTTGCCATCGTGGTGGTCGGCGCGATCGCACCATTGGCCATATCGGCGTCGGTGGTGCGTAACGTGCAGTTCGCCGACAAGCTGACCGCACCCGATGCCACTCATTGGTTCGGCACCGATGACTACGGCCGCGACCTTTTCTCCATGGTGCTATTGGCGGCAAACCTCGATCTGCGTGCCGCGTTGAGCGTCGTCGTCGCGGCGGTGGCGATCGGCGTGGTCATCGGCGCGCTCGCCGGCTTTATCGAGCGGCTCGACGAACCACTGATGCGGGTCACCGACGTTTTCCTCTCCATTCCCAGTCTCGTACTGGCGATGGCGATTGCGTCCGTGCTCGGCCGCAGCATCCAGAATCTGTCGATCGCACTGGTGTTCGTGTCGTGGCCGATCTACTGCCGGTTGATGCGCGGCCAGGTGTTGATCGAGAAGCGAAAGCCGTATGTGCGGGCGCTGACGACTTTAGGCGTCGGGCACATGCGGATGATCTTCCGGCACATCATTCCCAACACCCTTGCGCCTGTCGTCGCGCGCGCACCGGCCGATGTCGGGCTGATCCTGATCACCATGGCGGCTCTGAGCTACATCGGCTTTGGTCCCGGACCGTATGTGCCGGAATGGGGCAGCCTGGTGGCCGCGGGTCAGGCATATATTTTCCAGGCTCCCTGGTTGGTGGTCTTCCCTGGCGCCGCGATCTTCATCACATCGCTGTCGCTGAACCTGGTCGGCGACTGGGCACGCGACGCGTTCGATCCGCGGCTACGAAGCTGACGCGATGATCGATCGCCCCACGGTACTGGAGATCGAGGGTCTCTGCGTCGAACTCAGCATCAATGGGCGGTGGATACCGGCGCTGAACGAGGTCAATCTGACAATCCGTCGGGGTGAGACTTTGGGGCTGATCGGCGAGTCCGGATCCGGCAAGTCGCTGACCGCCTTGTCGGTGCCCGGATTGCTGCCGGGAAACGCGCGGGTCACCGGCGGCTCGATCCGGTTGCTGGGCGAAGAATTGCTCGGCAAGCAAGAGCACGAACTGAACAAGCTGCGCAGCCGCTCGGTCGCGTTGGTATTCCAGAACCCGACGACCTATCTCAATCCGGTATTGACCATCGGCCAGCAGATCGCGGAGATTTTCGAGGTCAGCCCTGAACTTCTGGGACCAGGGCGGATGTCGAAGCGAGAGAGACGGCGGATCGCCCAGGAAAAGGCAGTCGAGTATCTGCGCCTGGTAAAGATTCCCGATCCGGAGCGGACCGTCCGCCAGTATCCGTTCGAGCTGTCCGGAGGCATGCAGCAGCGGACCGTGATTGCCATGGGCCTGGTGCGGCAGCCCCATCTGGTGATTGCCGACGAGATCACCACGGCGCTCGACGTTACCATACAGGCGCAGATTCTTGGTCTGTTGACGGAATTGCGGCGCAGCATCGATATGACGCTGCTGCTGATCACGCACGATATGGGCATCGTTGCGCAGCTCGCCGATAGCGTCGCGGTGATGTACTCAGGCAGCGTGATCGAATATGCCGATGTCCGTTCCTTGTTCCGCGCGCCAAAGCATCCATACGCCAAAGCGCTGCTGGAGGCGGTGCCGACTTTGCAGGCCGGCGATACGATTTTCCGTCCGATCCCCGGCGGCATTCCCGCGATCACCGATCCGCCGCCGGGATGCCGGTATCACCCACGGTGTTCACGTGCTTTCGCGCCATGCTCCGTCACGGTGCCGGCGCCGGTACCGCCGGAACCCGGCCGCGTGGTCGCCTGCCATTTGTACCAGGCCGCATCGTGACTCGCACGCCGATCCTGCAAGTACGCGGCCTGAGCAAGCGGTTTCCGATCAGAAGCAGTTGGCTTGAACGAAGGCCGGCGTTCGTGAAGGCCGTGGACGGCATCGATTTCCAGATCCAGTCCGGTGAGACTTTTGGATTGGTCGGTGAATCCGGCTGCGGCAAGACCACGGTCGCCACATTGCTGGTCAAGCTGCTCGAGGCGAGTGGCGGCGAAATCCGGTTCGACGGCCAGAACATCGCTCACCTGAGCACCGCCGCGATCAAGGAATTTCGCAAGCAGGTACAGATCGTTTTCCAGGATCCGTACGGATCGCTCGATCCGCGCCAGAGCATGCAGAGCGCGCTCACCGAACCGCTGTTTGCGTTGGGCATTGCCGGCAGCCGTGCGCAGGCTGTCGAGCGCGCGCGGCAGGCGTTTGAAATGGTGGGGCTCGATTCGGAATTGCTCCAGCGCCTGCCGCATGAACTGAGCGGGGGACAACGTCAGCGCGTGGTGATCGCGCGCGCGCTCGCGGTCGGCCCACGGCTGATCATCCTGGATGAGCCGACGTCGTCGGTCGATGTGTCGGTGCAGGCGCAGATTCTGACCCTGCTGGAAGAGTTGAAACGCCGTCAGCGGCTGACCTATCTGCTTATTTCGCACAATCTCGCGGTGGTGCGCCATATGAGCGATACCGTCGCGGTCATGTATCTCGGGCGCCTTGTTGAATCAGCAGCATCAGGGACGCTATTTTCTGCACCACTGCATCCCTATACTGCGGCGTTGATCTCCGCCATCCCGATACCTGATCCGGACGCGCCGCGATTGGCTGCGCTGGCTCAAGGCGATGTGTCGAGCCCGGTCAATACGCCATCAGGCTGCCGCTACCATCCGCGGTGTCCGTACGCGCAGGATCTATGTCGGTGCAACGATCCACCGCTGCGGGAATTGCAGCCCGGCCATCAAGTGGCGTGCCATTTCCCGGGTGCGGCGACGCGATGAAGAGAGCGGTCACTGCGAGACGCCAGACGCGATGATGAGAGCGGTCATTGCGAGACGCCAGTTGCGACCCAAGTCGGGCATGGACCTGGCCACCGGGCAATCCTCCGAGACAGACGTAGGCCCGCGCCCCACAGTTCGCTTTCCGGAGCAAGTCGGATAAGCTTCGAGTCATGTCGCCACGCAAGATCATCCACGTCGACATGGACGCTTTCTATGCGTCCGTGGAGCAACGCGACAATCCTGCGCTGCGCGGCCGACCCGTCGCTGTGGGCCACGGCGCCGAGCGCGGGGTAGTGGCGGCGGCGAGTTACGAGGCACGCGGATTCGGCATTCGCTCGGCTATGCCTTCCACCTTGGCAATGCGGCTGTGCGGCGAACTGATCTTCGTACCGCCACGGTTCGACGTCTACCGCACGGTGTCGCGGCAGATCCACGCCATTTTCGCCGATTATACCGCGCTGATCGAACCGCTCTCGCTCGATGAAGCCTATCTCGATGTGACCGATGACTTGCGCGGGCTGTCCTCCGCGTCCGCAACCGCGAAGGAAATTCGTGCACGCATTTTCAATCGGACTGGCCTCACGGCTTCAGCGGGCATTTCCTACAACAAGTTTCTTGCCAAGCTGGCATCCACTCAGCGCAAGCCCAACGGCCAGTTCGTCATCACGCCGGACATGGGACCGGACTTCATCGCGTCACTGCCGGTGGGAAAGTTTCACGGAGTTGGCCCGGTCACCGCGGCGAAAATGCAACGGCTCGGCATCCAGACGGGCGCGGACCTGCGCACCAGGTCGCTGGGATTTCTGCAACAGCATTTCGGCAAGGCGGCGGCCTGGTATCTCGCCATCGCGAATGGCCAGGATGACCGGCCGGTGGTTGCCAATCGGCGGCGCAAGTCGTCCGGTTCCGAGACCACCTTCCCGCATGACCTGACCGCCGCGGCAGACATAGAGGCGGGCGTTGCGGCGATGGCCGACGAGGTTTGGGCATGGTGCGAGAAGGCGAACGCGTTCGGCCGGACCGTAACGGTGAAGGTCAAGTTCGCTGATTTTCAGATCGTTACACGCAGTCGAAGTTTTCCGAGTGCGCTCGCGCGACATGAGGCGTTGCGGCAGGCAAGTACAGCGCTGCTGCGCACCGTGTTGCTGACGACCAAGGGGATCAGGCTGCTTGGCGTCACGGTTTCCAATTTCGATCGGGATGCGGACGCTACGGCGCTGCCGCTGTTTGGTGCCAGCGTGGATTGAGTGTGGGGTTCTTCGCCGCCTTCTGGCCGTCTGTCTGTTATTCTACATCCGTTGTCGAGCCATCGAAAGACAGACATGCTCCGAGCAGTTATGGTGCGCTACCAATGGGCGGGCGAGGTGCCGTGACAGAACCGTCCCCGGCTGAGATGGAGGCAACGAGTGGCATCTGACCGTTTTGGCTATCCGCTGACGACGGTCTCGGAGGCGGCAGCAGACCATTACCTGCATGCCGTTGATTGCATGCTGACGGCCAATTTCGGCACGGCGGACGCGCTCGATGCGGCGCTTCACGCCGACCCTGATTTCGCGCTGGCACGGATCGCCAGGGCGCGCTGGCTCCAGGTGTACATGCGCATTCCCGAGGCACAGGCGGAAGTCGCAGTGGCGCGCGCGCTCTGTGACCGCGTCAGCCCGCGCGAGGCCCGCCATGTCGAAATCGTTGCGCTGGCGGTGAGCGGCGCCGGGCCGCAGGCCCTGGCATTGCTCGACGAACATTTGGTCGGCTACCCGCGCGACGCGCTGCCCCTGTTCCTGGCGCTGGGTGCGTTCGGATTGCTCGGCTTCAGCGGTCGCCTCGATCACCGCGAGGCCGAGCTGGCGATGTTGCAGCGCCTCGCACCACAGTGGGGCGAGGACTCGTTCTTTCTCACCTTCCTCGGCTGGGCGCGTATCGAGAGCGGCAGCGACGTCGCCGCCGGCATTGCCGAGGTGGAGCATGCGCTGTCCCTCAACCCACGCAATGCCTGGGGCGCGCATGCCCTCGCGCATGGCTATTACGAGGCAGGTGATGCCGAGGCAGGGGCCGCTTTCGTTGCGGGGTGGCTGCCCGAATACGATCGCCGCAGCCAGCTCCACGGCCACCTGTCGTGGCACCTCGCGTTGTGCGAGCTGGCGCGCGGCAACGCTGCCCGGGCGCACTCAATCTATGCCGATGCGATCCGCGTGGCCGTGGCGCAGGCGCCGCAGGTCATCAAACTGTCCGACCCGGCCGCGTTTCTTTGGCGCTGGCAAATCTACGGCGAGACCCCGCCGGTCGGCGAAGATTGGCGCGAAGTCGCGGAATTCGCCCACCAGATCTTCCCGCATGCCGCGATGCACTTCGCCGATCTGCATGCCGTGCTGGCGGATGCCGCGATTGGCGACACGGCAGCGGCCCGGCAGCGCATCGCGGAAGCCCGCGAGCGTCTGGCGATCGGCCGCTTGCCGCAGGGTGAGGTGGTGCCGGTGCTTGGCGAGGCCATTGTCGCTTTCGCCCAAGGCGACTACGCCGCAGCCGCGGACCTGATCCGCCCGGTGCTGCCGGAGCTGATACGTGTCGGCGGCAGCAATGCTCAGCGCGAATTGTTCCAGGACACCTACATCGTGGCTTGCCTGCGTTCCGGGCGCGGCGGGGCAGCGAGGGAGCAACTGATCGATCGACTTGCGCGCCGCCCGTCGACGCGCGACCAACGCTGGCTTGCATCTGCCGGATGAGTGCGCGGCAAGAACCAATCTGCGCTCGCCTGAGTGACGTAAACCTCAAGCACGTGGTCGGAGGAGACACGATGGAAATCAACGTTGATTTTACCAGCCGCGTTGCTGTTCACGCCGCGCGGCTCTCCTGGGTGCCTTCGCCAATGGCCGGGGTTGAACGGCGAATGTTGGACCGCATCGGCGACGAGGTGGCCCGCGCCACGTCCATCGTTCGCTACGCGTCTGGCAGTCACTTCTCGCCCCATACCCACGGCGGCGGAGAGGAATTTCTGGTGCTCGAGGGTGTCTTTCAGGACGAGCATGGTGACTATCCGGCCGGGAGCTATGTCCGCAATCCGCCGACGTCGCGCCATACGCCTGGCTCGGCCCCCGGCTGCGTATTGTTCGTCAAGCTGTGGCAGTTCGATCCGGCGGACCGAAAAGAGGTCAAACTCAATACAGCCGCGATGGACTATCAGGCCGCCGAGGAGCGACACGGCGTGGAGTCGCTCGCATTGTTCCGCGATGGATGCGAAGACGTGCGGCTGGAGCGGTGGATGCCCGATGCAAGTGTCACGCTGAACGTGCCAGGCGGTGCCGAACTGCTGGTGCTGGACGGCGGGTTCGAGGAGGGCGGCGAGCACTTCGAGCCTCTGTCCTGGTTGCGGCTGCCAGCCAACAGCATGCTGCAGGCCAAGGCAGGTCCGAATGGTTGCAGGCTCTGGATCAAGACCGGCCACCTCCGGAACGTTCAGGGCATCGGTGCTCCCGCCTGAGCAGCCCAACAGATCGGCTCAGGTCGATTATTTGGCAGCTACTCCGACACTGGGGCAAACTGCAGGGTTTCGCGCAGTGGCGTATTCGGCATTCGTAGCGTCACAACGAGTGAGATCGCCGCAACCGTCGCTGCCGCCGAATACACCAGCCCAAACGCCGCCCCCAGATGGGTAGCCGCAGCGGTTGAACCGGTGTGTGCGGCATAATCCAAAGCCGCGGCGCCACGGTGCAGGGCATGTGCCGGTGAGAACGGCCGATCACCGGCAGCATGCCTGGTCGTGACCAATCTCGCAGCGATGATGGCGCCTGCAAGGGTCGACCCACTCGCGCCTCCGACCGAACGGAGCACCAGGAGCGCGCCTGTTCCGCAGCCGATATCCTGGGGGATCAGGGCATTCTGGGCACTCGTGATTGACCCGATGAGGCAGGTGCCCACGCCGCAACCGGTGATGATCAGTCCCGCGATGATCGCCCAGACCGGCGCATCCAGCGGCAGCAGCGCCAACAGAGTGAGACCGGCCAGGCACAGGATGGTCGCGATGCGCAGCCCGCCGCGAAAGCTGCCGAACTGCCTGCCCCACCGGCTTCCGGTGATATTGCCTGCCGCGCTGGAGAGCATGAACGGAACGAGGTAGATCCCGGACTGTGCCGCAGTCGCGCCGCGCGCGATCGAGCTGTTGGGCGGCGGTTTGGATGTGACGCGGACCGCCATGGAACTCGGCTATGGATCGACCTCCGCATTCATCTATGTTTTCCGCACCGAAATGGGCTGCAGCCCGCAGGCCTACATGCGCAGCCGTGTGGCCGACCGGGAATGATCGCATGTCGAGCAAAGGCGCGGGTCTGCGCGGGATAACCGTTCGTGATCCACCGGAATGCTCAGGGCTGGCCGCGGCCCGGACTGCCGCTATTATCTGCTGAACCGAGTTTGGGGAGTTATCAATGACCGACGATGCCGCTGCCATCTCGACACCATTGCCGCAAGCCAAATGGCCGAATTTCGATGAGGGCACTTTCGTCATCGAAAACTACGAGTTCCGCAGCGGCGAGGTATTGCCTGAGCTGGTGCTGCACTATCGCACACTTGGCACAGCGAAGCGCGACACAGCGGGCAAGATCATCAACGGCGTCCTGTTGTTGCAGGGCAATACCGGCACGGGTGCCAATTGGTTGCGCCCAAGCCTTGCCGACGAATTGTTCGCGTCCGGAGAGCCGCTCGACGCGGCAGACCATTTCATCATAATTCCAGACGCGATCGGACGCGGCGGCTCGAGCAAACCTTCCGACGGGCTGAAGGGAAGATTTCCGCATTATCGCTATCATGACATGGTTGAGAGCGGCTATCGGCTGATAACCGAAGGCCTTGGCGTCTCGCATCTGCGCCTCGTCATCGGCAGCTCGATGGGTGGCATGCATGCCTGGATGTGGGCCGAGATGTATCCCGATCTGATGGATGGGGTGGTGCCGATCTCATGCCAGCCCATTCAGATCAGTGGTCGCAATTGGATCATGCGGCGGGCTGCTGCGGAGGCAATTCGCCACGATCCGGACTGGAATAACGGGGATTACGTGAAGAACCCGCAATATTATACTTATACTGCGGCTGCCAACTCGCTGCGTACCGAAAGCGCTACGCGCATCCAGGAAATCGCGCCGACCCTCACCGCGGCCGACGCTCTTTACGAGGAGCGTCTCGCCCAGGCAGCCAAAGGCGATGCCAACGATGCACTGTGGGCAATCGAGGCTATCCGAGACTACAACCCCGAGCCCGATCTCGACAAAATCAAGGCCAAGGTACTCTTGATCAACGCGGCGGAGGACGAAGCCAATCCGCCGGAACTCGGCACTGTGGAGCGCGCAATGCAACGCGTACGCAACGGCCGCTACGTGCTAATCCCGGCAGGCCCGAAGACACATGGCCATTTCACCCACCTCTATGCCGAAGTATGGAAGCCCTATCTGATAGAGTTCATGCCAACGCTCGGCCCAGCGAGGGCATAGCCGAACACCCTGGGTCCTCGAGCAACGACGTGCCGGCCGTTGCGTCACGCTGGATGGCAGTTCGGATCGCCGGCCCACCGCCGCCGCCTTCCGCTACGCGGGGGAGGGGACGGTGATCTGGTGTCAACGCACGTTGTGACACTTGCCGCTCGTATAGATCGCGTGGCCCCGTTGTTGTGGCGGCGTTGCAAGGGGCAGGAGGAACCAATGACACTTTACTGGAAGCCGCCGATTGCCATCGGCTCCTCCTACCGCGCGATCATGACGGCAACGCTGTTCAATGGGCGATTGCCTCCAGCTCGAGGTTGTTGGTGCGAGGCCCCAGCAGTGCGACCGCCAGCACCACCACGGCCATGCAGGATGCGACGAACATGAACACGCCGCCCACGCCGAAGTTACGCAGGAAGAACGCCACCATGAACCCGACCAGGATCCCGCTCAACCTGCTCCACGAATAGACGAAGCCGATTGCGCGGGCGCGCACCCGTGTGGGGTACAACTCCGATTGGTAGTTATGCAGCGCATAAGCCAGCCATCCGGTCGACGCCGACAGGCATGTCCCAAGCACCATCAGCGTCCCCGGCGTCGTTTGCTGCGCGAAGATCAGACCAAACACAGCAATTGCGATACACGACAGGCAGACTGACCATTTCCGTTCCAAGCGGTCGGCAAACAGCATGATGACGAACGGGAAGACGAAGCTGGCGGCCTTGATGACGAAACCATACTCCAGGCTCTGCGTGACATGGATGCCTTTGGCGATCAGCAGGGTAGGGATCCAGGCGAAGAAGCCGTAGAACCCGACTGTCTGGAAGAAGTTGAACAGTACCAGCATGATCGTTCGGGTGCGGAATTGAGGGTTGAAGATTTCCGTCAGCGTCCCCTTGCGCGGCTCCTGGAGCTGTGGCCGATCCGGTTGCGGCAGCCGCCGCCCATATTCGGCTTCCACCCGTTGCTCGATGCGCGACATCACTTGCTCGGCCTCGTCGATGCGGCCTTGCTGGGCGAGCCAACGTGGGCTTTCCGGCAAGCCGAGCCGAATCCACCAGACGAACACGGCACTCGCAGAGCTGATCAGCACCACCCAGCGCCAGCCGTCCAGTCCCAGCGGCGCGTTGGGCACCAACTGCCAGGCGAGGAAATAGGCGAACGGGCCGGATGCCGCGCTGATCGCTATCAGCAAACCGAACGCCCTGCCACGCGAGGCTTTCGGCACCAGCTCGGACAGATAGGCATCGACTGTGACCAGCTCGATGCCAAGGCCGACCGTGCTGATGAAGCGCCACAGATTCAGCCCATCGGCGGTGTTTTGAAACGCCATGATGAAGCTGCCGACGCCGTACCATAGCAGGGCAAACGCGAAGATCGTGCGCCGGCCGAACAAGTCGGCGATCTGGGAAAACACCAGCGAGCCGACGAGCATTCCGGCGAACATCGCGGCGATGAAACTCGCCAGCCCCGTCATGCCGAAGAAGCTCACGGTCGTTGCAGTCAGGATGTTGTCGTGAAACAGCCCCGGGGCCAGGGTCGCGACGAGCTCCAGCGCCAGCGCGTCGAAAAAGCCACCGAGCGACACCAACGCTGCCATGACCCACAGCGTGCGGGTCATCGGCAATCGGTCCAGTCGCGCTGTGAGGATTTCTGCCGGACTAGCCGTGGCAGGCGCGGCGAAGTCGTCCGTGTAGGTGATCGAGGCCATGGCTGCGTCTCTCCCAGTTCCGCGTTATGGATATTTTTGGCCGCAGGCACGCGGGCCCCGTTCTCGATCGCGTGACCAAGCACGACATCGCGCTTCCGGCGGGGCCTTTTCGGCATTCCTTGTCGGGGATAATACGGACAGCGAGCCCGTTCGCCAACCATCCCGATGGCCCTTTCTCGGGCCCTCGGTGGCGCAAGTGGCAGCCGGTGCCGGAATGTTATTTGGTGTCGTTCGCCGTGCGGCGAACGCGGCTGCCGGATGGTCTTCAGTTCAGCTACGCGATGCAGAGCAATCAAGCCGCAGTCGCGCGTTCGGTCCTTGGCTTGGTCGGTGAGTTCTGGTCTAATGCGCGGCTCATCCAGCGACCAACGGTGACGCGATGAGAGTCGGGATCTCGCTCACGAGCAATTATCCGGATGCGACAGACGCGCGCCTCGGAGCGCGCTGGATGGTCGAAAGGGCGCAGGCGGCGCACCGTGCGTCGCTCGACTCGCTGTTTGTCGGCGATCACCACGGCTCGCCGACCCCGTATTATCAGAACACGCCGATGCTCGGACGCCTGCTGGCGGAATGGGGCGAGGCGCCGGCCGGCTGCTTGTTCCTGCTCCCGATGTGGCACCCGGTGCTGGTGGCGGAACAAATCGGCACGCTTGCCGCAATTGCGCAAGGCCGCTTCATCATGCAATGCGGGCTCGGTTGGGGTGAGGATCGCTTTGCCGCGATGGGCGTGAACATAAAGACGCGTCCTTCGGCGTTCGAGGAAGCACTCGATATCGTCCGGCGCCTGCTGGCTGGCGAAACCGTGAGTTCCGCGCGGCGGTTTCGTATCACCAACGCACGCCTTGCCCTACGCCCGCAGGAGCCGGTTGAGGTCTGGATCGGCGCCAGTGCTGCTCCCGCCATCGATCGAACGGCACGCCTGGCGGCGGGCTGGATTGCCAGCCCCAGCCTCACTTACGCGGAGGCCCGCACGCAGGCCGACCTGTACCGCGAGCGGTGCGCTGCCTACGGCAGAGACCCGGGCGCGATCGTTCTGCGGCGTGACGTTTACGTCGGTGAGTCCTCGACGGAGGCGCAAGCAGTGTTGCAGCAGGCGCTGAACCGCGGCTACCGTGGCATGCCTGCGGAAGCGCTGATCGCGGGAACAGTCGACGGAGTCGCAGACCAATTTCGGACGTTCACGGCGATCGGCTACGACGAGATCCTGGTTCGGCATTTGACCAACGATCAGCCGAAAGTGCTTGGTTCGCTGGAGCGCCTGGCCGCAGTGCGCGTGGCGCTGGCCTAACATCGCGGAGGATCGCGCATGCTCCAGCTTTCCGATATCCGGTCATCGCAGGAAGAACTACAGAACTATTACTCGCAACTGCGTATGCAGCATGTGACGCCGGCTTGGATCAGCGAAGCCGTCAGCGCCGCGCCCCAGAGCGCGGCAGTACCCTATCTGTGGCATTGGCGGGATCTGCGGCCCCAAGCGATGCGGGCGGCCGAGCTGGTCGGCACCGCGCAGGCCGAACGCCGCGTATTGCGCCTGAGCAATCCCGGGCTTGCCGGGATCGCCAGCCAAACGCTGGTTGCCAACATCCAAATCGTGATGCCGGGCGAGATCGCGCGCGCCCATCGCCATTCCGCGGCGGCCTTGCGTCTGATCATCGAGGGCAAGGGCGGCTATACGGTCGTCAATGGGGAGCATGTTCCGATGGTTCCCGGCGACCTCGTGCTGACGCCCAACTGGTCATGGCACGACCATGCCAACGACACCGACGCGCCGATGATCTGGCTGGACGGCCTCGATACGCCGCTGGTTCGATTGCTCGAAGCCGGATTCTTCGAGGAGTACCCCCATGATCGGCAGGAGGTCGGCGCGATTGGCAACTCGTCGCAGTGGCACTACCCGATGTCGGAAATGCGGGCCGCGCTGGACCGGCTGGCCGCCGGCGGCGGCACTGGCGACAAGGGGACCGTCCTGGAGTACCGGAACCGGGCAACCGGCGGGCCGGTGATGCCGACGATCAGTTGCCACATGCAGTTGCTGCGGCCCGACGAAGCGACGCGGGCATGGCGCCGCGTCTGCCGTACGAACTATCACGTCGTCGAAGGCGCCGGCCATTCCGTCGTCGGCGGCGAACGGCTCGACTGGGAAGACAAGGACGTCTTCACCGTGCCGGCCTGGACCTTCTGTGAACACGTCAACACCGGCGACAGACCGGCTTGCTTGTTCAGCTTCAGCGACGTGCCGGTGATGCAAGCCCTGAATCTCTACCGCGAGGAGATGCGGCCGTAACGGTCTGCAGGTGCCCGGTCTGACGCGGGTCGATTTTGCCGATACCGGGCGAGCAAGCCGGTCCCTTTTGGAGTTCCAGAACCGCCAGCGACGCCAAAGGCAAGCAGGCCCTGGATAGACCGGCTGCAATGGCCTGCCGGTCCGAGCGACACTGAGCCGCCACTGGAAGGTGTCATTCACATCAAGCTTTATTGGTTCGCCTCGCTCGACGCATCACCGTAAATTGATCTATGTCAAGCTTGCCATATCGAGACAGAAATACGCGCAATAACTCCTAGGCCTCGGCCGAAGCACAGCCTTGCCATCGCTTCGATAGCGTCCAATCACGCCGAGCGTCGTAACCAAGCACCAACTTGAAGACTTCAGAACTTGGATGGAGGGGACAAATGATGACGAGAACGGCGATCCATGTCCACAAACGCGTTTTCCGATTTTTCGTGGGTCGTGTGATATCCAGCGTGGTCGCCTTATTGGCGCTAGGACTTGGGGCACCGGCATTCGCCACGACGCCAAGCGTTGCGGTGGAGCAGGGGGTGCTCTCCGGCGTCGCGGTCGGCAGCGTCGACGAATTCCTCGGCGTTCGCTATGCAACGCCGCCGGTCGGCGACCTCCGCTGGCGCCCGCCGCAACCGGTCAGCCGGGGACATCAGCAACTGGATGCAACGCATTTCGGCAACTACTGCGCACAGGGTACGAGCCCTTGGGGGACACCATCGACGTCGGAAGACTGCCTGTTCCTGAACATCTATGCGCCAGCGGCCACGAGTGGGCCGCAGCGCTGGGAACGAAAGCTTCCCGTCATGGTTTGGATCCACGGCGGCGGATTCACGGCGGGCGCCGGCGCGGCGTATGACCCCACCGCGCTCGTCCGGGAAGGCAATGTCATCGTTGTGACGATCAACTACCGGCTCGGCGCGCTTGGCCTGTTCGCTCACCCCGCGCTGGATGCCGAGAATCACCTGATTGCCAACTATGCCCTGATGGATCAGCAGTTGGCGCTCAAATGGCTGCAGCGCAACATCCCGGGATTCGGCGGGGATCCTCACAACATCACGATCTTCGGTGAATCGGCGGGCGGTATCTCTATCTACGCGCATCTCGTGTCGCGACTCGCGTCAGGGCTGTTCCAGAAAGCGATCATTGAAAGCGGCGCTCCCGATTATATCACGCTCCAACAATCCGAGTCTGATGGCGTGACCTTGGCAGGCAAGGTTGGCTGCAATCAGGGGACACAACAGCAGATTGCCGCATGTCTGCGTGCCGTGCCGGTGGCGGAGCTGCTGAGCAATCAGGCGACAGAAACCGGTGCGATCATTGATGGGACATTGCTGACCGAACCTCTGGCCGACGCACTCGCCCAAGGCCGCTTTAACCAGGTGCCGATCATGAATGGCACCAATCACGACGAGTTCCGCCTGGTGATTGCATTTTCCTACGATCTCGCGGGAGCACCGCTGCAGGCGAGCGGCTATCAGGCGGCGCTCGACGGATTCGGTTCATTTCTTCCGGGCACCGGATATCCGACCAGCGACGTTCCGGCGATTATTCAGCAGTATCCGCTCAGCGCCTATTCAAGTCCCGACCTGGCTGCCGCACAGGTGATTACCGATGGGACCATAAGCTGTCCGGCATTTGAGATGGACAAGTTGATGGCCGCGCGTGTGCCGGTGTGGGCGTACCAGTTCAGTGACGAGAATGCCCCCTCGATCGTGGCTCCTCCGGTAAGTTTCCCCTATGGCGCCGCACATTTCAGCGAACTGCAGTACCTCTTCAATATGAGTGCCCTGACGATTCCCGGCACGCCTGCACTGACGCCGGCACAACTCGGACTGGCAACCCGCATGAAGCGCTACTGGACTGCCTTCGCGACAAATGGCGACCCGAACAGCGTGAAGGATGTGCCGTTTTGGCGAAACTTCGATCAGATGCAAAGATATCCAATGCAATCGCTGGACGAACCCAGGCCGCGGCCGACGTTCCAGTTTGCTCAGGACCACCAATGTGACTTCTGGCACGCCCTCAGGCCACTGACAGGACCTGGAGCGCAAGTGGGAGAGTAGAGGAAAAGCCGAGTGTGACCTCGGATCTTCCGGGCAGTCGGAAGATCCGAGCGCTCCTCGCCATCGTCCTTGGGCAGGCCAACCTCGCACGCGGTCGCCGCAGCCAGATCGAACAAAATGCGCTGATGTCCTGCGGTGCGCAGGTCGCGCAACTCCAGGGCCTGACCGGTCGCCACGGCCAAACCCGGAACAATCACTTTCGGGCCAGTGCGATCAGCGCTGCCGCTTCCGTGTCCACGTGGATCGTTTCATATCCGGCCTGCGCCGCCAGTCGATCCATCTGAGTCGAGGCCATATGACCCAAACCACTCTTCCCCACGATACGGACCACGCGCCGCATTCCGGCCCCGTGCAGCAGTGCCTGTAATTGCTCGATGTGGTCCGCCACGTGCCGCGAGGCAGGTCGCATGTTGGTAATGTCGCTGATGCAGTCGAATCCCCGCCGCAGCTTTGGCAGCAATGCTTCAACCTCAGCCCGGAACTGGCCGATTTCAGCGACATTTTGGGAATCAGTCCAGCGCAAAATCAGTCGGTTATTTGCCTCGTCAATCTCGGCACGATGCATTGCCATTCTCCTCTCGTCGCGGAGCGAACAGCCCCGGACAACGCTAGGTTGAGCCCGCCGCTGCGCATTGATCCATGTCAACGGC
This sequence comes from Acetobacteraceae bacterium, assembly GCA_035508435.1. Lineage (GTDB taxonomy): Bacteria > Pseudomonadota > Alphaproteobacteria > Acetobacterales > Acetobacteraceae > JASHVB01. The sequence continues at coordinate 6,704 of DATJNA010000067.1, read as the reverse complement.
CGGCGCGGGATCGCCTGACCACAGCGCACAGCTTCGCGGTGACTGGCCCTTGACCGAGATCAATGCGCCAAGCTTCGCGCCATGATTGTATATGCTTGCTGTGAATGTCTGGAAGGCACGACCTGCCGGGCATGGTCCACCAGGTTGACCAACACCCGTCGGAAGGCACGACCCTCCGGCGGAGATGGCTCGTCAATGCGGGCTGCGCATCCCGGCCGGAGCGCGGCCCGCTTTGCATTCCGGCGCACCGCTTCCTGGCCGCAAGCAGCGTGTGCAACCTCCGAAGGCAGGATCTATCCATGCCTGATCGCTCTGTCAGCCGCGATCGGGATGCGGATCACGACGGGGGATTGGCGGGCCACGAATGCGTGGCCGGTCGCCAGGCAGGATTCAATTGCGGGTAAAGAACACCGTGTCACCCATGGTTCGGTCAGAGCCCGCGCGTGTTGCCGGCCGTATTCATTGGCAAACATTCGTGCCGGGCCCAGGCGACGGTAGCCTGGGAAATGAGCGACCCCCAGCGCCGATCCGCGCTCACGCCACGATGCCACCCAAATGCCGCACGACTATTTGCGCCACGCGCTCGCACCCCGCCTGGTCCACCGCGTCGAATCGGCCTGGTTCCGGACTGTCGAGATCGAGCACTCCCAGCAGCCGTGCCCCGGCAAAGAGGGGCACCACGAGCTCGGAGCGCGACGCTGTGTCGCAGGCGATGTGTCCGGGGAACGCGGTCACATCCGCCACCAGCAACGACTGGCGCCGCACCGCCGCCGTGCCGCATACGCCCCGCCCAAGTGGTATCCGCACGCAGGCGGGGCGCCCCTGGAACGGCCCCAGCACCAACTCCTCGCCGCGCAGGAAATAGAAGCCAGCCCAGTTCAGCGCCGGCAGCGCATGATACAGCGCCGCGGCGGCATTCGCCGCATTGGCCACCGCATCGGTCTCGCCGCTCAGCAACGCATCCAGTTCACGCGCGAGCGCTTCGTACAGCGCCCGCTTGTCCCCGCCCTGCGGCACAGTCCACGGCGTCGCCCGTTCCGCGTCATGCACTGTTGTGACCTCCTGCTTCGCTCCCGCAGGGCGCGTTGCGGTCATCCCACGATCCGTTGAGCGGCAAGGACAATTCAACCACCTGGAGCCACCGGGGGGCACAGATCCACCCCGATGGACATAGGTCGGGACATGTCCCGCATCCTGGTCCTACAAATTCACGGGCCCATCCTATCCGTGCGCATCGGTGTACTCGGTGGTTCCATTGTCTTGCCGCCCAAGGGCACGGCGGGCGAGAGCGATCGCAGCCATTCCGTTCGTATCCCGGACCTGGCTCCGCAGTGGTTTGTGTGCACCGCCTGACGTAGAGCTGATGCCCGCTGGTTGGCACTTCAGATTCCAGCCTCCCGCAGCTCCGCATCGGCCGCCCGGAGCAATCGCGCGAAGCGAGCGGCCCATGCCGCCTGGCCGGCGGCCTCCGCGATCAGGTCCTGCCGGATTTCGATCTCCACATGCGGCAGCCCGCGCTTCTCGCCATGCACCGGCACGGTGTAGTCGCTGGTATCGGTGATTGCGTAGGGCGCGTTCGCCCCCACCACGATGTCGCCCTCCGCCCGCAGCAGTGTCAGCAACACCGAGGCCAGCCGCGCATCGTGGTTGAACAACACGCCCACCTCTACCGTGCGCGATTCGCCCTTGAATACCGGGGTGAAGCTGTGCATCGCAACCAGCACGGTGCGCCGCCCCGCGGCCGCGCGCGCATCCAGCAGCGCCGCGATCCGCGCATGATACGGCGTGAAGATTGCCCCCACCCGCCGGGCGCGTTCCGCCTCGGACAGACCGACGTTGCCCGGGATGGGCGTCGTCTCGCTGATTTCCGGCACCGAGGACGGCACCGACGGATCGCGATTGCAGTCGATCACCAGCCGCGAATAGACCTGCAGCACCGCCAGAGCATTCAGCGCATCCGACAATCGCTCCGTGACGCCGGCGATGCCGATGTCCCAGGCGATGTGGCGTTGCAGTTCGCTCTCCGCCACGCCCAGCCGCCCGAGACGCCGCGGGATCAGCCGCCCCGCATGATCCGCGGTCAGCACCAGATCGGATGCGCCATGCTGGCGCAGCATCCGCACCGGCGATGGCTCATCCGCTGCCAACAACCCCTCGGCGACCGCGGCCATGCGCGCCCTCTCCTCGATCCGGCGCCACCGGATGCCGCAGCCGCCGCGCGCTGTCTAGCACGAGGCTGGGTCAGGGCGTGGTTGTGCCCAGCGGATTGTCGGGGTCCAGCGCCCGCATCACGAAGGCGCCCATTTCCAGCGCGTAGCGATTCCATAGCGCGCGCAGTTCAGCCACCGGCTGGTCGTGCCAATCGACGCGCAGATCGACCAGCGGGAAGCTCTCCTTCTCTACCACCAGCAAATGCGCGCTGCGCACCGGGCCATGCTCGCCCCCCGCGGCAAGCCCTTCCTCCAATGCGCACATCAGGCGCTCGGCCAGCGGCGCGGTCGGCGCGCCCTGGAACCGCCGCAGCATCGCCGCCGGCACCCGCGCATGCGCCAGAATGTTGCCGATGGCGCAGGCGTCCTGCCCTGCGGCCTCGCTCATCTCCGGCCGGGTGCGCGCACCGGAAAACGCCGCCGAGCGCCCGGCCGCATCCACCACCGCGATCTGCCGCCAGTGCGCGTGCGGCGTGGAGGCGGCCAGCGCCTCCACCGCCTCCTGCGCGGAGCAACCGGACCGCAGCAGATCGAGCCCGCGTGGCCCCAGCCTGGGGTCAGTGCGATGCTGGGTGAGCACGCCCCCAATGCCGGCGGCGCAATGGACGACCCGCGCGCCAACAGCGATGTTGGACGTCGCGGTGACTCCCCCGAACTGCCCGGTGGTCGGGCATCGGCCAATGATCGAAAAGGTCATATAACTGGTATGTCACGACAGAATGACGTTACACAACCCCACGGCAGACGAATCCCGCGAAATGAAACAGTCCTGCCGGCCGTGGGCATCGTTCAGCTCATCGTCTCCGTCGTGCTTCTGTCGAGCGCCTGGCCGCTGACCAAGGTTGCCCTGAACCATGGGGCCGCGCCGCTCTGGTTCGCGGAAGGCCGCGCTGTGCTGTCCGGCATTACCGCCGCCTTGCTGACGGCCGCGCGCGGACGGCTCCGGCTGCCAACTCGGGCCGACCTACCGGCGCTGATGGCTGTCGGTGCGTTGCAGCTCGCCGGATATTTCGCCTTCGCCCATATGGCACTGCTGTGGGTGCCGGCCGGCCGCACCGCCATCCTGGCCAACACGACCACCATCTGGATCGTGCCGCTGTCATTGCTCGTGCTGCGCGAGGCGATCCCGCCGCGCCGCTGGCTCGCGGCCGGTATCGGACTGGCCGGCGTCGCGGTGCTGATGAACCCCTGGGCGATCGACTGGACTTCAGCCTCGATCCTGATCGGCCACGCCTTCTTGCTCGCCGCCAGCCTCTCCTGGGCGATCGCCATCATAGTGATCCGCCGTGCCCGGCCCGCGCTTTCCTTGTTCGAGCTGATGCCATGGTGCTTCTTGCTCGCCTCGCTGCTGCTGGCACCGCTGGTCGCATGGCAGACGCCGCATGGCACACTCGGCACCCAGCCCGCTTGCTGGCTGGCGCTGGCCTATATCGGCTGCATCGCCGGCCCGATCGGCACCTGGTGCGTGGTGGAGGCGACCGCGACGCTGCCCGTCATGGTCTCGTCGGTTGGCTTCCTCAGCACACCCGCCGTCAGCCTGTTGCTCGCCAACCTGCTGCTGGGCGAGCAATTGACCGCGGACCTGCTGTGCGGCTCGGCGCTGATCATTGGCGGGGTCGGGTTTGCCATGCTGCCGTCGGGCGCGCCGCGGTGGCGGCTGGTGCCCGCGCGCGACGGGAGGCTGCGATGATTCTGCACGCGATCGAGGCCGGCGAGGGGCCGCCGGTCGCCTTGCTCCACGGCTTGTTCGGCAGCGCCCGCAATCTCGGCGTGGTGCAGCGCGCGCTGGCACCGCGGCATCGCGTGCTGGCGCTGGACCTGCGCAACCACGGCGGCAGTCCGCACGCAGCGGCCATGGACTATCCCGCGATGGCTGCCGATGTGCTGGAGACGCTGGACGCGCGCTCCGCCTTGCCGGCGGTGCTGATCGGGCACTCGATGGGCGGCAAGGCGGCGATGATGGCGGCCCTGCTTCAGCCGGAGCAAGTGACGCGGCTGGTCGCGGCGGACATCGCCCCCGTGCCATACCAGCACGACAATGCCCGAATCGCCGCCGCCATGCTGGGGCTGAAGCTGGCGCCGGGCCTGACCCGCGCCGCCGCGGACAAGGCCTTGGCAAAGGCCGTGCCGGATGCCGGCATTCGCGGATTCCTGTTGCAGAACCTGGTCGTGGGCGCGCATCCCTCCTGGCGCATTGGCCTGCGCGAGATCGCCCGCGCGATGCCGGCGATCGAGGCGTGGGAGGCACCGGCCGGTGCCATCTATCGTGGCCCGACCTTGTTCATCGCCGGCGCGAATTCCGACTATGTGCGCCCCGAAGACCGTCCGGCGATCCGCGCGCTGCTCCCCACCGCCCGGTTCGTAACGCTCAAGCATGCCGGGCACTGGCTGCACGCCGACAATCCTGAGGGGTTCATCGCGGTGATCGAGGCGTTCCTGGCCGCCGCCTGACCGGGCGCCTGGCCGCCGCCTGACAGACCGGGCGCCTGGCCGCCGCCTGGCAGGGCGTCGCGTGACGGGAGCGCCGGCTGACAGGGTGAACGCGCTTGACGCGTGGCTGGCACCTGCGCATTTCTGCGCGCGCCAGACGGCCGGACGGCCGCTGCCTTGCGGGGCAGAGGAAAGTCCGGGCTCCACGGGAATACGGTGCCGGCCAACTGCCGGCGGGGGCGACCCCAGGGACAGTGCCACAGAAAACAAACCGCCCGCGCAAGGGCCTGGGGATTTCCCCCGGGCGCCCCGCGGGCAAGGGCGAAACGGTGCGGCAAGAGCGCACCGCGCCCCTGGCAACAGGGGCGGCAGGGTAAACCCCACCGGGAGCAAGACCGAATAGGGACGGCTGCATCCGCAAGGCTGCAGGGGCATTCCCGCCTCGCCGTCCGGGTTGGTCGCGTGAGGCGCGCCGTGAGGCACGTCCCAGAGGAATGGTCGTCCCGCGCCGCCCAAGGGAAACCAAAGGTGGCGCGGACAGAACCCGGCTTACAGGCCGTCTGGCGTTTCGATCGCCCCGCCCCTGTTCTTGATTGCGGCAGGAAGCGTTAGGCTTGCCGCCAAATCGGCCAGGAGGATGCGCAATGCTTGCGGACCGCTACGACCTGCCCTTGTCCACCGCGTCGGCCGCGGCGCGGGACGCCTATGTGCAGGGCGCCGAGCTGGCGCTGACGCTCTACCCGGGCGCGGCGGAGGCCTTCGATCGCGCCATCGCAGCCGATCCCGGCTTTGCCCTGGCGCATGCCGGCAAGGCCCAGGTGCACATGCGCTACGGTGAGGCCGCGGCGGCGCGAGCAGCCCTGGCGGCGGCCAAGGACTTTTCCCCCGGACTGCCGCCGCGCGAGGCCAGCCACATCGCGTTCTTCGACCTGGCGTTCTCAGGCCAGAGCGAACCCGCCGTCGCCGCCTTGCAGGACCATTTGACGGCATGGCCACGCGACGCGCTGGTGCTTGCGGTGGCGGCGAACCCCAATGGCGTGATCGGCGCCTCCGGCCGCATCGGGCAGAAGCACCAGATCGCGGTGCTGATGGACCGCCTCGCGCCGCAGTACGGCGACGATCCCTGGTTCCTCGCCTACCACGCCATGGCGCTGTCCGAGGACGGGCAGCTTGCCGCCGCTCGCCCAATGATCGAGCGATCCGTGAGGGCGAACCCGCACAACGCGCATGGCGCGCACGGCTTCGCGCATGTCTGCTACGAGAGCGGCGAGCAGGAGACGGCGCGCACTTATTTGTCGTCCTGGCTGGCGGATTATCCGCGCGACGGGTTCTTCCATGGCCATCTGAGCTGGCATCTGTCGCTGTGCGAATTACAGGCCGGGAACTGGGAGGCGGCGTTGCGCCTGTATCGCGACGGCATGGCTCTGGACCGGCACAGCGGCGGGCCGCAGCAGAAAATGTCGGATGGCGCCGCGTTCCTGTGGCGCTCCGAACTGGCCGGCTATCCGCGCGACAACGCGGCGTGGCGCGGGCTGTACGCCTATGCCGGCGAGGCACTGCCGCGTCCGGGCAGCGGGCTGGCCGACCTGCACGTGATCCTGGCGCAGGCGGTGATAGGCGATGACGCCGCGCTGGACGCGCGCGCCAGCCAGATGGAGGCGGCGGCGCGCGCGGGGCGCTATCCGTCCGGCGACTATCTGCCGGCACTGTCGCACGGCTTTGTCGCGTTCGAGCAGGGGGATTGGGATGCGGCGATCGCGGCTCTGGCGCCGCTGGCCGGGCAGAACGAGCGCATCGGCGGCAGCCGGGCCCAGCACGACCTGATCGAGTTCACGCTGCTGAAGGCGTATCTCGAGGCCGGCAGGCTGGAGGAAGCCGGGCGCGTGCTTGCGGCGCGGCGGCCGGGGGCGAGTGGGGTGCCGGTGGCGGGGATGGCGGCGCTGCATTGATGGCGCGCAGGGAGTGCACGACACGGGCGGGGAACTGACCGGATGTTGCAGGTCGAAGGCAGGCCAATCCCGGCACTGTTAAGGCCTTCTTCACTACTTTGGATCGATACTGAAT
>DATJNA010000066.1:0-4683 GCA_035508435.1 Acetobacteraceae bacterium | reverse complement strand
GGACATCGCCGTCGACGCGCCGGGGCTGCCGGGAGAAGAGACGTCCCGGGCGCTCATCGTCCGGTTGCCGGTGCCACTCGGCGCCGATGCCGCCGCCGTCGCCACCTGGTTCGACGAGATGGTCGAGGCCGAGACGCCGGTTCTGGACGGCTCGCTGGCCGCCGAGCGCGAGGCTGCCGAGGCCTACGCCCGCATGGCCAAGGCGGAGAACACGCGGCGGGCCTACCGTGCCGCGGTGCGGGCCTGGTGCACCTGGTGCCGGAGTAGAAACCTCCCTCCCCTGCCCGGCACCGGCGCTGACGTGGCCGCCTTCCTCGCATCCGAGCGCGGCCGTGGTCTGACGCCTGAGACCCTGAAACTGCGCCGCGCCGCGATCCGCTATCTGCACCGCGCTGCCGGCTGCCCGGTGCCGACCGACGACGTCGCCGTCTCCGAAACCCTGGCCGGCATCAGCCGCCAGGCCGCCCGCACGGGTTACACCCCGAAGAAGAAAGTCGCCGCCACCGCTGGCATCCTGCGCCAGATCCTCGCGCCGATCCCGGGCGATTTGCGCGGCCTGCGCGACCGCGCGTTGCTGTTGGTCGGATTCGCGGGGGCGCTGCGGCGCTCCGAGCTTGCGGCGATTCGAGTCGAGCAGCTGGAGAAGACCGAGCGCGGGCTCCGCCTCACCTTGCCGCAGACCAAGGGCTCGCAGGCCGACGCGGTGATCGTTCCCCTGCCCTATGGGCACACCGAGCTCTGTCCGGTGCGCGCCCTGACCGCCTGGCTGGAGGCTGCAACCATCACCACCGGGCCGGTGTTCCGCCGAGTCTGGCTGCCGAAGAAAGGCGTGCCAGGGGAGCCCCCTCCCCTGCCCCGCATTGGCTCGCAGCCGATCACGCCCTGGACGGTCGCCGCCATCGTCAAGGAGCGCGCCGGCGCGGCCGGCTTCAAGGGGCGCGATTTTGGCGGGCACTCGCTGAAGCGCGGCGCGCTGACCACCGGCATGGATCGCGGCGAGCACCCTGCCCGGCTCAAGCGTCTTGGCCGCCACAAAAGCTTCGACGTGCTCGGCGAGTATCTGGAATTCGGCGACCTGTTCGAGGGGCACCCACTCAAGGACGTGCTGTGACCCTTCTACGGTGCGGCGCCGCCTCGAAGGTGGTGTAGCCAAGGCAATGGCCGCCTTGGTCCGGAGTGTCAGGCGACAGTGAAAAGTGGTCCGGTGGCGACATTGAAATCTGGTCCCCCCTTTTGAGGAGGGACGGATGGAATTGTTGCGGAAAGCGGCAGACTCGCCGCGGTTGGAACAACCGCGGAGGGAGGTCGTGCAGGCGCCGGAGGCAGTGGCAGAGAAGCGTCGGCTGCATGAGCTTGGCTGGGGGACGCGGATGATGACCGCGGCCGACCCATGCCTGCCGCTAGCGGCCTTTCCTTCGTATCCAGATAGCGGACATGTCGTTGGATCGCGAGGGTGTCCAACAGGGCACGAGGGCCCGCGGTGCCCTCATAAATCGAGGCTAGCTTCCCTTCTGAGGCACTACCACGAGCTGGCCGTGACGCACGCCGCGCTCGGCAATTACGTGATCCGCCATGTGCTGCACGTCTTTCGCCTTCCCTTTCAGCACCGCCACCTCCAAGCAGCTCTCGGGATCCAGATGCACGTGCAGCGTCGAGATCGCCATTTGGTGGTGATCATGAAACTCGTTGGCGAGCCGATTGGGTAAATCACGACGTGCATGATCGTAGACGTAGACCAGCGCACCCACGCAGTTCGCGCTGGGTTCCGGCGGCTCCGCCTGCTTCAGACCGGCGCGCGTGAGATCGCGGAGCGCTTCCGAGCGGTTCTGATAGCCTCGGCGGACGACCAGCGCGTCCAGGGCCGCCAGCAGATCGTCTTCCATGGTGATGGTCACACGCTGCACCGTTCGCCCCCTTGCTGCCAGACCGCTCGTCTGTATGATGTTTAGATCAGAACATCATACAGGATGCCCTCATGCGAAGCGTGGCACGCTGGGCCGTCACACGTCGATCCGTCCTGACGGCCGCGCTGGCCGCGCCGTTCCTTCGTTTCGCGGGCGCCAATGCTGCGTCGGCCTTGAACATCACGGCCTATGACGGGTTCGTGCCGGCTGAGTTCCGTCAGCGCTTCGAGACCGAGACCGGCATTCCCGTGCGCATTCGCCCGGCCGCCAGTCAGGCGCCCGAACTGACTCTGTTGACCGCCGAGCGCGATCATCCGATCACCGATATCTGCACCGTGGTTGGCACGCGCCTGCACCAGTTCGTGGAGAACGGCATCATCGAGCCGATCGACACGGCGCGGCTGAAGAACTGGAGCCGGCTCAACCCGATCTACGCCAATGCTGAATGGAACCGCGTCGACGGCGCGATCATGGGCGTGCCGCTGGTGATGGCCGCCGATGTGCTGGTCTTTGACACACGCGAGGTGAAGCCTGCTCCGGATAGCTGGTCCGCGATCTTCGATGCAAAGTACAAGGGCCGGGTCACCTACGACATCGAAGACTTCCTGCTCTGCACCATGCTGGCGCAGGGTGCCGACCCGACATTCATGTCCTATCTGGGCAATCCCACCGCCGCAGCTGCAGCCGTCAATGCGGCGCGCGACCTGTTGATCCGCAACAAGGCCCAGGTGGTGCGCTTCTTCGATGAAGGCAGCGAGTTGCAGCAGCTGCTGACCGGCGGTGATGCGGTGCTGGCGCAGACCTACGCAAGCACACCGGCACGGCTGATCATGGCAGGTCAGCCCTTCCGCCGCGTGGTACCCAAGGAAGGCACGCTGGCCTACGTCTACACCTTCGCCATCGTCAAAGGCGCACCGAACCGTGACGCGGCCTATAGCTTCCTGGATGCCATGCTGGGTGCGCCTGGAATGGAGGCGACGCTGACGCGCTCGGCCGGCTATGCGTCCTGCTTCATGGATGCCGGCAAGGGATTGAGTGCGACCGAGCAGGACGCCTATGGCTTGCCGGAGGAGGCCTTGGGGCGCGTGCATTTCCCGCGTTTCGAGGGTCAGGCGCTCAGTTCGTCCCTGATCGACAAGGCGGTCGAGGAAGTGAAGGCCGGGTGACCGGATTCCGCCGTTTCCTTTTCCTGGCGGTGCCGGTGGCGTGGGTTGCGGTGGCGCATATCGGCCCGCTGCTGGCTATGGCGTGGATCAGCCTTCTGAAGGCTTTTCCGGTCCCTCCGGGCGTGACGCCAGCGTTCAGCCTGAGCGCCTATGCTGAGTTCTTCCGACGAAGCGGCTATCAGCAGTCGCTGCTGCACAGCCTTGGCCTTGCTCTTGCTGCCGCGGCGGCAGCGCTGCTGGTGGCCTATCCCATCGCCTACTACGTTTCGCGACACGTCGGGCCGACGAAGCGCGGGCGACGTCTGGCGCTGCTTGCGGCACCGTTCTGGACCAGCGAAGTGCTGCGGATGTTCGCTCTCGTGCTGCTGATGGCCAATCGAGGGGCGATGAACGCGGTGCTCCGTTCGCTGGGCCTGACCGCCGCACCCGTGCCGTTGCTGTATGGCACGGGGGCAGTTCTGGCCGGCATGGTCTACACGGTGTTTCTGTCGATGCTGTTGCCGGTCTATGCGGCGCTCGATCGCCTTCCGCACGACGTGGCAGAGGCGGCGGCACTGGATGGCGCAGGGCCGTGGGAGCGGCTGTGGCACATCACCTTGCCACTGACATCGGGCGGCGTAGCGGCCGGGATCGTGCTGACCTTTTTGGCCGCATTAGGCGTGTTCGCGGCTCCCGCATTGCTGGGCGGCGCTGGCGTCCCGGTTTTCGCCATCACCATTGCCGATTTGTTCGGAGCCGCAAGCGGACGCTGGCCACTGGGCGCGGCGTTCGGGTTCATTCTGCTGGCGGCGGGATCGGCAATTGCCGCCTTGCTTGCCTTGCTGCTGAGCCGGCGCGGCCATGCAGCTGAATGACGCGCCACCGGCTTCTGTCCCTTGTCTACTGGGCGGCGTTCGGCTCGTTCGCACTGCCACTTGTATTGATCGCGCTGACCAGTCTCACACAGGGCGACATCGTCGGCTTCCCCCTGGGACCGCTTGGGCTGCACTGGTATCGCGCAGCTCTGTCCGATCCTGACTATCGTCGGGCCTTCACGCTGTCGGTTGTGCTGGCGCTGGGGTCGGCGAGCGTTGCCGTGGTGGCGGGAAGCTGGATCGGGCTGGCGGCGGCGAGCCTACGCTCGCGCTGGGCGGAAGCGGCCCTGATGGCGGGTGCAGTGCTGCCGCTGGGAATGCCCGGCGTCATCCATGCGGTGGCGCTGCGCATTGCAATCCAGACGATCGGGCTGGAACCGGGGCCGACCGCGATCCTGCTTGGCCATGCGATCCATGCCACCCCCTATGCCGCGATCATGGTGCGGGCCCGGCGGGCGACGCTGCCTACAGAGCAGCTCGAGGCGGCGCAGGTGTTCGGTGCTGGACCTCTGGCGACCTTGAGGCTGGTCATCGTCCCCTGGTTGAGCCCGGCTCTATGGGGAGCCGGTGGGCTCGCTGCACTGACCAGCTTCGATGATTTCATCCGGTCCTTCTTCCTCGGCGGGTATGACCCGACGTTGCCGGTACTGATCCTCGGCAGATTGCGTTCCGGCCTGACGCCAGAGATCAATGCCGTGGCGACGCTCATCCTCGTGGTGATGGGACTAGCGTGCGCTCTTGTGGCAAGAGCGAGACACC
>DATJNA010000065.1:0-25963 GCA_035508435.1 Acetobacteraceae bacterium | reverse complement strand
TGGAAGGCGGGGCTGGAGATTACTTGCTCCAATGGGCCGAGGCGCCAGCGCAGATTGGCATGGATGAAGAAGCTCCAGATGGAGCCGACCAGCAGCACCATGGCGGGGATCAAGGTGGGATGTGGTCCCACCGGGGAAGCCAGCCCGCTGGCATAGAGCAGGGCCAGGCCGCACATCCGGGTGAACATCATATCGATCGGATGGGCACGCGTGTTGACCAGGAAGCCGACATGTTCCGCGCTGTGATGGATGGCGTGAAAGCGCCAGATCAGCGGGATTTCGTGGCTCCAGCGATGCCCCCAATAGAAGCCGATCTCGCCCACCATCATGGCCGCGGCCATGCGCGCCCACAATGGCAGGGCGGCGGCCGCGTCGGTGATGCTGTCGGGCAAAGCGGCATGCACGGCCATGGCCAGCAATGCCGCGACCGGCCCGAGCAACAGCAGCGGTGTAACCAGGCTGTTGACGAAATACCAGCCGAGGTCGGTCGCCCAGCCTTGGTACAGCAGCTTCGCCGGGTGGATCGAGAACAAGTGCTCTAACGGAACGAAGATGGCGGACAAAATCGTTACCCAGATGATTGCTCGCGCAACCTGGATCAGCCAGCCCAGCATTTGAGGGTGTAAAGCCAGGATCGACAGCATGCGACATCCTTAGCTGGACGCGGCGCGGATTTCACTCGCGGATTTCATCGTTTGATTGCGGCGCCGCGCGCGGCCGCAGGATCGGCACAAAATCGCCATCGCGAGCCTGGCAATGATCCGGGCCGGTCGCCTGGCGACGTATTATCGCCGCCAGCCTGGCGAAGCGATGTCCGGTCGAGACGGCCGGGGCGAGCTTTTCGGCCCGGCTGTCGCAGTCGTTAAACCGGCAGTGTGGCTCAGCGACGCCGGGCGCGGCGGCGAATCAGGCCAAAACCGGCAAGGCCCAAACCAACCAGTGCCAGCGTCCCCGGCTCGGGGACCGACGACTGCGTCAGGGAGACGCCATCCAGTAAGGCGAAGGGCGGGACCTGTGGCGAGCCGTTGGCGAAGAAGGACAGCAGTTCGCTTGTGCTGGTGGGGGTGAAGGTGAAAGTCTGAGAGATCCATCCAGAGAAGCCGTGGTTGGGAATGATGGCGAACGCGGTGTCCTGGGTTTGGCTGCCGAGGCTGACCTCCCACTGGGACTGCGTGGCGCCGTTGAAGCCGCTTTGCTGCGCCGCGGCCCACCAGAATGTCAGGGTGGCCGCCTTACCGACGGTCAGACCGTTGATCGTCTGGGAAACGGCGCCCTGCTGAAAGTCGCTGTCGGAAGCGATGAAGTAGCCTCCGGCGGGGCTCGCGGCCGGCAGGCCGTTGGCCACGCCGTTGCCCGGTCCCCACAAGCTCAGGCCGCCATACTGCCCGTTCGCGCCTGACGTATCGGCGGTACCGGGAGCGAAGAGGAACGTGTAGCTGCCGGAGGGAACGGACCAGCCTGTCGCGGAGGTGTTGTAGCCGAGTTGGCCGTTGCCGCCGTTGGACTCGAAGCCGCCATCGGTCACCAGTTCGGCGGCCGAGGCATTGGCGGCGGCGTAAGCGACCGCGGCGACAGCGCCCGCGATCAAAACCTTTTTCAGGGTGTTCATTGGCGGATCCTTTGCCAAAAGAATTGGATGGGGCTTACGGTGGAGCAAGTTGCGCGACCCGTAAGCAAGGCGCGTGCCAATAAATGATTTCAATGGGTTACTACAGACGCGCTCGCGAATGATGTAAAAAATTCTGACAGTCTCTATTTTTAAGCGAACGCGGGAGCCGATGCGCTGAGCTTCCGAGGCCGCTTAAGGGAGTACACAACCGTGCGTCGCGGGTAGCGCGGCAGCGTTGCATGGCCGAATGCGATCGCGGCACCCTGGTCCATGGCACGTCCCTGCTCCCGGGGATGGCACGGCGTTGCCCGCCGCGCGGCGGCGTAGTGCCAGCCGCGCGCGGTTGCCCCCACGGTTGCCCCTGCGGTTGCCCCTGCGGTTGCCCCTGCGGTTGCCATTGCCAGAGGCGCGGCACAAAACTGTCGTAATCGCGATATCCGGGAGAGAGCGTCGATGCCCGCTTCCCTCAGCTACGCCCACGGCGTGTCCACCGCCGCCCTGCTGGGCGAGACCATCGGCGCGCATTTCGACCGCGCCGTCGCGCGCTGGCCGGACCGCCCGGCCCTGATCGTCCGCCAGCAGAACATAGGCTGGACCTGGCGCGAGCTTGGCGAACGGGTGGAAGCCTTCGCCGCCGGCTTGCTCGCGCTCGGCCTGCAGCCAGGCGAGCGCGTCGGCATCTGGTCGCCCAACAACGCGGAATGGACCGTCACGCAATTCGCCACCGCCAAAGCCGGGCTGATCCTGGTGAACATCAACCCTGCCTATCGCCTCGCCGAACTGGAATATGCACTGAACAAGGTCGGCTGCCGCGCGCTGGTCACCGCAACCGCATTCAAGACATCCGACTATGTCGGCATGGTCACTACGCTGGCGCCGGAGCTGCGCCACGCCCGCCCCGGCCATCTGGACGCCGCCAGGCTGCCGGCGCTGCGCATCGTCATCCAGATCGGCGATGGCGGCGCACCGGGCATGATCCCGTTCGACAGCGTCTATGCCATGGGCGAGGCACCGCATCGCGCCCGCTTGCAAGAGCTGGCGCACACGCTGCAGTTCGACGAGCCAATCAATATCCAGTTCACGTCAGGCACCACCGGCCTGCCGAAGGGCGCCACGCTGACCCACCACAACATCTTGAACAACGGCTATTTCCTCGGCGAGGCGATGCGCTACACGGAACATGACAAGGTCTGCATCCCGGTGCCGCTATATCACTGCTTCGGCATGGTGATCGGCAACCTGGCCTGCATGACGCATGGCTCCGCGATGGTGTATCCCGGCGAGGGGTTCGATCCGCTCGCCACGTTGCAGACGGTGGCGGAGGTCCGCTGCACTTCGCTCTACGGCGTCCCCACCATGTTCATTGCCGAGCTGGACCATCCGGAGTTCGCCACGTTCGACCTGAGCAGTTTGCGCACCGGCATGATGGCGGGGTCGCCGTGCCCGATCGAGGTGATGCGCCGCTGCATCCGCGATATGAACCTGACCGAGATGACCATCGGCTACGGCATGACGGAGACCAGCCCGGTCAGTACGCAGACCGCGCTGGATGATCCGCTGGAGCGCCGCGTCGCCACCGTGGGTCGCGTGCATCCGCACGTCGAGATCAAGGTCATCGACGCGGAGGGCCGCGTGGTGCCGCGTGGCACGCCGGGCGAGTTCTGCACCCGCGGTTATTCCGTCATGCTCGGCTATTGGGACGATGCGGAGCGGACCAGGCAGGCGGTGGATGCCACCGGCTGGATGCACACCGGCGACCTGGCGACGATGGACGCCGAGGGCTACTGCAACATCGTCGGCCGCATCAAGGACATGGTGATCCGTGGCGGCGAGAACGTTTACCCCCGCGAGATCGAGGAGTTCCTCTATCGCCATCCGAAGATCCAGGACGTGCAGGTGTTCGGCGTGCCGGACCCGCGCTATGGCGAGGAAATCTGCGCCTGGATCAGGGTCCGCGCCGGCGAGGTGCTGACCGCGCAGGACGTGCAGGACTTTTGTCGCGACCAGATCGCGCACTACAAGGTGCCGCGGCACATTCGCTTCGTGGACGAGTTCCCCATGACGGTGACGGGCAAGATCCAGAAATTCATCATGCGCGAGCGGATGGCGGGGGAGTTAGGCGTGAAGGAAGCGGCGACGGCGTAGTCACCATTCTCGGTGATGGGCGCTGCACGCGTCCGGTGTCGTCCATCCGCCATCACCCGTCGGTCGTCACTCGTCCGACGCCATCCATCTGGAATCACCCGTCCGGCGTCACGCGTTCGGTGTCATTGCGCGGAGCATAGCGACGAAGCAATCTCGTTCGGTAGGGCGCTTTGACCGACCGTGCGCCACGAGACCGGGGTTGCTTCGTCGCTACGCGCCTCGCAATGACACTTGCGCGTTGTTTCCAACTGATCACTCACGGCCCTATAATCCTTCCGTGTAACGTTGGAATTATCAGATTTGGCGTTCGACCAGGCACTCGCATTGCACCGCCAGGGTGAGATCGACGCTGCGGCGCTGGCCTACGAGCGGTTGCTGTGCAGCGAACCGGCACATCTCGACGCACTGGTCCACTTGGGCGCGCTGCGCCTCGGCCAGGGCCGTGCCCCCGAGGCGGAGACACTGCTGCGGCGGGCCGCCGCAATCGCGCCTACATCCGCGGAAGCGCTGGCCAACCTCGCCGCCGCGTTGCAGGCGCAGGGCCATCACGCTGCGGCAGCCACGCACTACGAGTCTGCCCTCGCGCGCAGGCCCGACATGCTGGACGCTCGCTTCGGCCTCGCCGCGTGCCAGCAGGCGTGCGGCCAGGACGAAGCCGCGATCGCAAGCTATGAAGCGATCCTCGCCGCAGCCCCCGCCCACGCCGAAGCGCAATACGGCCTCGCGACATTGCTCGTTCGGCTCGGCCGCGGCGACGAGGCCGCGGAGCATTATCGCGCCGCGCTCACCGCCGATCCGGATTTTGCCGAAGCCAGCTTTGGCCTGGGCAAATGGCTCGCCCGCGGCAACGCGCTGACCGACGCCGTTGCCTGCTATCATCAGGCACTCGACGTCGATCCCGACTATATCGAAGCACGCGCCGCGCTCGGGGTGGCCCTGTCGCGGCTCGATCGCGACGACGAGGCGATGGCGGAATTCCACGCCGTGCTCGCCACCGACCCGAGCTATCCCGACGCGCATAACGGCATCGGCGCCCTGCTGGAACGCAAGCAGCAGCATGCCGAGGCCATGACGCACTACCGCACGGTGCTGGCGGCGAACCCCGAGCATGTCGATGCCATGGCAGGCCTGGCCAACGCGTTCAAGAACACCGGCCGGCATCAGGCAGCTCTGGCGCTGGCGCGCCGGGTGGTGGCACAGCGCCCGAACTTTGCCCCTGCCATCAGCTTGCTCAGCCTCATCCTGGCGGAGCTGGGCGAGATGGAGGAAGCGCGGGCCTTGATGCGTCGCGCCGCGATGCTGGCGCCCAAGCGGCCGGAGATGCTGTACCATCTCGCGCTGTTGGCGAAAGTGCAGCCCGGCGACGGTACGATGGACGCACTGGAGGCGGCGCTGCCGCTGGCCGACTCGTTCACGCCGCGCGAGCAATGCCTGCTGTATTTCGCCCTCGCCAAGGCATGCGACGATGTCGGGAAACGCGAACAAGGCTTCGGGCATCTGCTGCGTGGCAATGCGATCAAGCGTTCCAAAACTCTGTACGACGAGGCCGCCATGCTTAGCGGCATGGCGCGCATCGCCGAGGTCTTCACCCCGGCATTGCTCGCAGCGCGACAGGGGATGGGCGATCTGTCTGCCGTGCCGGTTTTCATTGTCGGCATGCCCCGCTCCGGCACCACCCTGGTGGAGCAAATCCTGGCCAGCCATCCGGCGGTATACGGCGCCGGCGAGCGGGCCGAACTGGCCGATTTCATCCGCCACCTGAATGCGGAGCGCATCGGTGCGGCCGGTTTTCCGGAAGCTGTTTGGACCCTGTCCGCCGAAGCGTTGCACCACATGGGCGCCGACTACGTCGCGGCGCTGCGTCCATTCGCCCCCGACGCTACGCGAATCATCGACAAGATGCCTGGGAACTTTCTGTATCTCGGCCTGATCCGCCTGATTTTGCCAAACGCCCGCATCATTCACATCCGCCGCGATCCGATCGACACCTGTCTTTCCTGCTTCTCTAAACTGTTCTCTGGCATCCAGCCGTTCGCCTACGACCTTGGCGAGCTGGGGCGCTACTATCGCGCCTATGAACGCCTGATGACGCATTGGCGCGCAGTCCTGCCGGGCGAGATTCTGCTGCAGATGGATTACGAGGCGCTGGTGGACGATTTCGAGCCGGAGGTCCGCCGCATGGTCGCGCATTGCGGTCTGCCGTGGGATCCGGCCTGCCTCGAGTTTCACCGGACATCGCGCCCGGTGCACACCGCCAGCATGGTACAGGTGCGTCAGCCAATCTACCGCGGCGCCATCGGGCGATGGCGTCCAGACGCCGCGCTGCTGGCCCCCCTGCTCCTGTCATTGCGAGGTCCATAGGACCGAAGCAATCCCGGTCGAGCGGACGGACGCGCCGCCGTGCGTCACCATGACCGAGGTTGCTGCGGCGCTGCGGGCCTCACAATGACATCGTGGCGTCGTGCCACGCCTCGCTGGTTCGCAATACAGCTTGGTCGGGCTAGCGCGGATTGACGCCGGCGGGCTCGGACAACGCCTGCGCCTCGCGCGGATCGCGCAACGGATACAGCAACTGGCCGATCATCGATGCTGGCAGCGGTGTATCGGTTCCATAGGCCGCAGGCCATTCCTTGGGCAGGTGACAGGTACCAAACAGCCAGTCCATCCAGGGCAGCATGGAGGCGAAGTTACGGTCCCGGAGCTCGGAGCGCGTGTGGTGCCAATGGTGGAAGCCGGGGGTTGCGATCAACCACTCCAATGGCCCCAGGCGCCAGCGCAGATTCGCATGAATGAAAAAGCCCCAGACCGGCACTGCCAGCATCACGAGCGTGGCAACCAGCGTGCCACGCACGCTCTGCGGCGCGCCCAGGCCGAGCACATAGATCGGCACCAGACCGCACAGTCGGATGAAGGCATTGTCGACCGGATGGGCGCGCGCGCTCACCAGGAAATAGACGTGCTCGGGGTGGTGGTGCAGCGCGTGGAAGCGCCACAGGAAGGGAATTGCGTGGGTCCAGCGATGTCCCCAGTAGAAACCGAAATCGCCGACCACGAAGGCGGCCAGCGCGCGGAGCCATATCGGCCACGCGGCGATAGCGGCGTGCACGCGCCAGGGCACGAAATGGTAGGCAACATACGCGGCCAGCGACAACGGCACCGCGAGCAGGAGCTGTGGCACCAGGCCGGAGATGAAATAGAATCCGATATCGCTCGGCAGCGACCTGCGAAGCAGCTTCTGCCTGGGCAGCGAGAACAGGAGTTCGAGCGGCAGGAAGATTGTACAAAGGATCAGCAGCCAGACGGACAGCCTGATCGTGGTCAGCAGGATCGGCGGCAACTGGTGCAGATAAGCAAGCAACGGCGCTGTCCTGTTGGCTGGCGCGCTGCGGGCGTGCGCCGGAATACCCGAACGAGGCGATCGCCACGTCCGGGTTCCGTAACCTACCAGCGCATCAGCCGGAGTGTGAGCGGTTTTTGCGCTGCCGGCGCGCGATGCCGCCCAGGCCGAGCAAGCCGACGGCAAACAAGCCCATGCTCGCCGGCTCGGGTATTGCGCCCAGGCCAGCCGGCGAGTTGATGCCGGCGAGGAAGGCGATCGGCGGCAGATTCACGGTGCTGCCATCATCGCCGTAGGCCAGGAAGCTCAACAGGTCGGTGGTCGCATCCGCGGTCAGCGTCATCGTGACGTAATTCCAGCCGACAGTGCACTGATAGCAGATCGTCATCAGCGGCGACGCCTTGATGGAGGCGGTGGGGTCCGAGTCGGAATAGGTGTCCGTCGGACCATACAGCGCATTGACGGGGCCGCCGCCGTCCAGCGTGAGGCCTTCCGTGCCCAGCGAAACGATCCACTGGTTCGTGGTCGGCGTGACGCGGCCCACGTAGTTGTTAAATCCGAACCCGGTTTGCTCGCTGGCACCCTGGTAGAAGCTCAGGGTGTATTTCGTCCCGGCTGTCAGCCCGGTCACCAGGTAGTTGAACCCGCTTTCGAAGCTGGGATTGCCGTCCGCCTCGACGTAGTTGCCGCTGTAGCTGCCAACCGGATTGCCATAGGTGGTGAGGTAGACGCTGCTGGCAGCCTGCGCGTTCGGCAGGGTGCTTGAGTCAATGAAGATGAGGCCAGTGCCACCGGTCCAGCCGACCGGATCGACGTCGCTGAAACTGCCCTTGGGCGTGATGCCCGTGTAGCTCTGGAAATTGAGGTTGGTCAGATTCGGCAACGGAGCATATCCCGCGTGTGCCGAGTAGCTGACCAACGATAGGGTCAGTGCTGTCGAAGCCATATAGACAGCCTTTTGAAAGGTATTCGCCATGACCCCGAACTCCGGTTGCGGTTTCGCAAAACGCTGAAGCACGAGTCGTGCCAAGATCAAAGCCTCTAACGAATCAAATACTTAAACGCTTGCAGGCGGCATAAGGAAACCGGACCTGTAAAATTGGCCGACATGGTCATCTTTGAAGGCTGCCATTGGAAAACGGCCATCCGGCGACTGGTACAAAAAATCATCCATCGCTCGTATTTGATCGCGGATCCGAGCCGATTCACTCGCGAATTACGTGGCAAGGGGATCCAGGACACCCGGAACCCAGGTTGGATCCTTGGTGCAGCAGTATGACAGCGCTATCGCAGCCGGTGTGGTGTAAAACCCTGCAACTTCCTTGCTTTCCCGGCATCACCGCCGGCGTAGCCAGTCAGCCTGCCGCCGCCTTGGCGGCGCTGCCGTTGCTACTCCGCAGCCAAAGCTTGCAGCAATGGCCGCAACAGTTCGAGCGGCGGGCGCGGCTTTCCCACCGAGGTGCGATATATTGGCTGGCGCGCCTGCGCATGGCTCACGGTACGCACCGGCCGCACCGTCTGGTGGAACGCGAGGCACGCATCATCCCAGGCGAGCCCGCAATGCGCGACCAAACGCCGCGCCTGTTGCTCCAGGTCGTTCACTACGTCTTCGTACCGAAGTTCCAGCATGACGCCTGATGGCAGGACAGAACGCCAATGCTCCATCACTTTCTCGTAAATTCGATAGTACCGCCCCAGCTCGCCGAGATCGTAGGAAAACGGCTGGGCATGGCCGGCAAACAAGATCGAAAACAGGGAAAGGCAGGTATCAACCGGATCGCGGCGAACGTGAATAATGCGTGCATTCGGCAAGGCCGCATGGATCAGTCCGGCAAACTGGAAATTGGCCGGCAACTTGTCGGTGACGCGCTCCGCATGCGGCGGCACCTCGCGACGCACCGTCGCCAGATACCGCATGCCAAGCCGGCGTACTGCCGGCCCCGACCACGACGCCGCGTAGCGGGCGAACGCCGCCGGCACGGTCGGCGTGCCGCAAGCCCGGGCAATCGCATGGGGCCAGTCAAGCCGCTCGCCCAGCCCTCGGATCCGCGAATGACTGGCAAGGATTTGCTCAACCAATGTGGTGCCCGAGCGCGGCATGCCGACGATGAAGACGGGTAGGGTCGATGGGTCGCCCGCGCCTTGCTGCCGCGCCAGCCAGGACGCGTCGATGGCGTGGCAAAGGTCCGCCATCTCGCGCAAGGCGGACGCTTCATCATAACGCACAATCCGCCGCAGGAGCCTGCCGCCTTCAATCTGGTGACGAAACGCTTGCTCTGGATTGCCGCAATCGGCACAGGCCTTGGCGCGCGCGAACTGCAGCTCCGCCTGCTGGCCGATGGGCAGTGACGCCGCCTTGCCTGCCAGCGCCTCGAGCGTGGCAAGGCGCGGATCGTTGGCAGTCCAACGCGCGATCTGGCCCCAATAGTAATAGAGGCGCGGCTGGTCCGGCGCGAGAGCAATGGCGCGCGCCAGGGCCTGCTCGGCTTCGTCGTAGCGTCCCAGATCGCCCAGCACCTGCGCCATCGTGGCATGTGCATCGGGCGAGGCCGGATCCAGCGCGGTGGCCCGCGTTGCACGTTCCAGCGACTCGGCATGACGGTCGAGCAAATGCAGGGCACGCGCGAGCAGGGTGTGCGCGACGGCGGAGTTGGGGTTCTGGTTCAGCGCCTTGCGCAGGACCTGGACCGCTTCCTCCAGTCGCTCGGAAAACAGCAGCACGGTGCCGAGGTTCGACAGTGTCTGAAAATGCCGGGGATACTGTCGCAGGATGGCGCGATAGATTTTCTCGGCGCCGGGGAAGTCGCCGTTCTGCTGCAGGAAGACCGCCTGACGGAACGCGGCGTCCGGCGTCACCCCGATCTGTGGCGGCATCAGACTCATGTGCCCTTACGCCGGCGCGGGCAACGCTGCGCTGTGCACCACCTCCACCGGGCGGAAGCGCACCAGCTCGACGCGGTCCAGCAGGCCTGCCGTTGGCCGCCACAGCGGCAGGACCACGGCGAGCGCCGAGGCGGGATCCCGCAGCGGTCCGGATAGCGTGACGTGGGGCACCCAGGTGCCGCGGCGGTAATGCTGATGCGGCGCGACGTCCGGCAGCGCACGCAGCAGAGCGGCGTGGCATGCGAGCAAAGCCTCGGTCGGTGCGGGCACCGCCCAGACGCTCGCGGCCGGTTCGATGAAGAGGCCCAGCCCGGCGAAGGCGATCGGGATTGCGGCCCGGTTCGTCGCCAGCTTGGGTAGCACGGCACCGAGTGCCTCCATTGACGCATCGTCCGCGTAGATCCCGAGCGTTATGTGCGGCGGATAGCCGACATCGCGGCAGTCTGTATCGATGCCGGCGGCGGCGAGCGCTTCCCACAAGCCGGCGAGCCGCGGCGCCGTCAAATCATCGAGGCGCAAGGTGATGGCGAAGGGCATTGCGCGATAGTACGCGCGGCTGCCGCGCTGAGGCAAAGAATACCGCTAAACATGGACAAGCGTGTCCCGCAGCGCGCGGCCCGGGCTCCGACGCATCTCAACCGGCGCCGGCCGGTGCGTGTTGGCTGCTTGACTGGCTCCGGCAGACGCTTGCGGCGGGGAGAGTCGCCGCCTGAGCACGGCGGCGGCTGGTACCCAAGATCGCGGCCAGTATCCAAAATCAGAGGAGCGCGGCACAGCTCATCTGCCTCCGTCATTGCGCGGCGCGGCCGGGGCCTCGCAATGACAGTGACGGGGGACGCGCGACTCACGCTCCTTGGATGGTGGGCGTTATGCCTCCACCACTTTCTGCGTCTGCACGCCCAGACCATCGACCGAGAGCTTCATCGTATCGCCGACCTTCAGGAAGATCGGTTCCGGCTTCACACCGGAGCCGACGCCCGGCGGCGTGCCGGTGGCAATCACATCGCCGGCATGCAGCGTGATGAAGTGGCTGACATAGGACACCAGCTTGCGCACGCCGAAGATCATCGTCTTGGTGGTGCCGTTCTGCATGCGCTTGCCGTTCACCTCGGTCCACAGCGCGAGCGCCTGCGGATCGGGCACTTCATCCTTGGTCACCACCCAGGGACCGGTCGGGCCGAACGTGTCACAGCCCTTGCCCTTGTCCCAGGTGCCGGCGCGCTCGAGCTGGAACTCGCGCTCGGACACGTCGTTGCAGACGCAATAACCGGCAACGTAGTCGAGCGAGTCATGCTCCGGCACATAGCGCGCGGTCTTGCCGATGACGATGCCGAGCTCGACCTCCCAGTCCAGCTTCTTGGAACCGCGCGGCATTTTCACATTGTCATTGGGGCCACAAAGCGCGCCGAGCGACTTCAGGAAGATGATCGGCTCCTTCGGGATCGGCATGCCGGCTTCGGCGGCGTGGTCGGCGTAGTTCAGGCCGATGCAGATGTAGTTGACCGGCCGCGCGACGCAGGAGCCGAGGCGGACGCCAGGATCAACCTTGGGCAGCGTATTGGCATCGATGCCAGCGATCATCTTGAGCGCCGCGTCGGACAGGGCAAAGCCGTCGATGTCGCGCACCATGGTGGCGAGGCAGCGGATGGTGCCGTCCTTGTCCAGCAGTGCGGGCTTCTCGGCACCGGGCGGGCCGTAGCGGAGCAATTTCATGACGGTCTCCTCTGTTGTGCTGGCGGTCAGGGCCGTTGGGTCGCCGCGGGCCTTGGGGCAGGCCGTCCGATACGGGATTTCGCGCAGCGACGAAAGACCGGGGCCTCCTGGTAATGGCCGGCCCACAAGCTGCGGTGTCATGGCCAGGCCACGACCGGTAGTCGCGGCAATCTCGGGCGGTCAGCCGACGCGGCGATATGGCAGGCGGCGGGCGAGCCAGCATCCAACCTCAATGGTGTGCGAGCCGCGCTGGACGTGGAGTGTCCAATCGCCGGGCGGCGTATGATCCAGGGCCCGCTGGCACGGCAGCGTCCACAGGTCTGGGCCGACCGGCTCGAGCAATTCCATCCGTCCATGCCCGAGGAAACCGGAGAAGCCGCCATACAGTGCGCCACCGGCATCGGCGATGGTGAGGTCGGCATCCAGCTCGTCGCACCGATAGCGGCCGGCTATGTCCAGTGCCGCCGAACCGGCACGGGGTTGCAGCAGTGCGCGGGCATTCTCTTGCGGCCGGTCCATGGCGAGTCCGCCTGATGTGGCGCGAATGACCGTGCCTGTGGGGCTGGTGGCGGTGCCGTCCGCTTGCAGGTCCAGGCGCTCAGGGGAATGGCCATAGCGCAGGCGCAGTTGCCCGTCGGGCAAGGTGTCAATGCGGACGGCAAGGCCGGCGTTTGGATCGAGCCAGGCACCCGCCCAATCGGGCGCCTTGTGTGGCGCAGGTGGCCGCGGGCGATCGATGTCCAGGGCGGCGCCAAGCAGGTCAAACGCGGCCTCGCGCGCATCGGAGAGGTGGTTGAACATCACCACGACCGAGATGCGCTCCTGCGGCAGATACAGGCGATGGCTGCGCCAGCCTCGCAGTGCGCCGCCATGGCCGGTATAGGCGCGGCCCCACTCGGTGCCGCGATTGAGACCGAAGCCGTAAGGCGACGGCGTCCCGTCCGCGAACGTGACCGGCCGCGTGATGCGTCGGTACAACGAGGCGGGATCGTCGCGGGTGCTATCGATGTGGCGTTCCCAGGCGATCATGTCATCGAGGCTGGCACCGAGCCCGGCATCGCCGGTCCAGATGATGCGGTTCTCGGCGGGACGAAAGCCGGCGGGTTGCGTGCCTTCGTAGCCCTCGGTGCCGTCGGGCATGGCGCGGGTATCGGCGGCGAGGAGCGCACTGGCCATGCCGGCGCGAGCGAAAATTCGGCTGCGCAGCAGCTCCGCGAAGGAGCGGCCAGCGCGGTGCTGCATCATCTCGCAGAGCAAGCGGAAATTCTGGTTGACATAGGAATAGCGGGTGCCCGGGATGAACTGCAGCGTACGGGCGCCGGCGATGACGCGCGTGGCCTCGTCGTCGGCGAACGGCGATTCGGCAAGGGCGCCGTGCAGCATGGCCAGGGCCCAGTAATCGCGCAGGCCAGATTGGTTGTGGCAGAGCTGCAGCGTGGCGGGTGGAGCTTGCTCCAGATTGGGCAAGAGGGCGCGCAGATCCTGATCCAGCACGGCTGGGTCGGGGAACTGATCCAGCAGCAGGGCGCAGGTGAACTGCTTGGTGATAGAACAAAAGCGGAACAGGGTGGCAGGGGTGAAGGGCAGGCGGCGCTCGGCGTTGGCATAACCCCAGGCGTGGCGGACCAGCGTTTCCCCGCCGCGCAGAACGGCGACCGCGCCGCCCGGACCGGGGTAGCTGCGCGGAAGAGCGGCGACGGCGGTCTCGAGGCGGGAGGGCATGGGCGTGTCGCAGTGGTTGCCGGGCGGTCGCCCATCATGCGTGAGATTTATCGCGCCCGCACCCCTGCATGCGGGAAGCCACGGCTGTGACCGTCCGCATGTCAGGCGCAACGGCCGCAGGCATGGCCGCCGAAACCGTCCACCATTATTCGGTGGATCTGTTGTTCGGTGGATCTGTTGTTCGGTGGGTCTGTGGTTCAGTGGGTCGCAATCCGCGGCGGTGCGACCGACGGCGTGATTGCCCACTGCATGGCTGACGCTGGCGGAGCCTGGTCGTCCGCGGGCCGGACCGGCGGCGCTTCGTCAGCGGCGCCGGCGCCGCCATTCGCATCGCGCGGTCGGCCTTGCGCATTGCCCCAACTCTGCAGCCACCGCATCAACTGCGGCAGCAGCGGGCCGATGCCGATGCCGTCCCCGCCGCCCCCGGTGGTGATCGCCAAATTCTCCGGCATGAAGCGCTGTGTGCCACTCGCCAGCGCCTTCGCGACGTTGATCGTTGCCGCCTGGGCTGCGCCGACTGCCTGCTGCTGTGCCTCCAGTCCAACCGCGACGGCCAGACCTTCCGCCCTGGTCTGAACCGCGCTGGCTTCGCCGACCTTGGTGAGCCGATACGCCTCGCCATCCGCCGCGGCCTGAACGGCGGCAGCCTTGTTGCGGGCGATATCGACGCCGATCATCGATTGGGCGAGTGCGGCCTGCTGGTCCGCCCTGCCACGCGATGCCTCCAGCAGCAGCCGCTGGTCCTGCGCGGTCCGCTCGGCGTCGTAGGTTGCCTTCTGCTGGTTGGCGATTTCGCGCGCGGTCAACACATCGACCAACTGGGCCGGGAACACCACGTCCTGGATGTAGACGCCGCGCGTCTCGATCCGATACACCCGCAGGCGCTCGGTGATATGCTCCTGCGCCTGTGCCTGAACGTCGGCGCGCTTCTGAATGAAGTCGATGGCCGGCATGCCTTGCAGCTTGTCGCGGAAGTGGTTGCCCACCGCTGCCTGGAGCACCTCATTGACCAGGTTCGCCATTGTGCCGACCGTGGAGATCACCCGCGGCGCGTCGCAGTCCGGCACGTGGATCTGCACCTGCAGGTCGATCTGGAACACGAAGCCTTCCATCGACTTCGCCTCGATCGGCGACAGGTCCTTGTCCAGGCTGTGGGCCGTCGACGTCACATCCGCCCAGTTCAGCGTCAGGATGAAGGTCGGCACGATCTCCACCGCATAGACGCGTGGGTTGATCGCGTACTTGCCGGTGCGCAGCGGCTCCTCCCAGATGCCGCGATGACCGGGCCGCACCAGCGAACCGAACTTGAAATCGTCGCCGGAGGTGTCCTCGGTGGCGAGGCCGACATAGGCCTTCACCACCGCAACCTGACCCTGGTTCACCACCAGCATCGGCACCATTTCGACCGATACCAGGAACGGATTGAGGTTATAGGCGCCATACAGCAGCGGATCGTGCTGCAGGCCGATGCGGCCGCCGCCGTCGAGAAACGCCTGAAAATCCTGGTAGTTGTTATGCGTGTCGTTCTTGCTGTTGAGGATGGCCTCCACCAGGTCGCTGTTGCGGGTGGCGGGGCTGGCCTCGAGCTGGGCGATGTCGGTGAAATCGCCGAGCCGGTTGGCAATGGCCCCTTTCGGCGAGGGCGACCCTTCAAGCGTGGTCACGATGCCCACCATGTCGACCAACTGGCCATCCTGGGTCGCATGCGGCTCGATTCGCACCACCCGCATCTGCGGCTCTGTCAAGCCAAACGACTCGTAGGTCAGGGGCTGGTTGGCGGCGCGCTGCATCCGGACGTACTCGTCCGTCACCGGCACGCCATAGACGGTGTCGAGCGACACCACCAGGAAGCCGACCGGATGGATCGCGGCCACCGTGCCGGGCGGCAGGACGATGCGCTGCACGCCCTTCTCGCCGCCATTGGTCATGAAGGCACGGATATCCTGGAAGCTGCCGAATTCAGGTTTGTAGGCCGCGGATTTCGCGCCGATCGGCAACGGATTGCCGACCTGCGCGATGACGACCCCGATCTGTCCGGCGGGAATTTGCACCATCGGGTGACGCGTGACGGTGTAGAGCGGCCACGGCTTGAAGCGCAGGCCCGCGGTCAGCAAGTCGGCCTGGTATCCGGCGGCGCCGTTGAGCGCCACCGGGCTGCCACCCTCGAGCCGCCGCCAACTGAAGCGCTTGCGGACCAGGCCGACCTGGGTGGGACCGATGACCCAGAACGACTGCATCGCGACGATCAGCAGTACGATCAGCACTGCAATGACGAGCCACGCGGCGGGCGGAACCGCTGCGGTAGCCTGGAGCAAGACGTCAGCCATGGGAGCCATCCCCTTGGGTGTCACGCAGCGGTCCGGGCAGACGACGGCAGCGCCGGCCACGCGGCGCCACATTGGCCGTCATTCTATGGTACTGGCCTGACCGTAACGAGTCGGCTGGTAGCCGGTCGGCGGTTGCGTTTTCGTTGCGGTGCGCCTGGCCTCGATGCGGAATCCGGGGGTTGCGTGCGCCGCGATATGCACTGGATGGCGGCCGTCCCGGCCACGTCGGATCCCCTCCGGGCGGGCGGGACGGCCGCGATCGGCTTACCGCGCCAGACCTTCGGCGCCGGCGGGAACGTCGTAGAACGCCAGCGTCATCGACACGCTCGAATAGAAACCCATGAGGCAGGTGACGTCGGTGATGCCCTCGTGGCCGAGCGCCTTCACCGCGCGGTCGTAGAGGCCCTTGGAGACCCAGCGCGCATTGATCAGCGCGATCGCCATCTCGTAGACGACTTGCTCGCGCTCGTCGTCGAACGCGGTGGGCAGGTTGGAGAGCATGGCCTCGACCTTGTCGTCGGGCAGGCCGGCGGCCTTGCCGGCGCGCTCGTGCGCGTTGGTGGGGTAGGCGGCGTGGAAATACCCGTTGGTGACGATGACGGCGATTTCGCGCTCGCGCTCGCTGAGCGAGTAGCCGGTGCGGAAGTAGGCGCCCAGGGGGCCCATCACTTTCGCCAGCTTCGGATTGTGGACGTAGATCTTGTTGGGCCCGGGCAGCCGGCCGCGCGTCTCCATCAGGCCGTTGTAGGCGTCGCGTTGCTCCGGGGTCATCGCGGAGAGTGGGAGTTCGGCGTAGCGGCCGAAGGTAGGGGTGTCGGGCATTGGTGGTTTCCTCCTGGGTTGGCTGTCCGGGAATGTCGGGGGGTTTAGGGCGGCCATGCAAGGGGTGGGGAATGCGACCCGCGCTTGGCTGCTGAGGTTCTACTTCGGCGAACATATCCGGCAGCGGTGAGCAGATCGCTCGGGTCGTAGGTGTGCCCAGATGGCCGGCGGATCTCTACAGTTCGTCGGCGTCGCCCCGAGGCTCGTGCGCGTGGACGAAATCCTTTCATACCGCAGCGCTAGGACCCATTTCCGCAGAGGTATCGATTGGGTGCGGTACCGTGTCAGTAACATCAGGCAACGCGTCGGCGGTCTCCATCCAAGACGCCACGCGGGCCACACATTCCGGCAACCTGTCGCGTACCTCATAGACCCACAAACGAAGCACGTCCCATCCCATCTCGATAAGCCGGAGGTTTCGTAATTGATCCTTACGGAGTAGCTCACCATTCCAATCGCGATGGTACCGCTCTCCGTCAATTTCGATATCCAATCGTCTGCCATTGGGTCGGATGATCGCAAGATCAAGATTGTACTGGTCAACGTCGAATTGAGGGATTGGGCGTATGCCGGCATCTACCAATGCAGTATAGAACACCCGTTCCCACTCCGATACTCGCTCCGGGTGCGCGACCGACGGATAGCCGCGGCCTGCTGCCTCCGGGGATCTCGGCGCAATTCCTTGAACTGCCACTGCCTCGTTATTCGCGACGTACCGAGCAAAAGCACTAAGGTAATCGACGCCGCTCGAAGTGCATGCCGCGGCGTCTCCGACGACCACGAGCGCTCCCCGCGCTCTGGTGATTCCCACGTTGAAAATGTTACCTTGGCTTTTCAGGAAGGAAATTGCGCCGGCGGGGGTGCCGCGTGAAACGACGGGCGACAGCAAGATGAGATCGCGTTCGTCCCCTTGGAATTTATGGGCGGTCTCGCAGATGAAATTGCGAGAGGCAAGGACAGGGGCTAGAGCGTCGTCTCGCGCTGCCAGCTCCTCTATAAGATTGGCTTGAGCCCGGAAGGGCGTTACGACACCCATTTCTCCGATAAACCGTTGCTTAATAGCAATTCTTCGCAGTTCATTCAATACGGCAGCCGCCTCAGTCTGGTTGATTGCCCCTCCGGTCGCAGGCCGCACGACGTTGCCTGCGACGTTGATCCATCTGACCGCCGATCCCTCGGGGCGCTTTAGGCGACGATAGTCCGTTGCCACCCTCAGGCGACCATTGTAAAAGAAGGAGTTCGAAAATCCTATAATATCGGAATGGCTTCGGTGGTGATCACGCAGGGCGACGATCGCGGAGGACTTTGCCTTGGCTGCTGCGAGATCATACAAGCCATTTGCGCGGTAGCTCCAGCTGGCTCCCGGGCTATCGAGCAAATCATACTTGACCATGAGGGTCTGGTCGCGTTGCTCCGATATTCGGCTGATGTGTCGCAGCTGCTGTGGATCGCCGATTATGACAGCGCGCTTTGCACGGAACAGCAACGGAAGCGCGGATGCGATATCACATTGGCTGGCCTCATCGATTACTACCAGGTCGAATTCTCCGGGCATGAATGGAACCCTTCCACGAACCGAGAGCGATGTCACGGCCCAGCACGGTAGTGCCTTCGTTGTCTTTGGTACGAGTTCATAGTACCGGCGCCAGACTTGTCGCGCGACCGGGGCGCTTTGGCCATCAGTCTGTGAAATAATCCGCAATGTCCCTATCCGATTAGCGCAGGGACGCCATACCCCCGCACGCATAGGTTGCAATAATCGCATACCGAGTTCCCGTTGCAGTCAGTAGACAAATACCAGTTCCGTGATAGTCTCGCCACTAATGGAGCTATCAGATGTCTGGCTATCTTGCTTTCTGCGACAAGTATACAGATGAAGCGGCCTGCATAAACGCCCTTGCTGACCTGAAGTGGCCCGAAGGATTTTCTTGCGACAAGTGCCAAGGCCGGAAGGCATACCATCTGGCGTCTCGGCCTCGTCTGTTCGAGTGTGCGGGTTGCGGCCACCAGCACTCCATCACTGCCGGGACGGTGTTCCACAAGACCCGCACGCCGCTCCGTAAGTGGTTCATTGCTGGATACCTCATCGCCCACGATAAGCGGGGCGTGTCCGCTCTCTATATCAGCCGAGAGCTTGCGATCCGGTACGACACGGCATGGTTGCTGTGCCACAAAATCCGTCATGCCCTGACTGAGAGCAGCACCGATTTCTTGCTGGATGACTATGTGGAGGTCGATGAGGCGTTCCACGGCGGCAGGAAGCAGAAAGGCAACCGAGGCCGGGCGCAGAACAGCGACAAGGCCCTGATCGTGTGTGCTGTCGAGAAAGTCAGCACGGCAGGGACGAAGAACAAAGGCATCAACAAGCAGGGCTTCATCGCTAGCGGCGCACGTATCGCTGTTCTGCCAAACGCCAAGGCTGAGACAATTGGCGGATTCATCCGCTCGAATATCAAGGCTGGCACGACAATCATCAGCGATGGCTTCAAGAGCTATACGAATCTTGGCGAATACAAGCACTATCCCATCGTGCAAGGTGATGGTGCGAATGCCGGTGTGAATATGCCCATCGTGCATAAGCTGTTCAGCAATGTGAAGGTGTGGTTGAACGGCACATATCACGGCGTCAGCACGAAGCATTTGCCTCGCTATCTGCGGGAATGGAGCTATCGCTTCAACCGCCGTGCTCGCATTGGTCAGTTGGACGGCTTCCTGCTGCGACGGACAGTGAGCCGAGGGACGATCACGTATGCGGAGTTGGTCGCCGGTAAGATGATCATGGGGTCGGGTTAGCTTGGTCTTCCAACGCTTGAAGCTCTATGATGATGTCCTCCATCAACCATAGCATTTCTTGAATCGAGAACGGAACCGGTTTCCCAAGATCAGCGGACGCAACCGTAATATGACGCCAAGAAAGCGGAAGTACCCTTGGGATATTGTTCTGATTGTCAATCTTCAGGGTGAAATCATGGCTGAACGCATTTCGAACAAGCCACAAGAACCTATACGACGGTAGATTTGCTTGAATGCTTGCAGGATCGGGAGGAATCGGCGCTTTCTGCTGAAAGGTCGTGTGTTGCTCTATGGCTCTGTGAATACTGATTACAGAACCACGGCACACGCTCGCAAGTACGCTCCGCCTGATAGAGAAATCACTGTCATTCAGGATGAGAGAGTGCATTGTCGATGCGTCTTGAAAAGTGATTTTTCCGAACCACGCTCGAATTTCATCATATTCTCTGACTGTTTTCGTGTGTAGTTGCCCCAACGGGGTGTCTCGGAGATGCATTCCAGCCAACATGACGCCAAGTACGGCGGCAAGTGCGTGCTGCGCCTCGACTAATACTTCTGAGGTAATCATACTGATAATATAGACGGTTCACGTTTCGACAGTCAAGCTGTTTCACTATCATAAGTTGTGTTCCCTGCGCTAACCGGATAGGGACAATCCGCAATATTGCGGCGTAGTCGCCCAAAGCCGATCGGTCCTGCTCGTTCAATCGGTCTGGCAGTAGTGTTGTCCAGCTACTCCAAACTTCTGCCGACAACTCTGCCAGAACACGGGTGCAATCGGCTATTTCCATCGACAACGTGCCAAGATCAGGCATGCCTGACAACGTTTTGAGTACGGTTTGATACAGTGATGCGTGCCTCACCGTCTGAAGGAATGCCATGCCTTCGCGCAGCGTCAGTTCCGGGGCACCATCGAGCCTGCCCTGGCATCCCAGTGAGGCAAGGGTCGCGCGGAATTGTTCGGCCGCAATGGTCACAGAACGAAGGCGCGATTTCTTCAGGATCGCCCAGAGCAACTTCTCGAATGGCGCTGCTCTGTCTCGGCTCGCCTTCTGGATCGCTTCTCGGAGTTCAATGGCCTTGCCCCCAGCATCCGATATTGCCATCTGATCAGCGGCACTGAATGCTGCCGCAGAGAGAACGTTCCGAGCCTCTTCGGCAGCGATTTCCAGTCTATCGACGTTGTTTCGAAGTTCAGCAATGCGTTTAACTTGGCAGGTAATCCGATCAAGTTCCTCACCGCCTTGCTTCAGCCTTTCCACGACCGTCTCATAGGTACGGCGATCAGTCTCCGTTGGGCGCGCCGACAGGATGGTTGTTAAGTGCTGGGCCAACTGCTGCTGAAGCGTCCTGGTTCCCAGGCGCAACAAAAATGGCCGAGGGGACAACCCATTAACGCGGTCCATTACGACATCGACCGCTTTATGATTCTTGCTCGCAAACAACACTCTTAAGCCGTGCCACGCTGCATTGACAAGAATCGCTGTTACTACCTGGGATTTCCCGGTACCGGGAGGGCCGGTGATTACGGTTAACGGTTCGGAGAGCGCCTGCTGGACTGCGATTCGTTGCTCCGCGTTGAGCGGGGCGGGCTCGAGCAGTGGCCCTTTCGCAGCACTCTCCGATCCTGCTGCTCCAAGAAAGACTGCCAGGCTTGACGCTGTAATCGCGGTATCTTCCACGTGCCTGAGATCAGCAAGCTCTCTTTCCAAGCCGGCGGTAAATGGTGATTTATCCGCGATAACGACAACGGCGGCATTATAGATACCACCGTCACCGATTTGACGCAGCGAGCCTACCGCGCGAAGGCTGGCGGGGTCGAGCGTCTCTTTCCAATCCCATTCGGGCCGAAGATCGCGCAGCCGTGTGACCAACTCATCGATCGGTGGTGGATCGGAGGCATCGAGGCCAAGGTCATCGCCAAGCATTGCCGCATCTTCCAGAACGTTTTCGGACGCAGTCAAGGCCCCAAGTGCCCTTGTGTTGATTTGCGGTTGTGGCAGGAATTCAAGTTCCCCCGCCTCAGCATCCTGTGGCCAAATCAGCAATGGCTCCAAGAAGGTCCCTTCCCAACCCTTACGGCTGTGAACTCGTCGCAGCGAAACCGGGTACCCCAACCACAAGACCTTTTTTCGTGTATCGCGCTGCTGTCGGCCAAGCAGTTTTCGGATTGGTTGGGTTTCCAGGTAAGCTCTCGCCGCCTCAAGAGGCCAATGCTCCAATTCCACATAATCCAAATCGTATCGAGAGTCTGCAAACGTTCGGACCCCACTGTCATCATCTTGTGAGAGGCATTCTAAATAGTAACCGAAAAGCTTCGAGCGCGCGTTAGCACTGGGGCTGTCGCCGTTTCGGTGTTGGTGCTCGTGCTCAACAAGTGACCAAGCATAACTCGTGCCTTGCCGAACCCTGCCGCGCAATTCACCATATAGGGCGCTGTTAACGATCGCCCGATCAACGCCAAGCGCATCGGCAATTTCCTTGGCCTTCGATGGCCCACGTTGGCGAATATGAGCCAGTAGCTTCTCGGCTATATCGGTCGCTGCCACAATTTCCCCCTTTGCTGCCGTAGAGCATAATGAAGCGCGGGAGCAAACACCATACTCTTCTGCTGCGCGAATATTTCACCAGCAATCAATATCATTTCCCAGCCGGTGGCCGCGGCGGCGGTAATTGGTGCATTTACCGAACGCTGCCTGTGGTCTAATCGTAGTCAGCGCGCGGCGCCAGGATCATACTTGCAGGGAGATTCGTCATGGCCGAACTCGACTGGTCCCGCTGCTCCGCGGTGGAAAGTCTCCCTGGCAAGGCCGGCGGTGCGTGGGTCTACCGCGACACCCGCCTTCCTGTCGCGACGGTGCTCGAAAACCTCGAAGACCTGAGCATCGAGGACGTCATGGAGCAATTCGACGTCACGCGGGAGCAGATCGCGGCGGTCTTGGAATTCATTGTGCAGAACCTGCGGGAGTCCGCGCCGGCCGATGTCGATCCTGTTTGACCGCCAGACTTCGGCCGGCCCCGCGCGCTAGACCAGCCGCGCCACACGACGAGAAGCATGCACCGCACGCTCGACGCGCACGGCGTGCTCGTCCCCCATGATGCGGTACAGTACCAGATACCGCCCATCCACCGCCATCCGTAGGCCCGGAGCGAGATCGCCGCGCGCCGGGTAAAGTTCCGGCGTCTCGGCGACCGCCTGGCACCTGGCCTCCAACTCGGCGACGAAACGTGCCGCTCGCGGCGGGGTTGGCTCGGGCGATGTACTCGGCGATTGCCTCCAGATCCATCGCGGCGCGCGGCGACAGCAGCAGCCGGCGCGATGCCATCACACGGCCGGCGGCCCGCCGAACAGAGCATGCCGCCGGGCGAACACGGCGTCAGCCTCCAGGCCAGGTCCGCTATCGATGCCCTCGCGCACCAGGCGGCGCGGTTCCTCGATCTCCAGGCTCTCGATCTTCCGGCGCATACGCCAGTCGCGCGGCGCATCGCGCACCACCTCGCTGGCGCTGCCGTAGTCGCCGCTTGCCACGGCGGCGCGCAGTTCGGTCACCATCTCCGAGGTCGGGGCGACGCTGAGCTTTTCCACGTTGGCCATGGCGGAAGTCTGCCACGGGCGGCGGCTGGTAGCAGGGTTTCCTGCCACCGCCTCGGCGTAACGCACTTTGCCCGCGAGCAGTGTTTCGGACGGTGCCAGAACCCCCACCCTTGGTATCGCTTTCATGAAGCCCCGCATTGCCGATGGCGACCTTCCGCACCGAGCCAGGCGAGGCCGGTGGGTTCAGGGGCCACTCCTGGGCTGGGGCTGGAGCAGCCACCTTGCGGCGACCCGGTCGCGCACCAATAAGAACAGTCAGAGAACATCGCCGACAGGAAAGCAACCGATGCCGACACCGTTAAGCCTTCCCCATCCTCACCCGATAACCGCGTGCCGTCGTCGGCGACGGCCGATGCGCCGCGCCGCTGCGACAGGCGGAAATTTGCAACAAGAACCTCATGCACCAGAGCGACGCGCTGTCGCGCCGCTCCGCGGCGGACGAGGCCCCGCAGCACACGAAAACCCGCAACCAGGACCCCATGCACCGGAACGCCATGCCGCGGCTCGGCGCACGGCTCAGCCTGCCCGACGGCGCGCGAAATGACGCAACCAGGACCCCATGCACCAGAACGCCGGGCTACTCGCCCCGGCGACCCGGCGACCCCCGCCCGGCGCCGCGCGAAAATCCCGCAGCAAACCCCATGCACCAGAAGGCTGTACTGCTCTTCCGCCGCGCCGACCGGCCCGCGTCCGCGGCGCGCGAATTTCGCAAACAAGACCCCATGCACCAGGATGCCGCACAGCCTCGTCCCCGCCGCGCCCATCAGCCGCGAGCCGTACGTCATTCGGCAACCAAGACCCCATACACCATGAGAGGCAGCCGCCGTCTCACGCATCCGGCCATTGGCATCAGCGGCCGAACCTCATCCACCGGGCAACGAGACGCTGGCGAGACAGCCCGTCGCGCACCCGGGGGTGTCATTTCAATCTTGCGGCGACACCCCGTCCCGCACCGCCGCCCCCGACTCCGGATGACACCGCCCCCCGGACCCACTATCTCCCCATCGGCGCACCGCGCCTGCTGCCCGACTGCCTGAATCCGACGACTGGCGACCGACAACCGACGACTGGTCCATGACCGACACACCGATCGACCACATCCGCAACTTCGCGATCATCGCCCATATCGACCACGGGAAATCCACCCTGGCCGACCGGCTGATCCAGACCACCGGCGCCCTCACCGAGCGCGAGATGACCGACCAGGTCCTCGACTCGATGGAGCTGGAGCGCGAGCGCGGCATCACGATCAAGGCGCAGACCGTCCGCCTGACCTACCAGGCGAAGAACGGCCAGGTCTACGAGCTGAACCTGATGGACACGCCCGGCCACGTGGACTTCGCCTACGAGGTCAGCCGCAGCCTCGCCGCCTGCGAGGGTTCCCTCCTCGTGGTGGACGCCTCCCAGGGCGTCGAGGCGCAGACGCTGGCCAACGTCTACCAGGCGATCGACGCCAACCATGAAATCGTTCCGGTCCTGAACAAGATCGACCTGCCGGCCGCCGAACCGGAACGGGTGAAGCAGCAGATCGAGGACGTGATCGGGCTGGACGCCTCCGACGCGATCGAGATCAGCGCCAAGACCGGGCTGAACATCGACCAGGTGCTGGAGGCGCTGGTGCACCGCCTGCCGCCGCCCAAGGGCGACGCCGCCGCGCCGCTGAAGGCGCTGCTGGTGGATAGCTGGTACGACCAGTATCTTGGCGTGGTGATCCTGGTGAGGGTGAGAGACGGCCGCCTGAAGCGGGGGCAAAGAATCCGCATGATGTCCACCGGCGCGGTGCATAGCGTGGAGCAAGTCGGCGTGTTCTCGCCAAAGATGGTGCCGTCGGACGATCTGGGGCCGGGCGAGATCGGCTACATCACCGCCTCGATCAAGACGGTGGCCGATTGCTCTATCGGCGACACGATCACCGAGGATCGCAATCCCGCGGCCCAGCCGCTGCCAGGGTTCAAGCCGTCGATCCCGGTGGTGTGGTGCGGCCTGTATCCAGTCGACGCCGACGATTTCGAGAAGCTGCGCGAGTCGTTGGCCAAGCTGCGGCTGAACGACGCCAGCTTCCATTACGATCCGGAGACGTCTGCGGCGCTTGGCTTCGGCTTCCGCTGCGGCTTCCTGGGGCTGCTGCACCTGGAGATCATCCAGGAACGGCTGACCCGCGAGTTCGACCTGGACCTGATCGCGACCGCGCCGAGCGTCGTGTACCACATCCATCGAAACGACGGCGAGGTATTGGAGCTGCACAACCCGGTGGACATGCCGGACCCGGTGCACATCGACCACATCGAGGAGCCGTGGATCCGCGCCACCATCATGGTGCCCGACGACTATCTTGGGAACGTACTGTCGCTGTGCACGGAACGGCGCGGCGTGCAGGTCGATCTGACCTACGTCGGCAACCGTGCGATGGTGGTGTACCGGCTGCCGCTGAACGAGGTGGTGTTCGACTTCTACGACCGGCTGAAATCGGTCTCGCGCGGCTATGCCAGCTTCGACTACCAGATGGATGGCTATGCGGAAGGCGACCTGGTGCGGATTTCCATCCTGGTGAACGGCGATGCCGTCGATGCACTGTCCTTCATCGCCCACCGCAGCGTCGCCGAGCAACGCGGGCGGGCGATCTGCGGCAAGCTGAAGGATCTGATTCCCCGCCAGTTGTTCAAGATCGCGGTGCAGGCGGCGATCGGCGGTCGGGTGATCGCACGCGAAACGATCAGCGCGCTGTCGAAGGACGTAACGGCGAAATGCTACGGCGGCGACGTGACGCGCAAGCGCAAACTGCTGGAGAAGCAGAAGGAGGGCAAGAAGCGCATGCGCCAGTTCGGCAAGGTGGAGATTCC
Organism: Acetobacteraceae bacterium; assembly: GCA_035508435.1. Lineage (GTDB taxonomy): Bacteria > Pseudomonadota > Alphaproteobacteria > Acetobacterales > Acetobacteraceae > JASHVB01. The sequence continues at coordinate 177 of DATJNA010000065.1, read as the reverse complement.
GCAATCCGCCTTCCTGGCAGCGCTGAAGATGGACGCTTAGCCCGGATTTCTCATACTGGCGAGTAGCTTCGCCGCATATGTTCCGGTAGCAGACGGGATGTTCGTGGCGGAATTGCAATCAACCCCGGCCGCACCGGGTCGCGGCCAAGCTCCGCCTCCGCCGCTGCACGAGCGGCG
>DATJNA010000064.1:0-12619 GCA_035508435.1 Acetobacteraceae bacterium | reverse complement strand
CGGTTGTCAGATAAACAACGCTAAGGGAGAACTTTCCATGAACGTGGGATCAGGCTGGCTGCGGAAGCCGTTCGGTGCCGGCCCGGTTGACCTCGCGATAGACAGTGGAACGTCCCAGTCCGACCTGCTTGGCGGCGGCAGTTGGTGACAGGCCTGCATCCACCAGCTTGAGGGCGGCAGCGATCTTGTCGGCGTCGAGGGGCTGGCGCCCGGGGCGTTTACCGCGGGCACGCGCCGCAGCAATACCATCTTTGGTTCGTTCGGCGATCAGGCGCCGCTCGAAATGGGCGATAGCGCCGAACACATGGAATACCAGCTCGCCGGCGGCCGAGTTGGTGTCGATCTTCTCTTCCAGGCTGACCAGGCCGATGCCGCGCTCTTTGAGCGACGCCACTGTCGCGAGCAATTCGGCGAGTGAACGGCCCAGGCGATCGAGGCGAACGACCGCGACCGTGTCGCCATCGCGGGCATACGCGAGCAAAGCATCAAGGCCAGGCCGCTGCTCCATCGTTCGGCCGGAGCGGACATCGGTAAACACCTTGATGGCGCCGGCCTGGGCGAGCGGCGCGGGAACGCAAACCGCTTGGGCTTCGCCGTGCAGCTTGCGCTGTTGCGACATCCCGGTATCGCACTCGCGCACATGGAGGAGCCTGTCGATCCACTGGTCGCGTGGCTCTCGACGCGTCTGGAGATCCCGGTGGCGGCATTCGGCGAGTATGCCGGCCGGACACAGACCATGACCGATCACGCCCGCATTCTGGCGACGGCATTCGGCCTGCGAGCAGCGAGTGTTGCCGATCTGCCGTTCATGATCGAAGCCGCGGCACAGGCTGCCTGGGGAACGGACCGGGGGCAGCCGATCGTCTCCGGGCTGATTTTGGCACTGCGCGCGGAAAAAGTGATCTTGCCGGCGCCGGCAGTGATCGAGCGTGCGGCGATCGCCGGCCGGGCGCGGGCGCGCAAGCGTGCCGCTGAAGCTTTGCTCGCAGATGTTTCCGATGCGCAGTTGGCAATGCTGGAAAAGCTGCTGGTCATTGACGCGTCTCTGAAGGCAACCCCGCTCGCCTGGCTGAGAAACGCGCCAAGGTCTCCGAAGGCGGATCACGTCGGCGAGTTGATTGAGCGCCTGCGGTTCGTGCGCGAGATCGGGCTGTCGGCACAGGCGGCGGCACGAATCCACGATGACCGGTTCCAGCAATTCATTCGCGAAGGGCGGATTTCGGACGCACACCAATTGGGGCGATATGCCGTGCACCGGCGTCGAGCGATCCTGGCAGCGGCTGTCATCGATCTTGAAGTCCGGCTGACGGATTCGCTTCTCGACATGGCCGACAAGCTGATCGGCAGCTTGTTCGCTCGGGCGCGGAAAGCCAAGGAGCGACGATATGTCGCGAGCACGGGGGACGTGGGTCGCCTGATGCGGCTGTTCGATGGCACGATCGAGGCTTTGGAAGCGGCACAGAAGGCCCAGCGGGACGGCTTTGCTGTTGTGAACGAGCGCGTTGGATGGGCCAAGCTGTTGCGGGTGCGAGGCGAAGTACGGACGCTGGCCGATCTTGCCGAAGAAGATCCGCTGCTTGGCGCGGCCGATCGCTACCGCACCTTGCGCAAGTTCGCGCCGGAGCTGCTCGAGGCGCTGGAATTCAAGGCGGCACGCAGCCACGACCCAACGCTCTCTGCGATCAAGCTGCTGCAAGACCTCAATCGCTCGGGCAAGCGCGACGTGCCGGAGGATGCTCCGATGCCGTTCCGCAAGGAGTGGAGGCGGTTGGTGACTGAAGAAGGCAAGCCGGGTCGCCGATTGTATGAGACCGCGGTGTTCGCCACCCTGCGCGACAAATTGCGTTCCGGCGACATCTGGGTCGAGCAATCGGGGAACTACCGCCGGTTCGATAGCTACTTGCTCCCCCAAGCCGATGTTGCCGGGGTCGCGACGAGGCTGGGGTTGCCCATGACTGCCGAGGAGTGGCTCGCCAAGCGCGGCGCTGAGCTCGACAAGCGGCTGAAAGGCTTCGCGCGTCTGCTCCGTCACGGTCAACTCGAAGGCGTCGCGCTGCGCGACGGGCGGTTGCACGTCGCATCCATCAAAGCGGCAACGCCGCCGGAGGCCGAGACCCTGGCCACGCGTATCGACGCCATGCTGCCGTCCGTCCGGATCACCGAGGTGCTGCATGAAGTGGCTCGCGCCACCGGATTCACCGCCGCCTTTACCAACTTGCGCACCGGAGAGCGCTGCGACAACGAAAGTGCGCTGCTGGCTGCGATCCTTGCAGATGCCACCAATCTCGGCCTGACGCGCATGGCGGCGGCTAGCCATGGCGTCACCCGCGATCAACTGATCTGGATTGCGGATGCCTATGTCCGTCCCGAGACCTACAAGGCAGCACTCGCCAAAATCATCGATGCACACCATCGACTGCCGATCGCCACTGTCTGGGGTGATGGCACCACCTCATCGTCCGACGGACAGTTCTTCCGTTCTGCCAAGCGGGGAGACGCCGCTGGCGACATCAACGCCCGCTACGGCCGGGATCCGGGCGTCAGCTTTTATACTCATCTGACTGACCAGCACGGCTCCTACAGCAGCATCGTAATGTCGGCGACGAATCACGAAGCGCCGTATGTGCTCGACGGCCTGCTGCACCACGCCGCCAATCTGCCCATCGGCACACACTACACCGATACCGGCGGCGCCTCCGATCATATATTCATCCTTTGCCCCATGGTCGGCGTTCGCTTCTGTCCCCGGCTACGCGACCTGCCCGACCGCAAGCTGGCATGCATCGAACCGGCCAGTCGTTATCCCGACTTTCAGCCATTGATGGGACGCCGCATCAAAGTTGATGCCGTACACGACCATTGGTCTGAGGCGGTGCGCCTGGCTGCCTCGCTCTACGCCGGAACCGTCGCGCCATCTGTCATGCTGAGAAAGCTCGCAGCGTATCGGCGACAAAACCAACTCGACCTGGCATTGCAGGAACTCGGACGGATTGAACGCACCCTTTTTACACTCGATTGGCTGGAAAGCCCCGAGCTGCGGCAGCGCTGCCATGCCGGGCTGAACAAGAGTGAACAACGGCACTTCCTCGCGCAGGAAATCTGCACCTTCAATCAGGGGCGGATCGCCGACCGCGACCTGGAAGCGCAACAATGCCGTGCTTCCGGGCTCAACCTCGTCATCGCCGCCATCGTCTACTGGAATTCCACCTACATCGCCGATGCCGTCGCCCACCTGCGCGCTCGCGAGAACATCGCCGACGCGCTGCTGGCGCACACCACGCCGCTGACTTGGGAGCACATTGGCCTCTCGGGGGACTACCTGTGGGAGAACGCCGCGGCAGCCGCCACCAACAGGCGCCCTCTCAATCTGGGCCGCGTCCGCCAAGCCGCCTGATGTGCATGTTCTCGGAAAGTTCTCACTTAGCGTTGTTTATCTGACAACCGACGCTATGTCCAGTTCCATCGCCCTTGCCGAGCCGGCCTTCAGGCAGAGGCCGTAGGCGTTGCCGGGCACACGATGGGATAAACGCATCAGGCGGTGATGATCGCGCCCGCACGGTCCGTCGCCATAGCCGGGCCTGGCGCCCGGACGGACCAGAACACAGGACAACATCGCAACGTCGCAATGACGGCACAGGGGCTTGCGCCACGGCCACGGCGTGCGGTCCCGCTCACCTTAATGCCAGCCCCGGGTGTATTGCCCGGACACATCGTGTGCAGCATCATCGGGTCTCAATCAGATATTGCCGTGAGTGCGCCGATGAATGCCGATCTGCCTGATTACGAAAAGGCTCCGAACGTCTGGGGCTCCGCCAAGGTTGCGTCCTGGTTCCCAGGATTCACGCACATGAACATGGTCACCAGCGGCGCGGTCATCCGATTACGCCATGGCGGGTCGGGACCGCCACTGCTGCTGCTGCACGGCAATCCTCAGAACCACGTTGCCTGGCACTGCATCGCCGCGCCCTTGGCCCAGCGCTACCACGTCATCCTGCCGGATCTGCGCGGTTACGGCGACAGTTCTTTGCCGGAGGCAGGGCCCGACAATGTCAATTACAGCTTCCGCGCCATGGCACAGGACGTGGTCGAGGTCATGGAGCAGCTTGGCCACAAGCGTTTCTTCGTCGCCGGCGTCGATCGTGGCGGCCGGGTCGCGCATCGGCTGTGCCTGGATCACCCCGACCGCGTCATCAAAGTCTGCCTGATGGACGTGATCCCGAATTATCATGTCTGGACCAACACGACGAAGAACTGGGTGATCGGCACGTGGCACTGGGCATTCATGGCACAGCCCGAACCGTTCCCCGAGCGCATGATCAGCGCCGTGCCGGCGGAATTCTTCCTGAAATCCCGCATGACCATCCGCGGCGGCACGGGCATTGCGTTCTTCGACCCGGCGGCGATGGAGGAATATATGCGCTGCTACACGTTGAAAACGATCTCCGGTTCCTGTCGCGACTACCGAGCGACCGCAACCAGCGATTTCGTGATCGATACCGCCGACCGCGATCGCAAGATCGACATGCCGGCGATGATCGTCTGGGGCGCACGCGGCCATTCACCAGAGCGCGCACGTGAATTCCTTGAAATATGGGGGCGGTTCGCCAGCAACATCGAGTACTCTGAAGGTTTCAACTGCGGCCACTACATTGCTGAGGAAATCCCCGATATTTTGTTGCAGCGGTTCCTCGATTTCTTCGTCTGAAGCGGGCCCCACCTGTTGCTGTATCACTTGCTCCCAGCGCGGCCTCGGTCATGACCTGCCCGCACATCGAACCGAGCCAACCCTCCCAAGGCTGGGTACATCTCTGACGCTCGATTGCGTCACGTCGCGGTTTTCTTCGTGACGGACCGGCGCGAGGCAGGGCGGTCATATAACGAGCAGAGCCTTCGCCGTGCGGCGCATGACGGGTGGTAGCGACCTTACATGGAGCCGGATCGCGCGCGATAGTGGTCGGCCGCGGGCTTGGAGGGCCGGACGCGGTCTGCTGGCACGCTTGTTCCGGCCTATGTTCCGCATGATTCGCCGAAGCTGACAGATGTACCCGTTGGGCTTCCTGTTCGGTCCCGGCTTCGACACCGCGACCGAGGTCAGATTGCTGGGCATCTCCGCCGCACAGGCGTAGCAGGGCCTGCCGATCTGGTCGATCCTGGTCTTCCCCGTGTTGTTCACCGCCGGCATGTCGCTGATCGACACCACCGACAGCATCCTGATGCTGGGCGCCTATGGCTGGGCGTTCGTGCGGCCGATCCGCAAGCTGTATTACAACATGACGATCACCTTCGTTTCCGTGCTGGTCGCCTTGCTGATCGGCGGCATCGAAGCGCTGGGACTTGTCGGCGACCAGTGGCAGCTCAAGGGACCGTTCTGGGATGCGATTGGACCGCTGAACGATAATTTCGGCACGCTGGGTTACCTGATCATCGCGGTGTTCGTGCTGGCCTGGATCGTTGCCGCTGCGCTGTACCGCATCCGTGGCTACGACCGGCTGGAGGTCGAGGCGAACCCGCTGTAGCGCCGCCACCCATTGCCAGGCGCTGAAAGCGGAAAATCATGCGATTGAAATCAACACCCTGCGGCTTGGCAACGCCGCCTTATCGAAACCATCGACCGAGGCGTCGAAGACCGACAATGTGCACCTCTCCAGCGATGTCTCCACCAAGCTGGCGATGACCCGACGCTTCCAAAGCGCCGTCCGTAATGGGAGCGCAAAGCAGCCGCCGCACTCAGCACTGGCGCCCGTCCGGCATCACCGGGCGCCTCGGTCCGCTATGGACTGCGGCCGCCGACATCGAAGTTTTCGCTGCCGATGTGACGCGCATCCGAACGTGCGTGTGAGGCGGCGCCGCTGAAAATTACGCGGACACTGAGCATCAAAATCACTGCACAGCTCTGCGCAACATCGGCAGACTGCCCCACGATGTGTTGGACAGCGCTCAAACCGACGTCCACGGCAAATTAACAATGCCGATCAACACGTTCGCGACCGCACGCTGGGTGCTAAGCCATCTGCTAATGCTCCGCCGGACGACCGGAGCAAGTCCGTTATCCCTTGACTGATCCGGTAATTCCCGAGACATAATGCTCGACGAAGAATGAGTAGACGATAGCAACGGGAATCGACCCCAGCAGGGCACCGGCCATCAATTGCCCCCAGTAGAACACATCGCCGCGCACTAGATCGGAGGTGACGCCGACAGAGACTGTCTTCTCCGCGGGAGAGGATAGAAACACCAGGGCATAGATGAACTCATTCCAGGACAGCGTGAAGGCAAAGATCCCGGCGGACAGAATCCCCGGCAACGCAACCGGGAAGACGATGTACAGCATAGCCTTCCATCGCGTGGCGCCGTCGATGCGGGCGCATTCCTCAAGCTCTTTTGGGATCGACTTGAAATATCCCATCAGCAGCCAGGTGCAGAATGGCACCAGGAAGGTCGGATAGGTCAGGATCAGCGCCCATGGCGTGTCGCCGATGTGGAAGTTGCGAATGATGTTGGACAGCGGAATGAACAGCAGAGTCTGCGGCACGAGGTAAGTGACAAAGATGCCAGTGCCGATGCTGCCGGCGAATGGAAATTTCAGACGGGATAATGCGTACCCGGCAAGCAGCCCGCAGAACAGCGAGATCGCCGTTGCGGCGATCGAGATGATCATGGTGTTCAGCATCCAGGTCGAGAACAACGTCTGAGTCAGCAGGTCGTGGATGTGCTCGAACGTCGGATGCAGCGTCCAGAATGGCTGATAGAGGGGCGAGCTCCACGGCTTGTAAAGCTCGCGATCCGGGCGTATCGACGTTACCAGCATCCAATAGAATGGAAACAGGAGGAAGATCACGAATGCAGTCAGCGGTATGTGGAAGAAAACTGACCGCCGCCAGCGTGCGCCCTCGATGATCATCGCTGCACCATCATGGCGTGGTTGCTCCTAGGCATTTTCTACTTTGCGGATATACACGAGCTGCACGATCACAACGAGCAACAGGATTGGGAAGATTGCCAGTGAGATTGCTGCACCCTGGCTCAGCAATCCGGTGCCGATGCCGATCTGATAGGCATAGGTGGCGAAAAGTTGGGTCGTGTTCGCCGGACCGCCGCCGGTTAGTACGAAAACAATCTGGAAGTCGGCGAAGGTCTGGATGACGGAAAACAGCATGATCACCATGGTCACCGGCAACAAAAGCGGCCAGGTGATGTGGCGAAAGCGTTGCCAAGCCTGGGCGCCATCGATGGCCGCCGCTTCCTGCAGTTCGGGGTTGATTGTTTGCAGCCCGGCCAGCAGGCTGATGGCGAAAAACGGCACTCCACGCCAGACGTTGACGATGATCACGGAGGTCATCGCCAGCCAAGGCACCCCGAGCCAGTTGATCCGGTCGGCAATCGTGATCAGGTGCAGGTGCAGCAGCACGTAATTGAGCACGCTGAAGGTTGGATCGAACATCCATTTCCAGGCAAACGTGGATAGTACAGTGGGGATGATGAACGGCAACAGGATGGCGGCACGCATCATTGCTTTGCCACGGAAGTTGCGATTGAGCAGCAGTGCAAGCCATAGCCCCAGCACAAGCTTCACAGTGGTCGCGACCACGGTGTAGAGGCAGGTATTCCATACGGCCATGCGGAAAATATCATCGTGCCAGAGCGCGACAAAATTCTCCAGTCCGACGAAGTGGCCGGGAACCCCGACCCTTGTGTTGGTCACCGCCAGTTCAATCCCTTTGACAAAGGGATACGCCGTAAATACGCCGAGCAAGACCAGCGTCGGCGTGAGCAGCAGGAGTCCGAACCAGCGCTGGTCTTCCAGCATCCTGGTGATTGCCCCGCGACGCCACCTGGGAGTATAGGTATCAGTGGCGGCAAAAGTCGAAACCTGGGACATGCCGGCGTTTCCTCAGTCGGGTTCCGTGGCACCTGCGCCGCGCCTGCCGTTAGCCGCAGGCGCGACGGCGAGCGCCCAACGCTTGGTCAGGCACCATAGATCGACTTCAACTCGCCTGTTGCCCAGTTGACCGCGTCTTCTGCTTTCATGCCCTGGACGGCCTTGGCGTACATGTCAATGATGATGTACTTTGTTTGGACCTCGGCTGCCTGGCGATCCGGCCGCCCGGCGTAACCGGTAAGCCGCCCTTGCGCCGGCACGTTCTTGAACGGCGCCAGTACCGGATCCGCCGACCAGACCTTGTCCCCCTCCCAATATTTCGTCGCGCCGTCGGTGTATCCCTGCTGCGAGGTGAACCACTGCTCGAATACGGCCTTCGAGTGGATCCATTTCAGGAATTCCTTCGCCGCTGCCTGATTCTTGGAATAGGCCATGACCATGTCAGTAAACGGACCCGGCAAATTGTACTGCCCCCCGGGACCTCGGGGCAGTGGCGCATGCCGGATGTCCTTGTACATCGGCGTGCCGTTCTCGGTTTGGTAAGTGTCAGGCTTGCGCTTCGCCTCAATGTAGATCGAGGCGCCATTGTTGGTGCAGCAAATCGTGCCCGCCAGGAACGCGCGGTTGTTGCTTGAGTCGTCCCACGACAGGCCGCCCGGATCACAGGCCTCGTTCCAGAACGGCACGGCCGCCTTGACGGATTCCAGCGTCTCCTTGCTGTTCAACGCGACCGTCTTGCCGTCTGCCTCCACTTCCTTGCCGCCGAACGACCACAACCAAGGATACCAGAACCCCGGCGGATCGCCGAAGGAATGGCTGAGCGCCTGACCAACCGGCGTTCCTTTAGCTTTGAGCTTCTTTCCGGCATCCTGCAGTTTTTCCCAGGTATCCGGAAATTCGGGGTAACCGATGGCTTCAAACCACGACTTGCGATAGGCGACGAGACCGCCGCCGATTGCCCAAGGCACCCCGATCCACTTGTTGCCGGCCATGGCGACCTGCTTCGAGATCGGATAATACCCGCCCTGCTCCTGGCCAATTCCTTCCGCCACGTCGGTCATGTCGGCGAGGCTGGCGGTGTAAAGCTGTGGCCAGTTGTTCAGACCCAGGATAATGTCAGGTCCGTTGCCGGACTGGATCGCCGACGTGACGCGTGCCTGGATGTCGTTTGCGTTGATCGTCTCGAGCCGCAGATCTATCCCGAGCGCTTTCTGGCACTCCTTGGTAATCTGATCCTTGAGCAATGCATCGGATGACGGCACGAAGTCTGACCAGCGGACCCAATGCAGGGTTCTCTGTTGCGCGAAGGCGGGCGCGCGTCCGGTCGCCAGGATCGTTGCAATCCCACCAATACCTGCCGCCGCCGCTCCCGATCCCGAAAGCTGCAGAAACTCACGTCGACGAACGCGATGCATTAGCCGTTCCTCCCTTGATATTGCTTTTGCGCAGCTCACAGAATCGTACGACAAAGCAGCGCGGCACGCAAGCTCCGATCCTGGATCACGTCACACTCGGTCTGCGTTCACCACGTGCCCTGACTCCCGGCTGCATGATGACCTGCGGATGCTCTACAGCCCATTTTATTAAGCTGGCAGTACTCTCGATACGCATCTTGGATTTTATTTGAGCCGTGATGTGGGCAGCAGTTCGATATGCGACATCGATCTCAGTCGCGATCTCTGTAAGAGTCTTTCCCTGACTCAACAGACAGAGCACCTCACGCTCGCGACTGGATAAATCCAGGACAGGGTCGTCCGCCCGACAAACCGCCATAATGGCCAGCTTCTCCGCCATCGACGGAGTCAGAAATATGCCTCCAGAAACGACCTTTTCGATCGCCTGCAAAAGTGTGCCCGGATCGTCGCTCTTGGTCATATACCCCTTGGCGCCCGCCTCCAGCGACCGTGCCGCGAATGCCGGATCATCGTACATGCTAAACACGATGACCTCCGGGCAAGGCCGGCGCGACATCAGGGTCGAAAGCAAGTCCAGGCCGTTTCCATCTGGCAGCTTCAAGTCAAGGACGATGATATCGGGCAGGTAGTCAGCGGCGATACGTAAACCATCCGCCGCGGTAGCTGCTTCCGCCACCTCAGCCGTGCCGTGCGCCTGAAGCAGGCGGCTGCATGCCGTCCTTACTATGGGATGGTCTTCGATCAGCAGAATACGCATTTGTTGGCTCCAGTGTGCCTATTGCTCTTCCTCCGGAATGGTCACCTCGATCGCTACCCCCGGGTGCAATTCGCGGATCTCCAATGAACCGCCGAGCTGGCGAACACGCTCGTTCAAGCCAAGCAACCCGAATCCGCGGCGGAAGCCATCGGGAAGGCCTCTTCCGTCGTCCTGGACCGATAGGATGACTCTCCGAACTGACGATATGGCAATCGCGCCTGCCAACGGGCAGACCGAGTGACGCTCGAGCCGAATCGCCACGAGAGATGCGTGCGCGTGTCGAACAGCGTTGATCGCGCTCTCTTGCGCGGCTCGATAGAGCGTGAGGCTTGCCATCTCCGCCGGATCAGTGAAGGCCGGGGAAATATCCAATGACCACGTGATGTGCGGATATGTTGCCCTCCAGGAATTCACCTGATGTCGCAAAGCTTGGCAGAGGCCCATCTGCTCCAATACCAGCGGTCGAAGGCGATCGAGTATTCGGTAGTTCGCCTTTTGCATCCCGTCAGCCAATGCGTTGATGGATTGCGCCCGCGCATGAACCTCCGTCCCACTCGATACGGACTTCAAAATCGTGGCCGCGTCGGCACGAACTCCAAACAGCATTGGACCGAATTCATCATGAAGGTCCGCGGCTAGCGTTTTCCTTTCTTCCTCCTGCAATGAGAGCAGCTTGTCGATCAGAAAGTGGTTGTCCAAGGCCGCCTGCTGGAGCGACTGCGCGAGATGATTGAACTGATGGGCGATCCGCTGCAGCTCAAGCACCGTAATCGGTGCGATCGGCCGATAGTCTCCACACTCCAGGCGGTCGAACCCATCGGCCAAAGCCTGAACCGGGCGGAGCGCTCGACGCACCGTCCATAAGAGGCCACCGATCAGCAGAAGGCCAAGTGCTGATAGTGCAGCCGCGAATAGCTTCACCTCACCGACAATTTCTGCAATCTCGTTTGCAGAATCCGAAAGTATCCGCAGGTGTCCCACTTCCGCTCCATGGACGACAACCGGAAAGGTCTGCTCGACCGAGGCAGGCGCCAAAAGTCGTGCGATCCACGGGCGCGCATCGGGCTGTGCCAATCCGCCTTGCAAACTAATATCTCGAATCAACCTGCCATCGGAGGCAACAAGTTCGAACTGTACATGCCTCACGCGAGGGAGGTTCCGTTCCAACTGCTCGAATGCGTTGGCTGGGGTGCTCGCATCGGCCACATTGCGTAACGTGCTTGCCGCCAAATCGTGGCCGAGTTCCATGGCGGATGTTATCTCGGCTGCGATTCGGCCCTTGGCTTCAACAAGAACGACACTGATGGTGGTGATAAGCCCCAGGATCAGCAATGCCGTCGGAATCAGCATGAGCTGACCACGCAGAGAGTGGAAGCTATGCGTCGTGAAGAGATGGTGCGCAGTGGACGTTTCACAGTTTCGTTTCGCCATCACGGATTACCCCAATCGATGAGCAGGGTGATGCGTACCATTCTCCATCCGTGACGCAACTGCGGCTCATCTTCTGGGGTGAGCTGAGGCCGCGGTCGTTCCTTGGAAATTGATTGATCACGGCAAAAAGTGCAAGTGACTTACACATTCTGCTATGCATTCCCTGCCTCTTCCCCAAGCCCAAGCTATCCACTCTGTATTATTAATTCTGCGCGCATGGTCACGCAACTCCTTTCCTGCAACATAGGCAGCTTGAAGATCGCAGGCCTACCCAACCAGACGGATAGCTCGCAGTTTTTGCCGTTCGACTCGACATTCTTTGCAATAGACTACCGCGGTGGCCCGGTGCCAATATAAGTCTCTTGGTGTTGGTGTGGCGACCGATCCGATCCACGGCAACGTATTCCGTTGGGGTGCGTCAGGAAGGGGCGCCAATCCTCGGCGTGGTGCTGGAGAAACTTTCTTGGTCGACCTGACTGCGGCATCACCGTGCAATCCAAGGCTGAACGGCGCGATTGAGCGACCATGTCGGACTCGGGTCAGTGCTGTCTGATTTGAGAACGCTGCGAGGTGTCGGAGATGTCGTAGCGTCGCTGCCGATGATGCGAGGCCTGCCACAGAACGGCATTGAGCGACGCGATGGACGTTGAGATCATTGCGTACCGCTATGGTCTCCAGCCACCACTCGATTGGGGCGACGACATCGAGGCCGCGATGCAACGGCAGGTTGATCTATGGAATCGGCTGGTCGAGATTGAGCGGGAATATCGCGTCGGCGTGCGCGAGATTGTGGCCAGCGAGGCAAATTTGGAGCTGATCCAGGCAGAGCGTGTCGAAGTTCTACAGGACCTACGGCAGCTAATTGACCAGCGCTCCGCGACGCGCAGCAAGGCTCGCCGTAGGACAACCACGCCAGACTTAGACAGCTGTATTGCAGCCACTCGCAAACGCCTCCAGGAGGTGACGGAACGAGCGAAAGCGGCGCGGGCAGCCGCGTATACACGGTTAAGGCTGCAGCTACGGGAGCTTGAGGACAAGCGCGTGAAACGTGTCAAGGAGGCCCGCCAGGCCGCTGCTGCCGGAGGCCTATGGTGGGGAAATTATAATGCGGTGATCGATTCATATGAGGTGGCCCGA
>DATJNA010000063.1:0-84349 GCA_035508435.1 Acetobacteraceae bacterium | reverse complement strand
GCCAAGGAGCATACGCAATGTCCGAGGCCCCGGAGCACGTGGTCAAGCGCTACGATGTGGAGCTGAAACGTCTTGGCAGCCTGATCACCGAGATGGGCGGCATTGTCGAAAGCCAGGTGGCTGACGCCGCGTCGGCGATACTGGAACGCGACAGCGATATCGCTGCGCGGGTGGTGGAGACCGACCCCAAGGTCGATCGCATCGAGCACGAGGTGGAGCAGTTCGTCATCCGCCTGCTGGCATTGCGCCAGCCGGTTGCGGCCGATTTGCGCAACATCGTCGCGGCGCTGAAGATCACCGGCGATCTGGAACGCATGGGCGATTATGCGGCGAACGTGGCGAAGCGCAGCATCGTGCTGAGCCAGTTCCAGTTGCCGCTGAGCCTGTCGGGGCTGGGGCACATGGCGCAGCTTGTGCAGGGCAACCTGAAGCAGATCATCGACGCGGTGAGCGAGAACGACGCCGACAAGGCGATCCAGGTCTGGCGCTCGGACCAGGTGATCGACGATCTGTACAACACGGTGTTTCGCGAGCTGATCACCTACATGATGGAGGATCCGCGCAACATCACGCCGTGCACGCATCTCCTGTTCATTGCCAAGAATCTGGAGCGAATCGGCGATCATGAGACCAATATCGCGGAAATGGTCTACTACGCGGTGAAGGGTGACGTGCTGCCGGATGCACGGCCGAAGGGCAACAGCGCCGCCTATGCCGTGGTGCGGCCGAAGGAGTAAGCACCAAACGAAGGGGAACCGGAATGCTCGATGCCGTGTCCAGCCTGGCCAAGCCACTCGTGCTGGTGGTGGAGGACGAGGCTCCGCTGGTGACGATGCTGCGCTACAATTTAGAAAAGCAGGGCTTCCGCGTCGAGGAGGCAACGGATGGGCAGGAGGCTCTGACCCGGATCGCCGAGACGCCGCCGGACCTGGTGTTGCTGGATTGGATGTTGCCCGTGGTGTCCGGCATCGAGGTCTGCCGGCAGATCCGCCGCCGCCCCGCCACGCGCGATCTGCCGGTGATCATGGTCACCGCCCGCACCGAGGACCAGGACGCGGTCCGCGCGCTGAACACCGGCGCGGACGACTACATCACCAAGCCGTTCAGCATCGACTCGCTGCTGGCGCGGATGCGTGCGCTGCTGCGCCGCTCGGCCGCGGTGCCGGCGAAGGGGCAGCTCGCCTTTCACGATATCGAAATGGACCTGGCGTCGCATCGCGTCATGCGCGGCGGCCGCCGCGTGCACCTCGGGCCCACCGAATTCCGCCTGCTGGAGTTCCTCATGCAGCATCCGATGCGGGTATTCTCGCGCGAGGAGCTGCTCGATGCGGTGTGGGGTCCGGACATCCATGTGGAGCCGCGCACGGTTGACGTTCACATCCGGCGGCTGCGCAAGTCGATCAACGCCGATGGCGAACTGGACGTGGTGCGCACCGTGCGCACCGCCGGCTACGCGCTCGATACCGAACCGGTCTGAACCGGATCCCGCCCGCTAACCACGGCAGGGAGAAGCGCACGCCACGTCGCATGAGCTACTCGCGGGAAAGATCGATACCAGCCGCACCCAACATGCGGCCCGCAGGAAACATTGGCCACAGCCTGATCCAATCCGCTAGCTGCGGGAAAGCGTGGTCCACGCCGCATCCAACGCCTGTCGCAGCCGCTGAGCCATTTCGTCGATCTCTGCCTCGGTGATGATCAGCGGTGGCGAGAACGCGATGCGGTCGCCGATGAAGCGAGCGATCAGACCGTTGTCACGGGCGAGCCGTTCCACCATCGCGCCCACTCTCAACTCGGGATCGAAGGCGCGGCGGGTCGCCTTGTCCTGCACCAGTTCGATGCCGCACATCATACCCACGCCGCGCACATCGCCCACCAGCGGGTGATCGGCAAATCCCCATAGCACCTGCTGCATATATGGCCCGACGCGCTGCACGTGGCCGATCATGTCGGTCTCTTCGTAGATGCGCAGCGTTTCCATCGCTACCGCGGTGGTCACCGGATGCCCCGCATAGGTGAACCCGTGCGCGAAATTCCCCAGCTTGCGGCTTTCGTCCAGCATCGCCGAGAAGACCCGCTGGTTGATCAGCACCGCCGAGATCGGCTGCATGCCGGCCGACAGCGCCTTCGCGCAGGTGATCATGTCCGGCCGCAGATCGTAGGTCAGCGATCCCCACATGTTGCCGGTGCGTCCGAAACCGCAGATCACCTCGTCGGCAATGAACAGCATGTCGTACTTGCGCACGACGGCCTGCATCTTCTCCCAATAGGTGCGTGGCGGGGTCAGTCCGCCGCCGGCGCCCATCACCGGTTCGGCGATCAATGCCGCGCAGGTTTCCGGGCCTTCCGCCTCGATCAATTGCTCCAGTGCCTCGGCCATGCGAGAGGCAAATTGCTCCTCGCTCTCACCGTCGTGGTGCAGGCGGTAATAGTGCGGATATTCGGTGTGCAGGAAGCCAGGGAACGGCAGGCCGAAATCCGCATGCATGTCGGGCTTGCCGGAAGCACTGATCGAAGCGGACGTGCTGCCGTGGTAGCCCATGCGGCGGCCGATGATCTTGCGCTTCTCCGGCTTGCCGATCGCGGCGTGATAGTACCACACAAGCTTGATCGCGGTATCGTTGGCCTCGGAGCCAGAGCATTGCAGCAGCACCTTGCTCATGCGCCCGCCAAATGCCGGAGGCGCGATTTGCAGCAGCTTCTCCGCCAGATCCACGCCCGATTCGTTGGTCGTCCCGCGATACAGATGGTAATAGCCCAGGGTCCGCATTTGCTCGTACGCCACGCGAGCCAGCCGCTCCGACGCATAGCCGAGCGACGCGCACCACAGTCCCGCCGCGGCGTCCAGATAGCGCGTGCCGCTGTCGTCATAGACAAAGCAGCCGTGGCCGCGCTCGATCACCACCGGCCCTTGTTCGAGATGCGTCACCAGGTTGGTCTGCGGATGCACGATGCTGGCGACGTCGCGCGCCTGGACCGAGTTCGGGGCGAGATGGGTCATGGCTGCCTCCTTGCACTGAGATGCTAGCGTGCATTCCGTCGCTGCGTCGAGGCATGTGTTGCAGTGACACGAAGCGAGCGGAATCGGCGGCCGTCAGACGGTCCCGGTCATTGTCAGGCCGGGGCAGGCTCCATCCGTTGCGACGACAAACAAAGACGAATAATCGCTGTTGCAGCGTGGTTGATAGAAGTTGGCACCGACGACTCTAATTGCCGGTTGATGAATGCTGGGAATTTGCACTGGAGAAGGGCCGCTTCACGGCTTATTCTTGACTTCCCTTGCGCAACCCATACGGTGAAGCGCATGGCAGCGAGTAACGCTTTGTTTCAGCCAGATCCCGTTCCGGCGGCTACCCAAACCGTGTCGATGGGTGTCGCTGCAGCCGCACCGGCGCCGAATCCCGTGCCATCTCAACCGTTCAGATTTCAGGATCTGCACGCCAATATCGCCGAGCTATTGGCGAAGGATCTGTTTTTCATTGGCGCGCATCCGAAGTCCGGCACGACCTGGCTGCAGGTCATGCTGAATGCACATCCGGAAGTCAGTTGCAGCGGTGAAGGGCATTTCCTCGATCGCTTTGCGCCACTGCTGGAGCACGCGCTGAACACTCACAATCAGCTCATCGCACGGAAGAACGATTCCATCTTCAAGGAGTTCAAGCCGTTTCCCTATTTCGACAAGGAGGCGCTTGCCTATCTGCTGATGTCTTCCATCTCCCTGTTGCTGCTGCGCTCGAATGACCACCGGCGGGTACGGGCGATCGGCGAGAAGACACCGGACAACGTCCTGCATTTCGCGACGCTCGCTGTGCTGTTGCCACGAGCCAGGTTCGTGCACGTTGTGCGTGACGGCCGCGACTGCGCCGTTTCCGCCTGGTTCCACAATCTTCGGGTCAACCCGCAAGAGACGCGGCGGCGCCACAAGGACATGGCCGACTTCATCGCGTCCATGGCCAGGAGCTGGAAGCACTATGTCGAGCGCGGCATGCGCTTTGCTGCCGCAAATCCAGGCCGCTGCCTGCTGGTGCGCTACGAGAACGTGGCGTCGCAGCCGCACGAAACGATGGGGGCGGTGTTTGGATTCCTGGGCGTTGATGCATCATTCGGCGTCCTGCGCCGCTGTGTCGATGAAGGCCGGTTCGAGAAAATGAGCGGCGGACGTCAGCCTGGGGTGGAAGACTCCGCCTCCTTCCTGCGGCAGGGCACGCCCGGAAACTGGCGCCGGCATCTCACCCCCGAAGCCAACCGCGCGTTCCTCGACACCGCCGGCGACCTCATGACAATGCTCGGCTATCCGCATTGATCCCGGCTATGGCGCTCGCCACACCAGGGTTGCCGCGACCGCCGCTATCGCGCTCGCCAGACCAGGGTCGCCGAGACCGCGTAGTTCCACACCACGCCGATCACCGCGCCGATTGCCCCGGCGATCGTCCATCGGACATGCCCGGCAAACAGCACCTGGGCGATGCCGATATTCGCGATCGCCCCAATGCCGCAGACCACCATGAATAATAGCAGACCGCGCCAGAGCCGTGGGCCGCGCAGCCGCTGGTCGCGGTAGGTGACCGCGTTGTTCAACTCGAAATTGAACACCATCGCCACGACTGTCGCGATCGCCACTTCTGCCTCGAAGGTAAGAGCGGTTGCGTCGCGCAACATCGCCAGCACGATGAGGTTCACCAGCACGCCGAGCGCGCCGACCAGCGCGAAGGAGATGAACCGCAGCGGCACCAGTCCGCCCAGCACCTTGTCGACCAGCAGGCCGGCGAATTGCGTCAGCACCAGGACGTCGAGCTTGCTCTTGCCTTCCATCCGGGCACGGAAATGCGCCGGCACTTCCAGTACCCGCAGCGGTGCCGGCGCGCTCAGCACGAGGTCGAGCAAGATCTTGAAGCCCTGGCCGGTCAAATGGTGGGCCAGCTCTTCGAACAAGGGGCGCGGCAGCATGAAGAAGCCGCTCATCGGGTCGGAGAGACGGGTCGGCAGGAACCACTG
Source organism: Acetobacteraceae bacterium (assembly GCA_035508435.1). Taxonomy (GTDB): domain Bacteria; phylum Pseudomonadota; class Alphaproteobacteria; order Acetobacterales; family Acetobacteraceae; genus JASHVB01. Next base: position 79,354 of record DATJNA010000063.1, on the reverse strand, counting down.
CGCCAGGCGGATGCCGCCGCCCGAGAGGACGTGGCGCCAGCGGTTCGACAGACCTTCGCTGTCGCCGCCGGCGACATAGCGGCTGGCCACGGCCAGGTCGCAGGCGCCGCTTTGCAGCGCCGTCAGCATGACCGGCAGGCGGGTTTCATCATGCTGCAGGTCGGCATCGATCACCGCGACGAAGGGGGCGGATGAGGCGAGGCCGCCCTCGATCACGGCCGACGCCAGGCCGCGGCGGCCGATCCGGCGCAGGCAGCGCACGCGCCGGTCCGTCTGGGCGATGCGGCGAACCTCGGCGCCCGTGCCATCGGGACTGTCGTCGTCCACGTAGATCGCTTCCCAGGCGATCCCCGCCAAAGCGGCCTCCAGTCGCGCGATCATCGGCGCGACGTTCGGACGCTCGTTGTAGCTCGGAATCACCACGCTGAGCGTCGGCGACGCAGCCAGCGGGGGGTGAAGGGCGTCCGGGGAGGCCATGTCCTGAGGCTGTCGAGTCCGCCAGTGGGGCTGGCGCGACCAGACAACGACCGGGGGCGGGGGGTCAAGGGATGCGTCCAAAGCAGGACTGAGCGGCTTTTTGGCGATGAAAAAAGCCGGCAAAGTGTAATTCTTTGGACACCTCTCACAATCTATTCTTCCTGTTATCACGGATTTACGCTATCTTAACACCCTGTTTCGGCCGCCGCCGGCGAGCGGTACCCGGCTTCCGAGGACGACGCACATGCGACTGCGCTGGTGGCTGACTGCGATCCCGATGCTCGCCGCCGTGGCCTGGCCTGGCGCCGGGGCGCACGCGCAGGGGCTCTCGCCCAGCGAGATCCTCCAGCAATTCAACGCGGTCGTGTTCGACAATTTCAGCAGCACGGCCGATGTCGAGGGTCGCACGGTGATCGGCGGCAACCTGACCGGCGGCGCCACCTTCGCGCTCAATGCGACGGCTGAGGCGGCATCCGCGTTCGCGGCGCTGAATGTCTACGGTAGCGTAACGAGCCGCGGCAATTTCAACCTCGACAGTGCCGCCGGCGCGGCGATCGCCGGTGGCAATGCCGGCAGCTTCACGCTGAACCACGGCGGCAGCGTGTTCGTCGGCGGCAAAAACACCGGCAACCTGAGCGTCACGAACGGCGGTGGCAACATCGCCGTATTGGGCAGCAACCGCGGTACGCTGAGCCTGAGCAATGGCGGCAGCGTCTTCGTTGGTGCCGCCAACACCGCCGGGATCACCATCAACAACGGCAGCAGTGCCAGCAACAGCGTTTTCATCAACGGCAACAACAGCGGCTATCTGACGCTGAACAGCGGCGGCACGGTGAAGGTGAACGGCAACGCCGGCAGCGGCACGCTGAACGGCGGCAGCCTGACCTATACCGGCCGTACGGGCAGTTGGAACCTGAATGACGGGGCCAAGGCGAGCAAGGTCGCCTCGGTCAGCCTGACCGCGCCCGGCAACCCGCTGCCCGCCTTTGCCAGCACCTTCGAGCAACCTCTGGTCGCGCTGTCCAACCAGCTATCTGTACTGACGCCGACCAGTACCGTGCTGGTCAATGGCGACAACCTCACACTGGAGGCAAAGCCGTCCGCCAACGGGATCGCGGTGCTGGATCTCAGCACCTCGCAATTCCAGCCGAACGACTCGGTCAGCGTGGCACTGAATGGCGCGAAGAGCTTGATCGTCAATCTGTCGGTCGCGGGGTGCAGCAAGAATTGCTCCTACACCTTCCCCAGCAGCGTGAATTTCCAGAACACGACCAGCTATGCCGATAGCGTGTTGTGGAACCTCACCGACGTGAGCAGCCTGAGCTTCACCAACGCCTTCGGCGGGTCGGTGCTGGCGCCGATCGCTTCGGTGACGAATACCGGACCGATCAACGGCGACCTGATCGCGCTGAAGTTTAGCGGTGGCGGAGAGCTGCACGATTATCCGTTCACGGGGCCGCTGCCGACGCCGGAGCCTTCCGGCCTTGCCGTGCTGGCGGTGGGGCTGATCGGCGCCGATGTGGTGCGCCGGCGGCGGCGGCGCTCGCTATAGCGGCACGCCGCTCAGCGTGCGGCTGGTGCGGATCGTCTGCAGCGTCTGCACCTTGCTGACGGTGGGGGAGCCGGTCAGGCGTTCGGTCAGGTTGTTCTCATGCGCGGTATCCCGCGCCACCAGCTTCAGCAGGAAATCACCGCCGCCGCGGATCATGTGGCACTCGCGCACCTCGGGCCACGTGCCTACGAGTTGCTCGAAGGCGGAGAGGACGGATTCCTTCTGGCTGTCCAGGCCGACGATCGCGAAGAAGATGATCTCCCAGCCGAGCTTCTGGGCGTCCGGATCGGCGTGGTAGCCGCGGATCACGCCGGCCTCCTCCAGCCGGCGGACGCGGCGCAGGCAGGGCGGGGCCGAGATGCCCGCTCGGCGTGCCAGCTCCACATTGGTGATCCGGCCATCCGCCTGTAGCTCCAGCAGGATGCGGCGGTCGATCGAGTCCAGGCTTGGCAGGTCAGGGGAAGGTTGTTTCATGAATAACGGTGTGGCTACGGTCGGAACAAAACAGATTTCTCGGGGCGTGGTAATATTATTGCCGGAACGCGGGTCGGCCAAGGGCTGCCGCCACGCCTTTGATGCCGTGATGCACCGACCACCGGACCGTCTCGCCTTTCGCCGACCCGGGAAGTGAACCGAAGCGCTGCCGTTGGCGCGCTACAGCATCACGCAGGCTTCGTCGAAATCGAGACGCGGGGAACGGGGAAACACGCCGGACCAGTCGCCGCGGCCAAGATTGACCAGAAAGTTCGACCGCCAGCCATACTCGGTGAGGAATTCCTGATCGACCTTGTCATTGTCGAAGCCGGACATCGCGCCGGTATCAAGGCCTAGCGCCCGGGCGGCCATGAGCAAGTACGCCCCTTGCAGCGTGCCGTTGCGGAATGCGGTGGTCGCGGCCAGCGCGTCATTGCTGGTGAACCACGAGCGTGCGTCCTGGTTATGCGGGAACAGCTTCGGCAGCTTGTCGTAGAATTTCGGATCGTAGGCGACGATCACCGTGACCGGCGCCGCCATGGTCTTTGCCAGGTTGCCGGCGGAGAGTGCCGGCGCCAGCCGTTCCTTCGCCTGCTGCGTCCGCAAGAACAGGAACCGCGCTGGCGAGCAATTCGCCGAGGTCGGGCCGAACTTCAGGATCTCATAGAGTTCATGCAGCGTTTCGTCGGGGATCGGCTCTTCGCTGAATTTGTTGTGAGTACGCGCCTCGCGAAACAGCAGGTCGAGGCCCGTGGTGTTGATGGTCATCATGCACTCCTGGTCGCGCGTGCGGCGCCGGCAATCATTGCATGGCATCGATCACGGTGACGGCACTGGCCAATGCCCGGCGGCTCGTCAACGCGGCCAACCGCAGGACCGAGGTCGGTCGTCGCGGCCGACAATGTGCCGAGTATCGCCAGGTTCGAGGATCAGAACGCCGGCATCAGCGCTGCCTCAAAACTCCACCTGCTCCACGGCGACCACTTCCGGCACGTAATGCCGCAGCATGTTCTCGATGCCATGCTTCAGAGTGGCGCGAGATGATGGGCAGCCGGAGCAGGACCCCTGCATGTGCAAGCGCACCACCCCGTCGCGATAGCCGCGGAACACGATGTCGCCGCCGTCGCCGGCCACCGCCGGGCGCACGCGCGTGTCCAGCAGCTCCTTGATCTGGTCGACGACCTCCTGGTCTGCCGGATCGATCTCCTCTTCGTCCAGCCCGTCGAGGTCGCCTTCCAGGACCGGACGGCCGGCAACGAAATGCTCCATGATCGTGGCGAGCACTTGCGGCTTCAGGGCGGGCCAGTCGAGCTCGTCGGTCTTGGTGACGGTCACGAAGTCGTTGCCCAGGAACACCCGGGCGACGCCGGGCAGGTCGAACAATGCCGATGCCAGCGGGCTGCGCGCGGCGGAGACCGGGCTGGCGAAATCGGCGGTACCGGACTCCATCACATAGCGGCCAGGGAGGAATTTCAGGGTCGCCGGATTGGGCGTGCCTTCGGTCTCGATGAACATGGCGGCCTGACCTCACGAGCAAGAGACAAACCGGACCGGACTGGTCCAGACGAGCCTTACATCGGGCGATCCGGCGCCAATGGCAAGGGGCGACGCGACGGCGGTGTCATTCAGCCGTGTGGGGCAGGCAACGGCATCGCCGCCACCGCCGATCCGCATCGGCCCTGCGGTTCCGATGGCACGAAATGGTCGCGACGCTCACGTGTCTCCACGCACGAATGGGCGGCCAGGAACAAGGCCCGCCAGGTCGCCGCCCGGTCCAGATTCGCCAGCAGGCAACGGTCGAAATAGGTTCGCCTGGGTCGCCGGGCTTGCCGGCGCATCGCGCGCAAGTCTGCTGCGTAACCGTCCTGGATGGATCCCCATCCCGCATGCTCACCCGGCCATGGCACGGCACTACCGCCAGGCGGCCAATCCGAAGCGCCTCGGGCAAGCGGTGATTGATCGGCTGGCCAAGACGGGCGGGCGAACGCCACCGGAACTCCAAGCGGTGACAGCGCTTGGCAGCGACTGGATCGGACCAACCGTTCTGGGTGGAATTAATATTGAAAATCAATCGACTAAGGGATCTGCGCGGGCCGCGAGCCGGCTATTAGCACAGTATTAAGGTGACTGTGCGCATGCTGTGTCGCGGACCGGTCCGGGGCACAGATGAGCAGGGCAGCACGTAAGGGCGCCGGCAATCAGGCCGGGGTCGTGATCAGGAAGGAGGAAGTGGTCGAGGGCGAGGCCCACGGCGGCGCATGGAAGGTTGCCTACGCCGACTTCGTTACCGCGATGATGGCGTTCTTCCTGCTGATGTGGCTGCTGAACGCCACCACGGAGGATCAGCGCAAAGGACTCGCCGATTATTTCAGCCCGAATAGTCAGCTCAGCCATGCCTCGTCCGGGACTGGCGATCCGTTCGGCGGGCATACTGCGTTTGACCAGGGGGCGATGGTATCGGACCGCGGCGCGGTGCAGGCATTGGTGGGCTCGCGACCGACGCCGCTTGATCCATCGGATGCCGATGAACATCCGGATGCACCGGAGCATGCGGACGCCGATGAGGACCAGGGGTCGGGTGCGGACCAGGGGCCAGGTGCGGACCAGGCGGCTGCGCGGCTGGCACCACCTCCGGCGGGCCCGACCAGCACCACCGGGCCGCCCCGCCCCCCGCTATCTGCCGCCGCTGCCGGGGCGGCGGCGGAGACTGTCAGCAACAGCGCGACTGCCACCGCCTTGTCGCCAGCCAACGGCGCGCAGTTGCCGCCGCCTGGGAGGGGCGCGGCAGCCGCCGCATCGCAGCCGCGAGCGCCGACCGACGCCGAATTGCAGGCGGAGCGGGAACGACGGGAAAAGGCAGAATTCGAAGCTGCCGCGACACAGCTTCGGGATGCGGTTGGCAACGACCCGGCGCTCGCTGAGCTGGTGAGCCAGCTCAGAATCGATATGACGCCAGAGGGCCTCCGCATCCAGATTGTCGATGCCGACCAGCGGACGATGTTCCCGTTTGGCTCGGCGGAACCGAACGAGCGGGCCAGGCTGCTGCTGCAGAAGGTCACGGAGGTGCTGAAGAAGCTGCCGGAGGCGATCTCGATTGCCGGCCACACCGACGCCGCGCCATTTCCCGGCCCGGATCGCACCAATTGGGAATTGTCCACCGAGCGCGCCAATGCCACGCGACGGCTGCTGATCGAAGGTGGACTGGCGGATGGCAGGATCCGCTCCATCACCGGCAATGCCGATCGTGACCTGCTGTTGCCAAAGGATCCGCTCGCGGCCGCGAACCGCCGCATCGCGATAATCGTGCTGCGCGGGACCGGTCAGAGCGCGCCGTCGGCACCGGACAGGTCGGCGCCGCCGGCGCCGCCGGCCACCCAAGCTGCTCCACACGCTGCGGCGACGCCGATGGGTGTGGCGCGGTAGGCGCATGCCATGATCTCACTCGGCGGCCTGGTGTTTCTGCTGGCCTGTGTCTTCGGCAGCTATCTTACCTCAGGCGGCGCCGTCGGCCCGCTCGCCGAGGCCCTGCCATTTGAGATGTGGACCATTGGCGGCGCCGCGATCGGCTCGTTCGTGATGAGCAACAGCATGCACGACGTGAAGCATTCGCTGGGCAAGTTCGGCAAGATCGTGAAGGGCGCCTCGTTCACCAAAGCCGATTACATCGACCTGTTGTCGCTGTTGTATTTCCTGGTGCGGCTGGCCAGCACGAAGGGGAACATGGCGGTTGAGCCGCATATCGAGAAGCCGCAAGAGAGCGCCGCATTCCAGAAGTTCCCCCGCATCCTGGCGAACAAGTTCGCGACCGCGACGATTTGCGACTACCTGCGTATGGTGGGGATGAACGCTGACGACCCGAACCAGATCGAGGACGTGATGGCGCGCGAGCTGAAAAAGACGCTGAATGAGGAGCTGCATCCGGCGCACGCGCTACAGACCATGGCGGACGGGCTGCCGGCGCTGGGGATCGTCGCGGCGGTGCTGGGGGTGATCAAGACGATGTCGCATATCGATCGGCCGCCGGCGGTTCTGGGTGGCATGATCGCCAGCGCGCTGACGGGGACCTTCCTCGGCGTCTTGCTGGCCTACGGCCTGGTCGGTCCGTTCGCCGGCCGCTTGAAGGGGGTGGTGGAAGAAGAAGCGAAATACTACGAGGTGATTCGCGCGGTGCTGGTGACGCACCTGCATGGCAATGCGCCGCAGGTCAGCGTCGAGTCGGGACGCAAGATGGTGCCGAACCAGCACATGCCCAGCTTCGAGGAGCTGGAGGCGGCGGTCAGCGCGGTGCAGGTGTGAAGGCGCCGCGGAACCCGTCACAGCGGATTGGGTGCTGCCGATCACTGCCAGCCGCGTGACGTCGAAGCGATGCGATCGCGCGCAGGCACGATCGGGATGACTTCGGCGCTACGCGGCTCGCCATGACAGTCGCCGGCTACGCCGCGCCGCGTCGCAGTTCGGCACGCGTCTCGGCAAGGTGGTCGAATTCCTTGCGATAGGTGCCCAACCCCAGCGTCTGCGAGCGCAGCTCGATAATCAGGTCGTGCAGCTCCGCTTCGGGAACCAGCGCCTCGACATCGTCCCAGCCCGGCCAGCCCGAGCGCTCGGCATAGCCGAGAATCTGCCCCCGCCGGCCGGTGATCAGACGCTGCGCCCGCGCGGTGTAATCGTTCGGCACGCTGATACTCACGCGGTAGATCGGCTCCAGCAACACCGGATCGGCCTTCGCCAGCCCCTCTTTCATCGCCAGGCTCGTGGCGGTCTTGAACGCCATGTCGGAGCTATCCACGCTATGGAATTGCCCATCGACGAGCGTTACCGAGATGTCGACCACTGGATAGCCGTACGGTCCCTTCCTTGCCGCTTCTTCCGCAGCCTCGCCCACGGCCGGAATGAAGTTGCGCGGCACCGCGCCGCCCACCACCTTGTCGATGAATTCGAATCCCGCCCCGCGTTCGCGCGGCGCGATGTCGATCTTCACGTCGGCGAACTGGCCGTGGCCGCCGCTCTGCTTCTTCAAACGGCCATGTTCATGCACCGCGCGGCGGATCGTTTCCTTATAGGCAACCTGCGGCTTGTGGGTGGACACCTTCAGCGCGTAATTGTTCTGCAACCGTGCGACGGTCGCATTCAGATGCATCTCGCCCTGGCCATGCAGCACCGTCTCGCTGGTGCCTTGTTCCTGTGCGACCGAAAGGGTGGGGTCCTCCTCGCGCAGCTTGCTCAGCGCGCCGTTCAGCTTCACGTCGTCCTTGTGGTCCGAGGTGGCGATCGCCAGCGAATAGACCGGCGCCGCCGGGTCCGGGAACGGCAATGGCTCCGGCGTCGCGCCCGGTGACACGGTGGCGCCGGTGACAACACCTTCGAGCCGGCCGAACGCGACGACGTCGCCGGCGACCGCCTCGGCGCATTTCGCCAACTCGCCGCCCTGGAAATGATAGATGCCGCCCAGCCGCGAGCCGCCCAGGCTCACGCCATCCTTGATCGTGCCGCGCCAGACGCGGGCATAGGACAGTTTGCCAGTATGACCCGCGTAAACCGTCTTGAAGACCTGCGCCAAGGGCGGCCCATCGGTGGGGATGTCCCTGCGCGCCGCGGTCTCCTCCACGAAGGGCGAATCGTGCCGCAGCGCCTTCCACAGCCGGCGCACGCCGTGGGCATTGTCCGCCGAACCGAGCAATACTTCGATCACTGCGCCGGCGGCCAGGTCCTTGCGGAGGTCTCGATAGATCTCGGCGGGCGTCGGCTTGATGTCCTCCAGCACCTTTTCCAACAGTTCGTCATCGCGGTCGGCCAGTGTCTCCAGCAGCTTGCCGAGCGCCTGCTGTTCTTCGTCCTGCATCTCGGACGGAACCTGCATCAGCTCCGAAGCCTGGCCCTTGCGGTAGCGATACGCGCGCTCGCTCACCACGTCGACATAGCCGTTCACCGCCTGGCCATCGACGATCGGTACCTGCCGCAGCACCAGCGGCGACTTCGCATAGGCCTGCAGTGCGGCCAGCGTGTCGCGCACGCTGCCTTCCAGCGTGTCGATCTTGTTGATGAACACCACATGCGGCACGCCCTGATCGGCCAGCAGTTTCAGCGCCGGCGCCACGGTCAGCGCGCGGGAGGGAACCGGCTCACAGACCACCACCGCGATATCGACCATGGCCAGCGCGGTGCACATTTCGTAGTTGAATTCGATTGAACCGGGACAGTCCAGCACGGCCCAGGAATCGCCCAGATAGGTGCCATGACCGACGCGGGTCTCGGTGGTCATCGGGCGGTTGCGCGGGTCGGCGGGGCGTTTCACCGGCGCACCGGCCGCGTCCAGCATTGCCTCGAACAGGGTGGACTTGCCACTGCTGTACGGGCCCACCAGCGCCACCGAGCGAGGACTTCTGCCGTTCTGGTTTCCTGACATGGCCGCGCCTCCTGCTGTTCTTTGCTTCGGCGCCCACCGTGTCACGGACCCGGATCGCGCCGTTCGGCGATCCTAGCGCGAAGGTTTTGTGACAGGCGAGTCCCCGCGCTGCCACGCGGCGACGGTCACTCCACGGCTTGCTCCTGGTCGGTCTCGACGACGTGACGCACATGCTGGTTGAGGCGCACCAGTGCCTTGCCGAGTGCCGCCCACTGCGTTCGCCCCACGCCGTCGGCGAGCTCGGCTTCCATTTCCCGCGCCAGAGGCACGACGCGTTGGTAAACGCCTCTTCCCTTGCGTGTCATGCGCAGCCGCCGGCCGCGGCCGTCATTCGGATCGGGTAACTGGCGGACGAGGCCGGCTGCAACCAGCGACGCCGCGGCACGGCTGACTTTCACCTTGTCCATCGCGGTCCATTCCACGACCACGCTGGGCGAGACGGTGCGGAAGCGCGCGATCGTTGCCAGTACGCGCCATTCGGGAATCGTCAATCCGGATGCCTCCGCATAGCGGTCGGACATGAATCGCGAGACGCGCTCCGCAGCCACCGACAACTGATAGGGCAGGAATTCCTCGAGGCGGAAGCCGTTGGATTCGGAGGTTGCGCCCAGGTGGAGCGCCGTTACGGTTCGCGCTTCGGTCTTCATCTTGTTTGTCTCCTCCCAGGCAGCGCATTGTCTTAACGCGAAACAGGACGTCACGGAATGGACATTCTGCCGGGGTGGAGGAGGGGCGTGAGGCGCGGTAACTGCTACCGATCAGTCCGAGGCGTGGCGTGCACGAATCGCGCGGGGACCGCTGCCGTCAGCATGCGCGACGTGGCAGCCGACCATAATCCTGAGGCGTCCTGAACCACGGAGGGCCGACATGCTGGATGCCACACATGATCCGAACCGGGAGAGCTGGGTACAGTCCGCCAACGGCCACAGCGAGTTTCCGATTCAGAACCTGCCACTGGGCGTATTCAGCCTCGGCGATGGCGCCGCGCGTGGCGGCATCGCGATTGGCGAGCAGATTTTCGATGTTCGCGCCGCGTTGGAGGTGGGGTTGTTCTCCGGCCTCGCGCGCGATGCCGCCGAAGCAGCCGCCGGAGCGACGCTGAATCCTCTGCTTGCGCTGGGTAGCGCGGCGCGGTCGGCGCTGCGGCAGCGTGTGTCCGACCTGTTGGATGCCAAGGGCGAGGAGCGCGGGACGCTGGTCCCGCTGGCGCCGCGTCTGTTGCATCGGGCGGTGGACTGCCGCCTCCAGGTTCCGGCGGTCATCGGCGACTACACGGATTTCTTTGCCGGCATCCATCACGCCGCCGCCGGCGGCCGCATCAACCGGCCGGAAAATCCACTGCTGCCGAATTACAAATACGTGCCGGTAGCGTATCATAGCCGCGCGTCGTCGGTGCGGCCGTCGGGTGAGCCAGTGCCGCGGCCGCTCGGCCAGCGCAAGCTGCCGGATGAGGCGGCGCCGAGCTACGGCCCGTGCCGCAACCTCGATTACGAACTGGAGCTTGGGGTGTGGATCGGCCCGGGCAATGAACTTGGCACGCCGATCCCGATCGCCGAAGCGTCGGATCACATCGCCGGCTTCTGCCTGCTGAACGACTGGTCGGCGCGGGATATCCAAAGCTGGGAATCGCAGCCGCTTGGGCCGTTCCTGGCGAAGAGTTTTCGCACCTTCGTCTCGCCGTGGATCATCACGTCCGAGGCGCTGGCGCCGTTCCGGATGCCTCAGCCGCCGCGTCCCGTGGGTGATCCGGCACCACTGCCACACTTGCTTGATGCGGCGGATCAGACGCGGGGCGCGCTGGATATCGCGTTCGAAGTGTCGCTGCTGACGCCGGCGATGCGGGAGACTGGCGCTGCCCCGTTCCTGTTGTCGCGTGCGACGGCCGACATGCTGTACTGGACTGTGGCGCAGATGTTGGCGCACCACACCTCCAATGGCTGCAACCTGCGGCCGGGAGATTTGTTCGGCAGCGGCACGATATCAGGGACCGAGCCGGGCACCTCCGGGTGCCTGTTGGAAACGACCATGGGCGGGCGCAATCCAATCACCCTGCCGAACGGCGAGATGCGACGGTATTTGGAAGCCGGGGACGAGGTGATCTTCCGGGCACATTGCCGCGGCGCAGGGCGGGCGGCGCTCGGGTTTGGTGAGTGCCGTGGACGTGTGGAGTAGCCAGTCAGCCGAACCCAGGATGCGGGTCGAGGCGTGGCCCCGAGGCGTGGCCCCGAGGCGTGGCCCCGAGGCGTTACCGATCCCGCTGCACGACCGAACCGTGGGCGCCGCACATCCTCACTTGCCTTGAGCGGGTGATTGCGCCCCCTGAGCGGGCGACCGCGCCCCGTGAGCGGGTGACTGCGCCCCCTGAGCGGGCGACCGCGCCCGCATCTGCTGCGCGGCACCGAGCAAGTCGTCGATGCCCCAATGCTCGACGAATTTCCCGTCGGCGACGCGCCAGATCGAGATGCCCTCCCAGGCGAGCTTCCTGCCGGTGGGTGGAAAAACCGGCGCATTCGGTCCGAGTTGCACCGGATGATCGTGCGTTGCCGTGATCAGGAAGCGGGCAACGATCTTGTCGTTGGTGATAACGCTGTCCTCCAGCGTCATGTGGAAATCCGGAAACATATCGAAATATCGCCGATATGCCGCCTGCATGCCGGCGAGTCCGGTTCCCTGGCGGGCCTCGCGCTGAACATAGTTCTCCGCGATCACGTCCTGGAGTGACGATACGTCGTGCGCGTTGATGTCCGTGAAATACTGCCGGAGCAGCGCTTGATTGGCCGCCACCATATCGGCAGCGCCGCTACCTGGAGCCGGGGCGATGATTGTGAGCAATGACAGTGCCGCGCCAGCCAGCGGTCTACGAAGAAGTGTCATTGGCAGCCTCCGTTATGTGATTGATCCGCACGCAAGCCACCGTGTGCGGAGTTGACACGGATTCTGTGCGCTACCGGCGTTCAGCAAAAAGCCTGGACAGCCATCCCGGTTATGGGTCACATCGGCGGTACGTCATCGTACCGCCTTGGCCTAGGCTACGGTACGATATGGTACCACGGCAAGAGGATTTTGCGTGCGACGGGTGAAAAAAACCACGTCTGGAGTTTCGCCGCCGGTGGCCGAGCGCCCGATGTGTGATCGCATTATCGGCGCGGCGTTCACGGCGTTCATGGAGCTTGGCTACACCGGCACCAGCATGCTTGAGATCGCGACCAGGGCGAAAATGTCGAAGCGGGATCTCTATGCGAACTTCCCCGGCAAGCAGGCGATCCTGCTTGCCTGCATCACTGCCCGCGCCGCGCGAATGCGACTGCCGCCTGCACTCCCTGTGCCGATCGACCGCGAAGCGTTGGCTGCCACGCTGGCGACGTTCGGCGCGACGGTCATTCGCGAAGTCACCCGTCCGGCGGTGCTGGCGATGTTCCGCCTCGCCATCGCCGAAGCAGAGCGCTCGCCCGAGGTAGCCGTGACCCTCAGCCACAGCCGGTCGGTGAACCGTGGCGCGCTCACCCTGCTGTTGGCCCAGGCTCAGGCCAGCAAAATTTTGGGCCCTGGTGATCCCGCCTGGATGATGGAGCAGTTTTTCGCACTGCTGTGGGGCGATCTCATGCTGGGTCGGCTGCTGTGCGTCGCGGCGCCGCCGAAGCCCGCCGAGATCGAACAGAGGGCGCACGCCGCGACCGAGGCATTCCTCAGATTATATGGCAAACCAACCGAAGCCGCCGCATGATTGATGCCTTGGCCGTCGCCAACAGGAGCGTTTCCCGGATCTCTGGGCTTAAATCGCGGCGCCTTGCTCGCCGCGCGTCGCCGCCCCACTATCCGAGCCCGATGAGCGAAACTCTGCTTGACGTAAAAGGCATGAACTGCCCGCTGCCGGTGCTGCGCGCAAATCGCACGCTGCGTTCGCTGCCGGCCGGCGCGCGCCTGCGCGTCCTCGCCACCGATCGCGCCGCCGTTGCCGACTTCCAGGCATTCTGCCGCGAAACCGGCCACGCCTTGCTCGCCTGGAGCGAGGAATCGGGCGTGTTCAGCTTTCTCATCCGCCGTCGCGCCGACCAGCCCGAACCAAAGGAAGCATGAGGTGCCCACCGCCCTGATCACCCATCCGGCCTGCCTGGAGCATGAAAACGGTCCCTATCACCCGGAAAGCCCCGAACGTCTGCGCGCGGTCCTTGCGGCGCTGGAAGCCGAGGAATTCGCGCCATTACTGCGCGAGTCGGCACCCGAGGCGACCGAGGAGCAACTCCGGCGCGTGCACCCCGCGGATTATGTTGCGGCGATCCTGTCCATTCGGCCAGACCATGGCGAGACGGTGCAGCTTGACGCCGACACGTCCATGGGCGCCGGGAGCGCCGAGGCCGCGTTGCGTGCGGCCGGTGGTGCGGTGGCGGCGGTGGATGCGGTGATGCAAGGCTGGGCGCGCGCTGCCTTCGCCGCGGTGCGCCCGCCCGGCCACCACGCCGAACCTTCCCGCCCGATGGGCTTCTGCTTGTTCAACAATGCCGCGGTCGCCGCACTGCACGCGCGCGCGGTGCACAACGTGCAGCGCGTCGCGGTGGTGGATTTCGACGTCCATCACGGCAACGGCACCCAGGCGATGTTCGAGCAAGATTCTGATCTGTTCTATGGGTCGTCGCATCAAAGCCCGTGTTACCCAGGAACCGGCGATGCGTGGGAACGCGGCGTCGCCAACAACATCGTGAACGCGCCGCTGCGGCCGGGTGACGGCAGCGCGGTGTTCCGTGCGAATTGGGGCGATATCATCCTGCCGGAACTCGACCGTTTCGCCCCCGACCTGCTGATCGTTTCGGCTGGATTCGATGCGCACAAGGCCGATCCGCTGGCGCAGATCCGGCTGGACACCGTGGATTACGCCTGGATCACCGACGAGTTGATGCGGATCGCGGACCGCCATTGCCAGGGCAGACTGGTCTCGGTGTTGGAGGGCGGCTACGACCTGGATGCGCTGGCGGCCTCGGCCGCAGTGCACGTGCGGGGATTGATGCGGGCCTGACCGCCGACCCGGGAGCTGGGGGAACCACATATGTCGGATGCCAAGCGCACGCCGCCTGATGTCAGCGGCCTGTCGTTCGAGGATGCGCTGGCCGAGCTTGAACAAATCGTGCGGGGACTCGAAAGCGGCCAGCAAAAGCTGGAGGACGCGATCAACGCCTACGAACGCGGTGCCGCCTTGCGCCGGCACTGTGAGGCCAAGCTGGCGGAAGCGGAAGCGCGCGTCGCCGCGATTGTGCAGCGGGCGGATGGCACGCTCGGCACGCGGCCGATGGAATAGCGCGGAAATCGATGCAATAGCGCGAAAATCGATGCAATAGCGCGGAAATCCAGACGCTAACGCCGCTGGATCAATCCGCCCCCAATCAGAATAACGCCAAGCGCCAGCGCCCCGCCGGCAACCGCGGGCGGGATGAAATGCGGTTCATGTTCCGTGGCCTGCACATGCACAGGGCCGACATTGGCCACGTCCCTGGTCTGTTGCGTGGTGAATTCCGGCACCGCCAGCCCGGCGATGCCAAGCAATGCCAGCAACGCACCCACGATCATCAGTGCACTCATGGAGGCTCGCACAAGCAATCTCCGGCTCGTTCCACGCGCGGAGGTGGGAAGCAGACCCGCGGAATGCGAGACTTGTCCCGTATCAACTCCCTGTAACGAACCGGATCAGGCGGCAAGTCGCTCCGCCACCGCCGACCAACGATCAGCCGTCGCAGCCTTCGATGATGATCAAATTCGCGTCCGCGCGTCCCATGCGCTTGGCCCTGGCGGCCGCATATTCCGGCGAATGATAGCAGGCGACAGCGGTTTCATAGTCATTGAATTCAAGCACGACGTTGCGCGATCGCGCGGTACCTTCGGGGGCTTCGAACCGGCCGCCGCGCACCAGGAATTTCGCGCCATATTTGCTGAACGCCACGGCGTTGGCGGCGATGTACTCCTGGTAGCCCTCCGGATCGGTCACATCGACGCCGGCAATCCAATAGCCCTTGGCCATGTGTTGCGCTTCTCCCTTGCATCGCCAGTCGTTACGGCGGTCGCGCGCTTCAGCGATGCACCTGGTCGCCGAGCATTGCTGCGAGCGTTGGCTCAATAGCGGCCGCCATCAAGGCCTGGCCCTGTGCGGTGGGATGCAGTGATTGCTCTGGCGGCGTTTCCTTCGGGTCGAGATACAGGTCCCGGTCCAGCTTGCCATCGCGCATAAAGACCTGACCGACATCGAGGAACGTCACATCCTCGTCATGCGAGAATTGCTGCGCCAGGCGGTGATTCACCTCGAGCGTGGTTTGCGTCGCCCACTGGGTGCGATCAGACGGGAGGATCCCCAGCAACAGCAACTTCGTATGCGGCAGGCGCCGGCGAAGCGAGCGGACAATGGTGTCGATGCCCAGCACCGTGTCGTCCGCGGACCAGTGCAGGTAGCCCAGATTGTTGGCCCCGATCAGGATCACCGCAACCTTGGGGTCGATGCCCGAGGCCTCGCCATGCTCGACGCGCCACAACAGATTGGCGGTGGTGTCGCCGGTGAAGCCGAGATTCACCGCATCGCGGTCGCCATAGAAGCGTTGCCAGACCGGCGCAAAATTCACCCACGCCGGCGGACCGTGGCGTTCCCAGTCCTGCGTGATGGAGTCACCGTAGAACACCAGCGCGGGATGGCGCTGCCGCAGCTCCGCCTGTTTCTCGTCAAAGCGGGTACGCCACCAACGCAGGTCCATGCGGCTGATCGGAACCGCGGCGAGGATGGTGCGGGCAAGACCCGCCGGAACGGCAATACCGCACAGCATGGCGGCAAGCAGCAGATAGAGCGGCAGGCGTCGCATGGGCACTCCGGCGGGACTCGCGATGCGTGGGAGTAGCAGGACTCGCGATGCGTGCGAGTATAGCGCATCCGTGGCTGCAACCACTATCGGCGCACCCTGCATTGCGATGGGTGGGTGCTACGCGCCGAAAATCGCTTTTCGGACATTGACGATTTCCGCCGCATCGCCCCGCTGCTGTGGCGTCGCCGGGTCCGGCGCGACCTCACGCACGGTGAATGGCGTGTCGCGGATTTCCCAATACGGGCCGTAAATCGCAACCCCACCGCCGCTATCGTCGGCGTACCAACCGTCATGCAGCGTCACCACAGCGTGGCCGGCGTGGCGTGCGGCAACGGGATCGCCGAGGCAGAACCAGTCCACGCGATCGGTTTGCTCCGCGACGATCGCAGGCGTGCGCCGCCGCAGCTTCACTTCCAGGCCTTCCGGGACATGGCCATCATTGCGGACGATGAATATCGGCATGGTTCACGCCTCGCGCCGCAGGAATGCCGCAACACGTTCAACGAACGCTGCCGGTTGCTCCAGTTCGGGATGATGGCCGGCGGCAGGAAGCGTTTGAAACACGGCGCCGGGGATCCGTTGCGCATAGGTCCGCCCGTATTCCGGCGTCACGATGCGATCGGACTCACCCCACAACACCAACGTGGGCGTGGCAATCCGACGCAGCCAGAAGCCGAGCTGAGGATTGAACATATGCGGCTTCCAGCCATACAGGCACAGCGCATCCCAGTTGCGCGCGAGCGACACCATCTCAGCGTCGCTCATTGCATCGCTGATCGTCGCCTGCCAGCCGAGGCCATAGATTCCCTCCGGCCGCTGCGCCGGGTCATGCCACGCCCATCTGTTCAGATCGGCCGGATCGGTATTGAAGAAATGCACGATATCGCGTTGCTCGCGCCCGCCGATCTTGATGCCGACGGCATCGACCAGCACCAGCCGATCGAGCTTCGTGGCGCCGCCGACCGCAAGCTCCGCCGCGATCCAGCCGCCGAAGCTCAAGCCGACCACGCTGATGCGTGGTGCGTCGATCGCATCCAGCACGTCGCGATAGAGGTTGACGAGGTCGTAGATCGTGTCGAAATCCGCCGGCCGCGCGGAGGCGCCGAAGCCGGGATGCGACGGCGCTATCACCGTGCCGTGCCGCGCCAGCAGATCAACGAACGGCGCGCTCGGACTGATCGGGTTTATGCCGTGGATGAGCAATATTGGCGGACCTTCGCCACGCCGAAGGATTTCGAGATCGAGGCTGCCGGCACGCATCATCGCACGCCCTGCTCACGGCCGTCCCTGAGCCGGTCATCCAACCCCGCAGTCTGGTGCGCGGATCGCCGGCTCATCGCCCGCCATGACAGTGGCGCCGAGCGCGTCATGCCACAGCTCCTGCCGCCATCGGTTCGGCTTGCTCAATCGGCGGCAGATCCTGCAACTGTGGCAGCACCTCCCGCGCGGCCAACTTGAAGCTCTTCTCCGCCTCCGCGTGCGTCACCAGACCCTGCCGCGTCATCATGATGATGCGCCCCACCCCGCCAACGCGGCGGCGAAACTCCTTGATCTGCCGTGCCACCGTATCGGGATTGCCGGCGAACATCTGGCCCTGGGCGATGAGCGACGCGACACTGAGATCGGTCGGCCGCTTGGAGACACCCTGGCGCCACGCGGCCGGCGTCATCTCCGGCAGTATCTGGCCCGGCTGGAACTTCGACATCTGCGGTTGGCTTTTCATGCTGACGGTCAGGAACCAGGGAATCTTCTGCCCGACCCGCTGCGCTTCGGCATCGGTATCGCCGACGTAGCAGAACGCCATATAGGAGAAGCGGTCCTCGCCCGGCGGCGGCAGGCCCGCCTCCATGCGCGCCCGCTTGTTGGCATCGAACGCCTGCTTCGTACGGCTGTAGCCGCCGAACAATAGCGTGTTGACGATGCCGCGCCGGCCCAGCTCGGCGCAGGTGGGAAAATCGCTGGTGGCGGCCCAGAACTCCGGCCGTGGCTGCTGCCAGCAGCGCGGCCAGACATTGACGTGCGCGTGCTGGAAGAATTTACCCTCCCAACTGAACGGCCCGTCATGGCTGGTCAGCGTCTTCTCGATCAGGTCGATCGCCTCCCATTCGCGTTCGCGGTTGCGCATCGGGTTGGTGTCGCCGGAGACCATCTCGGTTGTGCCGGACTTGACGAAGCCGATGTCCAGGCGTCCGCGGCTCAACACATCGATGGTGGCGTATTCGGTGGCCACGCGTACCGGATCCGGCCGCACCGTGACCAGCGTGCCCAGCGAAAGGATACGCACCTTCTGTGTGATGCGCGCAACGATGCCGGTGATCACCGGGCTTGCCGCCCACAGGTTGTTGATGCCGGAGTGATGCTCGTTCGTGACGATGTGCAGTCCGAGCTCGTCGCACAGCCGATACTCGTCGAAGATTTCATCATAGAGCTGCGCTGCGATCCTGGGATCGCAATAGCGGTTGGGCAGGCTGGCACGCACCGCCGGCGCCGCGTCCAGCTCTTCTGCCGGGACGAACGGATACGGGTTCTCGCAATGGTTCCAGAGTTCGATCGAGGTCATCGGCTCAGGCGTCCTCCCGCAGGCATGATGCCAACTTACGATGCGCCGGGCGGGAGGCAAGCGGCAACGACGCAGGTCAGGAATGGGCCGGTGGGTCTGTGTGCCAATATTCCCTAACCGCGCCGTCGCCGCTTGCTTCCGGGCCGCCCGCGCGGCACTTTCCCGGCCAGCGGCAGGGGGTGCCTATGGCGGTCAACAAGCTCTATCCCGATGCAAACGCGGCCCTCGCGGGGTTGTTGCGTGACGGCATCACCATCATGTCCGGCGGCTTCGGCCTATGCGGCATTCCCGCGGTGCTGATCGATGCCATCCGCGACAGCGGTGTGAAGGGTCTGACGATCGTCTCCAACAACGCCGGCATTGACGAAGTTGGCCTCGGCGTACTGCTCCAGACGCGGCAGGTCCGCAAGATGATCAGCTCCTATGTCGGCGAGAACGCCACCTTTGCACGGCAGTATCTCGCCGGCGAGCTGGAGATCGAATTCAACCCGCAGGGCACGCTGGCCGAGCGCATCCGTGCCGGCGGCGCCGGCGTCCCGGCCTTCTACACCGCCACCGGCGCCGGCACCCAGATCGCCGAGGGCAAGGAGACCAAGGAATTCGACGGTCGCACCTATGTGATGGAGCGCGGCCTGCGCGCCGACCTTGCGGTGATCCACGCCTGGAAATCGGACCACGAAGGCAACCTGATCTATCGCAAGACGGCGCGAAACTTCAATCCGATCATGGCGACGGCGGCGGAGGTGGTGGTGGCGGAGGTCGAGGACCTGGTGCCGAACGGCCAGATCGACCCTGACCACATCATCACGCCCGGCATTTTCGTCAACCGCATCGTCCCCTTGGAAACGGTGGACAAGCGGATCGAGCAACGCACCGTGCGCAAGCGGTATTGAGAAAGGATAATCGGCGATGGCCTGGAGTCGCGATCAGATGGCCGCCCGCGCGGCGCACGAGCTGCACGACGGGTTCTATGTGAACCTCGGCATTGGCATTCCCACCCTGGTGGCGAACCATATTCCCGAAGGCATGTCGATCCAGCTCCATTCGGAGAACGGCATGCTGGGAATGGGCCCGTTCCCGTTCGAGGGCGAGGAGGACGCCGACCTGATCAATGCCGGCAAGCAGACGGTGACGGAACTGCCGACCACCAGCTTCTTCGATTCGTCTGCCAGTTTTGCCATGGTGCGCGGCGGGCACATCGATGTTTCGATCCTCGGCGCCTTGCAGGTGGCGGAGAACGGTGACCTCGCCAACTGGATGATCCCCGGCAAGATGGTAAAGGGGATGGGCGGCGCGATGGATCTCGTGGCCGGCGTGAAGCGCGTGGTGGTGCTGATGGAGCATACCGCAGGCGGTAAGCCCAAGCTGCTGCACCGCTGCACATTGCCGCTGACCGGTGCCGGTGTGGTGGACCTGGTGATCACCGAGCTGGGCGTGTTCGACATCGGCAAGCAGGGCCTGACGCTGATCGATATCGCGCCCGAGGTCACGGTGGAGGAGATACGCTCGAAGACCGAGGCCGGCTTCGCCGTCTCGCCTGCACTCAAGCTGGCGGCGTAGCGTCCGCCGTTCCAACGAAATGGCAGGCGGCCGGGGCTTGCGATTCGCCTTCGAGCAGGAAGTGGTCGGCGAGTCGCCGCGCCCCGCGTGCCGTTGCGGCACGCCGTGTCAAAGTGGAGCGGTGACCGTGGCGTGCCTGAACGGCGCGAACTCCGCGGCGCTGAGCTTGCCAAGTTCGCTCAATAGCATCGGCCAGCTCTTCAGTCCTTCATCGAAGGATGACAGGCGGAAGAACTCGTTTGGCGCGTGCACGTCTTCGTCTGGCATCGCCAGGCCGTAGGTCAAGGTGTCGATGCCAAGCATCTCGCGGAAGATTGCGCTGATGGGAATGGTGCCGCCGGCGCGTACCGGCACCGGCTTGCGGCCATGCAATTGCTCCTGCACGCGCGAGGCGGTCAGCAGCAGCGGATGATCCTCCGGCAGCGTCGGCGCCGGGGTTCCGCCTTCGTCGCGGGTGAAGGTGATCTCCACGCCCGGCGGCACCGCCGCTTGCAGATGTGCGACAAGATGCTGGCGGGCACGGCCCGGATCCATGCCGGGTGCCAGGCGCATGGTGATTTTCGCGTGCGCCTCGGCGGGCAGCACGGTCTTGGTGCCGGCCCCGGTGTAGCCGCCCCACATCCCGTTCACTTCGATGGTCGGGCGCAACGTGGTGAGCTCGCGCGCGGTATAGGCCGGATCGCCGTATCGCACGCCGCCGACGCCGGCGAGGAATTCCGCCTCGTCGAACGGCAGTGCGGCGGCGGCGGCACGCGCGGCATTGGTGATCGGTGCCGCGTCGTCACCGAAACGCGCTACCAGGATGCGGCCGTCGCCGTCGTGCAGGCTGGCGATCAAGGCGGCCATGTCATGCAACGCGTTGCGGGCGGCGCCGCCATAGCGGCCGGAATGCCCGTCCTTGTTCGCCGCGCGCAACGTGAACTGCAGGCCGGCGATGCCGCGACCGCCGATGCCCAGCGTCGGCACCGTGGTGCTGGCGCGCCCGCCGTCGGCCGACAGCATGGCGTCGGCGGACAGCAGATCGCCATAGCGTTCGACGATACCGCGAAGGCTGGGGCTGCCGCATTCCTCCTCGCCTTCAATGAACAGTTTGACATTGATGGGAAGGGCGCCGGTTGTTGCGAGGAATCCGGCGATCGTTTCGACGGCAATGGTGGTGGAGCCCTTCACGTCGGACGCGCCGCGCGCGTAGAGGCGTCCGTTCCGCTCGGTCGGTTCAAACGGCGGCGAGTCCCACAGCTCCAGCGGATCGGCGGGCTGCACGTCGTAGTGCCCATACACGATCAGCGTGGGCTTGCCTGCCGCTCCGAGCCATTCGCCGAACACCGCTGGCTGACCGCCGCCATCCAGCAACTGCACGTTCTGCATGCCGGCGTCGCGCAGCCGTTGCAACAGGAATTCACGCGCCGCCTGCATCGCGTCGGCATAGGCCGGATCGGTGGAGACACTGGGCAGCCGCAGCAGCGTCTTCAGCCGTTCCAAAATGGCCTCGCGCTGGATGGCGAGATGGGCGAGCACGGCATCCGACATGTGGCAGGTTCCAGTCGCATCTGTCGGCGCCATAGGTGCAGACCGACCGGCGGGACGTCAAGCGAAGTCTGGCGCGGGGGCCGCGCGCGTGGCATGCTACCCAACAGGCCCGGCTTGGTCCGGAGCTGCTGACAAAGTGATTCACTGCAGTGGCCGTGCTTCTGTTTTGGAACGTCCGAGGCAGCCATATTGCCGATTCGCTGGCCAGTATCTGCCAGGACCATGAAGTCGACGTGTTGATGCTTGCCGAGCTTGAGGCAAATGCGATCGAAATGCTTGGCCGGTTGAATTCAACAAAGGACGCTCCGTATTGGGAATTGCGTTCACCCGTCGTGAGCCGAGTCAGATGCTTTACCCGGTACCCCATTGCATCCATTACGCCGCTCTTTGATGATGGCCGCGTGTCGATCCGTAACCTGTCGCCGCCAATAGGCGCGTCAGTCTTGATTGTCGCCGTGCATATGCCAAGTAAGTTGCAAAGTGACGATCAAGACCAACATTATCGCATTCGCCGCCTGCGCGGCGACATTGAGGAGGCTGAGAGGCAGGTCGGCCATCGAAATACCGTTGTAATCGGCGACCTCAATGCCAATCCATTCGAGGACGCCATGGTGGCAGCCGACGGGCTGCATGGCGTTATGGATAAACGAATCGCCGAGCGGCCGCCTCGTTCGGTGCAAGGCAAGGACTGGAGCTTTTTCTGTAACCCCATGTGGAGCCGGATGGGCGACGAGTCCAAAGGGCCGCCTGGGACCCATTACTATGCTCGTGGCGGCCTGGTCAGTTATTTCTGGAACACGTTTGACCAAGTGCTATTACGACCGGAGCTGCTGCGCTATTATGCCGAGGACAGCGTGGCCGTGATTTCCTGGATCGACGGTAGGGACCTGCTTCCCGCAAATCAGACTGCTCGGGATGCCCCTGACCATCTGCCGATCCTGGTGAGATTGTCCATCGAGACGGAGCGACACGATGGTTGAAAGTTTTTGGAGCATACCGGCGACTGGCGCGCTGCGGACGCCGCTTACCATTCTACGGGAGCAGGCTACCGCACTGACGGAGCAGACGAAGGGAACACTGGTCGGCGAAGCGACAGTGCTGAGTCAGCCAAGTCAAATGCTTTCGATCGGTCTGTCCATCAGAGTGCTCGCGTTGAATGACGACAAGTACCGAATTCTGACCTATGAGCAGCCGGTCACCATGTATCCTGGTAGTTTGACGAGTAATCTTGGAGATGGCATGATCAGAATCGTCAAAAGCGAGGATGAATTTGTGAAGGAATTGAAGCGGCTGCTTTCATCACAGGAGGCGCAGCGCCTTCTGACGTCGCTACTCGTGCAGGCAAGCGACGCGGAACCTCTGGCGGCCCAAGCATAAAGTCCCTGGGCCGCATCGCTCATGCCGCAGCCTCGCCAGATCCGCCTGAATGCCTTCGACATGGCCTGCGTCGGTCATATCCAGCATGGCATGTGGACGCATCCGCGCGACCGGTCATGGGATTATACCTCGCTGGATCACTGGGTTTCGCTGGCCCGCATGCTGGAACGTGGTTTGTTCGACGGCTTGTTCCTGGCGGATGTGCTGGGCGTCTACGACGTGTTCGAAGGAAAGCCCGATGCATCGCTGCGCAACGCGGTGCAGATACCGCTGATCGATCCGCTCGCGCTGGTGCCGGCGATGGCACATGCCACCACGCATCTCGGTTTCGGCGTCACCTGCAACCTTGCTTACGAAGCCCCATTCCTGTTCGCGCGCCGCATGGCGACGCTGGATCACCTGACCCGCGGGCGGATCGGCTGGAATATCGTCACCGGCTATTTGGACAGTGCCGCGCGCGCGATGGGATTCGACGCGCAGATGGAACATGACGACCGCTACGATCTTGCGGACGAGTACATGCAGGTCGTCTATGCATTGTGGGAAGCCGGGTGGCAGGATGACGCGGTGGTGCGGGATCGGGCGCGGGGCGTCTATGCCGACCCGGCGCGGGTGCGGCGGGTGCGGCATCAGGGCAAGCAGTTCCGCGTCGACACCATTCCGATCTGGGAACCGTCGCCGCAGCGTACTCCGGTGCTTTACCAGGCGGGTGCGTCGGATCGCGGGCGGGTGTTCGCAGCCCGCCACGCCGAGTGCATGTTCATCAATCCCAGCACCAAGGCGAACGTGCGCCGGCTGGTCACGGACCTGCGCACGCGCGCGGCGCCACGCCCGATCCTGGCCTTCCTCGGCGCCACCGTGGTGGTTGGCCGCACCGAACGCGAGGCGCAGGATCTGCTGGCGGAATATCGCCACCATGCGAGTGTTGCAGGCGCGCTGGCGCATGCCGCGGCATCACTGGGCATCGATTTCGCGCGCTACGGCATGGATGAACCGATCGACGATGCGCCCACACAGGCGATCCGCTCCAATGTCGAGGCGATGGCGCGAGCGCTCGGCGCAGGATGGACCAAGCGGAAGCTGATCGATCGTTTCGTGCTTGGCAGCCGGCAGCCGCCCATCGTCGGGTCGCCGTCGCAGGTCGCGGATGAACTGATCGCGTGGATGGAAGAAGGCGACGTCGACGGGTTCAATCTGGCCCGGACTGTGGTGCCGGAGTGCCTGGAGAGTTTTATCGAGTTGGTGGTGCCGGTGCTGCAGGACCGCGGCGTGTACAAGAAGGAATATGCGGCGGGGACGTATCGGCGGAAGCTGTTTGGCAACGGCGACCGGCTGCCGGCGGCACATCCCGCCCGATCATTGTCATTGCGTCGACCGTAGCAATTCATAGCGGCGCTCTGGAGCTTCGCACTAACGTTGACCCGGTGCGCCACCCAATCCCGCCGCACGGGCGAGCCGTTCGAACTCTTGCACCGTCAATGTCTCGGCCCGACGGTCCGGTGCGATCCCAACCTGACGCAGCAGCGCTTCTCCGCCCAACGACTTCAGCGCGCCCCGCAACATCTTGCGACGCTGTCCGAAGGCGGCCGCGGTCACCCGCTCCATCGCGGTGAACAACCCGGCATCCGGCTGCCCCGCGCGCGGCATGAGCCGCACCACCGCCGACCATACCTTCGGTGGCGGAACAAATGCCGCGGGTGGGATGCGCAGCACGATCGCTGCGTCACAGGTCCACTGAGCGAGGACGGAAAGTCGTCCGTAATCACTGCCGCCGGGTGGCGCGCAAATCCGCTCCGCCACCTCCTGCTGGAACATCAGCGTCAGCCGCTCGAACGCGGCGGCCTGACGCAGCCAGCGCACCAACAATGGCGATGCCACATTGTACGGCAGATTCGCAACGATCTGACGCGGCGGATCGGCCAGCGGCACCACGTCAGCCGCCATGGCGTCGCCCGCGATGACGCGTAGCCGCCCGTGTGAACCTGCGGCCAGCTCCTCGATTGCTGCCACCGCGCGTGGATCGATCTCGATCGCGATAACGCTAGCGGCATCGGAAGCAAGCAGAGCCCGGGTCAGTCCGCCCGGCCCCGGGCCGACTTCAATGATATGCCGCCCGGACAGATCGCCCGCCAAACGCGCGATCCGCGCCGTCAAATTTGAATCGAGCAAAAAGTGCTGCCCCAGCGACCGACGTGCGTCGAGACCGTGCCGTGCGATGACCTCTCGCAGCGGCGGCAGTGCCGTCACGAACCGCTGGGACGCCGGACCTGAATCGTGGCCTTGCGCCGCAAGTCGGCCATTACCTGACGCGACATCAGCTCCACGCGCTGCGCCAGCATCTCCTGCTTCATCGCCGCATCGCTGACCGTCGCCAGATTCTTCTGCTCTCGAGAACATACGATCACGACGGCGATTCCATCCGTTGCCACCAGCGGCTCACTGGCCTTGTTGAACGGCAACGTCGCCAGCAGTTGGCGGAAGGTGGGTGGATTCACGCTATCCAGCCGAACTTCACCGGGATCCGGCGGCCGCGTCGAATTGTTCGCCTTCGCCACTTGCTCCATCTGATCACAGCTATGCACGCTGGCACTGATGGATCGCGCCTTGTCCAGCATTTGCCGCTGCTGGTCCGTCGGCGCCTGCGGGTTGAGCGCCGACGTGAACGGCAGGAAAACTTCCCGCATCGACAGCACGGTGCCGAAGTCATTGCCGATGTCCCGCTTGCCTTGCACGGTCACGATGCTGAACCCGCCGGGCACGGTCACAGGATTACTGATGGCGCCGACCGGCATCTGCGCCACCAGCGAAGCGACCTCGGGGTCGAGCTGGTTCGGCTGCACCCAGCCCATCTCGCCGCCTTGCAGAGCGCTCTGGGTCTGGCTGAACTCAGCGGCCACGATCGGGAATGCCGCGCCCTTGCGCAATTGGCTGATGACGGTCTCGGCGAAGCGCTCGGCGTCGGCACGGCTTGCCGGATCGTCGACCGGAATGAAAATCTCGCCCACACGGTACTCAGGCTTGCCAAGAAGCTGGGCCTGGAGCCGCTGCTGTTCTGCCACCTCGGCGTTGCTCACCTGCGACCGGTCGCCCAATTGCTGGCGCAGCACCTGCGTCCAGCCGAGCTGGGTGCGAATCTGATCGATCAGCGTCCGCAGGCTGACGCCGTCGGAGGCGAGCTTCTGGCGCAAGCTGCCCGGCGCCATGTTATTGCGTTGCTCGATCTGATGCATCGCCGCCGCGATTTCGGCGTCGGGTACGACGATCTTGCGACGCTGCACCTCCTGCATGCGCAGCCGTTCGTCGATGAGCTGGCGGAGAATTTGCGGCTTCAGCCGGTCCAGGATGTCGGGCGACATCGGCAGCCCGGTGGAAAGCGCGAACAGCCGCGCGCGATTGTCGACGTCGATGTTGGTGATGACGTCGCCGTTCACCACGGCGACGATGCGCGTTGTGTCGGCCGGCGTCACCGGCGACGGCATCGGGGCGGCCGCCGCGGCATGCGCCGTGGCGGTCGGGCCGGCGGCACAGACCAGCAACGCCAACGCCGCGGCTACGACGGGCGCCAAGCGCCGCAGCCCAGGTCCACCGTCATGCTGCATTGCAATAACTCCCGTCGTCAAATCGCACGATAGCCGAATTGGCCCACGGTCTTGAAGGTCAGCAAGAACAACAGGGCAGTGGATCCGCTGTCGCCATTGATCGAGTAATAGCGGCGATAGAACCTGATATCCAGAATGAAACACTCGTTTTCATAGATCGCGTCGGCGCCAACGGCGACCATCTGGTTGAAGGTCAGGTCGCGGCGGGCAAAGGCGTCGAAGCGGTACTGTCCCCAGTTGGAGCTGGCGTTGACGGTCACTTCATCACGCGGCAGGAAGAAACTTGGATCGCTGGTCGGCGTGGGCGGCGGCGCCGAATCGAACAGGGTGTAGGGATCATAGGCGGTGTAGAGGAAGCCGCCGGCGAGCCGGAACTTGGGAACGCCGACAGACGCCGTGACGTCGGTCATTTCCGTGTTGAACGTCCGGTGGCTGAACCGCGCGCGATACATCACATCGAACCAGGTCGTCGGGGCGAAATAGATGTGCCCGACGATATCCGAGACCTGGTCATGCAGGCCGGTATATTCAGGGAACACGCTGTCCTGGTTGGTGCGGTAGGTTTGGCCGATGAAGCCGTCGAAGGTCGTGCCGCCGAGATACCAGGTTCCCTGCAAGGCGGCATTCAGACGGACGCCGCCGTCCAGTCGGTCGATGCCGGTGAAACGGTTGAAGCCGAACAAATTAGTGTCGGTGAATTCCAGGTCCAGGCTGTCCTCGTTCGGGTATTTGTCGTTCTGGCTGGAGCCGACCTGCGGCCCAACGACAAGCTGCAGGTGGGGTTCGATGATCTGCGTTCCCCAGGCACCGGAATCACGCATGAACGGCCAACGGAAATCCACCGCCATCTGCGGCAGCGCCCGGGCATTATCGATCGTATCGTGGGTCCCGAAATTCGGTTGCTGGTTGAAGTGCGACGCATTGTAGCTGGCCGCATCGACGTGCAGCGTGAGTTTCCACAGATCGCCCAGCGCGCCGGTGAACGGCCGTTCCCAGTTCATGCTCACGGCGGCGCGCTGCGTGTTGGTGCCATCCACCCGCATGACATTGAAGTCGTTGGTGTACAGCGAGAACCGGCCGCCCCAGGCATCGGGCTGGCCGAAATAGGCGTACTGGAAGCGCGGCAGCACCACGGGCAGCTCGCTGTCGACGATTATGTTGCTGACACCCTCATAGAAGCGGGTATCGACACGGGCGTAGGCACCTTCGCCAAAGCCCTCGCCATAGATATCGGACGACAGCAGGTTGGGATCAAGATTGAAACCATTGCCGAAATGGTAGTCGCGGACGAAATCGGAGGATGACGCGCGATTGATGTCGAAACCCCAGCGCCAGGTGTCGTTGTAGTCGAACTGGCCCTTGGTCGCGATGGTGCCTTCCAAGGAATCCTGTGTAGTGGGCGGCACGCCGTTCTGCGGGTGGTCGATGAAATAGCCGCCGGTGCCATTCATCAGGAAATAGCCGTTGTTGAATCGCCGCCGATATTCCAGCATCAGTTCGGTGCCCGCGTGCGTGGTCAGGACCGGGATGACGGTTGCATCGGACTGGTCGTCGAGCACTAGATAATACGGTTGGGCAAAGAATGCCCCCAGATCGCTGCTACTGCCGAAGGACGGCATCAACAGGCCGGAGGCCCGCTTTACCGAAGGATCGGGCGCCGAAATGTAGGGAAACCAGGCAACGGGCCAACCGAACATCTGCAGCGTGGCGTTGTAGTACTCGTCGCGCTTATGCTCCAGGTCCTGCACGCCTGACTCAGCGGTGATCTGCCACAGCGGCGGTCGTGTCGGATCCTTCTTGCAAAGATTGCACGGAGAATAGACCACTCGGGACAGCTCGTTGATCTCGCCGCCGGTGCGGCGTGCGCCGTTCGCGGCGAGCTTGCCGTTCTGTGCCAACAGCGCCCGCATGTCCTTCAGCACGCCGTCCTTCATGTCCTGTGACATCTCGGCGTAGTCGGCGAACATCACCTCGCCGTCCGGCTCCATCAGCACGACGTGGCCGGTGGCGGCGGCAATGCCGGTGTTGCGGTCGAACACGATCTTGTCGGCGCGCAGCACGTGGCCGTTCTGCCAGGCCTCCACGTGGCCGGTGGCGATCACCAGGTTGTTCGTCTGGTCGTACTGCACCTGGTCGGCGCTGAAGGTGACGGGCTGGTTCCGCGTCGGTGCGGGGTTATGGCCGATCGGCGCAACGATGCCGCCAAGCTGGGCGCGCGCGGCGGTCGCCGGCAGCAGCAGCAACAGCGCGAGCAAGCAGGCAAGCCGGACTCGCGTCATGCTCTCAGCCATCTTCCATATGCAGCAGCAATGCCACTGCCAGCATAAGGCCCGAGGCCGCCGGCGCCCATGCGGCCAGCACCACCGGCAATGCGCCGGACTGGCCGAATTCTTCGGCGATCTTGGAGATCATGAACAATGCAAAGCCGGCGGCGACGCCGCTGCCAATCATGCGCGCCACGCCGCCGCGCCGTGCCGGCCGCATGGAAAATCCGGCCGCGACCAGAGTCATCGTCGCGCACAACAATGGCAGTGCCAGCAGCGACTCGAAATGCAGGCGATGCCGCACGCTGGAAAAGCCGGAACGTTGCAGCAGGCGGATGAAGCCTGGCAAAGCCCAGACCGACAGCGTATCGGGCGAGGCAAAGCTCTCCTGCACGCGCTGCACGGTCAGATCGGTGGGCAAATTGACCTGTTGCAGCGGACCCGGCGGCTGGTCGGGAAGCAGCGTGCGGGCGGCGGCCAATTCCCAGTGACCACGATCCAGCACGGCGTGAGTCGCCTCGATCCTCGCCAGCAGACGATCGTTCGCGTTGAGCCGGAACACACTGACATTCCTGGCGGTGAGCTGCTTGCCGCGCAACTGGACGTCGCGGGCATGGATGATGGCAACACCTTGCGGTGTCAGTGCGCGATCAGACTGCCGCAACCAGAGCTGGCCGCTGTTGAGCGCCAGGGGGCCACCGCCGGTGTTCAGGTAGGTGTTTTCCAATTGCTCGGCGCGGGCGAACATGATGGAGGAGAGCGGGGTCCCGATCATCACCGCAACGACGCCGAACACCAGGGCACACACGGTCGGTGCGGTGAGGAATTCCCAGGCTGACACGCCGGCAGCGCGCGCCACGATCAATTCCGAGGAGCGGGTCAACCGCCAGAAGCACAGGATGCCGCCCAGCAGAATGGCAAACGGCAATATCTGCATCGCAAGATACGGCAGGCGCAGAGCGGCAATTTCGGATATTAGCGAGAATGTCGTCTCGGGCCGCGTCGCGGAGCGGCGCAGCAGTTCGAGGAAATCAAACAGGGACGTGAGGCCGGTCAATGCCAGCAGCATCGCCACGGCCGACCACACGAACTGGCGCGAGATGTAGGTCGACAGTGTGATCGCCGGAGTCATTGCTCAGCTCGCGTGGCGCAGCGGGCGGCGGCGAGACGGCATCAGCGGCGGCGCCAGCAGCAGCCATGCGCAAACGATGCCGGGCAGTGCGGCATGTATCCAGATCAGCGGGATGAGCGCATTGTCGCGCGCCGCGATATTGCCAACTGCGAGACCCAGGGCCAGCAAAACGACCATGGTGCCGACCGAAGCCAATGGGCGGACAACCCCACCGTGGCGGCGGAATGTGCCGGTCAATGAGAACAATAGCGCAACGGATGCATAGGACAGACAGGACAGCGGGCTGGCCAGGCGTTTGTAAGCTTCAGCGGCCCAGCGCGGCATGTCCACCCGTGGGATGTTCGATGGCGGATGCAGCAACTCGGGGATCGTTGCCTCACTGATATCGAGCAATCGCGGTCCATCCTGGTGGGCAGTGTCGGCCAGGTCAACGACATTCTCGTAGAAGGTCAGGATATCGAGCCGGCCTGTCTTGTTATCGATCTGCTGGCGGCTGCCGTCGATCAGCAGCACGCGCGGACCGGTCGGCCCCTCGAGGATGCGGCCGCGCTCGGCGAGGATCGTAGCGGGGTTGTTTTTGTCGCGCTCGTCATCCACCAGGATGCCGTGCAATGTTCCGTCGGGCTCGCGCGAGCGGATGTAGACCGTCAGACCATCGGAAACCTCGGTGAACACGCCTTCCTGCACCAGGAAGGCGGCGATGCGATTGCGAATCTCCCATTGGAACTGGCGGAAGGCTGCCAGGCTTGCCGGCACCAGCCAAAGATTGAGCGCGTAGCAAGCCAAGGTGGTCAGCACGGCGAGGGCGAAGGCAGGGCGTGCCAAAGCGAACGGCGAGAGGCCGGCGGCGCGCATCACCGTCAGTTCGCGGTCGCCGGCGAGGCGCTGGTAGACGAACTGCACCACCACGAAAGTGGTGATCGGCAGGATGACGGCGACGAAGCTCGGGATCAGCAAGCCGGTCAGGCGCATGAACACGCCGAGGGACAGGCCGTGGTTCACCACCAGTTCGACGAATCGCAACGACTGGGTCAGCCAGATCAGGGCGGTGAGACCGCTGGTCACGGCAAGAAGGGCGAACAGGAGCTGGCGAAAGATGTAACGGTCCAGCCGCTTGCCGAAGATCGCGGTGTGCATGCTGCCTGACTAGCATCCCTTCAAGGCCGCAGTGAAGAGCGTGCCGGGCGTCATGCGGGACGGGTGGTGACGGTCGCGCGTTGCTGTGCAAGGCCCCAGCCGATCAGCAAGAACACCCAGCCGGCGTTCGGCACCGTGAACAGGGATGTGGTGGACGCGATCGGCCAAAGCACCAGGCAGAGCGAAACAAACAGCGCGACCTGGATCGCGCGGGGATTGGCAATCATGCCGTGGCCGATGCGGGCGAGCCACGCAACCGAGAGCGATGCGAACAATGTCACGCCGATGAGGCCCGAATTGGTTGCAATCTGCAGCCAGTAATTGTGCGGATGGATGGTGCAACTGTATGGCTCGTTGATATCAGTGACGGGGATCCAGTCGAGGACATGCACGTAGCGCGGATCCGCGCAATTGTCGCGAAAGCCGTCGAAGCCGAGACCGAGCCAGGGGTGCGCCTGCACCATTACGAGGGCGCGCTGATAGATGACTGCATAAGGCTCCGACCAGAAATCGCTCATGCGGTTCAGGAAGACGGTGACGAGAGTGTGATAGGCTTGCGGCATGAGGAGGCTGGCGGCGGTAACGCCGGCGACCAGGGCCGCCAGCGCGATGGCCATCGGCCAGCGGAATCGCCGCATGACGAGGGCCGCTATGCCGTAACCGAAGATCACCAGCAGCATGGGCATGCGCTGGCCGATCAGCGCCATGGTGAGCATGGTGACGATCAACAGCAAGGCTCCGGCAAGGGGCCGCCAAAGTTTCGGCCCGGCGATGAGGTGCATCGCGGGGGGCAGGAAGGCCACGAAATACAGCGTTTGCAAGGTGAGACCGGCACGCGGTTCTCGCATCGGGCCGGTCAGCACGCCGCTGCCCCAGCGGGGATCGCCGAACACGTTCGTGCCAAGACACTGCTGCTGCCACGCTTCGATTACGACCCACGCGGCGACGAGCGTGATGGCGTATTGCAGGTAGCGCCGTTCTCTGCCGTTGGTCAGTACCCAGAATTCGAGTGCGGCGGCGAACAGGAAGAGGCGGACCACCGCCAGGGCTTCACCGAACTCATGGATGTGTCCGGCGAGCGCGGTGCAGACGAGCAGCCAGGCCCAGTATACCAGTGACAGGCGGACATGGACTGGCTGTAGCCATGTCCGATCGCGGCGGGCCCATTTGCTGGCCAGGAACAGGATGGCGACGGTTGACAGCAGGCCGTCGGCGATGGCCCGGGCGTAGAGCAAGGCAGGCGGCAACAGCAACGTTGCAGTGAAGGCGATCTGGAACAGGCGTCGTTCCATGCTGGCGCGTCGCAGCGTGCCCTGTGGCGCGGCCGTGCTTTCGCCGATCGCGGTAGCGGTGTTCATGCGTGGCGATTTTTCCGGTTTGGGACGGCGGCTTTGTGCGATAGCCGGCGTGCGGGCGCAACCCGCGTCGCGCTACCGGGCCGGGGCCACGCGGCTGAGCGCTGCCGCCAAACGGAGCGTGGCCGGCCAGGCGCGGCAGGCGGAGGCGAGCAAGGGCTGTATCGCCGGCATGCGGCAGGCGATGTGGATCAGCGAGGCGAACCGTAGCGGCGTGCCGGCCGCGTGGACGAAACCTGCGTGATAAGCGCGCGCGTTGTCCCCGTGCAGCCATGCCGTGGCTGCCGCCTTGGCGCTGTGCAAAGCGATCGCGATGCCGTCGCCGGCAAGCGAGGGCACCACGCAGGCCTGATCCCCCAGGCGGAACAATCCGGGCGGCGCCTGTCGTGAGGTGCGGTGGAGGTGGCCGTACGGCGTTCCCGCGATGGCCAGGGGTTGCGGCAGGCATGGCGCCGCACCGGCGAGCCTGCGCTGGAGCAAGGACGCCTGGGAGCAGAGGTCGGCCAGCAGGCTGTCCCAGTTCCTGCCAACCCGGCGGTAGTGTGCGGCCGGCAGCAACACACAAAACACTGCCCGGGATGGCGCCACGAGTTGCAGACCGGCATATCCGTTGTTCAGCAACAGCAATTCGATGCAGCCGGATAACGCCGTGGCCTGTGCCGATGCGAGGTCGAAATACATTTTCAGGCCGAGCAAGCCGTCGGCACGAGGCGGCCGCGCCTGACCGCGCAGGTCGTGCTTGCCGGTCGCCAGGAACACGGTGCTGGTGGACAGTCGGTTGCCTGTCCCGGTGCGGACGGCAAAGCCGGCCGGGGCGGGTTCCAGGGTGCGGGCCGATTCGCCGCGGCGGACCGTGGCGCCGTGGCGGACGGCGAGTTGCAACAGGGCTTCGTCCAGGACGCGTCGCGACAGGCCAACTGCGGGGAACGGCAAGGCGGCCTCGGCGACGGTGTCGCGATGAACTAACCGGATAGTTAATAGCGGGATGGCCCCAATAGTTAGTGGGTCGAGGTCCAATGACCGCAATGCCGCGATCGCGCCGCCGCTGAGGAAATCGCCGCACAGCTTGTCGGTGGGGGCGGTGGTGCGTTCGATCAGCGTCACGGCGCGGCCGGCGGCGGCGATCAAGGCAGCGGCAGCCGCACCGGCCGGGCCGCCACCGATGATCACGGGGGAGAGCATCGACGCGACACACAAATGCGGAATGGGATGTGCCATTCGATGCGGACGGCCGCTGGATCAAGTCCGGCCGCTTGCACGAGGGCCCGCCACTCTCGTGGCAAGAAGCTGCGCGCGATCGAAATGCGCCCATCATAACCGACGAAGCGATGCCAGCGCATCGCCCACGCGAGCAGGCCGAAGCCGTAATAGGGGAACCAGTGGCGATGCAGGTCGGCGATGAACCAGCCGCGCGCCGCGTATTGCTCCATCCAGTGCAGGAAGCGGACAATGTCGGCATCGCTGAGATGGTGGGTAAACTGCGAGCTCACAATGAAGTCATAAGGCTGCCGTGGGTCGAATGCGAAGACGTCGCCATTGTGCCAGGCGATGGCATAATCCGCGGGCGTGGCCGCATCCGCCGCGCGCAGGCTCCAGGGATTGAGGTCGATTCCGTGCAACGTGGCATCGATGCCGCGGCGCAGGCTCCAGCGCTTGATTTGGCGCAGCAGGTCGCCATGGCCACAGGCGACATCGAGCAAGGTGAAAGACCGCAGGCCGATCGTTTCGCGCGCTAGCCAGGCGAGCAATGGCTGGTGCGTGCGCGTCATCGCATTCACCCGCGCCAGGTCGGCGAGGCACCGCGCGTAGTCGTCGTAATCGGCGCAGTCGGTGTCCATCCGCTCGGCGGCGGTGCTGCGCGTGGCGAGACTCATGGTCGGCGGAATGCGAAGGTTTCGACGGTCAGGCCGGGGCCGAACGCCATGGCCATGCCGTCGCCCGTGGCCCCGGCGTCGCGCAGGATGCGCTGCAGCACGAACACCAGTGTCGCGGACGACATGTTGCCGAAGTCGCGCAGCACGGCGCGCGAGAAGCGCAATGCGCTCGGCGGCAATGCAAGCCCTTGCTGGACGGCGTCGAGGATCGAGCGCCCGCCCGCATGGACCGCCCACAACGCGACATCGTTCACCGTGCGGTCGTGCAGCAGCGACGATCCATGCGCCGGCAGCCAGCGGCGGATGCGCCCGGGAACCTGACCCGAGAGGTGCATCACGAACCCTTGATCGCTGATGTGCCAGGTGATCAGGCCGTCGCTGTTCGGGATCACCGCCGCACGGAACGGGCCGAGCGCAATGCCATAAGGCTCGGCGGACACGAGGCAGGCGCCGGCGCCATCACCGAACAACAGGAAGCTCAGCAGCTTTTCGATGTGCCAGTCCTCCTGGAGGTGCAGGCTGCAAAGTTCCAGGTTCACCACCAACACCTTGGCACGGGGCTCGGCGCCGACGATGTGCGCCGCGAGTTTCAGGGCATTCACCGCGGCGAAGCAACCCATGAAACCGACGATAGTTCGCTCGATGCTATCGCGCAGGCCGGTAGCGCGCATGATCTGGAAGTCGAGGCCGGGCGCGGTGAAGCCGGTGCAGCTTGCGACGATCAGGTGGGTGATGGTGGCGCGCTCATGCGCGATATCCAGGGCGGCGATTGCCTGAAGGGCAAGGTTCAGCGCGGCAGGCTCGAAGCGGGCCATGCGGGCGGCTGTGCCCGGAAAGGCGCCACGCCGATAGAAGCCCTCGCTGTCGAGAATGCGGTCGCGCGGCTTGGGGCCCGGCGCGAAGATGGCGTAGCGATGTTCGATGTCTGCGAGCGCGACCATGCGGTCGAACACTGCGGACGTGCGGTCGTCCAGAGCTGTGGTGCGGCCGAAGTCGACAAACTCTCCGTGAATGTCGTGCGGCGGCACAGCGGTGCCAATGCGGTTCAGCCATGCCTGGGTCATTGGCACCTTCATCGTGGTTGCGGGACAAAGACGCAGCCGGAGGGCAGTTTGTTCCCGTCCGCGTTCTGGTCATTGTGAGGGCCGCAAGGGCCAACGCAATTCAGATCATGCGGGACCGGTCTCGCGAGGCCGGTCGAGTGGGTGCCGGTCGTCTGCAGACCAGTTTCGCGAGACCAGTTTCGCGAGGCCGGTCGAGTGGGTGCTGGTCGTCTGGAGACCAGTTTCGCGAGGCCGGTCTCGCGAGGCCGGTCGAGTGGGGCCGGTCGATTGGGGCCGGTCGAGTGGGGCCGGTCGAGTGGGGCCGGTTGCGCGGACCAGGTCGCGAGGGCGCTCGCACTGGCGTGCCCTGGTTCGATCGGGATTGCTTCGGCGCTGCGGGCCTCGCAATGACGCGGCAGCGCGAACCGTTTCGGCCGGGCGGGGTCGGCGACCACTCCTCCGGCAACCTGCAATGACGATTGGCACGCGTAACCCACGCGCCATCGCGTAACTCACGCGCCATCGCGTAACTGACGCGCCATCGCGTAACTGACGCGCTATGACACGCGTAACTCACGTCCCATTCGGGGGCCCGGAAGGCGACGGGAGCACCTTGCCCGGATTCAACAGCCCCTGCGGATCGAGGGCCGCCTTGATCCGCTGCATCATCTCCAGTTCCACGCCGCCGCGCCAGTCCGGCATCATGTATGGCTTAAGCTTGCCGATGCCATGCTCTGCGGAGAAGCTGCCGTCGTAACCGCGCACGACCTGGTTCACCGTATCCATGATTGCATGGTCCTGCGCCAGGAACCATTGCGGATCCGCGGCTTCCGGTTGCTCCAGGTTGAAGTGGATGTTGCCGTCGCCCATGTGGCCGAACGGCACGGCGCGAATGCCGGGCATCAGCCGCTCGCAAGCCTCGGTCGCGTCGCGGATGAATTTCGGCACCTTCGACACCGGCACCGATACGTCATTCTTGACGCTGGCGCCTTCGCGTTTCTGCGCCTCGGAATGCTCTTCGCGCAGGCGCCAGATCGCCGCGCGCTGTGCCTCGGATTCGGCAATCGCGGCATCGGTGATGACGCCGTCCCCCAGGGCGTTCTCCAGTATTGTTTCCAATGCGTCGTCCAGGCCCGCGTCGGGACGCGGGGTGGCAAGTTCCACCAGCACGTAAAACGGCGAGGGCGAGTCCAGCGGTAGCGTGGCGCCCTCAATGTGCTTCAGGACGAAGGCTGTGCCGAGGCCGGACATCAGCTCGAAGGCGCTGATTGCCGCCGCGTCATGCGCCTGGAAACGGGCGAATAAGTCGAGGGCGGCATCCGGCGTCGGCACGGCGCAGAACGCGACCGCGGTTGCGCGCGGCCGCGGCGCCAGCTTCAGCACGGCGGCGGTGATGATGCCGAGCGTGCCTTCGGAACCAACGAACAACTGGCGCAGGCAATAGCCCGTGTTGTCCTTGCGCAACCGCCGCAGGCCGTTCCAGATACTGCCGTCAGCCAATACGACTTCCAGCCCCAGCACCAGATCGCGCGCGTTGCCATAGCGGACCGTGTTGTTGCCGCCGGCATTGGCGGCAAGCACGCCACCGATCTGCGCGCTGCCCTCGGACGAGATGGAAAGCGGCAGCAGGCAGCCCGCGTCCGCTGCCGCAAGCTGGGCGGCCTTCAGGGTAACGCCGGCCTCGAGCGTCATGGTCAGGTCCACCGGATCGATGCCGCGCACGCGGTTCAGGCGCGCGGTACTGAGAACAAGCTGACTGCCGTTCTCGGCCGGCACCGCGCCGCCAACCATGGATGTGTTACCGCCTTGCGGCACGATCGATGTCCCCGCCTCGGCGCAGAGGCGCATGACGGCGGCGGCTTCCTGCGTCGTCGCGGGACGGATCACGGCCGGAGTGCGACCTTGGTACAGGCGACGCCAGTCCTGGGAAAAGGCGGCGGTGTCCGCCGGATCGGTCAGCATGCCGCGATCGCCAACGACATCGCGGATGGCGGCGAGCAGATGAGAGATCGCAGCGGATGTGGCAATCGCAGGTGATCTGGTACCGGTCATTTGGCCAAGGTCCTTCCTGTTGTCAGGTATAGGACCGGACGAGGGCTGGACGAAATTCGCGGCGCCGGTGCACACGTGTCATGGCGAGTCGCGAAGACTGTCAACGGTGAACTGCCGGATCAATCGATTTACCTCACCGGCTTTTTCCATGTGTGGCAGATGACCTGCGGCATCCAACACATGCACAGCGGCACGTGCCGGCACGGCCTGAACGTGCGTCGCCGGAATGATGCGATCCTCGCGGCCCCAGATGACCTGCATCGGCATTTCGAGGCCGTTGAGCGCGGCGCCGATCGATACGCGCTGCCGGCTGCCGGCGAACCACGCCTGTGCGATCGCCGCCAAGGCGGTGGCGACGCCATCCAGGCGTTTGAATCGCAGCACGTCCTCCACCATGGTGCGGCTGACCAGCGCAGGGTCGTGCACCAGAAGCTGCAGAACCTCGACGGCATCCTTGCGGCGCGATGCGCGCACGAAACCATCGATGAAAGCGGCGTTGATCTCCGGCCCAAGCCCGGCCGGCGCGATCAAGCTCAAAGAGCATACCAGGTCCGGCCGATTCTCCGCCAGCAGCGCGGCCAGGGCCCCGCCCAGGGAATGCCCGACCACGTGCAGCGGCCCGGCATCGAGCGCGTCCGCGAACGCAGCCAACGTGTGCTTCAATGCGGTGGCATCGCCCGCACCGACGTCCCTGGCCGAGCCACCATGCCCTGGCAGATCCAGTGCCACGACGCGCCGCTGGTCCGCCAACGCGGGTTGATTGAACATCCAACTGTTGAGATCGGCGCCGAAACCATGCAGCAACAGCACCGGCGTGCCGTCGCCGCTGCCCAGCTCCAGATAGCGCAGCCGAGTGCCGGCGACGTCGAGCATGCGCGGGGCCGGCGCTGCCTCGGCTTCCGCCGAGTCCTCGGCCGGCGCCGCCACCACGAAGCCGGATACGAAGGTATCGATGTCTGCCGCCGGCGCGTCTGCCGGCCCTATCACTGCGAGCAATCCGCCGATCGGCAGCGTGGCGCCTTCCGCGGCGACCACGCGCAGCAGCGTGCCGGGCGCTTCCGCCTCGACGACGTTGGTAATTTTCGAAGTCTCGATTTCCAGCAACTCGTCACCCGGCACGAAGGACGTGCCAGGCTGGTGCAGCCATTGCACCACCTTGCCCTCGGTCATGGTCAGACCCCATTTGGGCATGGTGATCGCGGTCAGTGGGGCGCTCATCGTGCATAGCCGTGCACGTCGCGCACCGCCGCGGCGATGCGCTCCTTGTCTGGAATATACAGCTTCTCCAGCGAAGGTGCGAATGGCACCGGGGTATGCGGCGCGGTGACCCGCCGCACTGGTGCCTGCAATGCGCCGAAGGCACGATCCGCCACCAGCGCGGCGATGTCGGTTGCCATGCTGCAACGCGGCGTCGCCTCATCCACCACCACGAGCCGGCCGGTGCGTTCGACGCTTTCCAGGATAGTGTCCTCGTCCAGCGGCGAGGTGGTGCGCGGGTCGATGATCTCGCACTCGATGCCTTCCGCGGACAATGCGTCGGCTGCCTCGCCTGCATAGTGGACCATGCGTGCCAGGGCGACGATCGTTACGTCATTGCCATCGCGCACGACGCTGGCCTCGCCGAAGGGGACGACATAGGGTTCGTCCGGAACCTCGGTCTTCAAATCGTACATCAGCTTATGCTCGCAGAAGATCACCGGGTCGTCGTCGCGGATCGCCTGGATCAGCAATCCCTTGGCGTCGTAGGCGTTGGACGGCACCACGACCTTCAGCCCGGGTACCGAGGTGAAGATGTGGTAGGGACTTTGTGAATGCTGCGCGGCGGCGCTGCGGCCGGCACCGACCATGGTGCGAATCACCATCGGGGTCTTCGCCTTGCCGCCGAACATGTAGCGGAACTTGGCGGCCTGGTTGAATATCTGGTCGAAGCAGACGCCGAGGAAGTCGGAGAACATCAGTTCCGCCACCGGCCGCAGCCCGGTCACCGCCGCGCCGGCGGCCGCACCCATGATGGCGGATTCGGTGATCGGCGTATCGATTACGCGCGTGTCGCCGAATTCCTTGATCAGGCCCTTGGTGACGCCCAGCACGCCGCCGGCGGCATCGCGGCCGCCTTCGGTGCCGGCACCGCCCGACACATCCTCGCCGATCACCACCACGCGCGGATCGCGCCGCATCTCCTGCTCCAGCGCCTCGTGCAGGGCCTGACGGATGGTTTTGACAGTCATTTCCCAACCTCCCTCAGTACGACACGTACACGTCGGTCAGCAACGCCGCCGGCGGCGGCAATTCGGCGGTGCGCGCGTGCGCGACCGCGGCATCGATCAGCGCCGCGACCTCTGCCTCCACCGCATCGAGTTCGGCAGGTTCCAGCAATGCCGCCTCGGTGACGCGGGTGCGAAAATGCCGCAGGCAGTCGCGCTCGTCGCGCAGCCGCTTCACCTCGTCCTTGCCGCGATAAAGCTGGGCGTCGCCGGAATGGTGGCCGTAGAAGCGGCAGGTATCGACTTCGACCACACCTGGGCCGCCACCGCTGCGCGCGCGCTCGATGGCCTCGCCCGCGGCTTCATGGACAGCGAAGAAATCGTCGCCGCTGACCTTCACTGCCGGCAGGCCGAAACCGGCGGCGCGGCCGGCAATGTCGCGGCTGCCGACGGCATATTGCGCGCCGGTATATTCGCCATAGCCGTTGTTCTCGAATACGAACACTGCGGGAAGCTGCAGCACCACGGCGAGATTCATTGCCTCGAACGTGGTGCCCTGGTTCGATCCGCCATCGCCGGTGAACGATATCGCAACGCCGCCAGTGCCCAAGGTCTTTGCGGTGAGCGCCGCGCCCACCACCAACGGCGGACCGCCGCCGACGATGCCGTTGGCACCCAGCATTCCCTGGTCGAGGTCGGCGATGTGCATCGAACCGCCCTTGCCGCCGCACAGCCCGTCTTGTCGGCCGAACAACTCCGCCATCATGGCCGTCACGTCGCAGCCCTTGGCGATGCTGTGGCCATGGCCGCGATGCGTACTGGCAATGTAGTCGTGCCGCCCCAGATGCGAGCATACGCCGACGGCGGACGCCTCCTGCCCGGCGTAGAGATGCACGAAGCCGGGGATGCCGCCCTTGGAGAATTCCTCCTGCACCCGTTCCTCGAAGCGGCGGATGGTGGTCATGACGCGGAAGGCCTGGATCAGCGTCTCGCGATTGAGCTGCATGGCGTTTCCCTCTGGTTCTTGGCTGGCGGCCTGATCGGGACAGTAGCGCAGGCGCCCACCGGAGTCCCGCGGGCCGGCGATCATTGACTGCGATCGGGCGGTGGTTCGGTCCGGCCGACCCGGCCGCGGGTCGATCCGAAACCAGGTCTCCGTTATCTGCCAGGAGGGTGCCGACTCATGCCTGGGGTTCAGCAGCACGTTTCGCCCCATAGTGGGGATCTCGCCCGGCATAAGTGAGGGCGGCGGCGCCAGTGACGGCACCACCCGTCATGGCACCACCCGTCACGGCACCACCCGTCACGCCACCACCAGTGCCGCCGTTCGCAATGAGACCGCCCAGGCATCGCCATATCGTCGGCATTCCGCGGGGTCGTCCGCGGCTGCGGTTGCCGTCTGTTCCGGCGCCTCATTCGGCGGCTCGATGGAGAACGCACGGAACGCCGCAGGAAATCGCGCCGGTCGACATGGACCAATTGTTCGGGCGCTTCTACGAACTCGAAGGTGGAGGTGCTCGCCTGTACGGCGGTTGATGCAACAGTCCTGGCGTCGCCAT
This sequence comes from Acetobacteraceae bacterium, assembly GCA_035508435.1. Lineage (GTDB taxonomy): Bacteria > Pseudomonadota > Alphaproteobacteria > Acetobacterales > Acetobacteraceae > JASHVB01. The sequence goes on along the minus strand of DATJNA010000063.1, from coordinate 38,369 downwards.
GGTGCATGCCGCGACCCATGCTTCGCTGGCGTCCGTCGCGAGGAGCTGGGTGGGTTTGCGGGAATTCGCGCGTCTGCCGACCGACTACCGCCGCCCCACTTCATCGATGTGCCGCACCAGATCGGCTGGATCGTCATACACGCGGTACGCGCCGGCGCGCTCCAATTCCTCCAGGCCGTAACCGCCGGACAGCACCCCGATGCCGAGCGCGCGAGCGCGGCGTGAGGCCAGCATGTCCCAGATGCTGTCACCCACCACCGAGGCATACTCGATATTGCATCCCAGCCGTTCTGCCGCGGCAAGAAACAGATCGGGGTTGGGCTTGGCATAACGCACCTGATCGCGAGTCACGATCACGTCGCGGTCGAAATCCACGCCCAGCGATGCCAGTGGCGCCCGCGCGGTTTCCATCCGGCCGCTGGTGGCGATTGCCCACGGCACTCCCGCATCCTTGAGGCACGCCAACAGGTCGCGCGCGCCGGGCAGCGGCCGCACATCGGCGGCGCGCGCATTGTACGCCGCGGCGTGACGCTGCCGCAGACGTTCGATGCGCGCGGGGTCGAGGTCCAAGCCGGTCTCGCGCAGCAGCATGTTGGTGAACAATCCGCCGCTCATGCCGATCTTGCGGTGAATGCGCCAGATCGACAGTGGAATGCCCTCCTGGTCCAACGCCTCGTGCCAGGCGAGCACATGCTGATAGACGCTGTCGACCAACGTGCCGTCGAGATCGAACAGAAAGGCGGCCTTCTGGTCGTGCGGCATGGCGCGGTCCTCCATTGGTGCCGTTGCACAGATGCGGCGGCGATGGCGCTATTGCCAGGGGCAGGCTAGACTGGCGTCAAAATGTCACCGTGAGAAGGAGAGGCGGATGTCCGCGGCAACTGGCAGCACCGATGTGTTCGAGATCATGCAGACCACACGCTCGATGCGGCGGTTGAAGCCGGATCCGGTGCCGGACGCGCTGATCCGCAAGATCCTCGAGGCGGGTGCCTGCGCTGCCAATGGCGGCAATACGCAGAGGTGGCGGTTCCTGGTGGTGAAGGACGCCGAGATCAAGAAGAAGGTCGCAGTCTGGTACAAGAAGGCGTTCGATGAGGTGGTGGGGCCGCGCTATGCCTCCAGTGCGCCGCCGCCCGGCAGCGATGCGACGAAATACAAGCGCCAGCACAGCGCGGTGGAATACCTGACCGAGCATTACCATGAAGCACCGGTGTGGATCGTGGCTTGCCTGGAAGATGGCGCCAATCCGGGGCGTGGGGCGGGGGCATCGATCTATCCGGCGGTGCAGAACATGATCCTGGCGATCCGTGCGCTGGGGCTGGGCACCACGCTGACCACGCGGCACCTGCTGCACGAGAAGGAGGCCGAGGCCGCCCTGGGTCTGCCGCCCGGCGTGCACTCCTACGCGATTTTGCCGGTGGGCTGGCCGATGGGAAAGTTCGGTCCGGTCGGCCGTGGTCCGCTCGCCGAGATCGTCTATCAGGACAAATGGGGAGCGCCTTATCCGGCGGTTCAATAATCGCGAAGCGTCATGGCCGCGCCGATAGCGGCCATGACACGGCTTGCGCGCCCGGCGTCGTCGAGCGGTGCCCATGGTGCCGCCCGGGCGGCGATGCGCCACGCGGCGAAAACCATATCGCACCAACAACATGCCGCGATGATTATATCGCACCAACAACAGGAGGAACGGGGACATGGCACGGATTGCACCGGTCACGGGCAAGGCGGACGTCGCGCCGGAATATCATGAGGTGGTGGACCAGGTCCTGGCGGTGTTCGGCAATGTGCGTGGACCGTTCAGCATTCTGCTGCACAGCCCGAAGCTCGCCGAGCGGATGTTGAAGCTGGTCACGTTCAATCGCGAGGAAAGCATCGTGCCGGCGCAGCTTCGCTCGCTCGCGATCCTGGCAGCCGTGCGCGAGAAGGAAGCGGCCTATGTCTGGTCGGCGCAGGTGGGCGCCGCGCGGCGTGCCGGTGTCCCCGAGGCAACGATCGATCTGCTGCGTGCCAAGGGGGATCCCACGGGACTGCCGCCAGAGCAATGCGACATCATCACCTATACGCGGCAGTTGATGCGAACGAATCGGGTGGAGCAAGCGGTGTTCGATGCCTTGCGGCAGCGGTTCGGCGTGCAATGGCTGGTGGAACTGACCGCGGCGGCGAACTACTTCGCGTTCCTGTCCGGCATGGTGAACGCGTTCGAAGTGCCCGCACCCGACGGTGGCGACCGGTTGCCGGCGTAGCGGGGGCATTGAGAGGAAGCCAGCGTCGGTACGCACCCCTTCCGCTGCCTCGGGTCGCTTTGTGGCAAATCCCGTTGGGGGCGGGGCGCCATCCGCCTTGTTGTGCTACAGCGCGGCGCGAATTGCCCGTCGCACTTCCTCCGGCTGCGCTTCCACCGCGCGCAGCACCTGCTTCAAGTGCGCGCGCAGTTCGTAGACCTGGTCGAGCAATGACAGGACGACGGGAATCGCGTCCTCACCGATATCCATATCGCGGCGCAGGTCGTGGATCAGGCGAACGCGGGCGATGTCGATCTCATGGAACAACCAGGTGGGGGCTTCGCCTTCGGGGCGGACCCAGCCGCGTTCGACCCAGCCAGTCAGCTCGTGTAGCGGCAGGTCGGAGAACAGGGCGGTGACGGAAGTGAGTTGCAGGATCATGCATCCTCCAGTCCCGCGCGTGGGTTGAAAGCGTGCTGCGGCTGCCAGGTCTTCATGAAGGCCGCCAGCTCGGGTTCCTCGGCCGGCGGCAGCACGATGTGGAGCTGCACGTATTGGTGGCCGTGGCGAATGCCGCGCCCGCGCAGCCGTAGCCGCGTGCCGGTGCCGGAATTGGGCGGGATGGTCAGCCGTACCTTGCCCTTGATGGTGGGCACCTCCAGCGTGCTGCCCAGCACCGCTTCCTGCACCGTCACCGGCAGTTCGACGATGATGTCGTCGCCCTCGCGGCGGAACAGGGGATGCGGCGCGACGGCGATCTCTACCAACGCATCGCCCGGCGGTCCGCCGCCGAGACCGGGCATCCCCTGGCCTTTCAGGCGCAGCGCGTGCCCGTCATGCGCGCCGGGGGGAATCTTCACATCCAATGTGCGGCCTTCCGGCAAGGTGATGCGGCGGGTGGTGCCGTTGGCGGCGTCGAGGAAGCTGATCGTCAGCGTATAATGCGCATCCGCGCCGCGTGCGGTGAAACGGCGGCCGCCGGCCGCGCCGCCGAATGATCCGCCGCCGCCGAACGCGTGGGCGAAGATGCTGTCCAGGTCCTCCGGGCTGATATTGCCCTGGTAATATTTCTCCTGCCCGGGTCCCTCGCCGAAGTCGCGGTAGAACTGGTGCTGCGGCGGCACTTCGTTGCCGGCGGCGTCGATCTCGCCGCGGTCGAAGCGGGCGCGCTTCTCCGGGTCCGAGACGATGTCGTTGGCGGCGTTGATCTCCTTGAAGCGCTCGGCGGCCTCGGGTTTTCCCGGGTTGAGATCGGGGTGGTAGCGCTTGGCGAGCTTGCGATAGGCGGCGCGGATGGCCGCGTCGCTGTCGGTCTTCTGTACGCCGAGGATTTCGTAGGGGTCTCTCATTCCGGGACCAGTTCGCGGTCGGTGATCAGCACTTCAGGTTAAATAGGTGCGGACCCGCCGCTGTCGCTACCCTAACGAGCCGGTCTTCGTTGACTGGGATGCATGGCCCGGCTGGAGGGTCCGTCGATCACGCGGCGGAGCCAAAATCCGGATCAGTGTCGCGTAACACGAAACGGCCTGGCGAACCAGCCCGGGCGGGGAAATGCGACTGCGGTGCGGGCTGCCAACCGGCGGCGGATGGGGCTGTGACGGCGGCGGGTTCGCCGCTTGCCGTGCGAGCAAGCCGCCGCCGAGGACGGCGGCCCTCACCGGCCAGACCTCGGCCGGTGCAACGCCCTCCGTGCCGGCCGCCGGAGCGGGCCCTCTCGCAAGCGAGATCGTGAACCATCTGGACCCGAGTTCATGGCCCGACCCCGGCACCCGGCAACGGAACCGGCCGTTACAGGCGCCATCGGTACCAATCGGAGGACGTCCGTATGAGCGCTGCCGGCACACAGCCCGCGACAGGCTGCATTATGAGCGCTGCCGGCACACAGCCCGCGACAGGCCGCATTGCCGCCAGGATCGACCGACTGCCGCTGACCTGGGTGCAGTGGCGACTCGCCTTGATCAGCCAGGTGTTCTGGGGCGTGATCATCGCCGCCGATGGTGTGCCGGGTAAGCTGTATCCCTTCATCTGGGGCCCGCGTCATGCGTTCGGCCTCGGCGCGCTGTCCGTCTTGCTTGCCGTCGGCAACGGTGTCGGCATCCTGGCCGGCGAATACCTTATCGGCCTGGTCGCCGACCGCTGGGGGCGCCGGACCGCCCTGCTGTTGTCGTCGCTCGCGATCGGCCTGCTGTTGTGGCCCACCGCGCTGACCGATCATTTCCCCCTCCTGCTCCTGTTCTTCGGCCTGTCGTCCATCGGCATGGGCGGCGTCCTGGCAACCAACGTTGTCTACATGGGGGAGATCGTGCCGCCTGCCCGTCGCGGCGGCGTCATGCTGGCCTCACAGGTGCTGGCCGTTGTCATCTACGGCCTGCTTGGCAACCTGCCCGCCGTGTTCTGGGTGCCCGCGCACTACCAATGGTTCATCTTTTTGTTCTGCGCCTGCGCCTTGTTCGTGCTGGTGCCGCTCGTACTCTGGGCGATGCCGGAATCGCCGCGCTGGCTGGAATGCCACGGCCGCCACCAGGAGGCCGAGCGCGTCACCGCGGCTTTGGAAGCCGAATGCCTGCGCCGCAGCGGCCTGGCCGCGCTACCCGAGCCCGACTATGCCAAATATGCCGTGCCGGTCACCGAGCATGTGCCCGTCGGCGAACTGATGCACGGGCAATACGGCCAGCGGACCATTCTGCTGCTGGTCGTATGGTGTCTCGCTTACAGCGGCATGTTCTACGGCTTCGGCGGATACGAACCGTCGGTCTTGAGCGCCTATCACCTTAGCGCCGGCCAGACGTTCGGTGTGATCCTGGTCTCCACGGTCATCGGCGGCGGTATCGGTCTCGCCGCGTGTTCCTGGCTGAATGAATCGGTCGAACGCCGCGAAACCATCCTGTTCGGCGGCCTGGTCAATTTCGCCGCGCTGTTTGCCTTCTACTTTATCCATTCCGTCGTCGCATCCTATATCCTGCTCACGCTGTCCTGGGGCGCCGCGATGGTGTTGCTGTTCAATTTGTACAACTACACTGCCGCGAGCTATCCGACGCGGATGCGCGCCACCGGCATGGGCCTGACCGACGGCGTCGGCCATCTGGGCGCCGTATTCGGTCCCATCGTCGCCGGCGGCTTGTTCGCGGCCACCACGGGCGCGGGCTTCGTCGGCTGGTTCGCCTACATCATGGTGCCGGGCGCGTTGCTTCCGGCAATGCTGGTGGGCTGGTTCGGCATCAATCAGCGCCGTGCCATCCTGGAGCAGATCTCGGCCTAGGACCGGCTGTCAGTCGGGAACGGATGGCGGCATCCACGCGTCATTCCTGGCCCGGCACGGGCTGCCGGTGGCGCGTGACCAGCGGCACTTGCGCGTCATCGGGCGGCGCATCGCACTGCAACGGCGGAACCGGCGCTGGCTTCCGGCCACGCATCCCTCAGCCTGACCCCGCCTCGCCGCTGCCGTTGCGCCGACGCGCGCCGTTGCGGCGGAGCAGGAATTCGCGGCCGACCTTCACCATGGGGACGCCGTCATATTCGACGATGTCCGCCGTGGCATAGGTCTCGTGCCACGAATCCGGAATGAAGCTGCCGGTCCCGACCACGTCGATGGGGGCGCGGGCATCCGCCATCACGCGGCATTTGTCGACGCCGAAGCCAGACGACACGACGATGCGCACCTTGCGATAGCCGGCGGCGTCCAGCGCTTCGCGCAGGTACCAAATTGCGGCCGCGGAGACGCCGGTGCCGACCAGGTAGCGCAGCTCGGTGTCGCTGCGATAGCGGCGGATCGCCCCGGGTGCATGGCGTTCCAGGACCGCGTAGCTTTCCGCCGGGTCCAGGCCTTCGACGAAACGGGCGCCGTGCGTATCAAGGCGGAAGGAAAGCTGCCCTGCCGCCGCCAGCTCGGGAAAGCGGCGGCAGACGGCGAGCGCATCGGTGATCTCGTGGCCGAAATAGTCGACCAGCACCGTGATCGGCTGGTCGGGGAAGGCCTCGCGGAACATTTCGGCGGCGCGCAACGTGGATCCGGCGTAGCCGATCAACGAATGCGGCATGGTGCCGAAGCCGTGCGGCGCGCCGAACCAGTGTGCCGTGCCGTCATTGGCGTTGCCGACGAAACCCTTGGCACCTTCGCGGCGGGCGGCGGCGCTGCCGACCGAGGCGCCATAGGCCATCATGTCCTGCATCTCGGCACCGGCGCAGTGACGCGCCTCCATGGCCAGGAAGCCGGCGTCCGGCAGCGCCAGGCACATTTGGTACGCGTTATGCGCCGCGACGCAGACCGGGCCGATCTTCTGCAGCATGATGGTTTCGAGATCGGAAAGCTGCACCAGGCTGCCGGTGATGTAGACCAGCGGCTCGCCGGCGCCGACCCAGGCGCCTTCGGGATACATCAGGTCGACGTCGATCGCGGTGCCGCGCGCCGTGGCGACCATGTGCAGCCATTCGGTCATCAGCCGCGGGGCAGAAATCACCGGCCGGCGCAGGAATACCGCGTAGGTGACGCGCTTGTCGCCGAAGCGGGCGACGATCTCCTTGGTGCGGTTGAAGTAGGAGTCGGCACGGGCGGAGATGTCGGCGGCAAGGTCGGGGTTCGCCGGCATGCTGAGGACCACCGACCTGCTGTCATTGCGCGGAGCGAAGCGACGCAGCAACCCTGCTCGGGTGGCGCACTGACAGACCCTGCACCACTCGAGCGGAATTGCTGCGTCGCTGTGCTGCTCGCAATGACATCGAAGGCGCCATTACTGGGCCGCCACCTGCAAGCCAGGCGATGCGCGGCGACGCTTCAACTCCTCCGCCACCAGGAACGCCAACTCCAGCGATTGCTCTGCATTCAACCGCGGGTCGCAGAAGGTCTCGTAGCGCTCGGTCAGGTCGGCCTCGGTCAGGCGGAACGCGCCGCCGGTGCACTCGGTGACGTCCTGGCCGGTCATCTCCACATGCACGCCACCGGCCCAGGTGCCTTCGGCCTCATGGATGTCGAAGAACGACCGCACCTCGGACAGGATCGAATCGAAGTTGCGAGTCTTCAACTTGGCGACGGTGGTGATCGTGTTGCCGTGCATCGGGTCGCAGATCCACACCACCTTCTTGCCGGCCCGCTGCACCGCGCGCAGCAGCGGTGGCAGCTTCTCGCCCACCTTGTCGGCACCCATGCGGGTGATCAGCGTCACCCGGCCGGGCTCGTTCGCCGGGTTCAGCGTGTCCAGAATCCGCAGCAGGTCGTCGGCATTCTGCGTCGGGCCGACCTTCATGCCGAGCGGGTTCTTCAAACCGCGCAGGAACTCGACATGCGCACCGTCCGGCTGGCGCGTGCGGTCGCCGATCCACAGGAAATGCGCGCTGCAGCCGTACCAATCGCCGGTGGTGGAATCGATCCGCGCCAACGCTTGCTCGTAGGGCAGCAGCAGCGCCTCGTGGCTGATGTAGAAATCGGTTTCTCGCATATCGCGCGTGGTCTGGCTGGTCATGCCGCAGGCGGTCATGAACGCCAGCGTCTCGTCGATCCGCGCCGCCAGGTCGCGATAGCGTTCCGCCAGCGGCGAGCGCTCGACGAAGCCGAGGTTCCACCGGTGCACCTCGTGCAGATCCGCGTAACCACCGGAGGCGAAGGCGCGGAGCAAGTTGAGGGTGGACGCGGACTGGAAGTAGCCGAATTCCATGCGGGCGGGATCCGGGATGCGCGCCTCGGCAGTGAATTCGGGGCCGTTGACGATGTCGCCGCGGTAGGAGGGCAGCGTCAGGTCGCCCTGCGTCTCGGTGTCCGACGTGCGGGGCTTGGCGAACTGCCCCGCCACGCGGCCGATCTTCACCACCGGCAGCGAGGCGCCGAAGGTCAGCACCACCGACATCTGCAACAGCACGCGGAACGTGTCGCGGATGATGTTGGCGGTGAAGTCGGAGAAACTCTCGGCGCAGTCGCCGCCTTGCAGCACCAGCGCCTTGCCCTCGGCGGCCAGCGCGAGCTGCGCCTTCAACCGGCGCGCCTCGCCGGCGAATACCAGCGGGGGGTAGCGGCCGATGCGGCCCTCCATCGCGGCGAGCTTGGTTTCGTCCGGATAGGTGGGCACCTGGCGGATGGGGCAGGCGCGCCAGGAATCGGGCGTCCAGGTGCGGGCAGTGGTGACGGTCATGGCAATACTCTCCCTCCCCGGGTGTTATGTCGCGAATCCGCGGGAATGGCTACAACCCGGCTGCGGCGCCAGGCGACGGGCGGCGCGGGGCACGCTTGCCTGGCCGGAGGGGGCGGCGCTATATGCCGCCTCCCTGCGCGGGGCCATAGCTCAGTTGGGAGAGCGCCTGAATGGCATTCAGGAGGTCGCCGGTTCGACTCCGGTTGGCTCCACCAGCGGAACGACGGGCGCCGCGCCGTCGGGTCATCCCAGCGACCCGGCATCCACCCGGCATTCCCAGGGCCGTGAGCCTCTCGGAGCGGCAAGCGGCTGATCCTCCTGGGGCAGCCGACCGTCCTCGAGCATCGGTCCACAGGCGGGCGCCTGGCGCCGTCGCGCGGCCAGCGCCGCGCGTGTCAATGGCCGACGTTGCACGCGTCAACAGCCTCGGTCGAAGCAGTGCTCGCGCGCGGCCGCGGGCAGGGTCGGTTCGCCGGCCGTTGGCGCCGGCGTTGCGAGTCTGACGCCTGGTGCCTGCGCTCGCCGCAGTCATTGCGAGCGCCGTGAAGCAATCCGGGTCGCATGACGCACGACGCGCCGGGATTGCTTCGCTCGCCATGACACGTGGTTGGCTGCCCCGAAGCGTCGGGATCACAATTCTAAATGTCGGCGTAGCAGTGGGATTCCGCCGCCCCGCCGGGATGCGTCACCGCGCCGAACTGCGCCGGGCCGACGAGCTGCGCGTATTTCCAGATCGCACCGCTGTTGTAGTCGGTCTTGCGCGGCTGCCAGGCGGCCTTGCGCGCGGCGAGCTCCGCCTCCGGCACCAGCATGTCGATGGTGCCCTTGTCTGCGTCGATGACGATCCTGTCGCCGTTCTTCAGCAATGCGATCGGGCCGCCGACGGCGGCTTCCGGCCCGACATGGCCGATGCAGAACCCGTGCGTCGCGCCGCTGAACCTGCCGTCGGTGATCAGTGCCACTTGCTCGCCCATGCCCTGGCCGTAGATCGCCCCGGTGGTGGACAGCATCTCCCGCATGCCGGGACCGCCCCTGGGACCTTCATAACGGATCACGATCACATCGCCCGGCTTGTAGGCGCGGGCCTGCACCGCGGCGAACGCGTCCTCCTCGCAGTCGAAGCACAGCGCGGTGCCTTCGAAGCGCAGGTTCTTCATGCCGGCGATCTTCACGATTGCACCCTCGGGCGCCAGATTGCCGTGCAGACCGGTCAGGCCGCCGGTGGCCGAGATCGGGTTCGACACCGGATAGACCACCTTCTGGTCTGTGGGGAACGCCACCTTCTGCAAATTCTCCGCCAGCGTCCTGCCGGTGACGGTGATGCAGTCGCCGTGCAGCAGTCCGCCATCGAGCAATGCCTTCAGGATGACCGGAATGCCGCCGACCTGGAACACGTCGAAGGCGACGTATTTGCCGGCGGGCTTCAGGTCGGCGATGTACGGCGTGCGGCGCATGATCGCCACCACGTCGTCCATGGTGAAGCGGATGCCCGCCTCGTGCGCGATCGCCGGAAGATGCAGGCCGGCGTTGGTGGAACCGCCGGTGGCACCGGCCACCATTGCGGCGTTCTCCAGCGCCTTGCGGGTGACGATGTCGCGCGGCCTGAGGCCGGTTTCCACCAGCCGCATCACCGCGCGGCCGGATTCCACCGCGAACCGGTCACGGTCTTCATAGGGTGCCGGGGAGCCGGCGCTGCCGGGCAATGCCAAGCCGATCGCCTCGCTGATCGTCGCCATGGTGTTGGCGGTGAACTGCCCGCCGCAGGCCCCCGCCGACGGGCAGGCGACGCATTCCAGCTCGTGCAGTTCCTCGGCACTCATGTTGCCGGCGGCGTGCTGGCCGACGGCCTCGAACACGTCGACCACGGTGACGTCGCGGCCCTTGAATTTTCCTGGCAGGATCGACCCGCCATACATGAACACGCTCGGGATGTTCAGGCGCAGCATGGCCATCATCATGCCGGGCAGCGACTTGTCGCAGCCGGCGAGGCCGACCAGCGCGTCATAGCAATGCCCGCGCACCGTCAGCTCCACGCTGTCGGCGATCAGGTCGCGCGAGACCAGCGACGACTTCATGCCCTGGTGGCCCATGGCGATGCCGTCGGTGACGGTGATGGTGGTGAACTCGCGTGGCGTGCCGCCGGCTTCCTTGACGCCGATCTTCACCGACTGCGCCTGGCGGTTCAGCGCGATGTTGCAGGGGGCGGCCTCGTTCCAGCAGGTGGCGACGCCGACAAAGGGCTGGTCGATCTCGTCCTCGGTGAGGCCCATCGCGTAGTAGTAGCTGCGATGCGGCGCACGATCCGGCCCCACGGTCACATGGCGGGATGGCAGTTTCGACTTGTCCCAGCGCCTGGTCAGCATGGCGAGGTCCCCCTCTGGCTACGTCCGGCGTTATAGCGGGCGGAGCGGGGAGGAAAAGCCGGGGCAGCCGCAGAGCACCAACCAGCGCCTTGATCTCTCCGGCGATGCCGTCGGCGGCGAGGCCAGCTCTGATCGCATGGCGCTGAACCGTGGCGTGCGGTAGGCGGCAGCGGTAAGCCTCGTGGTTACTTATTCGGTTGCCTGTCTGGAGCTGCCTTGCTCGTGGCTGGAGCCGGTGGCGGTGGCTTCGCACCGGGAGGCATGGGAATCTTCAGCGTGGTGCGAGGAATGGCGCTGTCATTGGCCATTCTCGGTTGTTCCTTGGCCTTTGCGTTGTGCGCTGTCATTCAACGCCTCCTGTTTGGTCGGTGTTCCTGAAATAGGCTGCCGCATCGTCTTCCGCCAGCCTGAAGAGCTTACTGCGGACCGGAAGACCGTTCGGGAGATTCTTCACTTCGGCCTCGTGCCTCAGTTTCATCATGGCATGGCGCCGCTTGTTGATTTCGTTCTCATCCAGCCGTCCGGCGTAAATGTCCTCCCATTCCATCTGGCAGTCGATCAGCAACGCCTCGAGCGCAACGAGCAATGCATTGGTGCTGCGGAAGCGGGCGGAGAATGGAACTGCGCTTTGCAGTGCGTCGGCGACCTGCGCTGCCGCGATGATACCACCCCATACCATCGGGTAGGCCTTCACGGCGGCCCATGTGCCGAGGGCCGAAACCGATACCACGGCACGAATGACCGCAAACCGCGTCACCCACGCGCCCAGACTGTCGCGGTACCGGCGAATATATTCGCAACTCACCTTAAGTTGGACCAGCTCCGCCCAATACAGCGCCTGAAGCCGATTTTCCATGGTGCATCTCATGCGAATTCACGTCTTGCGGGTAGCAGCGGGTTGCCAGTCCGGCCACGGGCTGCGGGAACGGCGAGCGGGAGCAGCAGATCCTCCGGCATCCGCGCCAGCACGTGGCCCAGTTCGTGCCGCAGGTCGCACGTCAATTCGACGACCGAGGCGCCTCACGTTGCGTCGATGCGGCCGCTGCGGTCGGGCAAAGCGACTTCGTGGCCGATCTCCCTGTACGGCGCACCGAAGCCGGAACGCAGCGACTCCCTGATGTGGCCAGGCAGGATCGACCCGCCATACATGAACACGGACGGAATATTCGGCCGCAGCATGGCCATCATCATGCCGGGCAGCGACTTGTCCCAGCGCCTGGTCAGCATGGCGAGGTCCCCCTCCTGCTACGTCCGGCGTTATCGCGGGCGGAGCGGCGAGGCCAAGGCACCGGCCGCGGGGCCTGCCATGCCGTGCGGCGCTGAGGGGAGGCCATGGCCGGCAGCGGCGTGCTTGCGCAATTGGCGCTGCTGCCATTTCCAGCGTCGCCGGGCCGCGCGGCTCAAGCGTGGTGGGGCGGTGGGTGTCGTCTCTGGTGCCTGGGGTGCCGGGACAGAATCTGCGCGCGCGCAGGGCGTGGCATCGGCCCGCGAGCAAGGCGCTTCTGGTGCATGGGCTGTTGTCACGGAAATCCTGGCCGGGGTGTCAGTCGCCGCGCGATCAGCAATCGCCGGCGCGGCGGATGCTGCTGGTGCAGGGGGTATTGGCTTCGGAATCACGCGCGTCGCGGACGCCGCCATGATTGGCGCGTCCGGCATGGGACACACGGCCTCTGGTGCCTGGGGTTTCGGCGCGGCAACCTCGTGCGAGGCGCCTGCGGCCGCGACTGGGTCGGACCCCGCCGGTCGCGCTGCCTCTGGTGCATGGGGTTCTGGCATCGGATGGTCGCACGGGGCAACGGCGCCCGTGGCCGCGTCGGGGCGCGCCCTGCCGTCGGCCACAGGTGCATGGGGTTCCGGCACAGATTTTCGACTGCTGCCGCTGGCCGATCCGTTGGCGGCTGGTGGTGCCGTCCGCGGGGCTCGTGGTGCATGGGCTTCTGGCACGCGAATTCCGTGTTCGCTGGCCAGCGCGGGCTCGCTGCCGTCCGGCGGGGTCGGTGCCGGCGCGGCGTGGCTTGCGTCACGGCGTGCCGCGGCGCGCGCGAGCCGGGCCGCCTTCGCCGCCTGCCGCGCTTCGGCAATCGCCACACGCCAGGGTGCCAGGGCTGCCATGTGGGCCTGCCGCATCGCGCGATCCTCGGCCACCGTGAGGCCGCCGTCCGGGCAGACCGGGATGCCGAGTTCCGGGGCGCTGCATGAGAACAAGCGCGAGACGAGGTCGGCGGGCAGGAATTTGTGACATGCCAGGGCGGCCCGCTGCATCCGACCGCTGCGGACGAGGCCGCTGCGGAAATACCTGATTGCCCGGCTCTTGGCGCCGGCGGCGCCCGCGCTGAGCCGAGCCTCGCGCAGGCGTTGCCGCCCTTCCGGCGTGCGCGGACCGGTGCTGCGGCCGCCGTGCATGCGGCAGCGTTGCTTGCCGCGGATCGCCGGCGCCTGGCAGGGACAGCCCGAGCGGGTGCGCGCGCCGCAGCGCGGCGCCAAATGGAGGCTGGGGTTGCCGCGGCGTTTGGCGGCGGGTGAGGCTTGCTCGGCGGTGGCGTGCGTCGGTTCGGGCATCCGGTGGGCCTTCCCTGTGCTGGATGGAAACGTATGTTGCACAGCAACCTGTGCTGGATAGAAACTCTAACATAGCCGGCGGCGTGCGCAAACCAGACCATGGCTCGTTGGACCGTTGTGTGCAGGCGATCGTTGGACCGTTGTGTGCAGGCGAGCCGACGATCCCGCGGCGTGGATGGCAGACGGCAGGTGCGCCCGTTCATCCTGGTCGGCGGGACTGACAGTCGGCGGCCAGCACGTGCCGCGATCTCTGACGAACGCGCCGGTGCGGTTTGGTACTGAGCGAAACGAGCCCGCCTGCGCCGAGAGCGCAGTCCCCGCTCCCGACCTACGCGCCGAGCCGGCCGTGGCAGTGCTTGTACTTCCGCCCCGATCCGCACGGGCACAGCGCATTGCGCCCGGCGTTACGCCATGTGCTCGGATCGTTGGGATCCACCGCGGCGACCCGCATCGGCTGCGCCGCCACCGGCATTGGTGCCTCGATGGTGGCGGCGCCGGCGCCTTCCAGCGCCATCTCCGGCTCGCGCGCGCGCGCCGCGCCCAGCGCGGAGACCGGCTCTGGATGGCTCTCCACCACCTGCATCGGCCGCGGCGGCGGCGGCAGCGATTGCTCTGGCGCCAGCTCGACCCGCGCCAGCATCGTCGTGACGCGTTCCTTCAGCTCGTCCAGCATAGCATTGAACAAGGCGAAGGCTTCGGCCTTGTACTCGTTCAACGGATCGCGCTGGCCATAGGCGCGCAGGCCGATGCCCTGGCGCAGGTGGTCGAGCGCGTACAAATGCTCCTTCCAGACCGCGTCCAGCACCTGCAGCAGCAGCGACTTCTCGATGAAGCGCATCAGGTCGGGGCCCATATTGGCCGCCTTGGCGGCCATGAACGCATCCGCCGCGCCCTCGATCCGCTCGCGCAGATGCGTCTCGTCGATGCCTTCCTCGCGGCCCCATTCCTCCACCGGCACGTTGAGGTTCAGCACGCGCCGCACATCCTCGGCCAGTTCCGGCAAGTGCCATTGCTCGGCGAACGCCTTCTCGGGCACGCGCAGCGCGACCATGGTGGCAGTGATTTCGGCGCGCATCTCCGTCACCGTCTCCGACACGTCGGAGGCCTTCATGAACTCCTTGCGCTGCGCATAGACTTCCTTGCGCTGCGCGTTCATCACGTCGTCGTACTTCAACACGTTCTTGCGGGTGTCGAAGTTGCGCTCCTCCACCTTTTTCTGCGCCTTCTCCAGCGCCTTGTTGATCCATGGATGAACGATCGCCTCGCCCTGCTGCAACCCCAGCTTCTGCAGCATGCCGCCCATCCGGTCGGAGCCGAAGATGCGCATCAGATCGTCTTCCAGCGACAGGAAGAAGCGTGACCGCCCTGGATCGCCCTGCCGGCCCGACCGCCCGCGCAACTGATTGTCCACGCGCCGGCTCTCGTGGCGTTCGGTGCCGATCACGAACAAGCCGCCGGCCGCCTTCACCTTCTCATGCGCTTCGGCGATCTCCGCCCTGATCGTTGCTTCCTTGGCCGCGATTTGCTCGGGGTCCTCGATGCCGGCCAATTCCTGCTTCAGCCGCACCTCGAGGTTGCCGCCGAGTTTGATGTCGGTGCCGCGTCCCGCCATGTTGGTGGCGATGGTGATCGCGCCCGGCGCGCCCGCCTGCGCCACGATCTCCGCCTCTTGCTCGTGGAAGCGCGCGTTCAGCACCGCATGGGGCACCCGCTGCTGCTTCAGGATGTCGCTGATCACCTCGCTCTTTTCGATCGAGACGGTGCCGACCAGCACCGGCTGGCCGCGCTCGCGGCTTTCCCGGATCAGCTTCGACAGCGCCGCATATTTCTCTTCCGCCGTGCGATAGACCTCGTCGTCCTCATCGTTGCGGATGCAAGGGACGTTGGTGGGGATTTCGACCACGTCCAGCTTGTAGATTTCCGCGAACTCGTCGGCTTCCGTCATCGCCGTGCCGGTCATGCCGGCCAGCTTCGGATACAGCCGGAAATAGTTCTGGAAGGTGATGCTGGCCATGGTCTGGTTCTCGGCCTGGACCGTGACGCCTTCCTTCGCCTCCAGCGCCTGGTGCAGCCCATCCGAGTAGCGCCGGCCGTGCATCATGCGGCCGGTGAACTCGTCGATGATGATGATCTGGTCCTGCCGCACGATGTAATCGACGTCGAGCGAGAACAAGGTGTGGGCGCGCAGCGACTGCTGCACGTGGTGCACGACGGAGACGTTGAAGATGTCGTACAGATTGCCCTCGGTCAGCACGCCGGCCTGGCGCAGCATCTCCTCGACTCGTTCCGACCCCATCTCGGTCAGCGACACGGTGCGGAACTTCTCGTCCTTGTCGTAGGTCTCCGCGTCCTTCACCAGCTCGGCCACCACCGCGTTGACGCGGCGATACAGATCGGAACTGTCCTCGGCCGGACCGGAGATGATCAGCGGCGTGCGCGCCTCGTCGATCAGGATCGAGTCCACCTCGTCCACGATCGCATAATCGAAATCCCGCTGGACCATGTCCTCCAGCCGGTACTTCATGTTGTCGCGCAGGTAGTCGAAGCCGAATTCGTTGTTGGTGCCGTAGGTGATGTCGGCGGCGTATTGCTCGCGCTTGGTCGCATCGTCCTGGCCGTGCACGATCACGCCGACGGTCAGGCCGAGGAAGCGGTAGATCTGCCCCATCCAGTCGGCGTCGCGCCGGGCCAGGTAGTCGTTCACGGTGACCACGTGCACGCCCTTGCCGGCCAGCGCGTTCAGATAGACCGGCAGCGTCGCGACCAGGGTCTTGCCTTCGCCGGTCTTCATTTCCGAGATCTTGCCGTCATGCAGCACCATGCCGCCGACCAACTGCACGTCGAAATGCCGCTGGCCGAGGGCGCGGATGCCGGCCTCGCGCACCACGGCGAAGGCCTCCGGCAGCAGCTCGTCCAAAGTCGCGCCGTTGGCCAGCCTGGCGCGGAACTCGACGGTCCTGGCGGCCAGCGCGTCGTCGGACAGCGCGTGGATGGCCGGCTCGAGCGCGTTGATCTGCGGCACCCGCCGCTGGTATGCCTTCAGTGAGCGGTCATTGGCGGTGCCGAAAATGGCGCGGGCGATCGAAGCGAGCATGCGAACCTTCCAGGCCGGGGCGGCCGGCGCGGGGGCCCTCTCGCGATCCAGGGGCACCGGGCAAGTCCGCCCGACGCAGATAAGACCCGCCCGCGCCAGGGTCAACGATTTGCCGATGACGCTTGGGCGCACGGAATAACGGTCCCGGTGGCGCGTCAATGAGCACGGGCAACGGGGATCCGAACCTGGAGCAAGCACTGTCCGGCGAGGCGCAACCGCCCTGGGGCAGCGATGCGGCAGATCGGCACCGGGCCGATGCCGGCGCACTCGGGCTCATCGAGGCCGCCATCCCGGCGTTGCGCCGCTACGCCGTCGCGCTATTGCGCAACCGCGACGAGGCGGACGATCTTGTGCATGATTGCCTGGTCCGCGCGCTCGACAAGTTGCACACCAGGCGCGAGGAGGCGGATGTCAGGGCCTGGTTGTTTGCCATCATGCACAATCTCTTCATCAGCCAGGCCCGGCGGCGGCGGTCGCGCCCGACCCCGGAGAACCTGGACGAAAGCCACGACGATGCCGCCGGCCTGCGCCCGACACAGGAGGACGCCTTGTTCTGGCGCGACCTGCAGCGCGGGCTGGCGCTGCTGCCGGAGGAGCAACGCAGCGTGATCCTGCTGGTCTCCGTGGAGGACCTGTCCTACGCCGAGGCCGCGGTTGTGTTGGGGGTGCCGATCGGCACGGTGATGTCCCGACTGGCGCGCGGGCGCGAGAAACTGCGTGAACACACCGGCCAGGCGGTGCGGCCTTCGCTGCGGAGGGTGAAGTGAGGCGGATGGCGCAGAGCCGTCCCCTCCCCAACCGGGCTTGGGGAAGCGGCCAAACCAGGGGAAGGGGGGACGGGTCGGCGTGAGTGACAACCCCATCCCCGAATCCGACCTCCACGCCTATGTCGACGGCCAGCTTCCGCCGGAGCGCGCGGCGGAGGTCGCGCGCGGCCTGCTGGAGTCGGCCGAGACGGCAGAGCGTATCGCCGCCTACGCCGCGCAACGCGAGGCCTTGCGCGCGGGCTTCGCCGCGGTCGCCGCCGAGCCGCTGCCGCCGCGGCTTAATCTGGAAGCCGTGGTGGCCGAACGCCTGGCCGACCGGGCCGCCGAACGCCGCCTGGTTTGGCGCGCCGCCGCCGCTGTCGTGCTGGCGTTCTTGCTCGGGGGCGCCGGCGGCTGGGGGCTGCGTGCGCGTATCGCCGGCGCGCCGAGCGAGTTGACCTTGCTCGCGCGCGAGGCCATCGCCAACCACACGGTCTACGCCGCCGACCGCCGCCGCCCGACCGAACTGGGGGCGGGGCAACGTGAGGACCTGGCCCGCTGGGTCTCCAACCGGCTGAAGCGGACGGTGGCCCCGCCGGACATGGGTTCGACCGGTTTCCATTACATGGGCGGCCGCCTCGCCGCCACGCCGCAGGGGCCGGCGGGGTTGTTCATGTACCAGGACGAGGCGGGGGTCCGGCTGAGCGTGTTCGTGCTGCCGATGCCGGGCATGGCCGACGCCGCGGCGCATCTGGTGACCGTGGGCAGCATGGATGGCTGTGCCTGGATCGACAAAGGCGTCGGCTACACGGTGGTGGCGCCGATCCCGGCGGCGGAGCTGCGCCGGCTGGCGGCGCATGTGCGCCAGCAATTCGACTCGCAGACTTAGGGGTGGCGCCGGCAACGCCGTCCAGCCTGCCGCCTCAGGGGTGGCGCCGGCAACGCCGTCCAGCCTGCTGCCTCAGGGATAGCGCAGGCAACGCCGTCCAGCCTGCTGCCTCAGGGGTTGCGCAGGCACGCGGTCCAGCCTGCTGCCATCTGGCTCCGTCGCCGTTCCACCTGCCGACTCTCGGCACAAATCCTGTCCCCACAGTCGGGATTATTTGCTCCCTCCAACGGGCCTATCTGGCGCGGGCAAGCAGACGCGCGGCCCTTCGCTGCGGCATCGTTCGCGCGCGCGGAGGAGCCAAATGCATCAGGACACCACAATCGACAAGGATGAGGTGCGCGTCTCGGAGCGCACCTACAGCGACCGGCAAACCCGGGTCCGCGGACTGCGCCTGCCGCTTCGCTCCATCCTGATCGCGGCGCTGGCGGCCGGCCTGATGGCCGCCGCGGCGCTTTACGGCGAGTACTGGTGGACCACCGGGCGCTTCCTGGTTGCCACCGACGACGCCTACGTCCAGGCCGACAACGTGCTGATCAGCCCGAAAATCTCCGGCTACATTGCCGAGGTCCTGGTGCAGGACAACCAGCCGGTGCATGCCGGCCAGGTCCTGGCCCGCATCGACGACCGCGACTACCGCACCGCTGTCGCGCTCGCTCACGCCAACGTCGAGGCGCAGCAAGCGGCGATCGGTACGCTGACGCAGCAAATCGCGGCGCAGCAGCTCGCGGTGACGGCGGCGCGCGCGAATATCGATGCCGACCAGGCCGACCTGACCTTCGCCGACCAGGACTACGCCCGCTACATGACGCTGTCGCGCAGCGGCGCCGGCTCGGTGCAGGAGGCGCAGAAGGCGACCTCGCTGTTGCGTGCGAAGCATGCCACCCTGGACCATGACACCGCCGATCTTGGCCTGGCACAGCGGCAGGTCGATGTGCTGAAGGCGCGGCAAAGCCAGGCGCAGGCGATGCTCGCGCAGAAGCTGGCGGCGCTGCACCAGGCCGAGCTGAACGAGAGCTACGCCACGATCACCGCGCCGGTCAGCGGCACGGTCGGCGCGCGCACCCTGCGCGTCGGTCAGTACGTGCAGGCCGGCACGCAGCTGATGGCCGTCGTGCCGCTGCGCCAGGTCTACGTCACCGCCAACTTCAAGGAGACGCAGCTGACCGATGTGCATGCCGGCCAGCCGGTCAGCATCGAGATCGACACGTTCCCCGGCGTGACGGTGCACGGCACGGTCAACAGCATCGCGCCCGCCAGCGGCGAGGAATTCGCGCTGCTGCCGCCGGATAACGCGACCGGCAACTTCACCAAGATCGTGCAGCGCATCCCGGTGAAGATCGCCATCAATCCGGATGACCCCCTGCTCGGCCGGCTGCGTCCCGGCATGTCGGTGGAACCGAGCATCGACACCCACCAGGGATGACGGCCATGGCGCAGGGCTCCTCGCTGTCTGCCGAGAGGGTGCCGCTGAAGACCTGGATCGCGGTCGGCGGCTCCCTGATCGGCGCCTTCATGGCGGTGCTGAACATCCAGGTCACCAACTCCTCGCTGCCCGATATCGAGGGCGGCATCGGCACCGGTGGCATCAACGGCTCCTGGATCAGCACGGCCTATCTGATCGGCGAGATCATTGTCATTCCGATGACCGGCTTCATGAGCCAGGTGTTCTCGATGCGCCGCTATCTGATCGGCAACACCATTTTGTTCCTGGTGTTCTCGGCGCTGTGCGGACAGGCGAGCAGTCTGTCGGAGATGATCGTGTTGCGCGCGCTGCAAGGCTACTTCGGCGGCGTGCTGATCCCGCTGTCCTTCTCGATCATTGTTTCGATGCTGCCGCCGGCGAAGCGCGCGGCGGGATTCGCCGGCTTCGCCGTCACCGCGACCTTCGCGCCCGCGATCGGCCCCACGATCGGCGGCTGGCTCACCGACACCTATGGCTGGCAGACCATCTTCTACATGAACCTGGTGCCGGGCGTGGTGATGCTGTCGGCGCTGATTTACGCCCTGCCGCGGTCGGAGGCGCGCCCGGAGCTGATGCGCCGCGCCGACTGGCTGGGCATCGCACTGATGGCGGTCGGACTCGCGACGTTCCAGACGGTGCTGGATGAAGGCAACGTCTACGACTGGTTCGGCTCCTCGTTCATCATCAGGCTGAGCCTGATATCGGCGCTGGCGCTCGGCGCGTTCATCGTTGTCGAACTGACCCGCAGGGAGCCGCTGATCCAGCTTCGCCTGTTGCTTCGCCGCAGCTTCGGCTTCGGCACGCTGGCGAATTTCTTGCTCGGCTTCGCCCTCTATGCCGCCGCCTATCTGCTGCCGCAGTACCTGGCGGTCACCCAGGGATTCGATGCGCAGCAGAGCGGCGAGGTGATGGCCTGGACCGGCATCCCGCAGTTGTTCGTGATCCCGCTGGTGCCGTTCCTGATGGGCAGGTTTGACTCGCGCCTGCTGGTCGCGTTCGGCCTCGCGGTGTTCGCGGCAAGCTGTTTCATGAACATGCATACGGATCTGAACTACAGCGGCCCGCAGCTCTTCGTGCCCAATATCGTGCGCGCATTCGGCCAGGCCTTGGTGATGACGCCGCTTTCCGCCATCGCCATGGTCGGCATCCAGCCGAACGAGGCGGGTGCGGCGTCCGGCTTGTTCAATATGCTGCGCAATCTCGGTGGCGCGATCGGCACGGCGTCGATCGAGACGTTCGTCACCAAGCGCGAACAATATCACTCGTTCATCATCAACGGCCATGTCTCGCTGCTGCAGCCGGCGACGGTGCAGCGCCTGGCGTCATTGCAGCGTTATTTCATGGACCGTGGCGTTGCCGACCCCGGGGACGCGATGCATCGCGCCATTATTGCGGTGGGCGAGACAGTCCGCGCACAGGCGACGCTGATGGCCTACGCGGACGCTTTCGCCTTGCTCGGCGTCATGCTGGTGGGCGCGATCCTGGCGGTGTTGCTGCTGCGCAAGGGTGCGGCGTCGGCCGCCGGCGCGCATTGAGTCCGGGGCGGGGGAACTGCGCGATCGTCGGTTGCGGGCGGGGTAGGCAGCGGCCGGTCCGCAACCCAGGCCGTGGCGGCAAGGATTTGACCGCCGCACGCACAGGTGATGTCTGCCCCTCCCAGATTACCACGGCCTCACGGGAAGGTTATAGAGGCGGCGGAAGGATGGTTGCGAACGGCTTTCTGGCCTTCCGACCAGTTGGGCTATGCAACGGCTGCGCAGCCGACCTGTGACGATCGCGCAGCCATTGACAATCCGGTGACCAACTCACAGCTTGGTGCCGGACATTAGAACAGCGCAGTCTAACAGCGCATCGCGTGTCGAACGACAGTCACTGCTACAGGGGTAAACCAAGATGAAGACAACGAGTATCGCAGGGGCCGCGGCTTTGGCTCTCGCGTTCGGCCTGGCGAGCGCGCATGCGCAGAGCACGCAGTCGCCAGGGTACAATGTTGGCGTCGGCTCTTCTGCTACCAATACGCCTGGCTACAATGTTGGCGTTGGTTCCGCGGCGACCAACACGCCCGGCTATAACGTGGGCGTCGGTTCAGCGGCGACCAACACGCCAGGCTATAATGTCGGCGTCGGTTCAGCGGCGACCAACACACCGGGCTATAACGTCGGCACCGGCTCGGCGGCCACGAACACGCCGGGCTACAACGTGGGCACCGGCTCCTCGGCGACCAACACGCCCGGCTATAATGTCGGCACCGGTTCCTCGGCCACCAACACCCCGGGCTATAACGTCGGCACTGGCAGCGCGCCCGCTAACAGCGGCAAGTAGGCCGCTTCCCGCCTTACCTTCGAAGGCCGGGGCAAACCTTGGCCCGGCAGCAAGCACAACCCCGCCCGGACGATCCGGGCGGGGTTGCGTGTTTGTATGCATCGCTCGGCGTGGCAGCGATCGATGCAGGCGATTGCCAGGAGCGGAGCGACGAATTGTCATTGCGAATAGCGACGCGACGAATTGTCATTGCGAGGAGCGACGCGACGAATTGTCATTGCGAAAAGCGAAGCGACGCAGCATTCCACGTCGAGAATCGCACGCAGCAGCCGGACAGTTCCCGACCGGGATTGCTTCGTCGCTACGCTCCTCGCAATGACATGAATGCTCTCCACCCGCTCACATGAATGCTCTCCACCCGCTCACGTGAATGCTCTCCACCCGCTCACATGAATGCTCTCCACCCGCTCATTTGTGCGGCGCTTCCGCGTTGACGGCCGATGGGCCGGCCGGCATGGCACCTGGCGAATTGACCAGTAAATCCGCGGTAGTGACGTGGCCGACGAACATGGTGACCCACCAGGTGTTCGACTTGTTATGCACCAGCAACGGCACCAGGTAGCCGGTCTTCGCATCCGCGTGGAGGAAACTCTCGTTGACCTGATGCACCGTGGTGGCCGGTGTGTCGGCGACCAGCTTGATCACGTCGCCAGGCCTCAGTCCCAGGCTGTACCCGACCGACCCATCCGTCACATGGTCGATCAGCACGCCGGATGTGTCGCTGATGTCGAAATGCTTGCGTGCCGCGGGCGTGATGTCGATGAGATGCAGGCCGGTCCCCTCGGCTTCCGCGCGTTCGATGCTGGCCGCGCTCGCCAGCACGTCGCCGCGCTCCGCCATCATGTGCGGCCAGTCCACGCCCTTCAGCGTCACCTGGCGCGTCTGGCCGCCGCGCCAGACGGATAACGTAATCGGCGTGCCGGGTGGCGTGATCACCACCTGGCGTTGGATGGAGCGGGCATCATATCTGGTCTGCCCATCGACCCCGGTGATGATGTCACCCGGTCCGAGCGAGGCCTGCGCTGCCGGACTGTCGCGATCCACCCTGGTGACGATGGCCCCGCCGTCCAGCGCAACGCCAAACGACTGCGCCAGCGCCGGCGTGAGATCCTGTAGCTCAAATCCCACCCAGTCCGGGCTGACATGCTCGGGATGCATCAGCTTGGTGGTGGCGATGGCGACATCGTTCGACGGCAGCGCGAACCCGATCCCGATCGAGCCCAGCACCGTACTGTTCGAGAGCAGGTCGCTGTTGACGCCGACGACGTCGCCGTTGCAATCGAGCAAGGGGCCGCCGGAGTTGCCGGGATTGATGCTGGCATCAGTCTGAATGAAATCGTCGATCGGACTCTTCATCAGATTACGGTCCACCGCGCTGATCACCCCGGCGCTCACCGACGTGCCCAGACCGAGCGGATTGCCGACCGCGATCACCGGCTGGCCAACCTCGACGTCGTCGCTGTTGGCGAACTGCAGCGTGGGCAGCGGTTTGCCTAGATTCACCTTGAGCATTGCGAAGTCGATCAGCGACGACGCCGCGAGCAATCGTGCCGTCACCTGCGAGCGGTTGTGAAAGGTGACCCGGATCATGGCGGCGTTCTGGATCACATGCTTGTTGGTGACGATGATGCCCGACGGATCCACCACGAAGCCGGTGCCCACGAACGTCTCGACCTGCTGCTTGTCGGTCGGTTTGCCGTTGGAGTCGGTCTCCGGCAGAATCTTGGCGACCCAGATATTGACGATGGCCGGCAGCACGCGGGCGACGACGGTGGCGGCGTCGCAGGTGGCGGGCGGCGTCGCCATGGCCGGCGAGGCCGCCATCAGCGCGCCGAGCCCAAGCGCCGTGGCGATCGCCCGCACCAAGCGCAGTGCCAGCACCGGGCGCAGTGCCCGCACCGGGCGCAGTGCCCGCACCGGGCGCAGACTCACATGAATGCGCATGTTCCCCCTCTCTGCGGCTTCCCCAGACCGGTCGGACCGGCGCAGTGCCGGCCGCAACCACGGCCGTCGGCTCCGCCATGCTGGCCGGGGTCGTGATGCGATACCGCGCCGGGCGCGGGCCATTCAAGCGGTTCGCGTTTCGGCCGGCGGTCCTGCGACCAGATAATCCGCAAGCTGCCCCACGTGCCGGTCGCGTTCCAGCCCGGGCCGGCGGCGAATGACGAAATCCGACGAGCCCGGCAGCATGCGATCGGGCAACACGCGCACCAGCCGATTGGCGGCGAGCTCGAAATCGATCAGCGGCTGCCGCCCGAGCGCGATGCCCGCCCCGGCGATGGCAGCGGCGATGGCGGCGGCGAAGGTGTGGAAACGCACAATTGTCGCTCGCGTGTTCGGTTCGCAACCGAGCAATTCCAGCCAGGTGGACCAGTCCTTTTCCGGGCTGGCACCGTGGTCCTCCTGCAGCAACGTCTGCCGTTGCAGCGTTGCGGCGTCGCCCGCAAGACGCAGCGCCGGGCTGCAGACCGGGAACACCGTCTCGTGGAACAACAGGCGCTCGCCGTCGCGCTGTGTGCCGCGTGCGACGCGCAGCACCGCGAGGTCGAGCCCCTCGCGCACCATGTCCGGTGCCTCGTCCTCGATCGCGCGCATCTGCCACTGCACCGAGGGATGCAGCGCCGCGAACGCCGCCAGCCGTGGTGCCAGCCAGAGCGATGCCACCGAACCGTTGGCGGAGATTGTCAGCACCGGTCGTTTGCGGCGTTCGCGCACGGCCTCGCAGGCGGCGCCGAGCTGGGCGAAGGCTTGCTCCACCGCGCGTTGCAGCGCGGCGCCTTCCGGCGTGACGACGGTGCGGCCGGAGCCGTTGCGGGCGCGGGTCAGCAGCGCCGCGCCCAGCGTGTCTTCCAGGCCGCGGATCTGGTGGCTGACGGCGCTGGTGCTGACGTTCAGCTCGCCGGCGGCCCGCGCGAAACTGCCGCGCCGCGCGACCGCGACGAATGCGCGTAGGGCTGCCAGAGGAGGGATGCGCTCGGCCATCGCTGTCGCAGGTCACCGCCGGAGTATTGTCCCTATCCGGTTAGCGCAGGCTGCCAAGCCCTGACGATCGTGCGCCGACTGCGGCTGGGTCCGCCTGCGCTAACCGGATAGCGGCACAGAGTATGGAGCCGCTACCGCGGCGGTATAAACACCTGCGTTACGGCCTGGAACTCGGGCATCCGCTCGCACCGCGCCGCATGCGCGGCCAGGCTCGGCCAGCGCGTCGCATCCAGCAAGCCGGCATGCGCCTCGAACAGGAAACGCAACACGCAGGCAACGGCGATATCGCCGTGGCCAATCGAAGCGCCGAACCAATAGGGCGTCGTCCGTGTGGCCCGGTCGTGCTGCAGCGCGTCCAGCACGGCCCCGATCTGCGTTTCGCACCGCGCCTGCCAGACGGCGGAGGTTTGCTGGTGCAGCACCCGCTCATAGACCAGGCTGACTGCCTTGTCCCCCAGCCCGGTTGCCAAAGCGCACAGCTTCAGCGCCTGCCGCCGCGCCACGCCGCTGCGCGGCAGCATCGCATGCTGCGGACCCGCTTGCTCGTCCAGCCAATCCAGAATGGCGCCGCTCTCGATCAGCGCCTCGCCGTCGTCCAGCACCAGCGTCGGCACCCGCCGCAGCGGGTTGAAAGCCGCGATCTTGTCGCCGTCGCCGAAGGTGGACCATGGCCGATGCTCGTAGCCAATGGCGTACAGCCGCAATGCCACCGCAACGCGCCGCACGAAGGGCGAATCGTATTGTCCGATCAGGATCATGCATCGCTCTCCATCATTCCGGCGGCGAGCGTGTCGCCGTCATGTTCGGCCGCGGTTCCACCGCGGGCTGGCGTCGAGGATATTCCAGCGGCGAACGCGTCGCCGCCACGCTCGGCCGCGCCAGCATGGCATCGAGCCAGGTGGCGATGCGCGGATATCGCGCGATCATCGCCGCGCCTTCCGGCGCCATGCGGAAGTAGATGAACATCGGTGCCGCATGCAGGTCCGCGAGCGTCAGCGTGGGTCCGGCCAGCCATGGTCCGTCGCGGCCGATGTCGGTCAGGGCGCGCAGGCAGGTCTCGGCGCGCGGCAACGCGGCGGCGATGCGCGCCTCGTCCGGGGCGCGGCCGAGCCGGACGGGCGCACGCACGCGCTCGGCGAACACCTCCCACACCAATGTGGGATAGCAGTAGCTGTCGAGCATGCTCTGCGCCTGGTTCATGCGCGCCTGCGCCCGCGGCTCGGGCGGCTGCAACGGGGGACCGTCGAACGCTGCGTCGATATAACGTTCGATGGCGCTGCTTTCGTAGAGTCGCAAGCCGTCATGCTCGAAGGCGGGAATGCGGCCGAACGGATGGCGCTGCAAATGCTCTGCCGGTGGCCCGCCGGGGCCGAACACGTCCACCTCGACGTGGTCGTAGTCGACGCCCTTCTCATGCAGCGCCAGGCGCACCGCGCGCACATAGACGCTGTACGCGGCGCCGAACACGACCGGGCGCGTTGCCATGGTCAGCGCACGTAGACGCGGACCTCGCGTCCGCGCAGCGTGGGATCCGCGCGCAGCCCAAGATGGATGCGTGCCGATGGCACGCCCTCCTGCATGACGGCGCGCATCACGTCTGTCGCGTCCTGCTGGCTCCGCGCGAAGTCGTCGACGTTGGGTGCCATGGCGACCACGTCGTACTGCACCTCGCGGTCGCGCGTTTCCGCCGCGTGCACCGCGTAGCCGAGCAATTCGCGATACTCCGGCGGCGGACCGCTGAAATCGACGGTGACCAGCGGTGTGCGGGTATCCACCCGCACCGCCCTTGGCGCCGGGGCGGAGGAGGGCGCGGCCTTCGCCTCCGGGGCCGGCGCGAAGGTGCGTTGGTCCACCAGGGCGCAACCCGCCAGCAGCAGGCAGGCCAGCACGCGGTGCAAGGCGGGAAGCGTCATGCGCCGCAAGCTTGCAGGAAGCAGCGCATCGGGCAAGCTGGTGTGCATCGAAGCCGGGACGGCCATGCGCCCGCGCTGTTTGCAGGAGTCCGATCCATGCCCGACACCGTGATGCGCGCCATGCGGCTGGACGCCGCGCGCCAGAAGCTGCGGCTGAGCATGGAAGCCATCCGGGCGCCGGGCCGCGGGCAGGTCCTCCTCCGTGTGCACGCCTGCGCCGTGTGCCGCACCGACCTTCACGTCGTGGATGGCGAGCTCACCCAGCCGAAGCTGCCGCTGATTCCGGGGCACGAGATCGTCGGCGTGGTCGAGGCGCTGGGTGAGGGCGTGGACCGCTTCGGCGTTGGCGACCGGGTCGGTGTGCCGTGGCTCGGCTTCTGCTGCGGCGTCTGCGCGTTCTGCCGCGGCGGCCGCGAGAACCTGTGCGCGCAGGCGCGCTTCACCGGATATCAGATCGACGGCGGCTATGCGGAGCATACCGTCGCCGACCAGCGTTTCTGCTTCGCCATCCCGGACAGCTTCGACGCCGCGCACGCCGCGCCCCTGCTCTGCGCCGGGCTGATCGGCTACCGCTCGCTGCGCATGGCGGGCGACGGCGAACGGCTGGGCCTGTACGGCTTCGGCGCGGCGGCGCACATCATTGCCCAGGTCGCGCGCTGGCAGGGTCGCCGCGTCTTCGCCTTTACCAGCCCGGGTGATACCGAGGCACAGGATTTCGCGCGCGAACTCGGCGCGGAATGGGCGGGCGGTTCGGACCAGGCGCCGCCGGAGTTGCTGGACGCCGCCATCATCTTTGCCCCGGTCGGATCGCTGGTGCCCGCCGCGCTGCGCGCGACGGAACGCGGCGGCACCGTGGTGTGCGCGGGCATCTACATGAGTCCGATTCCTGGTTTTCCATACGACATCCTGTGGGGCGAGCGCATGGTGCGGTCCGTCGCGAACCTCACGCGGCGCGACGGCGAGGAGTTCCTGGCGCTGGCGCCGAAGGTGCCGGTGCGAACACGGCCTTTGCCTTACCGGCTGGAGCAAGCGAACCAGGCGCTGGATGATTTGCGGGCGGGGCGACTGCAAGGGGCGGCGGTGCTGGTGCCATAGGCCGTGGCGCACCATGCGGTCCAAGCCGGGCGGCATGAGGCAATCCAGTTAGAGAAACTCGGGATCCGGAAAATCATAGCCTGCGGCGACCGTCTCACAAAGCCGCGAGCTTTTGGCGTTGCGGAAAGCGATAAACTTCATGCGATCCGCGTATCCGATCGTGTCACGAAAAGATTGGTACGATATTACCGGCGACGTTCCAAACCCGACGATCGCCGGATCGGCGAAATGCGCGGCGCATTCTCGTCAGGGATGGGGCGTGTCGCAGTCCGCGGATACAGGATCACGCAGAATGGGGAGAAACGTGTCGATCGATATAGCGGAATTCAACCATCCGATTGACTATTCCCGGTCTGACGGCGTGACAGTGCCGAGGGTTCCACTGGCGATCGAATTATGGCAACTGATCGAGAGCCATCCTGTCATCTCATTCGACGTCTTCGACACGCTCCTGGTCCGCCAA
Source organism: Acetobacteraceae bacterium (assembly GCA_035508435.1). GTDB lineage: Bacteria > Pseudomonadota > Alphaproteobacteria > Acetobacterales > Acetobacteraceae > JASHVB01. The sequence continues at coordinate 10,140 of DATJNA010000063.1, read as the reverse complement.
CTGGCGCAACCGAGCGATGTGTTCGAGCTGGTGGCGCGCCGGGCCGATGTTCCGCGATTTGCCCGCCTGCGGATCGCCGCGGAAACGCGCGCCCGTGAGCGGAAGCGAGAGCAGTACGGCCATCCGGAAATCAATTTGGAAGAGATCTATCGCGAACTGCGGAGGGATTTCGGCGAGCTCGCGCGAGGGTTGATGGATTGCGAGTTGGACACAGAACGGCTGGTGCTGCGGCCGAATCCGGCGATCCGAAGCATGTTCGAAGCCGCCAACGCCGCCGGGGCAACCGTCGTGGCAACATCCGATAGCTACTTTCCGGCCGCACTGGTGGAGGCACAGCTCGAAGCGTATGGCTTTCCGGTGCGCAAGGTGTTTATTTCCGGCGAGATCGGCAGGTCCAAGCACAACGGCGATCTGTTCCAATATGTTGCTGATAGCCTGGGAGTGGAGCCGCGCAAGATCCTGCATATCGGCGATAATCTGCAGTCCGACTTCAAGTCTGCTCTCAAAGCCGGATGCAGTGCATGGCAATGCATCGGGAATTCCGAGCGATTGTTCCGTGATACGCGACACAACCAGCACGCGATAAGCCGACTGATGGCAACGGAGGGCAATCTTTTCGCCTCGCTCGTCGTAGGCCAGACGGCGATCGCCAACGTGTTGCCGCAGGAGCTGGAAGCGGCCAATCTGTTCGGACGGATGTACGCGGGCCCGATGCTGCTCGCCTTCGCGTTGTGGATCGAACACATCCGAAAACTTGAAGGGGTCAAACGGCTGTTTCTGCTCGCGCGCGACGGTTATGCCGTCGATGCGATGCTTGAGGCGCTTGGTAGCGGGGCAGAGCGCGTTGTCGTGCACAGTTCCCGCCGCATGTGCTTCATGGCAGTGCTCGAGCAGGAATTCGAGACGACTTGCCTGCATATCGCAAGCTCGGGCCTTGGGGCCAGCGCGCGCGAGGTGGTCATCGGGCTGCAGGTAAGGCAGGAAGCGGCGCTGCTGCGAGCCTTGGAGGGGATGATCGACCTTGACCGCGAGATCGCCAACGTCCGCGAGATAGAACGTTTCGCCGCGGCGCTAAGGCATTGCCGGGAACTGCTGGTCAGCATCGCGCGGCAGGAATGCGAGGCGTTGATCGAGTACCTGGAGCCATTGCGCCTGACCGACCCGGATGCCGCATTGGTCGACTGCGGCTGGGCGCTCAGCACGCACCGGCGGCTGGAGATGCTGGTGGGCGGGAAGATACGTGGATACTACGTCGGCACGATCGACCATGCCTATCACCACGACCTGATCCGTTCGTTTTTGTTCGAGCGTGGCGTCGCTTCACTCTGGAAGGGCATTCATGCCGATGCCGTCGAGTTGCTTGAGTTGCCGTTCATCACGCTGCATCGCCAGGCCATCCGAATGACGCGGGTCGGCGGCGCAGTCACCGCGGTATTCTCTCAAACCGACATGGCTGGCGAGGCAGTGCGTCACGTTTTCGCTGCCGTGATTCGCCGCGAGGCCCTGGCGTTCTGTCGCAGCGTAGCCCCGCTGGTTGCCTGGCTTCGGACAACGGAAGCAGAGGAGTCCTTGCAGACCCTGTTTCAATGCCTCACCCAGACGCCAACCAGCTTTGAGTATTATGCGCTAGCCAGCATCCCGCACACGCGCGCTCTTGGCGCACACGATCTCACGACCATAGGCGCATATTGGCGCTGCAGTTTCAATCCAGCCCCAAGCGGCTGCGCGACTGTCACGCAGGGCGTATCGCATTTTCTCCGCCTGGGCGCGCTATCGCTGCGGCGGGACGGCGTAGTGGTGACGTTTTATCGCAGTCGGCGGCGTGTCCGCCTGTGGGCTTCCGCCATGCTGGCCGGTTTGCTGCGACCGCTGCGTGCGGCCATCAGCGGCGCGGGATCCAGTGCGCCACGATCCGGCGGCGCTCTGACGCCGTCGCGTGGAGCGGAGCCTGGCTGAGCCCGAACCCCGCGTCTGGCGCAGCACCGGAAGGCGTTCATGTGCCCGCAATGGCATGCCAGCCGTCGATCGTGGAACCGACATTGGTTGGCGAGCCGCTGAGCGCGCCGTCGCTGATCTTCCAAATCGCGACGGCACCGCTCGTGGTATTTTGCACGGCGATATCCGAGGTGCCGTTGCCGTAGAAGTCGCCGGTGGCAAGGTAGGACCAGCCGTCGGTCGCGGTGCCAATATAACTCGGGGAGCCGTTGAGGGTGCCGTTCTTGATCGGCCAGTACGCCAGGTCACCGGATGCATCGGTCAACAGCAGATCATCGGTGCCGTTGCCGGTGAAATCACCGGTCCCAAGGAAACTCCAGCCGTCCATGGCCGTGCCGACATAAGTCGGCGAGCCGCTCATCGCGCCGTTCTGCATGAACCAATCGGTGATATCGCCGCTGCCATCGGTGAGCAAAATATCGCTGGTGCCGGTGCCATGCAGGTCGGCCGTGGCCAGGAATCTCCAGCCGTCGGTTGCTGTCCCGACATAAACGGGGGAGCCGCTCAGGGTTCCGTCCGTGATCGGCCAATAGGCGAGGTCGCCCGACCCGTCCTCGACCAGAATGTCGCTGGTGCCATTTCCCGTGAAGTCCCCGGTGCCGGCATAATGCCAGCCGTCAGTGGTTGAGCCGATATAGGTTGGTGACCCGCTCAACGTTCCGTTCTGGCTCTTCCAGTCCACCAGATCGCCGGAGCCGTCGGTCACCAGAATGTCGGTGGATCCATGACCGTAGAAATTGCCGGTCGCGAGATAGGACCATCCGTCTGTGGCCGTCGCAAAATAGGTCGGCGACCCGCTGAGCGTGCCATTTTGGATGGACCAGGTGACGATGTCGCCCGACCCGTCGGTGACAAGCAGATCGCTGGTTCCGTCGCCATTGAAGTCGTTTGGAGCGGAGATCGCGGGGCCAACCTGGATGTAGCTGTCACCGGTTGACGCATCGATGCCGGCGGCAAAATAGGGGCTGAGACCATCGGCGAAACTTGCATTCGTCAGGTCATAGACGCCCGAACTGGTACCCGAAGAAAAGTCGAGCGCAATCGTGTTGCCATTGACGACCGATGCGCCGGAGATCGTCATGCCATTGCCGAACTCGATTTTGTCGCCGTAAGCCAGGCCGCTGATGCCGTTGCTGAACGCCGTTCCGGGCGATTCCAGCACGAGTGTCTCGGCGGTGCCGCCGGCAAAGGCGATGGACAGCCCGTTCTCCACCGTCGCATCGAGCTTCAGCGTGCTGCCGGAAGCGAGCGTGATGCCGCCACTGCCGCTGACGGTACCGCTGATCTCGAGCGTACCTCCCGTGGCAGCGCCAGGGTCGGCCACCAGCGTGCCGTCGTCCACAACCGCCGCAGCGATCAGACCGTTGGCGACGAGCGAAGTGTTTGCCTCGATTGCGACGGCTCCGGCGACATAGGTGCCGGAACTGCCAAGATCGACGCCGGAGCTGCCATCGACCGACAGCACCGAGGCGCCGAGCATGCTGAGCCCGCTGTTCACCTCCAGGCTGGCCGAGTCGGTCAGCGCGACCCCGCCACCCGACGCTCCGCCCACGTTCAAATTAGCCAGGTCCAGCGCGGCGCCCGAGATTTCCATCGTGCCGCTCGGCACCAGCGCGCTGTCGCCATTCACGGGATAGCCGACGGTGCTGGTGCCGGCGATGATCGTCCAATTGCTGGCGATGTCGTACGAACCCGTGCCGCCGATCCAACTAAAGGTCGTGGGGCCAGGCGGTGGCGTTGTGGTGCCCGGCGACGTGGCCTCGCTGATCAGCGTATCGCCGTTGGTGCCGGTCACTACCTGAAAACTGCCTGCCACCGTGCCGTTCAGGGCATAGCTGCCCGCTGCGAAAGTTCCGGCGTCGCCGCCGCTAAGCTGAGCCGAGAACAGGGGGTTGCCCGCCGTGTTCTCCACGATCATGATGCCGCCGTTGATGCCGGCATTGGCGTTGAACACGATCGTTCCGACCGTTGCCGCGCCGATGTCGATCGTGTCGCCCGTCGTGAAGGCATAGATCGTGCCTGCGCCGTCGCCATCGAACAGACTGGGAGAATCGAATTTCAGGGTGCTGGGCGTTGCGGTATCGGCGTTGATGAAGGTGATCTGCGATGGCGACACGGTCGATGACTGGCCGATTTCCAGCGTCCCGCCATCCACCGAAAATTCATCATTGCTCTCCAGCGCCGAGGTGACCTCGACGTAGCCGCCGTTGACGTGGACCTCCTGGTTATCGAGCGTGCCGCCAAGCACGTACAGGGTGCCGCCATTGAAATACCCGGCGAAGCCGTTGTTGATGCCCACATCGGTGCCTGGGCCGGTATAATCGGGGCCATTCGAGATCAGTGTCGAACCGGCTGCCATCGAGACGGCCAACGTCTGGCCACTGGTGGCCTGGATGTTGCCATAGTCGGTGAATACGCCGCTGACGTTGATCGTGCCGAGCGCGCCGGTCACCGTCGAAAGCCCGTCCAGCGTCGCGCCATTGGTAAAGTCGATCACGGCGCCGTTCGACAGGTTGATCGTGTTGTCGCTCAGTTCCGTGCCGGTCAGCGTCGGTACGTTCGGTGCGCTGCCGCCGTTGATGTCGATGGTACCGCCGGAGGTGGGAACACTTTCGGGACTCCAATTTCCTGGGTTGCCCCACGCTGCGCTGGTCCCACCGACCCACGTCCACGTCGATCCAGACATCAGGCATTCCCTTTCGGAACTGTAACTTTCCTTAGAATGCCCGCCTCCCTTGCGAAGACGCAACGCGCGAAACCGAGAGCCTGTTCACGTTCGCTCGCAGCGGAGAACCCAATGCTCCGCGACATGGCACCGGATGCCCACTGTTCCGGCATTGCACGTCATTTTGAATGCCGAGCGTTGCATCGCGTCATAGCCACTCGGGTGGGTTGCAGGGCAGCCATCGAACACGATCCCGAGAGATGTCCTTTGCCGCCACAATCCCGGCCAATGTTGAAGTATATGCCGCGCCCGCGATCACCGAACGGAGACTGCCCATGAAAGCCTCGCTGCTTGCCCGACCCGCAACGGCATTGCTGCTGGCTGCCACGCTGGCCGGAGGTTTCTCGACCGCCGGCGTCGCCGCCACCACGGCGACGACCGCCGCCGACCAGGGGGCGAACGGCACGGCCGCAACGGCACCCAGCACGATGACGAACGCTACTGCACCCAGCACCCAGAACGGCACTGCCGCGGGCACGACCGCGTCCGGGTCCCAGGACGCCACGTCCCAGAACCTCGAGCAAATGGCCAATCAGCGCATCGCCGATCTGCACACGCAGTTGAGCATCACCGGGAAGCAGGAGCCGGCGTGGAACAAGTTCGCCGGAGTGATGCGTGCGAATGCGCGCGAACTCGACCAGGCCTATCAGCAGCGAGCACAGAATTTCGACACGATGAGCGCGGTGCAGAATATGCGGTCGTACGCGAAGATCGAGCAAATGCGGGCGCGCGACGTGGAGAAGCTGGTGCCGCCGTTCCAGTCGCTCTACGCGTCCCTGACGCCGCAGCAGAAGCACCAGGCGGATACTCTGTTCCGCAACCGGGCCGAGGCGGCGCAGCAACAGCGCCAGAACGCGGCCAACGCCAACCGATAGCGCGCGACGCGCGTTCCGCCACCTTCATGTCATTGCGAGGCCCCGCAAGGGGCCGCAGCAACCTCGTGCGCGTGGCAATGACGCTGCGCGTGGCCGCGCGCGTGGCAATGACTCGGCTTGTCGCCACGGCCCCGGCAGTGGCGCCATTGGCGCAACCCGCCCCGCGGGTGCGCCGGCGTTACACCTGACTCACCACCTCGCCCGAGAACTTCCGCATGCCGGCGATCACCCCGTCGGCAGTGTCCTGCTCAAAATCAAAATCAAACCCGGTCACGCCGAGATCGCGCAACGCACGGATGTCCGCGATCGTGTCAGCGACGGTGCCCGAGAACAATCGGCGGTTGCCGTCGGAGGCCGGCGGCATCGGAACGGCGTGCCGCTTGACGCGATACACCACACCCACTTGGTGCGGATCGCGTCCCGCTTCGTGCACCATGCGCCGCAGCCGCGCGATCCCAGCCTCCAGCCGCGGCAGCGTGTCCAGCAGATGATTGCGGTTGCTGCCGATCGGGTACCACGCATTGCCGATGCGCGCGGCACGGCGCATGGAGGGGCCGCTCTCGCCCCCGACCCAGATCGGCGGATAAGGCTTCTGCGCTGGCTTCGGATCGAACACCAGGCCGTCCATCGCGACATAGGGGCCGCTGACGCGCGGCCGTTCGTCGGTCCATAGCGTGCGGAAGGCATCGAGGTAGGCATCGGTGACGGCGCCCCGCTCGGCAAAGGGCGTGGTCACCACCGCGTCGAACTCCGCTTTCAGCCAGCCGGCGCCGATCCCCACCACCAGGCGACCGCCGGACAGCACGTCGATGCTGGCCAGCATCTTGGCGGCCAGCACGGCGGGACGATGCGGCACCACCATCACCGCCAGCACCAGGCGGATTTGCTCGGTCTTGGCCGCGATCCAGGACGTGGCAACCAATTGCTCGTGCCGGTGGCCGGGAGAGGCGCCGTAAAACTCGCCGGACTCCGAATAGGGATAGCCGGGCGCGCGCAGGTCCGGGATCGCGACGTGATCGGTCAGGGTCAGGTAGTCGAATCCCAGTGCCTCGCCCTCCCGCGCGACGCGCACCATCGCCGCGGGATCCGCCATGCCGCCACTGATCGGCAGGTTGAAGCCGATCTGCAAGCCGTCGATCATCAGGCCGTTCCTCCATCCGTCCGCCAGCCGGGTCCCGATGGCGTGGCCCGGCCAGCATAACCGAGGCCTTCCATCACACCAGACGCCGGTTGCGTCACGCGCGGCGCTGCGGTGGCTTGGGCTGGCCGCGGACCGGCTGGCGTTTCTGCCAGGAGCGGCCTGATGCCGGCGGGCCCGCGTCGTCGTTGACGGCCACCGTCGGGCCCGGCACGGATGTTGCGCCTTGCCTTGCCTTGGGATGCCGGTGCCCCCATTCACCGCCGCATCGGCAGCCTGCTTTTTCCGATGCCTTGAACGGTTGCATGGCATTGACCTTCATACCCGAGCACAGCAACGCCTGTCCCCCCCACGCGTCCGTGCATCGGCGCGCCGCGGCATGATGCAGCCCCACGCCCTGTTGGTCGCGGGGCCCACCGCCAGCGGCAAGTCCGCGCTCTCGCTCGAACTCGCCGAGCGCCTGACCGGCACCATCATCAACGCCGATTCCATGCAGGTGTATGCCGAGCTGCGCGTCCTCACCGCTCGCCCAACGCCCGATGAGGAAGCCCGTGTGCCGCATCGCCTGTACGGCGTTCGTCCCGCTGCCCTGGCCGGCAGCGCCGCCTGGTGGCGTGGCCATGCGCTGGCTGCGATAGAGCAAGCGCGACGCGACCACCGAATGCCGATCCTGACCGGCGGCACCGGCCTTTACTTCGATGCTCTGACGCACGGCCTGTCGGCCATTCCGGATCCAGGCCCGCAGGCCCGCGCCGAAGCCCGCCGCCTCCTCGTCGAACTTGGCGCGCCCGCGCTGCACGCCCGCCTGGTTGCCGAGGATCCCGTCACCGCCGCTCGCCTCAATCCCAACGACAGCCAGCGCATCGTCCGCGCGTGGGAGGTGTGGCGCGGCACCGGCAGCGGCCTTGCCGCGTGGCAGGCACAGCTCGCCGCCCGCGACGCCGCACCGGCCTGGCGCTTCACCGCCATCTTGCTCCATCCCCCGCGGGAAGAGCTGCGGGCAGCCATCGCCACCCGCTTCCAGGCGATGTTGGGGCAGGGCGCCATCGAGGAGGTGCAGGCTTTGCTCGACCAGCATCTGGACCCGGCCCTGCCGGCCATGCGGGCCCACGGTGTGCCGGAGCTGTCCGCGTACCTGCGCGGCGAAATCAGCCTGGCCGAGGCCGGGCGGCGCATCGAGCTGGTGACCGGCCAATACACCAAGCGGCAGGCGACCTGGTTCCGTCATCACCCGCTGGCGGAGCGCATGCATACGATCCATGCGCGCTACGCGGGTCTGGCGCAATCTTCGGAAAGAAAAATGGCGGAAATTATCGCATTTGTTCGCAGTCCGGGTTGACGCGCCGCAACATTCCCCCTACTCCTGCCGCTCTTTCACCCTGCACCGCCGGCGAGCACAGTCGCCGCTCAGCCACTGCCGCCGTCCAGCCACTGCCGCCGTCCAGCACCGCCGCCGCCCAGCCACTGCCGCCACCCAGCCACCGCCGCCGCCCAGCCACCGCCGCCGCCCAGCCACTGCCGCCGCTCAGCCACCGCCGCCGCTCAGCCACCGCCGCCGCCCAGCCACTGCCGCCGTCCAGCACCGCCGCCGCCCAGCCACTGCCGCCGTCCAGCACCGCCGCCGAAGGAAACGATGCAATGTCCGCAGAATGGACTCAATCCGGTGCCGAAATTCTGTTGCGCGCCCTGAAGGACCAGGGCGTTGACACCATCTTCGGCTACCCCGGCGGCGCCGTCCTGCCGATCTACGACGCCTTGTTCAACCAGAACGCCATCCGCCACATCCTGGTCCGCCAGGAAGGCGGCGCCGTGCATGCCGCCGAAGGCTACGCCCGCTCCACCGGCAAGGTTGGCGTGGTGCTGGTCACCTCCGGCCCCGGCGCAACCAATGCCGTCACCGGCCTGACCGACGCGCTGATGGACAGCATCCCCGTCGTGTGCCTCACCGGCCAGGTTCCCACCCACCTGATCGGCAACGACGCCTTCCAGGAGGCGGACACCACCGGCATCACCCGGCCCGCCACCAAGCACAACTACCTGGTCAAGCGCCCCGAAGACCTCGCCCGCGTGGTGCATGAGGCGTTTTACGTGGCGCGGTCCGGCCGTCCTGGCCCGGTGGTGATCGACCTGCCGAAGGACATCGTGATCGGCAAGGCGCCGTATTCGGACGCCGAGCGCCAGCATCCCAGCTACCGCCCGCGCACCGAGCCGGACCCCGCCCGCATCGAGCAAGCGGTCGCGCTGCTGAAGCAGGCGCGGCGGCCGGTGATCTACACCGGCGGCGGTGTGATCAACGCCGGGCCCGGCGCGTCCGAGGCGCTGACGAAATTCGCCCGCATGACCGGCTTCCCGGTCACCAACACGCTGATGGGGCTCGGCGGCTATCCCGGCGGCGATCCGCAGTTCCTCGGCATGCTGGGCATGCACGGCACCTTCGAGGCCAACCTCGCCATGCACGGCTGCGACGTGCTGCTGGCCATCGGCGCGCGGTTCGACGACCGCGTCACCGGGCGGCTGAACGCGTTCAGCCAGGGCTCGCGGAAGATCCACGCCGACATCGACCCGTCCTCGATCAACAAGAACGTGCCGGTCGATGTCGCCATCGTCGGCGACGCCGGTCGCGTGCTGGCGGCGCTGAACGCGGAGTGGGAGCGCAACCCCGCCAGGCCCGACACCCAGGCACTGGCGCAGTGGTGGCGGCAGATCGATGCCTGGCGTGCCAAGGACAGCCTGCGCTTCACCCAGAACATGAAGCCCGGCGCGATCATCAAGCCGCAACACGCGATCCAGCGGCTGTACGAGATCACCCGTGCCGAGCAACGCGACATCTTCATCACCACCGAGGTCGGCCAGCACCAGATGTGGGCGGCGCAGCATTTCAAATTCGACCGGCCGAATCATTGGATGACCAGCGGCGGCCTCGGCACCATGGGCTATGGGCTGCCGGCCGCGATGGGCGTGCAGATCGCGCATCCCGACGCGCTGGTGATCGACATCGCCGGCGAGGCCAGCGTGCTGATGAACATCCAGGAGATGGGCACGCTGGCGCAGTACCGCCTGCCGGTGAAGGTGTTCATCCTGAACAATGAGTACATGGGCATGGTCCGGCAGTGGCAGGAACTGCTGCACGGCGGCCGCTATTCCGAAAGCTACAGCGCCGCGCTGCCGGATTTCGTCAAGCTGGCGGATGCGTTCCATGCTAAGGGCCTGCGCGCGAAGAGCGTCGATGAACTGGATGACGTGATCCGCGAAATGCTGGCCTCCGATACGGCGGTGATCGCCGACATCGCGGTGGACCCGAAGGAGAACTGCTTCCCGATGATCCCCTCCGGCGCCGCCCATAACGAGATGATCCTGGGGCCGGAGCATGAGGCGACGGCCGCCGGGATTACCGACGAGGGGTTGGT
>DATJNA010000062.1:0-7010 GCA_035508435.1 Acetobacteraceae bacterium | reverse complement strand
TGAACCACCAGGTGAGCAGGATCGAGCCGATCGTCAGTGCGATGCCGGTGAGCCGATGCAGAATCGAGAGTGCCGAGCCAAGCTGGAACCGGTACCAGACAGGGAACATGAAGGGTGACAGCGGGCGTTCCATCTGATGATTGCTCCTCTATCGCTTTTCGTTGTGCGCCTGGGTTCGGATCGGCCGGTTGCAGAAGTCGCGCAGCGACCGCAGAACGTCATTGTCGTGTTGCGGCGGCGGTGCGATGCCGCCGAGGATCCAATCGAACAGCTCGGGATCGGTGCAGTCGAGCAACGCTGCGAACCGGTCGATCTGGGCTGGGTCGAAATCCGGCAGGCGGGTCTCGGCGAACAGGCCGAGAATGAAGTCGGTCTCCTGCGTTCCGCGATGCCAGGAGCGGAACAGCAGCCGCCGAAAACGGACATCGGGATGCTCGCCTGACGAGCGGTGGGAGATGGTCGCGATTTGGTTCATGACTGGCTCCTGCGTCCTAATAATGCTGGGTCGCGGATGTGACCTTGCCTCTGAACACGCTCAAACTTATCGCCGTGTAGACAAGCATGAGCGGAAACACGAAGAGGCCGGCGCCCCAGAACATGAAGACGAGGCTGGAATGGGGTGCGGCCGCCTCGCCGATGGTGATCGAGAACGGAATCATGTAGGGCCAGAATGAGATCGCCAGGGTACCGAACGCGGCGGCGAAGATGAGCGCGACCATGTAGAACGGAGGTCCGTCCTGCCGGCGGCGCACGGTCACCGCCAGCGTCATTGCGGCTGCGACGCCGATCGCCGGGAACACGAACAGGTATGGCCGTTCAAGCCAGCGCGTGATGACCGGAAGGTCTTCGGCAAGGGCGTAGGCGAAGACCACGATGAGGAAGGTCAGCAGGCCGACCGACAAATAAGGAATCTGGCGGTACGCTGTCTCACGAACCGTGTTCTCGCATTTGCGGACGAGCCAGCAGGCGCCCAGCAGCATGTAGCCGACGCACAGGCCGACGCCGCACAGCACCGCGAACGGACTGAGCCAGCCGAGGTCGCCGCCAACATACCGGCCGTTGCCGATCGGCAGTCCCTCGACCAGCGCCCCAACGGTCATGCCCTGAATGAACGCGACGACGAACGAGCCACCGGCAAAGGAGGCGTCCCAGATCCACCGCTGCCGCTCTGTCTTGTTGCGGAATTCGAAGGCGACGCCGCGCAGGATCAGCCCGGCCAGCATGAGAAGCAGCGGCAGATAGAAGGCGGACAACAGGGTGGCATAGACGATGGGGAAAGCGCCCCAGAGGACCACTCCAGTGACGACCAGCCATGTTTCGTTACCGTCCCAGACCGGTGCCGCGGCGCCGATCATGCTGCGGCGTCTCGTCTCGTCGCGGGTCAGGCCGAACAGGATGCCGACACCCAGATCGAAGCCGTCCAGCAGAACGTAGAGTAGCGTGCTGATGGTCAGAACGCCAGTCCAGAACAGAACCATGGCTATTCTCCAACCGGGAGGTGGCGCGCGCCCTGGACGCCGTTCATCACCGACAAGGGCCGGTTCGGAACCGCGGCGACGGGCGGCAAAATCAGATGCCCCACCGGGCCCGCGTGGAGCAGCCGGTAGATGTAGAAGACGCCGAACGAGAAGATGAAGACATAAATGGCGCAGAAGGCGACAAGCGAGATGGTTGCCTCGCGCGCGGTCAGGAAGGGTGTGAGGGCGTCGGCGGTTCGCAGGACGCCATAGACAGTCCAGGGCTGACGGCCGACCTCGGCGGTGAACCAGCCTGTCAGCGTGGCGATGAAGGGTAGCGGAAAGCTGACGAAGATCAGCCACAGCAGTGCGCGGTTTTGCTCGAGCCGTCCGCGGTAGCTGAGCCAGGTGCCGATCCAGGCCAGCGCCAGCATCACCAATCCGCAGCCGACCATGATCCTGAACGAGAAGAAGGGGATCAGCACCGGCGGCCGGTCCTGGCGCGGAAAGTCGGTCAACCCGATTTCTTTTGAATCGAAGCTCATGCTCCCGATCAGGCTGCCGAGCAGGGGGATGCTGATCGCGTAGCGATTGGTCTCCGCGCCGGCATCGGGGATAGCGATCAGCACTTCGGCAGCCGGCTGCTCGTCATGCCAGCGCCCCTCGATCGCCGCGAACTTCGCGGGCTGATCATCGTGGACGTAATCGCCGGTCAGATGGCCGAAGAAGATCTGCACCGGGACGAGCACAGCCGCGAGATACAGGCCCATGCGCAGCATGATCCGTCCCTCGGCCTGGAATTTTCCCCGCAGCAGATACCAGGCACCGGTCGCGGAGACACAGACGGCACCGGTCAGGAATGACGCCAGCAGCATGTGCGGAAACCGCACCCAGACCACCGGGCTGAAAATGATCCGCGCCCAATCATCGGGGACGAACGCGTCGTTCTGAAGCACGTAACCGACCGGGTATTGCATCCAACTGTTGTTGACCATGATCCAGAACGCCGAGAACATGGTTCCCAGCGCGACCATCGCGGTCGAAAACAAGTAGAACCGGGGCCCGACCCGCGGCCGGCCGAACAGAAGGACCCCGAAGAAGGCGGCTTCAAGCGCAAATGCGGTGAAGGCTTCGTAGGTGAGCAACGGCCCCTGAATCGGCCCGGACATGCGGGACAGCTCGCTCCAGTTGGTGCCGAACTCGAATGCCATCACGATTCCCGAGACGACGCCGAGCCCGAACGCAACCCCGAAGATCTTGAGCCAGAACTCGAATACCAGGCGATACGCCGGCCGCCCGGTCGCGAGACGAAGAGCCTCGAGAACCGTGAGCCACGCCGCCAGTCCGATGGTGAAGGATGGGAATATAATGTGGAACGATACCGTGAACGCAAACTGGATGCGCGACAGCAACAGCGCCATGGGGTCCATCGCACGCTCCTTCAGCGCCAGAGATTGGTTTTCGCGAGATCGATGATCTCGTCCGTGCGGCCGTTCATGATCGCCTTCACCATGTAGAGCGAGAATCCCTTCGCCATCTCCACGGTGACCGACGGAGGCATCGCGAGTTCCGTCCGGTTGACGACGGCGTCGATCAGCACCGGACCGTCATGCGCAAGCGCACTGTCGATTCCGTCTTCGACCGCGGATGGATCTTCCAGGCGAATGCCGAGAATCCCCACGGCCTCTGCCATTGCCGCGAAGTTGGGATTGTCGAGATCGGTACCAAAGCCGAGAAGGCCGGTCGATTTCTGTTCCAGCTCGATGAAACCAAGCGCGCCGTTGTTGAACACGACAACTTTCACCGGCAGGTTAAGCTGCCTCAGGCTCAGCAGGTCGCCCATCAGCATGCTGAATCCACCATCGCCCGACAGGGAAACCACCTGACGGCCCGGACACGCCGCTTGCGCGCCGATCGCCTGCGCCATCGCATTGGCCATCGAGCCGTGCCAAAACGACCCCATCAGCCGGCGCTTGCCGTTCATCGCGAGGTAGCGCGCAGCCCACACGGTCGGCAGCCCGACATCGCAGGTGAAAACGGCATCCGGATCCGCAAGGTCGCTGATGGCCTTGGCAATCTGTTGCGGATGGATCGGCCGTCGGCCCGTCGTGCCGCTCGCCAGCTTATCCAGGCCCTTGCGCGTCAACGCATAGTGGTGCTGCGCCTGCGTCAGATGCGTATCGTCAGGTTCCTGATCGAGCAGCGGCACCAGCGCCTGCAGTGTCGCGCGTACATCCCCCACCACGGCGAGATCGACCGAGGTACGGCGGCCGATATGCTCCGGGCGGATATCAACCTGGGCAATGCGCACGCCGCTGCACTGCGGATAGAACTGCCGGTACGGAAAATCGGTGCCGAGCATCAGCAGCACGTCGCAGTCGAGCATCGCGTAATAGCCGGAGGCAAAGCCGATCAGCCCGGTCATGCCCACGTCGTAGGGATTGTCCCACTCCACGTGTTCCTTGCCGCGCATCGTGTGCACGACCGGTGCCTTGAGACGCTCGGCCAGGGCGAGAAGTTCCTCGTGCGCGCCGGCGCAGCCGGAACCGCAGAGCAATGTCACGCGGTGCTTGCTGTTCAGCAGCGCGGCGAGCTTGCCAAGATCCGGCCGCGCAGGCGTCACCACAGGTACGGGCGGCAGCAGTCCTGCCAGCTTCGGCGGTGCCGCCGGTACGGCCGGCTGCAACGCAACGTCGCCGGGGATCACCACGACGGACACGCCACGCTTGCCAATCGCCTCGCGCATCGCGACCTCGAGAGTCCGTGGCATCTGGTTGGCGCCGGAGACAAGCTCGCAGTAGTGGCTGCATTCCTTAAATAGAGTCTGCGGATGGGTTTCCTGGAAATAGTCGGCGCCGATCTCCCATGAAGGGATATGCGCCGCGATGGCCAGCACAGGCACACGCGAGCGATGACAGTCGAACAATCCGTTGATGAGGTGGAGATTGCCCGGACCGCAGCTTCCCGCACAAACCGCCAGGTCGCCGGTCAGGTGTGCCTCGGCGCCAGCCGCGAAGGCGGCAACCTCCTCATGGCGGACATGCAGCCATTCGATCTTTTTTTGCCGGCGTATCGCGTCGGTGAGGCCGTTGAGGCTGTCGCCGACGATGCCGTAGATCCGCTTGACACCGGCAGCCACCAGGGTCTCGACGAACTGTTCCGCGACTGTGCTCATGTTGCGTCTCCTGGTTCGATCAAGCGCATGGCTCGAGCACGCGCATCAGTTCAGGCAGCGACAGGATTTGCCCTTCGTCATGGCGTTGCGCTTCGCTGTACGGATGATCAGGGGCGCACGCCTGTCTCCGGCCTGGCCCATCCGGCAGCGGCCCTACCGAAAGACTGACCGGTGCGACAAAGTTGTAGCCTCGGCCGGGTATCGTAACGATATAGCATCTGCCTGCGCGATCTTCGCCCAAGGCGCGGCGCAAAGCGCTCATCTGCGTCTTGAGATTGCCGTCTTCGACAAAGAGATTCGGCCAGACCTTGGCGATCAGTTCGGTTTTGCCGACCACGTCGCCGGCGCGTTCCACCAGAACGGTCAGGATGTCGAAGGCACGGCTGCCGACCTGAACTTTTCTGTTCCCTTGCAGCAGCAGACGCTGGCATGGAAACAGCCGGAACGGGCCGAACGAGAAGATCCGCCCGCCTGCAAACACGGGTTGGTTCACCGATTCGTGTGGTAGTTCCGGCCTCTCGTCGGGCCCATCGCCGGTGACGAGACGATCGTACGCCTGGATGATCAGCCGCATTCGCCGGCGTAGTTCTTGATCGGCCAACGCCAATGCTACTGCGCAGAGATAGTTACGCATTTCCATGCCACGGCTCTCGGCGCTCAAGGCGTCGATACGCGGCGCACTTACGCTGACTGTCGCCATTTTGGAATCCGCCCCTAGACGCTGTATCTGGCACTCCGAACCCGGCCGTGCTGCCGCACCCGGATGCCGTGTCGCGCTCAATACCTAAGCAGCGCCACCTAATAAGTCTTTTGATCCTGATAAAAAGACCTAAAAAATGCAGTGGCACAGCGGTCGGGCCTGCCGCTGGCACGTCTGACCTAACGAAGTCTGAATTTTCCTGACCGCCCCTATAGTGGCTGCCGATGGAGTCCGCCCCCAAACCCTTTGGCAACTGCGGCCTTCGGCCATTTCAAGGTGGTGACGCACCGCCGGGAGCTGCTTGCCGACGGCAAGGCGCTGGAGCTGGGCGGCCGCGCATTCGACGTACGTATTACTCTGATCGAGGTGCGTAAAGCTATCGTCAGCAAAGACGGGCTGATGGCGCGCGTCCGGCCGAACAAAGAACCTATGCGGGTGGTAGTGGCGGCCCGGCGTTGAATTGGGGTTCGATATGCCTCCCACACCACATAGGAGGCCTCGATGCATAGCAGCTCCCAACTTCAGACTGCCGCGACCGCCACCGCGATTGAGATTGCCACGTTGCTGGTCTCGTTTGAACTCAGCGAGGGGCGGTGGGTTCTGACCGTTCGCCTGCCGGGCAGCGCCAAGCTGTCGCGCTTTTCGGTTCCGGCGCGTGACACCGAGGCAGTGCTGAACCTGCTGGCGAAGCAACGCCGCCAAGCGGAACAGCGCAGCGGCCGCGCGGTGCAGATCGTCAGCATCTACGAAGCCGGCAGGGACGGGTTCTGGCTGCACCGTTGGCTGCAAGCGCAGCAGATCGAGAGCCACGTGGTGGATCCTGCCTCGATCCTCGGCCCGCAGCGCCGGCGCCAGGCCAAGACCGACAAGATCGATGGTGCGAAGCTGGTGCGCAGCCTGGCGGCGTGGCTGAACGGCGAGCCGGGCGTTTGTTCGATGGTGGTGCCCGCGAGCGTGGCGCAGGAGGATTACCGGCGCCTGTCGCGCGAGCGTGGCGAGTTGGTAAGTGAGCGGACGCGGCTCAGCAACCGGATCAACGGCCTGTTGGCCAACCAGGGCATCGCCGGGTTCAAGCCGCTGGGGAAGGACGCGCAGCTGGCACTCGACGATTTGCGCACCGGTGACGGGCGTGCGCTGGAGCCGCATCTGCGCGCCACGATCGAGCGCATCCTGCAGCGGCTGGCCTTGTTGGAGCTGCAGATCAAGACGGTGGAGAAGGAGCGCGACACGCTGCTGAAGGCTGTGCCGGTGGACAGCGGCGAAGTGGCATCGCGTGAAGCGGCGATCGCCCGGCAGCTGTTCCGGCTGCGCTCGATCGGACCGGAGTTTGCCACGGTGCTGCCGGCGGAATGCTTCTACCGGGCGTTCGACAACCGTTGCCAGGTGGCCTCGTTCGCCGGGCTGGCCCCGACTCCGTGGGCCAGTGGCAGCGTGGAGCGCGAGCAGGGGATCTCGAAGGCGGACAACCGGCGGCTGCGCAGGACCATGATCGAACTGGCCTGGTCGTGGACGCGCCATACGCAATGATCAGGCAGGAGCGCCGCCGGCCAATCTGCCCGAGCCAGTCTCCAAGTTGATCGGTCGGGACGAGGGTCCTCACGAAATCATGGACATCGATGCCGCCCATCGACTCGCCATGCTGACAAGCGCCGGTGAAGCCGGCAAGACGCGGCTCGCC
>DATJNA010000061.1:0-45035 GCA_035508435.1 Acetobacteraceae bacterium | reverse complement strand
TAGCGGCCTTGGGCGTAGTGCGCGATCTGCGCCGTCAGATCAGCCTGCGACAGCACTGCGGCAAGCCTGCCCTCTGTCGCCCGGGCGACGTAAGGCGGCAGCCAGTAACGCTGGTGCTGCGGACGGATGACGACGACGACGGGCGGGATTGGTGCCCCGGTCAAACTTTCCCACGCCAGGTGGGCACGCATCCGCATACCGCCGGCGGCCGGCTTCCCATCGATCCAGATTGCCGTCGCAACCATTGGTCCGGGCCGCATGGTGCGGGTCAGCCGCCACAGATTAGCGGGCCCTGCGGTGACCGGAAGCCACGACGATTCGGTCTCGAACTCCTCGGCATTCGTGATGTTGGGAATGTCGCTCAGCCGGCGCTGTGCCACGAGCACTGGCGCGGACGTGCTGTGCGCGCCCAAAACCGCAATTTGCACGTCGAAGATCTGTCCGCCACAGGAGATGCGGCGTGAGGTGACACCTGCGGGCGAATTGAGCGGCGCCGGCGCGACGGCTGGCAGATTCGTGCAGTCGGCGCCGAAGCTCAACGCTTCGGCGATCTCGGACGAGGGCGGGGCGACGCGATCGAGTTGCAGTGCCACGGCCGGGCTGATGGCCGCAAACAGCAGTACGAAGAAGCCAGCGAGCATTGCGCCCCGCCAGGGGTCCGCGCTGGCCGCGGAATGCGGGGGCTCGGAGGTTGCACCGGCGGGCCCGATATCCTGGCGGAACGGCAGGCCAAGTGCGATGAGGAGGAGAATCACAATGGAAAAGAACACCCAGCCGTAGAGCACATGATCCGTGGCGGCCGCCTGGGCGCTGCCGAGGATGTGGCCGAGCGTGACGATGCCGGCCGCGCGGATGCCATTGGCGATGATCGGCACCACGATCGACGCCGCAATGAACGCGGTGCGCCGCCAGACGCCGCGATACATCAGCAGGGCGTAGAGCACGCCGAAGGCGATGGATGCGATGAGAAAGCGCAGGCCGGCGCAGGCTTCGGCGATGTAGAATGTGCCTTCGGGAATCTCGATGGTATAACCGGTGATGTAGGCCGGTATGCCGAGCAAGTCCAAGGCGTGCTGCACGAAGTCGGTCGTGAAGTCCTGCAGCTTCGGTGTCAGGAAATCGCCGAACGGCACCAGGAAATAGAGATACAGCAACGGGCCGGCGAGCTGCCACCACAACCGCCGGCCCAGCGTGGCCAGGGCCAGCAGCTCGACGAAGCTCATCGCAATGAGCTGGCGGCCTTCCA
The DNA here is from genome assembly GCA_035508435.1 of Acetobacteraceae bacterium. Lineage (GTDB taxonomy): Bacteria > Pseudomonadota > Alphaproteobacteria > Acetobacterales > Acetobacteraceae > JASHVB01. The sequence goes on along the minus strand of DATJNA010000061.1, from coordinate 43,789 downwards.
TGATGCCCATGCGCTCGGCGAGCAACCATGCCAGGGCGAGCGGGATGCCGGCGAGCGCGACGCGAGGCACCGGCTCGGGGGTGAAGCCGCGCAGCGTGTCGCGGCGGTCCCAGGCGAGATAGGCGGCGATCGGGATCACCAGGAAACAGTGATTGTAGGCGGTGGAGTCCATCCAGGTGTGGACCGCGGCGGCCACTTCGGGATGGAACAACAAGCCGAGTGCGACGACGCCGGTTCCCAGCGTGATCGCCACGCCGCGCTGGCTGCGCCAGGACGCGGCGATATCGCGGATCACGAGGGCGGGTGCGCTCATGCGTCCTGTCCGGCGGGGACGAGGGCCGGCCTGTCGGCTCCGGCGCCGAACAAGCGGTCCAGCGGACGGAGCGTCACGGACCACTGATGGGCGGTCTCGACGGCACGGCGTCCGGCCGTGCCGAGCGTCGCGTGCTGGCCATCCAGCACGTCGATAATGCTCTGAACGGTGTCGTCCACGCCGCTCGCCAACAGGATATCGCGCCCCGGCTGGGCGCGAACCCCGGCGAAGGCCTCGGGCGTTGCGACCACGGGGCGCGCCATCGCCATTGCCTCGAGAACCTTGTTCTGGATGCCGCGGGCGATGCGCAATGGCGCGACCACAACGTCGGCATGGGCGATATAGGGACGCGTATCGGGCACGCGGCCGGTGACGTGCACGCCGGAAAGCGCGGCGAGTTCCTGCACTTCCGGTGTGGGCGCCGAGCCGACGATCCAAAACTGCGTAGCCGGCCGTTGCGCTTGCAGCTTTGGCAGGATGGTAAGGGCAAACCACTGGGCGGCATCGATGTTTGGCCGATAGTCCATGCGCGCGGTGAACACGAGGTCCGTGCCGGATCGGTTGAATGGCGGTGCGAAGGTGAGATCCGGAGAGAAGTAATCCAGGTCGACGCCGTTCGAGATCCAACCCGTGTTGGCGGCGGCTTCGGGCGCGAGGTCGAGGAAGGTCTGCCACTCATGCTCGGAGACGAACAGGGAGAAGTCGTAACTGGCGGCGGCCTCGCGCTCAAAGGCGAGCAAGGTGCGGCCTTCGCGCGCCCAGATGGCTCGCATCGGGAAGGTCGCCTCGGTCGCGTAGGCGGACCATTTCGCGGAGTCGACGTCGACGAAGTCGAGCACGCGATTCGGCGTCGCGGCGTGCATGGCGTAGCGCGCCACCGCGGAGGAGAAGACAAAGACGCGCTGGATGGCGGGGTCCGCCAGCTTCGCGTCCACCCAGCGTTGCAGGCGCGGGTCGTGGAAATAGCCGAGGGAGAGCGGCCGGCCCGGGCGCCAATGCAGCAGTGCGTTCAACTGCGCACGGCGCGGATGCAGTGGAAAGCAGGCGAGATCGGCGCACATTGCGCGGAGTGTGCCGAGATGCTGCCAATCGGCCTGGTCGTCGATGAAGCAACCGAGATGCATGCGATGAGTCCGCGCCAGATGGCGAAACATGTGCCATGCTCGGATCTTGTCACCTTTGTCGGGTGGGTACGGCACGCGGTGGGCGAGGAACAGGAGGTCGTGCGTCACGGCTGCCAAATCTCGCTGCCGCCGTGACTGGGATGGGTCGGTGCGCGAGATACGACGGCTCGATCCGTTTTGCCGATCAACGCGTGATGGCTGATGTGGATTAGCTTCATCCCAGCCCCCGAACGATGTGCGGCCCGAGCAGGTTTGCGACCGGCAACGGCAGGCGTTTCCAGGTCTCGATGAACATCCGGTATTTTGGGTTCAGCGGGTTGTGGTCTGGAATCGCAGCACCGGGCGCGAGGCGGTAGCGGTAATGCAGTGGTGCCGGCTCGAAGCCCCAGTTGTGCTTGAAGGCATGCGCGCCGGTGCCGATCTTGCTGCGACCGAAGTCGAACAAACGGTAACCACGGTCGGCGGCGCGGCGCATCACTTCCCAGTACATGAAATCATTTCCTGCGCGATGGCGGGCCCGGGCAGTGCCGCCACCGTAGTAGGGCAGTACCTCGTCGCGAAAGTAGAAATTCATCACGGATGCGATGGGTTCGCCATTGTCGAGGATGGTGACGATGTCGGCGGCGTCGCCGAACGCGTCGAGCAATGCGTCGAAATAGCGCCGTGAGAACACCGGCGTGCCGAGATTACGCACGCTCTCTGCGTACACGCGGTGCAGCACAGCCGCATCGCGGTTCGCGATCGAGGTCAGGCCGTACTGGATGCCCTTGCGCACCATCGCCCGCTGCTTGCGCGGGATGGCCTTCATGTTGCGGTCGTTATCGGGGTCAATCTGTTTGCGGAAGGTCACGTAGAGATCGGGTCGGCCGACCCAGCCGCCATTGGCGGCAGCGGGCTGGCGGTCGCGCAACTCGACGGCCGAGGCCCGCGTAGTGCGCAGCAACGTTTCGGCATGTGCCTCCAGAGCGGCGGTGCTGTCGGCATCGGCCGCAAGCAGGCCGCCGTAAACGCAGAATGGGCTGGAGATCAGGGTGTTGCCGAACAATCGCGTCTTCACCTGCGCCAGTGGCAGGATGCCGGTAATAGCGCCATCTTGCTCGGCGTAGATGAAGAACGTGCGGTGGCCGAAGGCACGCTCGATCACGCGCGCCCAGGCGGCGCGATGGCAAAACGTGCCCTTGGACATGGCGTCGACGAACGCGTCCCAGGCAGGCGCGCTGGCGTCGTCGAGCGTGCGGATGACGATCGCCATGCGATCAGGCGGAGGCGGCTGGGTTTGAGTGGGAAACGCTGCCCCTCGCCTCGTGGGCCTGGGCTGCGAAGCGGACCAAGGCTGGGAGGGGGGGCTTTGCTGGCGCCTGCCGTTCGATCAGTCCGGCGAAGACGCGGTCCATGCGGTCCCAGGTGAAATCCTGCAACGCCCGCTCCAGCTTGGCGTGCATGCGCGAGAGGTTGGTGTAGTGGCGCAGCCGCGACTTCCAGCGGGCGCCGGCGACTCGCGGCTGGGCAGGATCGACCTCCCAGGGATGGAAATAGAACACGCCCGGCGAATGCTCCTGCCGGTTCACCACCGACAGGCCATGGTGGAACAACCGGTAGGGCAGCAGGCGGAAATAACCGCCGCCAGCGCAGGGCCAATTGCGTCCGAACACGGCCACGGTCGTCATGGGGATTTCCCACAACCCCCCGCCCTCCGGCCGGAACGGCGTGCGCGGCGCGTCAGGCATGCCATACAGGTCGTGCCGGATGGGGTTGATGCTGGAACTATAAACGTAGCCGGCCTCCTCCAGCACGCGGAACGCCCACAGGTTCCTCGCTCCGATGGAGAACGTGGCGGCGCGATACCCGACCACCGGCACGCCACCGAGGTCCTCGAGCGTCAACCGCGTGCGCTCCACGTCGGCGCGGAACGCCGCCGGGTCCTGCGTGTCGGCGCGAACATGCTCCCAGCCGTGACTCGCCAGCTCATGACCGGCGGCGACGATGCGGCGAATCATCGTGGGTTGGCGCTTGGCGACCCAACCCAGGGTGAAGAACGTGGCCCGGACGCCGGCGTGATCGAACAAGGCAAGGATGCGGTCCACATTGGCTTCCACGCGGGATTCCTTGGCCTCCCACTCGGCGCGGTCGATGCGGTCGGCAAAGGCCTGCACCTGGAACCAGTCCTCGACGTCCACAGTCATCGCGTTGACGATAGAGGACTCCGGAAGCGCTGGCGACTGACTCATGGCAACGTGCCTCGCGCGGTTTCCAGCAGGTCGAGCATGCGGCGGAACACCCGGTCCTGCCGCAGCGAACTCGCCTCCAGCGCCTCGATCCGCCGCAGGATCCCGTCATCCTCGCGAGCGGCGCCATTGAGCGGGCCGGGGAGTGACGTAGGCGCCAACCCGGCGCCGAGATCCTGGTTCAGCTCGCCGGCGGTGATGTCCACCATTGCCGCGGTGACGTCGTGCATTTCTTCCAGCGCGCCGTACAGCAGCACGCGCGAGCAAAGCGTGTTGATCCGGCGCGGGATGCCGCTGGTGTGGCGGTGCACCGCGGCGAAGGCGGCATCCTCCCAGTTCGGATCGCCCTGCCATTTCACCATTTTCAGCCGATGCTCGATATAGCCGCGCGTTTCCGCTTCGGTGAGTGGGCCGAGGTGGTAGGAGGCCAGCACGCGTTGGCGCAATTGCTCTGCGTCACGGCTGGCGAGGACCGGTCGGAACTGCGGCTGGCCGAGCAAGATCGTTTGCAGCGACGCCTTACCGTCCACGGTGATGTTGGAAAGCATGCGCAGCTCCTCCAACGCGCCGAGCGGAAGGTTCTGCACTTCGTCCACCACCAGCAGGCAGCGGCGGCCGGAACGGCGTTGCTCCTGCACCATGAACTCGAAGCGGCGCAGCAGCGTGGCCTTGTCCAGCCCCGGTGTGTCGCCGATGCCGAAATTCGCCATCACCAGCCGCAGCAGGTCATCCGGCGAGACCTGTGTGGTGACGATGCGGGCTATGACGTAGCTGTGGCGGTCGAGCTGCGACCAGAGTTGCTCCACCAGTGTGGTCTTACCGGCGCCGACCTCGCCGGTGATCACGATGAACCCCTCCTCCTGCGCCAGACCATAGACCAGGTGCGCGATGGCCCGGCTGTGGCCGCTGGAGCCGAAGAAGAACCGGCTGTCAGGCGTCAGCAGGAAGGGGATGCCGCTGAGGTGGTAGAATTTTTCGTACACGATGACCGATCAGAACTGCTTGGTGATGCCGACCAGGAACACGTCCTGATACCACGATTGCCCCCCAGTGGAGTACTGGACATCGTAGTAGTTGTAGCGGGCGAAGGTGGAGACTGTGTCGCTGAGGACATATTGCATCGACAGCCCTGCCAGCAGCGTATGCGAGTTGGCGCCCGCAACGGGCGTGCCGGCGCTGTACGAAGCGACCAGGGTCGACGTCAGATCGGCGCTGAACGCGTGGAGCCAGGAGAAGGTGCCCGTGGTCACGCCATTGCTGGTATTGGCCGCGCCGGCACCGAGCCGGGTCTCCTCGGAGTGGGAGAGCGACAGGTTCAGCGTGTCGCGGTCCAGCACCGAGCTCAGTCCGACGGTCAGGAAGCTGTAGCGGTAAACGCCGGTTTCGACACCCAGCGCATTGACATTGGTAAATAACTGCCCGCCGGTCTGCGCGTTCACGAGATTGCCGTTGTTGCCGACGCTGGCCTGGTTGAGCTGGTTCGCCACTTGCTCGAGGAACGTGCCGACGCCATTGTTGAAATTGGCGGTCAGGACGGTGCGGGCCGTAATGGCATAGCGCGCGGTGGCGGTGGCGGTGTTGACCCCGTTCTGGTGGGCGTAGCCCAGCGAAACATAGGTGTCGGGATTGGGCGTATAAATGGTGCCGGCCCCCCAGGTGCCGTCGTCGATCCGCAAGGCGTTCTCGCCGCTGTAACGGATGTTTTCCCAGCCGAATTGCCCGTAGACGTCGAGGCTGTCGGTGATCTGGTAATCGATGCGGTTGTTGACGGAGTCGCGCTGGGACGACGAGATGCCGATGCCAGAACTCACCCCCTGCTCGCCGCTCGCCGTGAACGTGTCGCGGAATCGATCGAACTCGTCGCCACTCTGGAGTTGCGCCAATTCCTGCAAGCTCGAGAACGCCTCGGCATCCTGGCCCTCAGCCACGAACGGCATGGGCGCGAAGCCGTTGATCTCGGAGGACACGCTGCGGGTGGCTGTTACTGACAGCCGCGCAGTAGCCAGGTCGCCGAACCGGTAGAGCATGTAGGGCGAGATGGAGAAGCTGGAGGTCTCGCTGAGATTATGCTTGGCGAGGCCGATTGCGCCGTTCGAAGGTGACACCGGCGAGGTCGCGGTGACGCCGCCGATGCCGGGCTGCCCCAATCCACCCAGCCCGCCGATGCCGCCGCCCGTAGCCTGCGTTCCGGCGACGCCACGGATATCCACGAACACCGTGTCCGGTACCAGAGTCAGCGTGCCGACGGCGTCGAGCTGCTGGGCCAGGACATTCTGCGAACCTTCCCGGATGTGGATCTCCAGATCCGGCTCGTAGTTCAGGCGGAGCTGGGCGCGGTCGGAGTTGCCGAGCACGGCCACGCCAGGCGCGACGATCGTGGTCAGGTCCCAGCGGCGCGGCGCCGCCACCTCATTGACGTTGTCGGTGAACTCCTCCTCGCCGCTGATGCGTGGCAGGATGGTCCAGCCCTGCGCCGAGCCGAGCGAGGCGAAACCGGATGTCAGCCCCATCTGGTGTGCGAGGTCGAGCGCGTCCGGTTGCGACAGGTCGGCGCCGGCCGGAATCAAGGGGGGATTGCTCTCATCCGTGGCAGGGAACGCCATGACCGCGCCGATCCGGGCGCAGCTTATCAGTGCCGCCAGGCCCAAACATCGTGCGGTCCTCGGGAGCGATGCCAACCCGGCCGCCATCAAGGAGCGCGACAAGCAGGCCGCGTCAGGACGAATAGTAGGAGGAGTACGCGCCGAACGTGTAGCGCGACGAGATCTGCTGCTTGTTCAGCACCAATGCGATCGTAGGACAGGCTTGCAGCAGGTCGAGCGATGCCTCGATCTCGTCGCGCTGGGTTCTCTCCGCCTCGACGACGAACAGAATCTGGCCGACGACCGGGGCAAGCACCGCGGGGTCGCTGGTGGACAGGCAGGGCGGCGCATCAAGCACCAGCAGACGGTCGGCATAGCGTCGGCCGAGGTTCTGGATCAGCCGGATCATCTCGGTGGAGGAGAACAGTACCGGGCTGCGCTCGCGCTCACGGCCAATCGGCAGGATGGACAATTGCTCGATCGGTGTTTTCACGATCATCGGGCCGGGATCGAGCCGGGGATTGGCGGCGAGGTCCAGCAGGCCTGGCGCATCCGCCAATCCCATCGGGTAGCAGATCGAGTCGCGCTTGGAGTCGGCATCCACCAGCAGTACATGGTTGTTGCCCTGGCGGGCGATGCTGCCGGCCAGGTTGATGGCGGTGAAGCTTTTGCCCTCACCGGGTCGCGCGCTGGTCACCATCACCAGGTTGGTGAAGCCTGGCTCGGCGCCTGGCGGGGCGAAGGCATTGCGCAGGATCTGCCGCTGCACCAGGCGGAATTCCTCGGAGACGCGACTGCGCGTGCGTGACCAGTCGACCATACCGGCGCGTTCCAGCGCTATCGAGTCGACGGATCCGGGTCCGGGCGGCAATTCCGGCCCGCGCAGTATCGCCGGACCTTGGCTGGCAAAGTCTTCCGCTGCCGGCGGCCGGTCGAGCACATCGACGCTGCCCGCAGCTTCGGCTTCGGCCACAGCGGCCGTGGGCTCCGGCGCCAGGCTTGGCCGCGGTGCCGTGGCGGGTGGGGTGCCTGGACCGCGGTCGGGTCCGAGCAAATTCGCCGCCGATTCTTCCAGCGCCCCGGACTGAAGCAGCCTCTCGGCGACGCGTTCGACCAGGTGGGATTTGGGATTGGCCATTCAGATCAACGCCGAGGAACGGAGGATGTGGACCAGCAGGCCGCCATAGATGCCGACCAGCAGCACCACGGCCACACCGAAGCGCGCCGCCGTGCTCAGCCGCTGGCGTAGCGATGCCAGGCCGAGCACGGAAATTCCGCCCAGTACTGGCAGCCCGAGCGCGCGCAGCTCATCGGCCGTAGAGAATGAGCTATCGAGCTGGCCGAACAGGACGGTAACACCCAGGCCGGCGCCAAGACCGACCAGCAGCACGCCGCTGACCAGCAACATGCGGTTCGGCGCCGCGGGCAGACGCGGCACTTCCGGCGGATCGACGATCTGCAGCTTCACCTTGTCGGCCTGGGTATCGGCAGCCTGGGCGATGTTGGCGGACTGCAACCTTTCCAGCAGTTCCTGATAGGCGGTACGCAACGCGCTGTAATCGCGATCGGTGTTCTCGTATTCGGCAATCAGGCCCGGTTGCTCGCGCTGAATTTTCTCCAACTTGTCACGGTTCTGCACGGCTTGCTCATGCGCCCGCTGCAGGGCGTTGATCTGGGCGTCGACATCGATCAGCTTCAATTTGAGCTGATCATAGACCGGGTTCGGCACCGACCGTTTCAGCATGGCCGGGCCGCTATCTGCCGCCTTCCCGGATTTCCCCCCCGCCGGGGAGGCGGTGCCGGACGGCTGCGTCTTCAGCATGGCGATCAGTTTCTTCTGCGCGATCACGTCGGGGTGATTCTCGGTATCGGTCAGCAGCAGCACCTTGAGCTTCTCCTCGGCCTGCTGCAGCGGCGTCTGCACTTGCGCCGCGGCCTGTGCCGCCGCGATCGCTTGCGGCGCGCTTTCCGCGACCAGCATCGGCGACGTGTTGTCGACCTCCTTTTGCAGGGCATCGCGTGCGAAGGTTTTGTCCTGCAACTGGCCTTCGATCTGGGTCACGTTGTTGCGGGCTGCTTCCAGCGCCGGTACGCCGGGCGTGTTGGAATTGGGCAGGATATCCATGTAGCGTGCGCGGAAGTCGGCCCGTCGCTTCTCCGCCGCACGGAGCTGCTGCTGGTAGGAGGCGATCTGGTTCTCGAGGAACCGCCGCGCATTGTCCATATCGGAGCGATTGGAGCCGGTGGCGCTCTCGACGAAGATCGTCAGCAGTGTTTGGACCACGTCGTGCGCGAGTTTCGGATTCGGGTCGCGATAGGTGATCGTGAACAGGTTCTTGGTCTGCGGCACGACGCGGATGGTGTTGGCAAGGTGGCTGATCAGCCGTTCCCGATCGGTGGGCGTGTTGATGGTGAGGTCGAGGTCGGTTTTGGAGATCAGCTTCTCGAGGTTAGGCCGGCTCAGCAGGGTGCGCTGGAGGACCTCGAGCTGGGTTGTGGGGGAGGACTCGGCGGCGATGCCTTTCAGCAGCGGCGTGAGGATCGCGTCGGCGTCCACGTACAGCCGGGCGCTCGATTCAAACTGGTTGGGGATCATGTAGACGCCGACCCAGCCCAGGCCGCAGGCCAGCCATGCGACGATCACACCCAGCCAGCGCCGGCGCCAGGCGGCTCGCAGGTACTGTTCGATGACGATGCGCAGGTTGTCCACGACCGTTCTCCTGCCGGGCTGGCGTGGCTAGAACCAGGATTGCGGAATGATCAGCGTGTCGCCGGGCCGCATGGCCACGTTCTGGCTGATATCACCGTCCTTGATCAGGTCGTTCAGATGCACGTGGATGGTCTCCTGTTTGCCATCAGGTTCGCGCCGAATGATGACGGCTCGGTTTCCGGCGGCGTATTTGGTCAAGCCCTTGGTGGCAATCATCACGTCGAGCAAGGTCATGCCGTCGGTGTAAGGAATGGCCTCGGGGTCGGTGGCCTCGCCGATCACCTTTACCTGGCGATTCGCCGGGCCGATGAAGGACCGGACGATCACGGTCACGATCGGATCCTGGACGTATTTTTTCAGCCGGTCCTCGATGTCCTGGGCGAGCTGTGTTGGAGTTCTGCCTGAGGCGGTGAGGTCGTTGATCAGCGGCGTGGAGATGCGGCCGTCGGGACGGACGGCCACGCCGGGCTCGCTAAGGTCGGGGTTGTGATAGACAAAGATGCTCAGCGAGTCGCCGGGCCCGATGACGTACTCATCCGATTTCGGGATCACCATTGGCCGCGGGGCGTTGGCCTTGGCGAGGGTCGCGGTGGCAGCCGCGGCGCCGCCCGGCGTCTGGCACGCGGCGAGCATGGCGCAGGCAAGCAGCACGGGGACAAGCGAGACGAAACGCCGGAAAGGACTCACGCGGACCTCAGTGCAGGGACAGAAGTTAATGGCAGGCAGGTAGGCTGGTAGGCGCGGAAGGAATCGAACCCCCTCACCTGCCGTGTAAGGGCAGCGCTCTGCCAATGAGCTACGCGCCTCCGATCTGCCATTGGCGCCGTCACATCGTTGTGGCAACGGCTCTCCCACTCGTGATAGTCTCCTACCACCGCAATGCGGCACAAGGCAATCAAAGTATGGGCTCGTCAGCACGCGTCGCTTTCGCAACCAAAACGGCGCGGATTACCTGTGGTTGTGATTGATGCCGGCCCGATCCCTGGATGCTTGCCCGCAACTGTTTCATACATGTCACAGCGAAAGGTTAATCGCTGCCGTCACGTATAAATAATCATGCTTCGGCTATCAGAAAGATTGCAATGGCCAGACAATTGAGATAAATTTCTGGACGAGCCAAGAGGCCCGCCAGCTGCCCACAAATGTCCCGGGTGGTTCCCGCCGGCGGCTTTCAGAACTGCGTGATCAGCTCTGGCACGGGAAAGGCAATGCCGGTCTGCCGGCGGTGGGGGATCCTGAATGACGCGTATTCTTGCCCAATACGTGTCGGTCGCAACGGCCGCTCTCGGCGTGGTTGAACTGATACTTTCGTTCCTGATCATCGAAGCATTCCTCAACCTGCCAGGCGGGCCTGTCGTCGGCCTCTCTGCCCTGCCGCTCGACGCGGACCTGACCACCGTTGCCGCCTTGTTCGCCCTGATAACCGCGGTCATCAGCGCCACGCTCGGGTTGTATCGCCCCGAGGTCTGCCTGGAACGACGGCGGCTGTTCGTCAGTGCCGCCGTCGCCGGCGTCGTCGCCTTCCCCATCCTGCTGCTGGTCAGCGACGGCTTCCACATCGGCCTCACCGGTTGGGTCATCCTTTGGCTCGGCGGCCTGCTGCTGGTCTGGCAGGCCGGCATCTTGCTGACCCATCTCGCCTTCAGCGCCATGATGCGGCGCGAGCGCATGGTGCGCCGCGTCCTGATCCTGGGATCGGACCGCCGTGCCTCGCGCCTCGCCGACATGCTGCGCGGCCCCCGCGTACGCCTGTTCGAGCCGGTGATCACCACCGCCGCCGCTGCCCTGTCGCCGGAATACCTGCGCGAGCGGCGGATCTGGGGAATCCTTGTTGCCGGCCCCGGCGAGGCCGACACCGATGCCGCCGCCCTACTCGACAGCAAGCTGCGCGGAGCCCGCGTCCTGACCGTCACCGCGTTCTGTGAGCAACATCTGGGACGGCTCGACCTGGATACGGTGGATGCCCAGTGGTTGCTCTGCGCCGACGGCTTTGCCCAGGGGCGGTTGAGCAATGCCTTGAAGCGCGGCCTTGACGTCACCGTAAGCCTGACACTGCTGGTGCTGACGCTGCCGGTGATGTTGCTCACCATCCTGCTGATCAAGCTGGAAAGCCCCGGCCACGTACTTTATCGCCAGCAACGTGTGGGTCTGCACGGCAGGTCGTTCACCCTGCTGAAATTCCGCAGCATGCGGGTCGATGCCGAGGCTGGCGGCGATCCCCGCTGGGCACAGCAGCGCGACCCGCGCGTCACCCGGGTCGGCCGCTTCATCCGGCCGATGCGAATCGACGAACTGCCACAGCTCCTCAACGTATTGCTCGGCGAGATGAGCATGATCGGCCCCCGCCCTGAACGCCCGCATTTCGTCGAACAACTGACGCGCGTGATCCCGCTCTACCGCCAGCGTGCCTATGTGAAACCGGGGCTGACCGGCTGGGCACAGGTCAACTACCCCTATGGAGCCTCGGTCGAGGATGCCCGCGAGAAGCTGGCATACGACCTGTACTATATAAAGAATCGCGGCCTGCTGCTGGATCTGTTGATCCTGTTCGCCACCGTCCGAGTGATTCTCTCACGCGAGGGCGCGCGCTGATTATCGCCGCGCGTGACGTGCGAAACGTGGCATTGCGAGGCGTCGCTTCCGGTCTCGCCTGGTGAGCAATCTCGCCCGCACGAACGGGCGTCCATGCACCAGCTCGATCGAGATCGCTGCCGCCCCCTGAAGGGCCACGCAACGACATGCCCAGGACCCGAGTAGCGCCTCACCCCGGGACCAGTGGCCGCGGCGCCACATCGCACATAATTCCTGCCGCGACGCGGCTTTTTCCGGTATAGCTTCGGCGATGCCCTTACATCTTCCCGCAATCGCCCTTCTGCACGGCGTCTGCGCGCTTTTGTACGGCCTGCTGGCTACGCTCATTCTGATCCGCCAACAGCGCGGCACGACTGGCCTGTGGCTGGCCGGCGCCTGCCTCGTCACGGCGGTCTGGGCGGCCTCCGTCGCCGCATGGCCCCGCCCCTACGAGAGCGTCCCGGCCATCCTCGGTCTGGCCCGCTCGGCGGCCTGGTGCGGCTTCATCTTCCATCTCTATCGCCGTACCGTCACCGTCCGCGGCTACATCGCGCAAACCTTCATCACAATGGGACTGCTGGCGCTGTTGCTGATCGGCGGCCTGGCGATCCTGGACGCGATGGCATACCAGTCATCGACCGCGCTCTGGTCCGCCGGTACCGCTCTCAGGCTCGGCTTCGCCGTCGGCAACATCCTGTTGCTGGAGAACCTCTATCTCAACACGCCGGCCGAGACGCGCTGGCACCTCAATATGCTCTGCATCGCCCTTGGCGGCTTGTTCCTCTATGATCTCGTGCTGTACTCCGACGCCCTGCTGTTCCACCGCGTCAGCCACGTGCTGTTTGCCGCGCGTGCCCCGGCCACCGCGTTCGCCGCGCCGCTGATCGCGATTGCCGCCGCACGCAACCGTCGCTGGGCCGTCGATATCCACGTCTCCCGCGACGTGGTGTTTCACTCCGCCACCCTGATCCTGTCCGGCACCTTCCTGCTTGGATTGGCCGTGACCGGAGAGATTGCCCGCCGCACCGGCGCCGAGTGGGGCACGGTGGTCGAGGTCTCGCTGATATTTGGCGGCTTGCTCGTGGTTGGTGCCGCTGTCACGTCGGCCTCCGTCCGCTCCCGCGTGCGCGCCATGCTGGTGGATCATTTCTTCAGTCACCGATACGACTATCGCAAGGAATGGATGCGCTGCATCGAGACATTGACGGCGCCGGTCGCACATACCGGCCTGCCGACCCGCGCCATCCACGCGGTGGCCGAGGTCGTCGACAGCCCGGCCGGCGCGTTGTTCGTGCGCGCCGTCGACGATGTCGCTTTCCAATGGGCCGGCTCCTGGAACATGCCCGCCGTGACGCTGGCAATTCCACCTGGCCATGCCCTGATCCCCGAATTCAGCGACGGCGACAGGATCGTCGAGCTCGACCGCATACCAGCGGCGATGGACTGGTTTGCCGGGCTGCCACGCGTCTGGCTCGCGGTGCCGCTCAACCATCTGGGCACACTCATCGGCTTCGTTGTGCTGGCCCTCTCTCGAGCCCACTTCAAGCTGGACCGCGAGGCATACGACCTGCTACGTGTGGTGGGGCGCGAGGTGGCAAGCCGGGTCGCCGAGCAACGGGCCGCCCAGGTCTTGTCGCAGACCCGGCAGTTACGGGAATACAGCCAGCAGTTCGCCTTCGTCCTGCACGATATAAAGAATGTCTCCGGCCAGCTCTCGATGCTGCTTACCAACGCTGAAATCCACGCCGACAATCCCGAATTCCAGCGTGACATGCTGGGAACCGTGCGCGCCTCCGTCGCCAAGATCAGCCGTCTGCTGAACCGGCTACAGGCCGAGCGGCAGGAACGCAGCCACGCCGTGACCGCGGTCGGCGAGCGACTGCAGGAACTGGCCGAGGCGTGCCGTTTGACCCGCAACGCCGAGATCGCGCTGAACCTCGACGACGACTGTGCCGGCGCTGCCATCCATCCCGAGTCCTTCGATGTCGTGGTGACCCACTTGCTCAACAACGCCATCGAAGCGAGCGGCCAAAAACCTGTCGTTGTTCGCATGTCGCACGAAGCGCTGTCCCTCGTCATCGATATTGTCGACCAGGGCCCCGGCATGGCCCCAGAATTCGTCCGCGACCAGCTTTTCCAGCCGTTCGCCAGCACCAAAAGCGGCGGCCATGGCATCGGCGCCTTCCAGGCTCGCGAGTTGCTGCGCGAAGTCGGCGGCGACCTCCTCGTGGTGAGCGGCCCGTCAGGCGGCACGACGATGCGCCTGTTGCTGCCCGCCGTGGCCGCCATGCTGCCCGAAGCCACGCCAGTTCCAGCCTGAGCGAGTCTGCGCGCATGGCCAAACCAAAGCTGCTGATCGTCGAAGATGATGAGGGCCTATGCTCGCAATATCGCTGGGCCTTCGCCGGTTGTGACGTCGCGCTGGCGCACGCCCGGCCGCAGGCGGTGGCGCTGGTCAAAAAGGATCATCCGCCGATCGCAATCCTGGATCTCGGCTTGCCGCCCGATCCGGATGGCGTCAGCGAAGGCTTCGCCACGCTCGAGGAGGTGCAACGCATCGCGCCGGAGACCAAGGTGGTCATCGTCACCGGCAATGGCGAGCGTAAGAACGCGCTGAAGGCGGTCGCGGCCGGCGCTTACGATTTCTGCGAGAAGCCGGTTGAGATCGACGTGCTGCGCACGATCATCGAGCGCGGGCTGAACCTGCACCGGCTGGAGGCAGAGAACCGCCGCCTCGCCGCCATGCCGGCTCGTTCACCGATCGACCGGATCATCACCGGCCATCCCGCGATGCTGAAAGTGTGCCGCGACGTCGAGAAGCTAGCCACCACCAACGTCCCGGTCCTGCTGCTCGGCGAGAGCGGCACCGGCAAGGAGGCGCTGGCCTCGGCGCTGCATGAACTCGGCCCGCGTGCCAAGCAGCCTTTCGTTGCCATCAACTGCGGTGCCATCCCGGAAAATCTGCTTGAATCAGAGCTGTTTGGCCACGAACGCGGTGCTTTCACCGGCGCTGTGAAGCAGACCATCGGCAAGATCGAGCAAGCCAACAAGGGCACATTGTTCCTCGACGAGATCGGCGATCTGCCGCATCCGTTGCAGGTGAAGTTGCTGCGCTTCCTGCAGGATCAGATCGTCGAGCGGATCGGCGGACGGCAGAAGATCCAGGTGGATGTGCGCATCGTCTCCGCGACCAACGCCAACCTCGAGGATCGCGTGAAGGAAGGTGTGTTCCGCGGCGATCTGTTCTATCGCATGAATGCCGTCACCGTGCGGATTCCCCCGCTGCGCGAGCGCGGCGGCGATGCGTTGCTGCTGGCCAACTACTTTCTGAATCGTTTCAATCAGGAATTCGGGCGCAACATCCGCGGTTTCACCGAAAGCGCCACCACGGCGATGACGGCGCATGACTGGCCCGGCAACGTGCGGGAACTCGAGAACAGGTTGAAGCGGGCGGTGGTGATGGCCGAGCGGCGATTGATCGACGCGGCCGATCTCGAGCTGGCGGCACCCACCAACGACCTGCCCGATCTCGATCTGCGAGCGGCTCGGCTGCGCGCGGAACGCGAGGTCATTCTCACCGCTCTGGCCCGCAGCAGCAACACGCTGTCGGTCGCCGCCCGCTTGCTCGGCATCAGCCGGCCCACGCTGTACAGTCTGATGCAGGCGCACGGGTTAGAGATCGACCTGGCGAAGGGCGGCGAGTCGACAGAAGAAGCGGCCGCCGGCGCGGCGTCGGAGCAAGCCTCGCCATCATCGGCAGCCGACAACGTGATAGCTAGCGATCGGGGTTGAACGTCATGCAAACTCGCTCTCTGCGTTGGCTATTGCTCAGCGTCGCCATTGCAGCCTGGCCACTGGCCGCCCAAGCCGACTATCTGTCCAGCGCGCGGGCAGCGCTCGCCAAAGGCGATTTGCGAGCTGCCCAGATCGACCTGCGCAATGCGGTGCGTGCCGACCCACAGAACGGCGAAGCGCATTACTGGCTGGGGCACGTATCGTTCGAGCTCGGTGATCCCGTCGCCGCCGAACGCGAGGCCGAGGCCGCCACGGCACGTGGGTTCGACCCGCATCTGGCCATGCGGCTGCTGGGCCAGTCGTTGTTGGCGCAGAGCAAGTTCAACGATCTGCTGACCAAGCTGCAGCCGCAGGGCAAGGACGCCAATCTCGACGCCATCATCCTGGTGTTTCGCGGCTATGCGGAGGTCGGCCTGCAGAAGCCGGACCTGGCGCAGAAGGCCTTCAATGACGCGGAGAAGGAGGCGCCGAACGCCGTCGAGCCGCTGCTGGCCGAAGCGCGGCTGCTGGCCGGGCGCGGCGACATCGATGGCGCCATGCAGCGTATCGACCACGCGATCTCGGTGCAGCCGAAATCCGCCGAGGCCTTGCTCGCCAAGGCTCAGTTGCTGCGCGTGAAGGGTGACACCACCGGCGCGCTCGCCGTGCTGAACGACCTGATCAAGGACCAGCCGAGCATTGTGCAGGCACGGCTGGACCGCGCCGGCCTGGAGATCGCCCTGAACAAGACCGACGCTGCCCAGGAGGACATTGCGGTCGTCACCAAGGCGACGCCGGGCAACGTGCAGGCGATCTACCTGAAGGCCGTCATGGCCGCGCAGGCGAAGAACTACAAGGAGGCGGATGACGACCTCGACCGCATCGGCCCCTTCATCGGGCGCATCCCCCGCGGCTACCTGCTGAAGGCAGTGGTGAAGGAAGCGGAGGGCCAGATCGAGCAAGCCGAAGACGCGGCGCAGCGATACCTGGCGCACGCACCCAACGACCTGGCTGCCTACAAGGCCCTCGCCCGCATCGAGTTCGCCAAGCAGCAGCCACAGAAGGTGATCGACACGCTCGCGAAGATCGCCGAGTCCGGCAAGGGCGACGCCGACACCTATGATCTGCTGGGTCGGGCCTATGCCATGACCGGCCAGTCAGACGAGGCGGTGAAGGCGTTCCAGAAGGCACAATCGCTCGCCCCGAACGATATCGGCGTGCAGACGAGGCTGGCCACCGTCCGCATGGGCATGGGCGAGCCAAACGCGGCCGTGGGCGACCTGGAACATACCTTGCAGCTCGCCCCCAAGCAGGCCGGGGTCGGCGAAGCGCTGTTCTTTGCCGCACTGGCTACCGGCGACATGACCAAGACCGCCGACGCGTTGGAGAAAGTGAAGGCGGCCGAGGGCAACACGCCTGTCGTCGACAACCTGACCGGCTTGTTGCAGCTCGCCAAGCTGGACGTGCCCGACGCGCGCAAGACCTTCACTGATCTTAGCGTTGCACATCCGGACTTCATCCCGGCGCAGATCAACCTGGCGCGGGTGCTGGCGATGCAAGGCGACGGGCCAGGAGCGGAGAAGGTGCTCAGTGCCATATTGGAAAAGCAGCCTGCCTCCCAGCCCGCGCTGAACATGCTCGCTTCCGATTATGCCCAGAGCAATCGCCTGCCCGAGGCGGTGGCGCTGCTGGAGCGAGCGCATAAGGCGCAGCCGGCTGATCCGCGCCTCGCCGCGGGCCTTGGCGACCTCTACATCCGTTCGGGCAACGCGCAGAAGGCGCTCGATCTGGCCACGCAGACCAAGGGGGCGGCGGCACTGTCCGATCCGATCCTGAGCCTGACCGCCGCGGCGCAGCTCGCTTTGGGACAGCGCGACCGGGCGCGCGACACATACAGCCAATTACTCAAGCAGGACCCAAACAATCTCGCCGTGCGGCGGCGACTGGTCGGGCTGTTGGTGGACGCGGGCGACTACGATTCGGCCCGCAACGTGATCAAGTCTGGGATTGCCGCCGACCCGCGCAACTATCAGCTTCTGCTGGATTACGCGTTGGTCGACCTGCGTGCCACCGGCGTGGACTCGGCGCTCTCCACTGCGGACACGCTGATTTCGCAGAACCGCGAATTCACCCCGGCGCTGGCACTCAAGGGCGACATCTACCTGGCCGCCAACCGGCCCGACGATGCCATCAAGGCGTTCCAGGACGCGCTGACAGCCTCACCCTCGACAATGTTCCTGACGCGTATGGTCGGTGCCCAATTACGGGCCGGACGGCGCGGCATGGCGCAGGTCACACTGGCCGATTGGTTGGCGAAACATCCCAACGACCTCGTGGCGCTGGAGCAAGCGGCCGAGCTGGACATTGCATCAGGCAATTACGACGCAGCAACCAAGGCTCTGCAGAATATCCTGGCCGAGAAGCCGCATGACCCGATTGCCCTGAACAACCTGGCCTGGGTGTACCAGCAGCAGCACAACCCCCAGGCGATGGATCTGGCGCGCCAGGCCTATTTGCTCGCGCCTGGCCCGCAGACAGCGGACACGTTGGGCTGGATCCTCACCAACGCGGGCAAGGCCAGTAGCGGCGTGCTGCTGCTGCGGCAGGCCAGCGCGCTGGCGGCGAACGATCCGCGCGTGCAGTATCATTTCGCCGTGGCGCTGAACGATACCGGCGACAAGGCGGACGCGATCAAGCTGCTGACGGCGGTGGTCGCGGTGAAGGCCGACTTCACCGAGAAGGCGCAAGCCCAGCAGTTGCTGGACCAATTGAACAAGGGCACCTGATGACGAGGGGCCAGCGGCACCTCGGTCTGATTGCGTCACCCCCTCGGCCTGATTGCGTTCCGCCTCGCGCGCCCGAGCCCGAATGTCAGCGGTGCCTGCATGGGCGGGGATGACGCAATGGAGGCGGGATCGCTGGATGCGACCGAAAGTCGTTGCTTTCGCGGTTCGCAGTCCGACGCCGCGCCACTCCCAGTGCGGCTGGTGACGTTCTCCACGCTGTTTCCGAACGCGGCGCGCCCGAACCATGGCGTGTTCGTGGAGAGCCGCTTGCGCCACCTGGTGGCCAGTGGCGCCGTCCGCAGCACAGTGGTGGCGCCGGTGCCATGGTTTCCCAGCACCGCCGCTTGCTTCGGTGACTGGGCGCGGCACGCGCGCGCGCCGCGCGAGGAGCAAAGGCACGGGCTGCGCGTGCTGCATCCTCGCTATCCGACGCTACCCCGGGTCGGCATGTCGCTAGCCCCCTGGCTGTTGTATCGCGCCTTGCTGCCGGTACTGCGGGACTTGCACGCCCGCGAGGCGTTCGACGCGATCGATGCCCACTACCTGTATCCGGACGGCGTGGCGGCGACCTGGCTGGGCCGCCGGCTGTGCCTCCCGGTCGTGGTCACGGCGCGCGGCACCGACGTGACGCTGATCCCCCGATTCGCCACACCGCGGCGGCTGATTCAGGGAATGATCCGCGACGCGGCGGCACTGATCGCGGTCAGTGACGCATTGAAGCGGACACTGGTCGGCTTGGGAGCGCCCACCGGCAAGGTGACCGTGCTGCGCAACGGCGTCGATACCGAGCTGTTTCGTCCACCGACCGACCGGGCGGCCGCGCGGCAGGCGCTGGGCCTGAGCGGGCCGACGCTGATTTCCGTCGGGCTGCTGATCGAGCGGAAAGGCCACCATTTGACGATCGAGGCGATGCGAGAACTTCCGGACTTCGCGCTCCTGATCGTCGGCGAGGGTCCGGAGCAAGCCCGCCTCACTGCGCTGATCGACCGCCTCGGGCTGGCCAATCGCGTGCGCCTGCTGGGAGCGCGCCCGCATGCCGAGCTGCCCGCCCTGTATGGTGCCGCCGATGCGCTGGTGCTGGCCTCGTCGCGCGAAGGTTGGGCCAACGTGCTGCTGGAAGCGATGGCCTGTGGCACACCTGCCATTGCGAGCAACATTCCGGGCAATCCGGAGGTGGTGCGCGAGGCAGCCGCCGGCACGATCGTCGATGCGAACACCCCCGGCGGGATTGCCGCGGCGGTCCGCCGGCTGATTGCGGCGCTGCCTGCGCGCGCTGACACGCGGGCCTATGCGGAACGATTCGGCTGGCAGGAGACGACGGCCGGCCAGCTAGCATTGTTCCGGCGTATTGCGGCGCCGGGCCGGGCGGAACGCGAGCGCGCTGCTGTCCTGATCTAGTACCCAGAGTCAGGGAAGCGCGAGCCTCGCGCCTGAAATGTCATGGCGAGGCAGGAAGGGGCCGACGCAATCTCGGTCGATGGCGCGCACCAGCGTCGATGCGCTCATCCGAATGAGATCGCTCCGGCCCGCTCGGCCCCGCGCAATGACACGGGGCTGGCTGCCGCGCGCGCCGCCCCTCGCCAGAATGCTTGACGGCCGCGCGACTTTTGTGGCTTTTACCCAGCATGCCTCGGTGCTGCCGGCATGTCGCGAACCGCAATGCCTGAATCCGGCAAACAGATTGCCTTGGTATCGTTCGGCAGACGCTCCGGTCTTGGGTTTCCGTGACTTCGCCGTCATCTTCCTTCGCGCGGCTGCTCACTCCGGACAGCCTGCCCCGCTACCTTTTGTGGCAACTGACCGGGCGCCGCGACACTGTCGCCGTGCGTCTTAGAGACGGCCCTAAGCTCCTGCTGCGACCGCGCAGCGCCGGCAACAACGACTATGGCGTTGCCTACGAAGTGTTCCTGCACCGCCATTATGATTGCCCCCGCCCGCTACCGGCACAGTCAATCCGCCGCATCCTCGACCTCGGCGCCAATGTCGGCTTCTCCTGCCTCTGGTGGCTGACGCGCTTCCCCGGCGCCGAGGTGATCGCCCTCGAGCCGCATCCGAATCACTTCGCCCAATGCCGCGTCAACCTGTCGACGAACGGGCTGTTGCCGCGGGTGGAGCTGCACCAGGCCGCCGCCGGCACCGAGACACGCCACATCATGCTGAGCGACGCAGGCTCCTCCTCCAGCGTGCTGGCCCACGGCACGGCTGGCATCGAGGCGGAAATGCTGGATGTGTTCGACCTGTTGGGAGATCAGTGCATCGACCTGATGAAGCTGGATATCGAAGGCGGCGAATACGCGATCCTCGACGACGCGCGCTTCCCGGCGCTGGGCGTCAAGTATTTGGTAATGGAATGGCATGGCGGCCCGGAGCGACGCGATCACTCCCTGCAACGCTTTTGCAGCCTGGGCTATGAGCCGTTGGTAATGTTCGATCACGGATCCCAGGGCATGGTGTGGGCGTTCCTGCATCCGTCGGCCGGTGCCGACTGAAACTATCGGGCAACCAAGGCCATGCACGATCTCGCCGGTTCTACCGGCAGATGGTCACCGCATTTCGACCTGGCTCGGGCGAGACCGTGCCGGCTTGCTGAATCGTTGATGACAGACGGCAAACTTGCGAATATCCCGCTCTCATGCTGCGCGGCCTGATCCGACGGAGCCGGTTCCGCCTATGCTCGCAACTTGTCCGAGAGTGACGACCCTCGATTATACCACACAGGCGGAATGATGGCGCAGGCCGACGGCCAACTGTCATTGTCGGCGCGAACCGCGCGAGGGGCAGGGTGGGTTGTATGTTGGCGCGTGGCAACGCGGATCCTGGGAACCATCAGCACCTTGCTGCTGGTACGGCTATTGGTGCCAAGCGATTTCGGCCTGGTCGCGCTCGGCACGACCTTCGCCCAGGCATTGGATGGATTGTCGGAGATCGGTGTCGGCAACGCCTTGATCCGGGAAGTCGACATCGACCGCGCCATGTACGACACGGGGTTCACGTTGGCCGCGATCCGCGGCGTCACCTCGGCGGTCCTGATCGTCTGCTGTGCGTGGCCGGTCGCCAGTTTCTTCGGCGAGCCCCGCCTCGTCGGCATCCTGCTGGCATTGGCCGTCGGTATGTTGATCAGCGCGGTCGAGAATATCGGGGTGATCGACTTCCAGCGGGACATCGCCTTCGAGAAGGAGTTCGGCCTGCTCCTCGCCCCGCGCATCCTCGGCATCATCGCCTGCGTCGCGGTCGCCTATGTGTGGCGGAGTTACTGGGCACTGGTGGTCGGCATTCTCACCACCCGCGGCACGCGGTTGTTGTGCACCTATCTCATGCACAGCTACCGGCCGCGGCTGTCGCTGCGTGCCTGGCGGCGGATCGTCGGCTTCTCCTTCTGGAGCTGGATGCTGGCGTGGGTGTCGCTGATCAGCGACCGAACCGCCAATTTCGTATTGGGGCGCATGCTCGGCGCCACGCCGGTCGGCGTCTATTCGATCGCGCGCGATGTCGGATTCATGACAACCACCGAACTCGTGCTGCCGATCTGCCGCGCGTTGTTTCCCGGGCTGACGCAGGTCAGGAGCCGGGGAAAGGACGTGGCGGACGCCTATTTCCGCGCCATCTCCGCGACGCTGGTGCTCGCGCTGCCGGCCAGTGTCGGCATTGCGCTGGTGGCGGACCCCCTGGTCCGGCTGGCGATCGGCCCGAAATGGATCGCGGCGATTCCGCTGCTGCAGATCTTCGCGCTGGTCGGGATATTCCGCGTCGTTACCTATGTCGGCACCACGCTGCTGACGGTCTATGGCATGCTGCAGATTCAGTTCCATGGCACGGTGGTCATTACGCTGATCCGCATCGTGCTGCTGATCGCGCTGATCGATCGCTTCGGGCTGGTCGGGAGCGGTTTCGCCATGGCGGCGGTCGCCATCCTGGAGGAGGCCTTCTATCTGCTTGTGACCTTTCACCGCTTCAATCTGCGGCCGATGAAACTGCTTGCGACGAACTGGCGAGCCGTCATCGCCACGGTGGTCATGACCGGAGTCGTGTTCCTGACCAAGCTGAGCTTCAGCGCCAATCCGACCTATGGCGGTTTCTCTGCCCAGGTTGTTGCCGGTGCTCTGTCCTACGCGGCGGTGCTTTACGCGGTATGGCGGGTCGCCGGCCAGCCGCAGGGAGCAGAATCACAAATTCTATCGATCGCCTGGGAAACCAGCCGTTCGCTGCGGCGGCGTTGGCTGCCGGGCGCATGGTCATGAAACTTTCAGAGATCCCCGGCGATCGCGTGGTACTGATTCTCGGCGCACCACGTTCCGGCACAACCTGGCTGGCGAAGATCTTCGACAGCCATCCAGACGTGCTGTATCGTCATGAACCCGACACGATACGTCGTGCGGCGGACCTGCCCTGGATTTGCGACGCCGCGGATATCCCGCGCCATGTCGACGCTGCCCGGACATATCTCGCGGAACTGATCGGCACTGCCACAGTGAAGACCGTCGGCTCATTGCCGATGTTTCCGAAGCGGTTCGAGACCCCGCCGGTGCGACTGGCACGCCGCGCGATCATCTACGGTCTCCGCGCTGCGGCGCTGACCCGGCCAGGCCGGCGGCTGACCGCCGACCTAAGGGTGCCGGACCTGATCGAGCCTGCGCGCCATCCCGGGCTTCGCGTGGCGATCAAGTCGGTCGGCTCGCTTGGCCGGGCGGGATTGTTTGCCGCGGCGCTGCCGCAGGCGCGAATCGTCGTCATCATCCGCGACGTGTGGGGACAGGTAGCCTCGATGCGGCGTGGCAAGGCGGGTGGCAAATTCGAGGCCGACCTGCCGACCGCCCATGTGGCGGATCCGGCGCGCGCCGCCCGCTATGGCCTGACCCAGGCGACGTTCGCCACCCTGCCGGAGATAGAGCAATTGGCATGGAACTGGGCAATCGTGAACGAGAAGGTTGTCGACGACATCGGCGGCATGGAACGCGCGAGGCTGGTGCGCTACCAGGACCTGTGCGACGCGCCGCAGGCTCAGGCGCGCTCGTTGTTCGACTTTGCCCGCCTGGCGTGGAGCCCGCAGACGGAGGCCTTCTTGCGGCGCAGCACGCAGCAGGTGGGGCGGGAACGGTATTACGGTGTGTTCCATGATCCGCAGGGGGCGCTGAATCGATGGCGGCAGGAACTGTCGCCCCAGGAGCAATACCGGATCGGTGCGGTGGTGCGCGCGACGTCGCTCGCGTCGTTCTGCCCGGAGGTTGATGCGTGACCGGGCGAGGACCAATGGCGCGCCACCGGTCGGCCGCCACAAGCGGGCAATGAACTCCTATGGGTGATGGATTGTCAGAAACGCAGACAACCACGGCCGATGTCGTCGACGAGTGGCGCACGCCCGAGAACATTCCATACCGGGTCGGCACCGGGGACTGGGAGGGATTCCGCCTGTCGAATCTCTCGATAGAACAATTGCTGGAAGAGGCCGGCCGCTGGGCCGAGAGCTTTCGGGGTATCGAGCGCCCATGGTTGTGTTGGAACGTCGATGACGACTGGTGCTACGTGCAGCAGCGGCTGGTGCGGGAAGTCGGCTGGACCCCGGTCGTCGGCTTCGATCCGCGTGCAGGACGACCGTCACTGATCCCCGGCGCCGTGCTGGTCGATTTCAACGAACGGCTGAGACTGCCGTCGATGTGGATGCATTTCCCGCTCGAGTTCATCTTCCGCTTCTGCGACCGGCTGGCTTATTGGCACGCCGACTGCCTGCTGCGCCTCGAGAAGATGCACCGCTACGCCCAAATGTTCCTGGAGTTGCGCGACGGCGAGATGGCCGCGGTGCGCCCGCGCGGATCGTGGCGGCAGCGCCTGGCGCCCACCAGGTGGCGCTATTGGGAAGTGCTCGCCTGCAGCACCCGCGGCGCCAGCCGCAGCCAGTTCGAGAACGGCTGCGGCTGGTGGATGAATTTCCCGATGCATCCTTCCGTGTCGCCTGAGCAAGCCGCGCGGCGGGCGAAATATCACTACGAATGTGGCGTCGGCATCCGCTATTGGGCGAGGCATTGCCGCGGTATCGTGCGGGAGATCCCGGGCGCCGAGATCGCCGAGGGGCATTTCACGCTGATCGGCCGCAAGGACTACAAGCGGGCCTCGCCGGTGCATTTCAAGCGCGACCTGTCGAAGGAACTCTCGTTGAACAATGATCTGCGGCGGGCTTGCGACAAACTCGAAATCAGTCATTTGCTGGCACCGATGCCATAGGACCTGGCACGATCCCTGGGTATCGTTTGCGCTTGCAACGCCAGGCCACAACGCGGCGCGCCCCAGCGGAGGCGACGGAAGCATGCTGTACAAGTGGCGCCGCAGGCTGAAGACCTGGAATTTCGATCGGCAGATCGCCGCCGTGATGGATACCCCGCCGCTGCGTATTGTTGACGCCGATTGCGCCATCGTCAGCATGGTCAGGAACCGCGACGTGCCGATGTATTTGCTTTGCATCAAGGCATTCTATCGGCATCTCGGGGCCGGCCGCGTCGTTGGCATCATCGACCGCGACATGCCGCGGACCTTGCGCGACACGATCCGCCGCCATGTCGATGGCATCGAGTTTGTGATCCTGGAAGATCTCGATCCCGGACGCTGCCAGCGCGGCGGCACCTGGGAGCGGCTGGTGTTCCTGCTGGACGGATCCGCCTCGCGCTACATGATCCAGATGGATGCCGACATTCTCGCGGTGGGTCCCGATCTCGCGGAGGTAGGCGACTGCGTCGCGCGCAACGTCGCCTTCACCATCGCGGACGGCGATCGGTTCCGCACCATGCGCGAGGCGGCCCGCATCGCCCAGGCGGAGCCGGACGACCCCTATGTCGGGACCGCCATAGAGCAATGCTTCGACCGCTACCCGGACTGCGACCGGCTGCGCTACGTCCGCGGCTCGTCGGGACTGGCCGGTTTCGCGCGGGGAGGTTTCGCCCGGACAAAGATCGAGGAATTCCACGCCATCATGCAGGGCCTGCTGCCGGACCGCTGGCACGAGTGGGGCTCGGAGCAATGCGGATCCAACTTTGCCGTTGCCAATTCGCCTGGTGCGGTCGCGCTGCCCTATCCGGCCTATGGCAGTTTCGGCGAGATCACGCCGCGCGAGCGCTGCAAGTGCTTCCACTTCATCGGCGCGTACCGCTTCATGGACGGCTATTTCGCCCGCCGCGGGCGGGAAATCATTCGCCAGCTCGCGGCGGCGTAACACCTTGGCAGGCGCCCGCCGGCCGGCGCGGGTTGGGGTGGGACACGGCGGGCGGTGGGCGGACAGACGGGAGCCCGACGCATGTTCCGCAACCGCCCCCGTTTCACTCGGTTACCCTGCCCCGCCTCTCAGCCCCTTGCCCCACCCGCCGCCGCGATGATAGTGCCCCCCTTTGCAACAGGGGCCGCGGAGACATGCCGTCCACATTTGAGACCGTCGCCGGGATCATATCCGAGACATGCGACATTCCCCGTGAGAAGATCACCCCGGAATCGCATGCCATCAACGACCTGGGCATCGACAGCCTGGACTTCCTCGATGTTGCCTTCGCCATCGATAAGGCATTTGCGATCAAGATGCCGCTGGAACAATGGACGCAGGAGGTGAACGACGGGAAAGTGTCGTCGGATCAATACTTTGTCCTGGGCCACCTGGCCGACAACATCGACACGCTGGTGGCTGCCAAAGTCGCCTGATCCGGCATGCGCCTCGAATACTTCCAGATGGTGGACCGGATCGCCTTGCTTGATCCGGACGGTCGGGTGGTACGCGCCAACTGCACCGTCCCGGACCAGTCGCCCATTTTCGAGGGCCATTTCCCCGGCTATCCACTGCTCCCTGGCGTACTGATGATCGAAACCATGGCCCAGACCGGCGGCTGGCTCGTGCTGGCCAGCCTGCGCTTCACCCGCATGGCCTTCCTGGCGCAGGTGAAGGAGGCGAAGTTGCGCGGCTTCGTCGCCCCCGGCGCGCATCTGGAGACGGAGGCGCAACTGGTGCAGGATGGCTCCGGCTACGCGGTCGTGACAGGCCGGATCGAGTCGGGTGGCCGCAAGGTGGCCGAAGCCGAGCTGCGCTATGGACTCGCGCCCTTTCCCAACGAGACGCTGCGCGCGCGGATACTGGAAACTGCCCGCCGCGTGGGAGTGCCGGAGGCATATCTGAGTGGCGGCTGACCGCGACACAGTGATAACGGGCATCGGCCTGATTTCCTGTCTGGGCGAAGGCCCGGACGCGACCTGGGCAGCGTTGGATGCCCCCGCGGGATTTCAGCCTGTGGTGGACGCGAGCCGTTTCGCTCCCTGGTCGGTGCACCCGATGGTCCCGCTGGAATGGGAGCGCCAGATCCCCCGCCGTGAGCAACGCCAGATGGAGCCGTGGCAGCGCATCGGCGTCTATGCCGCCGGCTTGGCGTTGGACGCCGCCGGGGTGAAGGGCAATGCCGCCCTGCTTGAGCATATGGACATGATCGTCGCGGCCGGCGGCGGCGAGCGCGACTACGCCGCGGATGAGGCGATCATCGCCGCCCTGCGCGACGCTCCCAACCCCGGCGCCCTGCTGAATGAGCGCCTGCAATCCGATCTCCGCCCCACCCTGTTTCTGGCTCAGCTCTCCAATCTGCTGGCCGGCAATATCTCGCTGGTGCATGGCGTGGTTGGCTCGTCGCGCACCTTCATGGGCGAGGAGGCCGCCGGCACCGACGCCGTTCGCACCGCCTGCGCCCGCATCGCCTCCGGCCAGGGGGAATTGTTCCTGATCGGGGGATCCTACAATGCGGAACGGCCCGATACGTTGCTGATCCTCGCCGCCGGCGGTTTCCTGCGCCGGGCGCCGTTCGCCCCGGTATGGGAGCGGCTGGCGACCGGAGGCGGGGCAGTGCTGGGCTCCGTCGGCTGCTTCCTGGTGATCGAAAGCCGCGCCCACGCGGCGTCCCGCGGGGCCATTCCGATCGCGCGGATCGCCGCCGTCGCCACCGATCGTTGCCAGCGCTGCCCCGGTCAGGCAACCGCCGTGGCCGAGCGGCAACTCGCGGCCCTGCCACCCTTGGACCGGCCAGGCGCGGCGGTGATCTCCGCCGCCGGGGGAGCCACGGCGCCGGCAGCGGAGGAAGCCGCGTTTCTCCGCATGCTGGGCCTGCCGGTACGGGCGGCGGCTACGGCGTTCGGCCATTCGATGGAATCTGCCTTCCCCGCGGCTCTGGCACTGGCGGCCATGTGCATCGCGAGGCGCCGGCTGTTCTCGCCACTGGAGGCGGCGGAAGCGCCGATGCCTGCGGTGCTGCGCCAGGTGCTGGTGACCTGCTGGGGCCAGTGGCGTGGCGAGGCTATGGCGTTGGTTGATGAGGCGTGAGGGTGACCTGGCCGAGAGAGGCTGTAGCGGACAGCAGGTTCCGCGCGGGGAGAGGGAGCCTGCCGAGCATTCCGTTTTTCGATCCCTACACGGAGCTGTCTAAGCCATGAGCGACGCCAACCTGGACTCGCGCGGCCGGCCGGTGGTGGTGGTCACCGGCATGGGCGTGTTGACCTCGCTCGGCCAGGGCAAGGAGGAGAACTGGCGCAAGCTGGTTGCTGGCACCTCCGGCATCCACCGCATCGACCGCTTCCCCATCGATCACCTGCGCACCACCATCGCCGGCACGGTCGATTTCGTGCCCCTTGCCGAACTCTCCGCCCCGGCGCTGACCGAGGCGCTCGCCGGTCTGGCCGCGGACGAGGCCGTGGCGGAGTCCGGCATCGGCATGCCGGGCGACTTCCCCGGTCCCCTGACGCTGGCCATGCCGCCGGTCGAGATGGAATGGCCCCAGCGCCTCGCTGCCGCGGCAGCGGCGGATACCGGCAACATCCCGATCACCTGGATGGATCTTGTCCGCGCCGTCGCCGATGGCCGCGTCCGCCCCTGGGGCGAGCGATTTTTGTTCTGTTCCATAGCAGAGCACTTGGCGGACCGCTTCGGCACCAAGGGCTCACCTATCGCCACCTCCACCGCCTGCGCGTCGGGCGCGACGGCGATCCAGCTCGCGGTGGAGGCGATCCGCCGTGGCGAGGCCGATGCGGCGCTGGCAATCGGCACCGATGCGTCGGTGAACCCGGAAAGCCTGATCCGCTTCTCCCTGCTGTCCGCCCTGTCCTCCCGCAACGACCCTCCGGAAGCCGCCGCACGCCCCTTCTCCCGCGACCGAGATGGCTTCGTGATGGCGGAAGGCGCCGGCGCGCTGGTGCTGGAAAGCCTGGCGCATGCCCGTGCTCGCGGGGCGGAGATTCTCGGCGTCGTCGAGGGCTGTGGCGAGATGGCCGACAGCTTCCACCGCACCCGCTCCTCACCCGACGGCAAGCCGATCATCGCATGCATGCGCCATGCGCTGGACGACGCCGGCCTGTCACCTGACGCGATCGGCTACGTCAACGCCCACGGCACCGGCACGCCTGAGAATGATAAAATGGAGTGGCTGGCACTGTCCGCCGTATTCGGCGAACGCGCCGGCTCACTGCCCGTATCGTCCAACAAATCAATGATCGGCCACACGCTGAGCGCGGCCGGCGCGGTGGAGGCGATCTTCACGCTGCTGTCGCTGCGACATGGCATCCTGCCACCCACGATCAACTACACTACCCCCGACCCGGCGCTGCCGATCGACTGCGTCCCCAATACGGCTCGCGAGGCGCGCGTGACGCATGCGATATCCAACTCCTTCGGCTTCGGCGGACAGAACGCCTGCCTGGTGTTGGGGATATAGTACTCAAAATCAAAGCAGCACGACGCAACCCGCCCCCGTGTCATTGCAAGGCGCCGTAGCGGCCGAAGCAATCTCGGGTCGATGGGGCTCACGAACGTCCGCGCATCCGCCCGGCCGGGACCGATTCGGAGCCGCGCTCGTCGCAATGCCATGACACCGCGATGATACATGGACGGTGCGATACACGCCCCACCGATCGAGGGTAATAGCGGCATCGGCAAGCGTCACCAGCGGCGGTCCGGATTGTTCCGCCAGGTTACCATCCGCACTGCTTGCCGCGCTCGACGCCGCCGTGTCACCGTGGTGGTTGCGCCTGATCCTTGTCTCGGTCGATGCCGATGGTGGCCATGCCAACATGGCGGTCGTCGATCGTAGCCGATGCATGGCAGGAGCGACACAGGGGGAAACCAACATGCCAGCCGCCGGCCCGTCACCACAGCTTAGACGCATGCAATGGATCGCGATCATCCTGGTCACCGCCGCGATCGCCTTGAATTATATGGATCGTTCCACTCTGGCGATCGGCAACCTCCGGATCCGCCAGGAGTTCGGCATCAATGCCACCGCCATCGGTGCGCTTGGCTCGGCATGGGCATTGACCTATGGTTTCGCCCAGCTGCCATCCGGCTATTTGCTCGACCGCATTGGGCCGAAGGTGCTGGTCGGCGTTACGATGATCGTCTGGTCGTTGTTCCAGGCCGCGGGTGGTTTCGCCAGCAACTATTTCCTGTTGATGCTTTCGCGCATCGGCCTGGGCGTCACCGAGGCCCCATGCTTTCCGTCCGCCACCCGTTCCGTCAGCGACTGGTTCCATGTCCGCGACCGCGGCACGCCCAGTGGCGTCTACACCTCGGGCGCCTATATCGGGCCGACGATCGCGCCGCCGATCCTCACCGGCATCATGCTCGGCTGGAACTGGCGGGTGATGTTCGTCGTCATGGGTGTGGCGGGCGTGGTTGCCGCCGGGCTGTGGTTCCTGATTTATCGCGACCCGAGAAAACAGCCTCTGGGACCGCAGGACCAGGCCTATTTGCGTGAGAACCGCGCAGCCAAGGCATCGGTCAGCCTGCGCGAGTGGGCGTCGTTGTTCCGCTTCCGTGCCATGTGGGCGCTCATGCTCGGCGCGTTCTGCACCGGGTATATCACCTGGATGTATCAGACCTGGCTGCCCGCCTATCTGGAAATGCAGCAGCATATCAGCATCGCCAAGGCCGGCTTCCTGGCCTCCGTGCCGTTGATCTGCGCGTTCTTCGGCGCGCTGGCAGGCGGCTATATCTCGGACTATCTGGTCAAGCGGGGCGTGGAGCTCATTGCCAGCCGCCGGCTGCCGCTGATCCTGGGATTGCTGGCATCGGCGGCGTTCACCGGCCTGGCGGCGATGGCGACCACGCCCGCGGCGGCCATCGCCTGCATCGCGTTCGCGATGTTCTTCATGCAGTTCGGCATCACCTGCAAATGGATCCTGGTCACCGCGATAACGCCGCAGGCGTATTGCGCATCGGCCGCCAGCAATCAGAACTTTGCCGGGTTCCTGGGCGGCACACTGTCACCGATCCTGACCGGGTTCATCGTCGACGTCACCGGATCCTTCGTCGTGGCGCTGGCGATCGGCGCGGCCATCACCCTGGTCGGCGCGGCAATCTTTCAGTTCATGATGACCACGGTGATCGACGAAGCGGAGCTGGAGCGCTACGCAAGCGCGGCGGCATAACGTCATCCGCTCATCCTGGCGCGGGCGCGATCTCCCGGGCGAGCATCGGGAAATGCGTGACCCCGCCGGAGAACGGGGGGAACTGCCCATAGTCCTCCCGCATCTCGTGCCGCACCGGCGAGTTCAACGCCGCCGTCAGCGCCACCGCGTCGTCGAACACCACCTTGTTGCGCAGCATCGCATCGGCGCGCGGCCAGGGCAGGAAGCCGCACCAGTCCAGACGGGTGCAGACCTCGATCTCGCGGATGCCGGGAAAGCGCGCCATCACCGCGGTGTGGCTCGCGACGTAATGCGAGGTCCAGGTGTTCAGATCCTCGGCGGCGCCTTCATAGGTCACCAGATAGGCGCAACGCGACGATGCCGGCGCGCCTGCATCCGGCACGGGAAAGGCGCGTGCCAGCATGGCCTGCTGCATTACCGTCGCACCACGCAGCGAGCCCAGCGCATTCGGCGCGGCGAGTATCTGCAAGGCTCCACCGCGATCCAGTGCCGCTTCCAACGCGGCGACATCATCAAAATAGAGCTGCAGTACCAGCGCTGGCGGACGGCCATCGTCCAAATAAGGATCATGCGTCTGCGCCGGCGTGTAGACCAGACGTCGCACCGCGCCGGGCGTTGAGCGAAGTACCTGACCCAGCCAGTGCAGATCGGCGTCGCTCACCGCGCCGTCGTGGCGGAAGGCTGCCATCCAGGTGAGCATCATCGGCCCGCACTCTCCGCCCAGCGTGCCATCCTGGTATTCGACGGCAGCTCTTCATCCAGCAGCTTGCGAGCCGTTGCCACACCCGCCACCGGCAGCCGTTCGGTATCGAGCAAGCCGATCTGTGCCAGCACCGATGCCTGGTCCCAGTAGATATGCTCGTTATACAGCTTGTCGCCGCGGAACCTCACGATGGCGACCAGGGGAATTTCCACATAGCGCCCGGTCGGGGGCACGCCGGGCAGCATCCAGTCGATCTCGATATCATGGGTGAAGCAGAACACCATCTCGTCCACGACGCGGTCGGCACCGATGGTGCGGCTGATCGGGATCAGCTTGGTGTCGGCCGGCGTCCGCGGAATGAAATGGTGCTTGTAGAAGCGCAGCAACTCGTCGTGTCCGACGCCGCCGGTCATCACCGGGATATGATTGACGTAAGGCTGCGCCACCATCGTGCGCATCGTCGCCTCTGCATCGCGCGCGCCGAATTCCAGCCCCGTGTGTTGCTCCCACAACGTGGAAAGATCGTAGTGCGGGCCCATCGCCTGGCGCAGCACCGCGATGGAGCGCGAGTGGGCCATTAGCGATGCCGCCTTGTCGAAGCTCGGGCGTCCGGGATTGTTGAAGGCGTGATCGCAACCGGGATAGACGAAGATCTGCGCGCCTGAATGGCTGGACAACGCCGCGGCAATCGCTTCACGCTTCTCCGGCGGCACCAGCGCGTCATGCTCACCGAAATGCAGCACAAGCGGGCAGACGATCGATGCGGCCTCATCGAGGTATTGCTCGATCTTCACACCGTAATAGCCGACGGCGGCATCGACGCCACAGCGCGCGGCGGCGAGGTAGGCCAGCAATCCGCCGAGGCAGAAGCCCAGCGCGCCGATCCTGCCGGTGCATTCCGGGCGAGCGCGAAGGCAGTCTCGCGCGGTGGCGATGTCCCGCGTCGCCTGCGCCACATCGAAGCGTTGGTAAAGCGCCAGCGCATGCGCCAGGTCGGCATCGCTGTTGCCAAGCTCGGTGCCGGGCGCGATGCGACAGAACAGATCAGGGGCGAGCACGACATAGCCTTCCTCGGCGTAGAGGTCGGCGATGTCGCGCATGTGGGCGTTGACGCCGAAGATCTCCTGCAACAGCAACAGGCCAGGGCCGGCGCCGCATTCCGGCACGGCGAGATAACCGCGGAAGCCATCGCCGATGTGGATCCAGGTGCCGGGCATGGGCGTCTCCCCGTTCGCGTGTTGTGCGTCGACCGGCATCAACCCGCATGGCGCCGCCGCCGTCAGCCCCAGCGCGTGATCCCGGCAAGGCGGGCACGGTGCCGTACGAAAGCCAGCCACGCCAGTTGCGGCAATAGGGTGAGCGCCGGGACCCATACCCTCCAGCCTGACGGGACACCAATGAAGAGCAAGCAGCAGAGACCGCCGTAGATGGTGAAGCCCCAATGGATCATCGCCACGGCAGGCGCCGGCACGCCGGCACGCTGGGCGATCTGGTAGAGGTGGCCGCGATGCGGCGAGGTGACGGACTCTCCGGCGAGTCCGCGGCGCAGCAGGGTGTAGGTGACGTCGAACAACACGCCGGAGAGCAACATGGGAACCAGCAGGAAGGACAGCTCAACCCCCTGGAAGCGGCTGGCGACGACCGCAAGCATCGCGAGCATGAAGCCACAGAACTGGCTGCCGACATCGCCCATGAAGATGCGCGCGCGGGGAAAGTTGAACGGCAGGAAGCCGGCGATGCCCGCCGCGAGCAACAGGGAGGCGGCATAGGCGAACCAGCCCTCATGAGCGGCGGCGATGCCGGCGAGGAAGGCGGCCGCGACGAAGGCGACACCGCCGGCCAGCCCGTCCAGGCCGTCGATGAAGTTCATCGCGTTCGTCGCGAAGACAATCCAGAAAAGTGTTGTAGGGGGCGCGAGCCAGCCGGTGGCGATGACGCCGATGAAGGCCGGCGCATGATAGCCATGCACGTACAGGCCGCTGCCGACCGCGACCGCGGCCGCCAGCAGCTGCGCGCACAGCTTCACGCTGAAACTCCAGTCGTAGACGTCATCGAGGAAGGCGACGATGGCGATTGCGACCGATGCTCCGATCACGCCGAGGAAATATGGATCAGCCAAGCGGGCGAACTCGGCGAACCGGTAGAGCAAGGCTATGCCCACCAGGAACGCGACGACGATGCCGGCGCCGCCGCCCTTTGGGGTCGGCTGGGCGTGCGCCTTGCGCGGGGTGGGGCGATCCATCAATCGCGCCGCGATCATCAGGCGCACGGTGACGGCTGACAGCGCGGCGAGTCCCGCTGCAAACGTCAGGTGGCGCAGCAGGGCCGCGACAGTCATAAGCACATGACCATAGAGCCGTGGCGTCGCACGATGCCAGGCGTCACGGGGCGGCTACACCGCCGCCGGTGAGCACGAAGCGGGCGAGCGCCTCGCCGATACAGGCGTTCAGCCTCGCCATCATCGCTGGCCGATCGGTGCGGCTGGCGCTCTCGAGATCGATCGAACCACCCTCGACCCAGCTCTCCATCAGGTCGTAGCGGTGAAACAATACAACGCCTGGCATTACCGCGACCTGCTGCAATGTCTCCTCATAGGGATCGAGATCGGTGTTGGCGCGCAGGAAGCGGCTGAACTGAGAATCGATCAGGACAACGTCGGCGCCTGCCTCGCGTGCCGCGTCGATTCCCTCTTGCAGGGCGTTCTGCAAATCGTCCGGATCCTGGCCGCGCACCGCCTCCACGGTGCCGGTCTGCCACACGACCAGCGCGGTGTGCTGTGCGGCGAGCGCCGCTTTCAGGAGTGGCAGCATGTCCTGTGCCGTCATGCCGCGTCCGCCGCGGAGCGTCAGGCTGAAGGCGATGTCGGGCAGCGCGGCGTGCAGCGCCTCGATCATGCGGTATGGAAATGCGGCATGATGGCCTGCGCCTGGCTGATCGCCGACGGTGGTGGCGGAACCGATTGCCAGGATCTGGACCGGACCTCCCGCCTTGATGGCGGCGGCGACGGCGGCGAGCGGCGAATCGGGTGTGGTGAAAGAGACCGGGACCGCGCAGGCGATGGGCGGCGGCGCCTGTCCTGCCCGAGATGATATCGGGTCCGCAACCAGGATGAGTAGGTAGAACCAAGACAGCCAGCGCACCATTTCGGTCTAATCGCTATCAGTGCCAGCCAGCACCGGCAAGGGCGCGGTGCGCACGCGGGGCGCCCGGCCCTTGGCACGATACCAGGCGCTCAGCGCTCCGACGGAGACGAGGGAAATGGCGCCGCTCAGGTTCACCGCTGTCTGCATCGGCCAGGCGGTGGTGCATTCCAGGGCCATGCGGGCAAAGAAACCGAAGAAGATACTGAAGCAGAACACCGGCAGGGAGTTCTGGCCCATCAGGATCAGGGGCGCGGCGTAGCGCGTCTCGAGCCACGCCGCGTGGCGGGGGATGGTGCGCGCCACCAGCCAGAGGAATGACAGGATAGAGAACAGGCGGAACGGATACATGCCAGTTTTGTCCTGGGTGATCACGAAGCGGATCACCCAGCGCGGCATGGCCGCCAGGATCGGCGGGTGGGTATCGACGACCCATATCACCAGCACGCCCGCGAGCAGGATCAGCACCGCAGCGACATCGAGAGGCCAGCGGATGCGCGGCCAGTCTGGCGGGTTGTAGGATAGCACGGCGCCAATCATGAACAGGAACTGCCAGGCAAAGGGGTCAAAATACCAGTCGGGACCCGTCCAGCCCTGAAAGTTCAGCCCGGTCATGCGAGTGACGACATAAAGGGCAAAAGATATGCCCAGCAGCAGCTTTGGCCAGCGCAGCAGCGGCATCGCGACAGCGAACATCAACAGCAGGATGACGTAGAGCGGCAGGATGTTCAGCAGGCTGGGCTGGAAGCGCAGCAACAGGGCCTGCAGCATCGCTTCGTAGGGCTGGGTGCCGAGCACGTCGAGCCGCGCCTCATCCAGATAGTAGGCTCGGTCCAGCGCGGCCGCGGAATAGGCAACCTGGGCGGTATAGACCACGAACAGAAAGATGTGGGCGATATACAGCGTCCAGGCGCGTTTCACCGCATCGGCGGCGGCAAACAGGTAGCCCTGACGATTCATGGTCAGGCCGTACGCCAATCCGGCGCCATAACCCGCGAGCAATACGAAGATCTCGGTCGCATCGCACATGGCGAAATTGGTCAGGCTGATGCGGCCAAGCGCGTCGCCTGCGGTGTGATCAGTGAAGATCCACCACAGGGCGAGTCCTCGGAAGAAGTCTACGCGCAGGTCACGCGTACCGCCGCGCCGGATCAGAGTCATGCGCCCCCCGACAATGCAGCCCTATTTGGTGCCATTGAGGGCGAAGCGAAACGGGGGATTGATGACGAACGGTTACTTCAGCAGCGTGCAGGCAATCTGGGTGACATCGGCGGCAGCGGGACTCGCGGGATGGCGCGTCAGCAGCAGCGCCTGGCGGCGGATGGCCTCGCGCACGCGATCGTCGCGGCGGATGACGCCGGCAAGCGGCGGCTCGCGGCCGAGGAACGTCATGCAGGCGCGACGCAGCGCGGCGTAGGTGCGGTCGGCAGCGGCGCGGCTGGCGGCCTGGTTCACGATAATGCGAGCGTCGCCCTGGGGGTGGTCGGCAGCGTGCAGTTTCAGCACGGCATAGGCGTCGGTGAGGCTGGTGGGCTCCTCGGTGAGCAAGACCAGCAGCGTGTCGGCGAAAGCGGCCATGCGGCGGACCGCGGGCTCGAGCCCGGCGCCGAGATCGAGCAGGACGATGTCCAGATCGGCGGCGGCGGAGCGCAGGCCGGTGAGTGTGCGATCCAGCGTCGCCGGGGCGAGACCGGAGAACATACCTGAGCCAGAGCGACCGGCGAGGATCTGGAAGCCGCCGTCTGGGTGGCGGAGTGCCGCCTCGGCAATGGAAGTGCGGCCAGCGATCACGTCGGCGAGGTCGAGCGCCGGGGTCAGGCCGAGCTGCACGTCAACATTTGCCAGGCCGAGATCGGCGTCAAAGAGCAGTACGCCGTAGCCTCGCTGGGCCAAAGCGTGGGCCAGGGTGATGGCAAACCATGTTTTTCCCACTCCGCCCTTGCCGGAGGCGATGGCGATCATACGCGCATGACGTTGACCGGCCGTTGCGTCCTGGCCTGAGAGGTGTTGGGCGGTGGGTCGGCGCAGGCTGGCCCCGGAGGGGGCTTGGGTGGGCGGAGCCGTGGCTCGGGCGGGCGGACAGGTGGCCTGGGTGGGCGCAGAAGTGGCTTGGGCGGCCGGAGCGGCGGCTTGCGCAGGCGAAGAGGCGGCTTGGGCGGCCGGAACGGCACGCGGCGTGGCGTCGGTCATGGGGAGACGGTCCGTGTCTGCATCAGCCGTTCAGCGAGAAGGGCAGGGGTCAGTGGCACCAGGCCGTCCGCGGCGCCGGGGCCGATGCCGGCCTCGGTCAAGGCTAGGTGGCCAGCGTCGGCAGCGGCTAGAACGCCGCCGAGCCGCCGTGTCAGGTCGAGCCGCGTCGCCACCAACGCGGTGGCACCCACGGTGGCAAAGGCGGCGGCGAGATCGGACGCCTCGGCTGGGTCCACTCCACCAGGAAGGACGAGAACCAACGTGGCGGCGGCGGTGGTGGCGAGCGTGGCGAGTTCCTCCGTCTGTTCCGGGTCGAACGGGTCGCAGCCCGGGGCATCGATCAGGATCGGCGCGGCCCCGCCGCGGCGGGCCAGCACACGGCCGAGCGTCAGGGGGTGGCAGGCGACGGTGAGGTTGATGCCCAGCAGTTTGGTGAAGGCGGCCAATTGCTCTGTGGCACCGGCGCGCTTGCCATCGGTGGTGATGACGGCGGGCGTGGTGCCGGCGAGCACGAGGCGGGTGGCGAGGCGGGCGACGCTCAAGGTCTTGCCCGCGCCGGGCGGACCGCAAAACAATAACGGCGGGGCGCTTTCGGTCAGGGCAAGCGAGGCGAAGCACAGGGTGGTGGCGAGGGCGGCGTCCAAGGGGCCGGATTGCAGGGCGGGATGCAGGTGGGCAGGAACGGCGTGATAGTGGAGCGCGGCCAGCCGGGCGGGATCGGGCAGTTGCGCGGCCGGTTCCTCGGGTTCCAGGGCGGCGGTGATCTCGACCCCGCCGGCGACACGACGGGAGCCGAGGATCAGGGCGTCGGGGCCCAGGTCGGCTCGGAGTTGCGCCATGGCGGCAGTCATGCCCGGCGCGCGGTACAGCTTCAGGCGCATAGGGGCGTGGCGAACTGCCTTGGGGACGGGAGGGAACGTGCGACGCGACGCGGATCAGCCCCGGTCGGCGCGGCATCGCTTCTCGGGGTCGATTGCATCAGATCATGCCTACTGTTCGAATCCGGGCGCGGGGGGAGATCTCTGACTGGGCGAGAACCGGGGTGTTGGGACGAATGCGCTCGACGATGGCGCGGACGTGCTGGCGGATGCCCGCACTGGTCAGCAGAACGGGCGCTTCGCCGGTTGCGGCGGCGGTATCGAACGCCGTGCGCAGCGCCTGTATGAAGGCCTGGAGCCTGGTCGGCGCCATGGCGAGCTGGCGTTCCTCTGGCGGGCCGCTCAGCGCCTCCGCAAAAGCCGCCTCCCAATCGGGGGAGAGCGTGATCAGTGGGATATATCCGTTCGGCCCGGTCTGACTGTCGCTGATCTGTCGAGCGAGCCGGGTGCGTAC
Organism: Acetobacteraceae bacterium; assembly: GCA_035508435.1. Taxonomy (GTDB): domain Bacteria; phylum Pseudomonadota; class Alphaproteobacteria; order Acetobacterales; family Acetobacteraceae; genus JASHVB01. The sequence continues at coordinate 5,916 of DATJNA010000061.1, read as the reverse complement.
GTGCGCCACGATCGCCGGAATGACCCGGTTGGCACCACCGCAGGCCTCCTGCACTGCCTCCAGGATAGTGGCCAGGTCGCGGATCGAGACTCGCTCGGCCAGCAGGGCCTGCAGCACGCGCTGGATGGCGCCGGCGGTGATCTGCGACGGCACGAGGTCGGACACCAGCCGCTGTTGTTCGCGCGGAAGCTCGTCCAGCAGCTTCTGGGTCTCAGCGTAGGACAATAACTCCGCGACGTTCTCGCGCACCAGCTCGGTCAGGTGGGTGGTCAACACGCTGGAAGGATCGACCACGGTGCAGCCACGGAACAGGGCTTCCTCCTTCGCGGAGGGGTCGATCCACAGAGCAGGAAGGCCGAAGGCCGGTTCCTTGGTCTTTTCGCCGGGAAAGGCCGGAACGCCGCCCTTCGGATCCATGGCCAACAGCATATTGGGGCGCAGTTCACCCTTGCCCGCCTCGATCTCCTTGATACGGATCACGTAGGTGTCGGCCGGAAGCTGCATATTGTCCTGGATTCGCACGGGCGGCAGCACGAATCCCATTTCGCTCGCGAACGAGCGGCGCAGGCCCTTGATTTGCTCGGTCAGCCGGGCGCTCTCGCCGCCGGCGAGAGCCAGCAAGGCGTAGCCCAGTTCGACCCGAATCTGGTCGATGCGCAGGGTGTCGCTGATCGGTTGCTCCGCCACCACCGCTGGGGGCGGCGCCGGTTCGGAGCCCAAGGCGGCGGGGTGCCTGTGGCGCAGCCAGGCACCACTTCCCGCGAGCCCGGCGAGCGCCAGGAATGGCAGCGCCGGCAGGCCGGGCAGCAGCGCCAGGATGCCGGCTGCGCCGGCTGCCATTGCGAGCGGTTTCGGGCCGCCGCCAAGCTGTCGCATGAGCGCGGTGTCGGCGCTGCCCTCCATGCCACCTTTGGTCACCACGATACCGGCGGCGGTAGAGACCAGCAGAGCCGGGATCTGTGTGACCAGGCCGTCGCCTGCGGTCAGCGTGGTAAAGGCGCCGATGGCGTCGGTCAGGCTCATGCGGTGGCGAACGACGCCGATGGTCAGGCCGCCGAGGATGTTGATGACGATGATGATCAGCCCTGCGATCGCGTCGCCGCGGACGAATTTCGCCGCGCCGTCCATGGCGCCGTAGAAGCCGCTTTCCTCCTCCAGGTCCTTGCGGCGCTTGCGGGCGATCTTTTCATCGATCAGGCCGGCGGAGAGGTCGGCGTCGATCGCCATCTGCTTGCCAGGCATGGAATCGAGGCTGAACCGGGCCGCGACTTCGGCGATGCGTCCGGAGCCTTTGGTGATGACCATGAAGTTCACCACCAGCAGGATCGAGAACACGATCAGGCCGATGACCACGTCGCCGCCCATCAGGAAGCCGCCGAACGCAGCGACGACGTGGCCAGCGGCGAGCGGTCCCTCGTTGCCGTGCGACAGGATCAGCCGGGTGGTGGCGACATTGAGCGAGAGCCGCAACAGGGTGGTGAGGAGCAGCAGGGTGGGAAACGAGGAGAAGTCGAGCGGTCGCGTGAGGAACAGGGAGACCATCAGAACCAGCACCGCCGCGGTGATGGAGACGGAGAGGCCAAGATCCAACAGCAGCGGCGGAAGCGGCAGGACCAGGACAGACAGCAGGGCGACCACGCCGAGCGCCAGGCCGATGTCGCTGCCGGGCGCGAACTGGCGCGCGCGGGTGGTGAGAGCGGCGAGCAGATTGGGGGCACCGGTGGTCGGGGTGGTAGTGCCGGACATGGGTCAGCGGCCGGCGGTTCCTGTCATGGCGCGGCCCGAAGCGCCGGCGCAATCTCGTTTGGTCGGGCGCACGGATGGTTCGTACGGTGATCGACCGAGATTGCCGCGGCGCCTTTGGCCTCGCGATGACGCGTGGTCACAATGACACTCGGCCGCGATGACGCTTGGTGGGCTCGTCATGCCGCGATCCCCGCGGTCGGCGGCGGCACCACCACGCCTTGCGCGGCGTAGTCCCGCAGCTTGTTGCGCAGCGCGCGGATCGAAATGCCCAGGATGGTCGCCGCATGGGTGCGGTTGCCGAGTGTGTGGCCAAGGGTCTCGATGATGAGGTCGCGCTCGACCTCCTCCACCCGGCGGCCGACCAGGGAGGCAATGCCGCCCGGAAGAGCGCCGGACGCCGCGGCGTTGGAAGATTGGCCGTCGGCATCCCCGAGCTCGATCGCCTCGATGCCGATCTCGGTACCGCTGGCCAGCAGCACCGCACGATGCATGGCGTTCTCCAACTCACGCGCATTGCCGCGCCAAATGTGATTGCTCAGGCGCAGCATCGCGGTGGGAGAGACGGGGCGGAACGGCAGCCCGTTCACCTCGGCATATTTGCGGGCGAAATGCTCGGCGAGCGGTGGGATGTCGCCCGGGCGCTCGCGCAGCGGGGGGATGCGCAGGGCGATGACGTTCAGACGAAAATAGAGATCTTCCCGGAACGACCCGCGGCGGACCTCTGCGGCGAGGTCGCGGTTGGTGGTGGCGAGGATGCGCACATCCACCTTCACCGGCGCGGCGCCACCCAGGCGGTCGATCTCGCGCTCCTGCACCGCGCGGAGTAACTTGGCCTGGAGGCGCAGCTCCATCTCGCTGATTTCATCCAGCAGCAGAGTGCCGCCATGCGCGGCTTCGAATTTGCCCACGCGGCGGGCAAGCGCGCCGGAGAAGGCGCCCTTCTCGTGGCCGAACAACTCTGATTCCAGCAGGTTCTCGGGGATCGCCGCGCAGTTCAGGGCGACAAAGGGACCGGCGGAGCGACGAGAGCGGCGATGCAGATGGCGGGCCAGCACCTCTTTGCCGGTGCCGGATTCGCCGCAGATCAGCACCGAGGCCTCGGATTTCGCCACTTGCTCCGCGCGACGCACGGTGGCCGCCATGGCGGGGTCCCGAAACACCAGGGCATGCGCTTCGCCCGCGGCGGCTTCCAGAATCGCGGCGATCAGGTCTGGGTCTGGTGGCAGAGGCAGGAATTCGCGCGCGCCGGCACGAATGGCGCGCAATGCCGCGTCCGGGTCGCGCGCGGTGCCGCAGGCGACGACCGGGACGGCCATCCGCTCGGCGGTCAGCGCGCGGACGATGGCGCCGACATCGTGCGCGATGTCGCACAGTACGAGGTCAACGCGGGCATCGGCGCGCAGGTGGGCCAGTGCGGTGTCCGCGTCGTCCGCCTGGTCGAGACTGGCGCCGCGGGCGATGGCGAGGCGGCCCGCCTGGCCAAGCTCGCCCGCGAGCGAACCGATGATCAGGACGCGCATACGGCCTCCGTCGTGCGCGGCGAGGAATTGAGGCACGAAGGACGGCAGAGCGGCGCAGGCGCGATCTTGATATGCCCGATCACGCTCGTTCTGCCTTGACGATTTCGGTCATGGTCACGCCGAGGCGGGTATCGTCGACCATCACCACTTCGCCGCGCGCGACCAGGCGGTTGTTGACATAGATGTCGATCGCCTCGCCCAGCTTGCGGTCCAGCTCCACGACCGCGCCGCGGCCGAGCTTCAGTAACTGGTTGACCTGCATCGTTGCCTTGCCCAGTACCGCGCTCACTGTGACCGGGATGTCGTAGACCGCCTCGAGTTCGCGCACGGTGCGGACGCTACTGCTGTCGGCGGATTCGTTGAGTTCCGCTAGTTCCATGTCATCAGGCATGTTCCAACTCCCTGGTATCGGCATGCTCCGTGGTGGTGGCATGCTCCGTGGTTTCGGTGCATCGCGGCGCCAGCCCGGCGAGGCCGAGTGCCTCCACGACTTGCTGCCACAAGGCGGCAGCGTCGCGGGTCGCGCTGCCGTTGCGCCACGCGATGCGAACGTCGCCCGCGGGGACCGCATCGGTCGGCACGATCCGGACACGCGCGGCGAGGTCGGGATCAAGGTGCTCGATCTCGTCCCCGGCGGCGGCGGCGTGCAGCGGATTGATCCGCAACGTGACCGCCGGCTCCTTGAACAAACCGGGCAAGACGGCGCGGATCACCGCGCGGACCTCGGCGTCGCCGTAATGTGTGGCAAGCGCCGGTAACACTGTGCCAAGTCCTCCGAGCAGCAGACGCGCGATCGCTGACGCGGCTTGCTCGGCATGCGACAGCAGCTCATCGCGAGCGGCGTCGAGCCGGTCGGCGATGGCGGTCACGGCATGGCAGATCTGCGCGCCGTCGGCGGTTGCGGCGGCAGCGGTCGCGGCTGCGCTGCCGGCCTCGAAGGCCTCGGCGCGCGCAGCTTCAAGTTCGGCCGCGGAGAAGGTCGGTTCGATCACCTCCGGCTCGAGAGCCGCGGACAGGCCGGGCGCGCGGTCGAAGTCCTCGGCGAAGATGATCTTGCCGGAAGCGGGAAGATCGAAGTCGAAGCCCGCGTTCATGCTGGCAAGCCTTTTGAAGGTAGGCAACTGCACTGGCACGACGTTGCGTACTCGGGCGACGCTGCCGCGGACCTCAGGAGTTGGATCTTCTCACAAGGCTGAGGAAAAGGCGGGCAAGTCATCACAAAGGATGATTGACTTGGCGCCGTGACAAGGGAGGCTGCGGATATTTGGTACGGCTTTCTGTGTGAAGCGTGACTCGCTGCCTTCGCCATTGTGAGAAGAACGGCAATATCCAACGGCACTGGCCTAACCAGGCGCTGCCCCCACGCAAATCCTGCCGGAAGCACGGCGTTGCTCAATAGATCAACTCCTCGTCCTTGCCGCTGCTGATCTCGATCTGGCCCTGTGCGGCCAGCTCCTTCGCCAGAGCCACAATGTTTGCCTGCGCTTCGTCCACGTCGCGCACGCGTACCGGTCCCAGACCCTCGATATCGTCCCGCAGCATCTTGCCGGCCCGCTCCGACATGTTGTTCAAGAACAGGTCCCGCAGCTTCTCCGAGGCGCCCTTCAGCGCGATCGGCAGCTTGTCCTTCTCCACCGAGCGCAGCAGCGCCTGCATCGACTGCGGCGTCAGGCGTGCCAGGTCGTCGAAGGTAAACATCAGCGACTTGATGCGCTCGGCGGCCTCGCGATTGCGCTCCTCCAGCGATGTGAGGAAACGGTTCTCCGACTGACGATCGAGATTGTTGAAGATGTCGGCCATCATCTCGTGCGCGTCGCGGCGGGTGCTGCGCGCCAGGTTCGACATGAACTCGGAGCGCAGCGTGCGCTCGACGCCGTCCAGCACGTCCTTCTGCACGCTTTCCATGCGGAGCATGCGCATCACCACTTCCATGGCGAAGGAATCCGGCAGCAGGGCGAGCACCCGCGCCGCATGCTCCGGCCGCACTTTCGATAGCACCACGGCGACGGTCTGCGGGTATTCGTTCTTCAGATAGTTTGCCAGCACGCTTTCGTTGACGTTGCCGAGCTTGTCCCACATGGTGCGGCCGGCCGGGCCGCGGATTTCCTCCATGATCTGCGCGGCGCGATCGCGCGGCAGCGCCTTCTGCAACAGGCGTTCGGTGCTTTCGTAGCTGCCGATCAGGTTGCCCGAACTGCCGATGCTTTCCACGAAGTCGACGCACAGCCGTTCCACCATCTCGGCGCGTACCGACCCGAGCTGGGCCATTGCGGCGGAGATATCCTTGATCTCGTCCTCGTGCATCATGCCGAACAGGCGGGATGATTGTTCCTCGCCCAATGCGAGCATCAGGACCGCGGCCTTCTGCGCGCCGCTCATGCCCCGATACCCTTCGGGTTTCGCGGCGTCAGCCATTTTCCTGCACCATCCAGCCGCGCATGATGGAGAGCGTTTCCTCCGGATGCTTCTCCACAAGTTCGGTGATGCGCCGCAGCGAGGACGCCCGCATCTGGCCCTCGATCTGCGCGATGTTCACCATGCTATCGTCTTCCAGCAGCGGTACCGCCGGTGCGGGGCCGCGCAGCAGCGCGGCGGCATTGCTGGCGGGCAGCGCGGCGCCGGCCGGACCCGCCAATGCGGGCATCGCGGT
>DATJNA010000060.1:0-7856 GCA_035508435.1 Acetobacteraceae bacterium | reverse complement strand
GCCAGCCACGGCGAAAGCCTCCGGCGCGGCGAAGTCGCCGGCCGCGGCGCAGCCCGCCGTGACCGCTGCCGAAGCCGAATCGGAGGCGCCAGCCGGAGCCCACGTCGCACCGCCCGCTGCGCCGGCGGCACAGCACACCGCCGCTGCGGAGCCGTCGGCTGGAACTTCGTCACGGCCCGCTGCCGCCACGACACAGCCCGCTGCCGCCACGGCGAAGCCGGCGGCCACTGCCGCCAAGCCAGCCGCTTCGACGCAAAAGCCCGCGGCATCGGCGGCGACGCGGCCGGCCAGGTCTGCTGGCGCCAGCCCGCCAGCAGAGCAATCCGGCGCCGAGACGCAGGAGGTGGCGGCCGCGGTCGGCCAGCCAGAGCCGGCCGCTACCGGCAAGCCGGAGCCGGCCGCTGCCGGCAAGCCGGAGCCGGCCGCTACCGGCAAGCCCGGGCCGGCCGCTATCGGCAAGCCCGGGCCGGCCGCCGAATCTGACGCCGGCGGTGAGGCGGCCGCTGAGGAAGCAGCTTCTGGGGCGCCAGGCCAGGGGGCAACGCCGCGCCCGGCTGACACCGCACGTCGACCGGGCCCGCCCATGCACGCCGGCCCGATCACGACGCCGCGTCCCATGGCCAAGGCCGAAGTGTTCCATGAGGGCGACCACGTCGTCTACCCCACCCACGGCGTTGGCAAGGTGGAACGCATCGCCACCGAAGAGATCGCCGGCCACAAGCTGGAGCTGATCCACATCACCTTCGAAGAGAACCGCATGACGCTGCGCGTGCCGGTGGCGAAGGCGCGCACCGCCGGGCTGCGCAAGCTCGCCACGCGCAAGTTGTTCGACGAGGCGCTGGCGGTGCTGAAGGGTCGCGCCAGGATCAAGCGCACCATGTGGTCGCGCCGCGCGCAGGAGTACGAGGCCAAGATCAACTCCGGCGACCCTCTGGCGATCGCCGAAGTGGTGCGCGACCTGCACCGCAACGCGGGGCAGCCGGACCAGAGCTTCTCCGAGCGGCAGATCTACGAAGCCGCCATGGAGCGTCTGGCCGCGGAACTGGCGGCGCTGGACAAGACCGACAAGGTAACCGCCGCGAACAAGCTGACCGAGTTCCTGAAGACGGTGTGACAAGCCGCCGTGACAAGCCGGCGTGACAAGCCGCCGTGACAAGCCGGCGTAACGCGGCCCGGCGGAGCCTCGCCGTCGGATCGACAGGATGCCCCCGATCGAGCGGGGCCTGATCGAGCGGGGCCCGATCGAGCGGGGCCGATCGAGCGGGGCCTTGCGCGGCGACCCTGGCGTGACATGCTCTGCCCAGCAACCGCAGCAGGGAGAAACAGCCATGCCACCAGTCGTCGCCGTGATCGCGCCGGGCATGATGGGCAGTGGGATCGGGGGACGCCTCGTCCAGCACGGTGTCGAGGTCCGCACCCTGCTGGCCGGCCGGAGTGAGGCCAGCGTCGCCCGCGCCAAGGCCGCCGGCATGATCGACGCGTCGGCGGAGCAAATCGCCGCTGCCGATATTATCTTGTCCGTCGTGCCGCCAGGCGATGCCCTTGGGCTGGCGGAGCGATTGGCGCCGGTGCTGCGGGCGACATCACGCAAGCCGATCTATGTCGATTGCAATGCGCTGAACCCCGGCACCGTGTTGCGCATCGCGCGGGTGATCGAGGAGACCGGTGCGACCTTCGTTGACGGCGGCATCATCGGCGGGCCGCCCTCGGCCGCAAGCCAGGGCGCCCGCATCTATCTCTCCGGTGCGGCGGCGCCGCAGGTGGCGGTGCTGGGACAATACGGGCTGGCGATGCCGATCCAGCCGGGACCGATCGGCGCGGCCTCGGCGATGAAGATGTCGTATGCCGGGATTACCAAGGGCTTCACCGCGCTCGGCGCGGCGATGATGCTGGCGGCGACGCGCGCCGGCACGGCCGAGGACCTGAAGCAGGAGCTGCGCGCGAGCCAGCCCGCGCTGTATGGCTGGCTGAGCCGGGCGATGCCGCGGATGTATTCGAAGGCCTATCGCTGGGTCGCCGAGATGGAGGAGATCGCCCAATTCGTCGGCGAGGATCCCGCCGGCCGTCAGTTCTACGCGGCCGCCGCCCAGCTCTACCAACGCATCGCCGCGGATTACCAAGGCGCCAAACATGAGACCGCCATGCTGGAGGCGTTCTGCAAGGACTCATCATCCTGATCGCCACGCGTCGACGCTGAGCCAGGCCTGCCCTGTCATTGCGCGGCTGCGTCTCGGCACCGACCTCGCCAACCCGCAAGGAGCGTTCGACCATGATCCAGGGCACCCATCGTTTCCCTCCCATGGAGCGGGTGGTCTACGGCATCCCGTTCGCCGAGGCGCTGGCCCGCGAAATCGAAACGACCGGGGCGCATGCGGTCTATGTCCTGGCCAGCGGCACGCTGGCGCGGGAGACCGATGTGGTGGACACGGTGAAGGCCACGCTCGGCAACAAGCTGGCCGGCGTCTGCACCAGGATCGGTGCCCACACGCCCCGCCCGGACGTGGTCGCCGCGGCGAATGCCGCGCGCGAGGCGAAGGCGGACGCCTTGTTGACGGTGGGTGGCGGCTCGGTGACCGACGCGGCCAAAATGGTCGGGATATGCCTTGGCAATGACGTGACCGAGCCGGACCAGTTGGATGCGTTGCGCGCCCGCACCAACTCCGCTGGCACGACGATTCGCCCGCAGATCAAGCCGCCGCCGGTGCGCTCGACCGCCATTCCCACCACGCTGTCCGCCGGCGAGTTCACCGCCATGGCCGGCTGCACCGATCCGGTGGCGCAGGCCAAGCAGAGCTATGCCCATCCGCTGATGATGCCGCGCACGGTGATCCTGGATCCCGCGGCCTCGATCCACACGCCCGAATGGCTGTTCCTGTCCACCGGCATCCGCGCCGTCGATCACGCGGTGGAGGACATTTGCTCTGTCAACAGCCAGCCGTTTTCGGACGGCACGTCACTGCATTCGCTGCGGCTGCTGGCGCGTGGACTGGCCGCGGTGAAGGCGGACGCCGCCGATCTGGACGCGCGGCTCGATTGCCAGCTCGGCGCGTGGCTGTCGATCACCGGCTCGCAGAACGGCGTGAGCAAGGGGGCGAGCCATGGCATCGGCCACGTGCTGGGCGGCACGGCGCATGTTCCGCACGGCTACACGTCGTGCATCATGCTGCCGCACGTGCTGCGGTTCAACGAACCGGTCAATGCCGCGCGCCAAGCCTGGGTGAGCGAGGCGCTCGGCCGCTCCGGCATGCCCGCCGCGGACGCGGTGGCGGCGCTGATTGCCGGCCTGGGGCTGCCCAGCCGGCTGCGCGACGTCGGCGTGCGCCAGGACCAGCTAGAGCAAATCGCAATAGAGTCGATGCACGATCGATGGATTCATACCAATCCGCGAAAAATCGACGGTCCGGCGGCGATCCGTTCCCTGCTCGACGCGGCGTGGTAGCCGAGCGGCGTTGCCGGTGGGCGCACAGACAGCGGCACCGCCGCGCCCGCCTGTGTGTTGACCGACCGCAACCGCTCGCTGCAGCAAGTCCGGCGGTGCCGGCGCGCCGTTGACCGACCGCCCATTGCTGCGACCGACCGCCCATTGCTGCGACCGACCGCCAGGCGGATGCGGGCTGCGGCCTCGCCTCAGTCGTCCTGGCTGAGCTCGCTCAGCAGCTCGACCAGTTCGGCGCGGCGGAACGGCTTGCGCAGCACCGACACCAGGCCGCTCTCGTGAAACTTGGCCACGCCTTCGCCAAGCCGCAGATAAGCGTCACTATACCCCGATGTCAGGACGATGCGGGTGGTAATGCCGGTGAGCAGGATTTCGTTGAGTACGTCGATACCATCCTTTTCCGGCATGATCATGTCGAGCATCAGTATGTCCGGACGGTAATCAATGAATTCCTCGGTAGCCATGCTCGAATTATTGATTGCCTTGAATTCGAGACCGAGCTGCTTGGCGATCAGCCCAACGACTTTGGTGATCCCCGGCTGGTCGTCAATGATGAGCAACTTCTTCGGCATCGTTGCATAATCCCTTCACCAAAGGCTTCAGGCTGTATCTGACGCTGCAGATCCCTACAACCTTGAGGCTCTCACTCACTTTATCACGCCGCCGCAGATTCGCAAGATGGCAACACAACACCGCCTGCACACCATTGAACTTATTCTGTAAAGAAATGGTTGCTCGTTATTTTTGAGACGCGGCCCCATCAACGTGGGATTCCAACATGAAATGCCACATGCCTTACTCCTTGGTTAATGCGGCCCAACGAACATCGCAACGCGCGTGGTCGCCCAGGCGCACTCTGGTATGTAAGCGTGCCTGCAGCGTCACTTGACCCGCAGTTTCGCTTAACCGCATCATTAATGCGTAAAAACCGCGTTAATTCTGCAACAGCAGCGTCACTCCGGCAGAAATCATCCTGCAACCGAATGCCACCCCGGGCAGCGGCGAGGCAGAGAGCAATCACCTCCGTCCAGGTCCGGCAAGGACGCGGCGGCCGCGATCAACAAGGCGACCGGCGCGGGCAGGGCGCGGCATGCGGACGTCGCGTCCAGTTTCGCACCGGCGCCACACGGAAGGTATTCGGCATAGTCCGTAGCTCGACTTTTCGCATCCTCGGGATCGCAGCCGGCGCCAGGGTTCGCTCGATCGCGCCACACTGCGGGGGGCAGGCACTGGTGGGGGACGGCACGCGGATCGACCTCTTCCGACATCGCACCGATCCTGCTTTATAACGAAGGCGTTTTCCGGCAGGGCTCTCCCCCCGCCGGTCGAGACATCGCGTGGCGGCATCCAGGCCGCGCCGACGGATTGCTGATCGTCGCGCCGGATTATCATGATCCGATCCCCCGGCGTGCTGAAGCAATGCCATCGATCGGGCGTCGCGACCGCGGGACCAACCGTTCGACGGCCGGCCCATCGCCCTGATGGGCGTCGCCCGGCGCGATGGATCCGGCCGCGCACGGTACCACCTGCGCCAGTGTCCTGCGCCAGTGTCCTGCGCCAGTGTCTCGTGTTTCTCAATCGACTGGTCATGCCACGACCGGATGTCATGATCCCGGCGGCCAAGGGAAAGTTCGACGCGGCCGGCAACCTGACGGATCATGCGCGACCTCATGGCCGCGCGTCTGGTCGCATTCAAATCCCGGGTGCTACGACTGCGCTGACACCGCGCCTCTGTTGGGTCAGGATTTTGACCGACGATGATCCATGTCAAGGCGCCGGCCGTCATGCCGGATACAAACGAACCAAATGTTTCGCGGGAGACAGGGCGATGGGCTTGAAGGACATTCTCGTGCACCTCGATGGCGGCCCGCGCTCGGCGACCCGCCTGCAGGTGGCGGCAAACCTGGCGCGACGAGCCGGCGCGCAATTGACCGGGGTATATGTCGTCGACATCCCCTCGGCCGAATTCTTCTATGGCGCCGCCATGCCGCTGGCCGCCGGCGGCGCCGAGCGCGTGGTGGACCAGATCCGCGCCGAGGCGGTTGCCGCCGCGGCGCCGGTGGAGACCGCGTTCAATGACACGCTGCGCCGCGAAGGGCTGGAAGGCGCCTGGCGGCTGGTCGAGGGCAACATGCCTGCCACGGTCGCCTTGCATGCCCGCTACGCCGATCTCGCCGTGCTCGGTCAGGCCAACCCCTACGAACAACGGGACGGTCTTGGTACCGACGCCGTAGTGGTTTCCACTGTCATGACCTCGGGCCGCCCGGTGCTGGCGGTCCCGTTCGCCGGCGACTTCCCGACCGTCGGCGACCGCGTGCTGGTGGCATGGAACGCCAGCCGCGAGGCCGCCCGCGCGGTCAACGATGCGATGCCGTTGCTGCGCGAGGCCTCGGTGGTGACCGTGCTGGCTGTGAATCCGCGGCGCGGCATTCATGGTCATGGCGACGTGCCGGCCGCTGACATTTCGCTGCACCTGGCACGGCATGGCGTGCGGGCCGAGGCGGCCCACACGGTCGCCAACGACATCCCAGAGGGTGAGGCGCTGCTGTCCTATGCGGCGGATATTGGCGCGGATCTGATCGTGGCCGGGGCGTACGGGCATTCCCGTGCGCGTGAGTTGGTGTTTGGCGGCGTGACACGCACGCTGCTGGCGGAAATGACCGCGCCGGTGTTCCTGGCGCATTGAGGCGTTGTCCGCGCGCAGCCGGGACCTGTGCGGTGTCACGGCGCTGGGGCAGCACGGCGGCCGAGCCGGGACCCACGGCGCCGGGGCGGGCGAGCCTCACTCCACCGCGACACCTGCCAGGCCCTCGCCGCTAAATCCGTTCGCTGGCGGCGATGGCAAGACGGCAACCGGCCTTGATCGCAGTGTAGAGCAAACGGTAGCCCGGCGTCTCGCGGGCGCCGTGCGCCAGGGCCGCGTCGCGATGACGAAGTTCGTCGTCGCGGAACTGGGCGATGGTGTCGCGCAGCGCGGCCTCGCTGTCGTCCAGGTTGGCGATCTGGCCGGCATAGTGAGTGTCGATCGCCTCCTCGATGGCAACGGTGCAGGCCATCGCGGCGCGTTCTCCCAGCGCAGCGGTTGCCGCGCCGAGCGCGAAGCCCGCCACATGCCAGAGCGGCAGCAAGGCGGTCGGCCGCACCTGCCGCTCCCCGACCAATCTGGCGAAGGCGTCCCTGTGCTGATGCTCTTGCGCCGCCATCTCCCGCAGCGCCGGCGCACCGGCCGAGCGTCCCAGTACCGCGAGCTGCCCGGCATAGATGCGTGCCGCGCCGTATTCGCCCGCGTGATCCACCCGGATCATGCGTTCCACGGTCGTGGCCGGATCGGGATCGCCCGGCAGCGCGGGGCGGCGCGTGCTCATGCCGGCCTCCGACTGGCCCGCCAGATGAAGAACGACAGCAGGACGACAAACGCCGCCGCATAGAGCATGTTCATTGCCGCCAGCGAGAGCGGCAGGCCGGGAATCAGGTAGTCCGCCGCATCGCATGGCTTGGCGGGGCGCAGCGGCATGCTGGCCAGCCGCTGCGCGATGGTGCCGGCGACGAAATGCGGCGCGGCACATTCGGGTAGCGGACTCGGCCACCAATGCGCCTCGACGCCGACATGCACGAACGCCACGCCGACGTCCGCCAACACCACCAGCACCACCAGCATCAGCAGCACCCGTCCGAGGCGTGGCGGCACCACGATGGCGACCAGCGACAGGGCGATCGCAACGCGGTACGGCCAGCGCTCGAGCAAGCACAAAGCACAAGGCACCAGGCCGTCCCAATGCTCGCTGGCCAGCGCGGCACCGAGTACTGCGCCGGCGGCCAGGGCGGACAGCAAGGCGAGTGTGCGGATCGGCAGCGCGGGCATGCCGCGCATGTGCGCTCCGCCAACCCAACACGCAAGGTGACGGAAGGCGCGAAGGGCCGCCGTACGGCGGTTGTGCGCGTCTTGTTTGCGTCGTCGTAGCGAGCCGCTCAGGGCGGACCGGTGCCGATCGGTGCGCTGAACAACGTTGTCGGCAGCGCTGGCTCGGCGGCATCCGCCGGCACCGCTGACTCAGCTTCACTCGCCGGCGGCAACGAGTCTGCCGCATCCGGCGGCCGCATCGGGTCGGCCGCCCACGGCGGCTGCGACGCGTTGGCCGGATTTGTCGGCGGCACTGTGTCGGCCGCATTCGCCGGCGGCAACCCGCCTGCCGCGCGCGGCGGCACCGGCGCAACGGCACTCGGCAGCGGCCCATCTCCCCCATGCGCGGTCGTTGCCGAGGCGGTGCCGCCGCGCGAAGGGGAACCGGCCGGGTACGGATCAACCGGCGCCTCGCCGAGCAAAAACCCCAGCGTCCGCCGCACACCTTCGATCGTCTCGGCCGGCAATCCCGCCTGCGGATACTGCCATTGCGCCTTGGCGAACCGCGTCTCCCGCCGC
>DATJNA010000059.1:0-2853 GCA_035508435.1 Acetobacteraceae bacterium | reverse complement strand
CCAGCACGCCGGCGAGCGGGCCTTCGCCGGCGAATGCGCCATCCGGCAACACGGGGAGATTGAACGCGGCAAACCGGGCGGGATCGCCATTGGCATTGATGGCGAGGACGCTGGCTTCGCCTCGCAGCGCCGCGACGATGCGGGCCAGCATCGGGGCGTCGCCGACCTGCATCAGGGGCTTGTCGCCGCCGCCCAGTCGGGTGGCTCGGCCGCCGGCCAGGATTACGCCGGCAATGCGCATGGGGTGGATGCGATGGCGGGCGCTGGAAGCGGCCACGCCAGATAGATGGTGTGCAGCGGGTCATTGGGGGCGCCGCGCGCCGGGATGTCATGGGCCTGATGATGGAAGCCGGCGGTGCGCAGATTGGCGGCGAAGGTAGGGGAACGGTCGGCCGACCACACTGCCAGCACGCCGTGCGGGTGAAGTGCACCGCGAATGCGGCCGAGGCCCTCGGAAGCGTAGAGCGGCGCATTGTTCGGCAGCATGACCGCATCTGGGCCGTTATCGGTGTCGAGCACAATGGCGTCGAGGCTGGCAGGGGCAGCGGCACCAAGCAGAGCAGCGATATCAGTGCAGGCGACGGTGACGCGGGGATCGTCGAGCGGATGATTCGCGAGCGCGGCAAGGGGGCCGCGGTTCCAGGCAATGACGTCGGGGATCAGCTCGGCGATGGTAATGCGGGCCGAGGGCGGCATCCGGTCCAGCATCGCGCGCACTGTATAGCCGAACCCCAGACCGCCGATGAGGATGGCGGGCGCAGAGGACCCGACGTGCGTGCAGGCGAGCGCGGCAAGGGCTTCCTCGGAATGATGTGCGCGGTTGGACATCAGGTCCCAGCCATTGCAGCGAAGCTCGATGCATCCGGCGCGCTCGCGCAGGACGAGCAGGTGACCGGACGCGGTTCGGGCGCGGGCGAGTTCGGTCCAGAGGGACATGGGCGATTGTTAGACGGAAATCGAAGCCGTGTGGAGGGTGACGCGCTTTTCGGAGATTTCATTGCATCCTCGGGGGAGGCCGGCAGCGGCTCTCCTGAGCCAGCCAGACGGGAATGGTGGCCGCGTACGAAGGGGCCTTGATAATGGCCCTTGGGAGTGTCCGATCTTCTGTGTAAGCGAGCCGCTGGGTCATTGATCGTGCTCTCAGCGCGCTGAGAGCACGAAGCGGTCGCCGAACAGAATGGCGAACTGGCTCATCGCGGCGGTCCATTCGACGGGCCGACGCCAACGCAATCCGGCATTCCGGATCGCCAGATACAATAGTTTGAGCGCCGCGTCATCAGTGGGGAAGCTGCCACGGGTCTTGATGACCTTGCGCAACGAACGGTTCAGGCTCTCGACCGCGTTGGTGGTATAAATCATCTTCCGGATCGCTGGCGGGAAAGCGAACAACGGCGTCACGTATTCCCAGGCCCGGCGCCACATCGGCGCGATCGTGGGATATTGCCGGCCCCATCTTTTTTCGAACCCGTCCAGCCACTCCAAAGCAAGCTCCGCGGTCGCGGCGCGGTAAACATGCTTCAGGTCCTGGACCACGCTTTTACGGTCCTTCCAGGAAACAAAGGCGAGCGAGTTCCGGATCAGGTGCACGATGCAGGTCTGCACCATGGTCTGGGGGTAGACCGCGCCAATCGCCTCCGGGAAACCCTTCAGCCCATCCACCACCGCGATCAGGATGTCGTTCAGGCCCCGCGCCTTCAACTCGTTCATCACCTTGAGCCAGAATTTGGCACCCTCGGTCTGTTCGATCCAAAGGCCCAGCACATGTTTCTGGCCTTCGGTGTCCAACGCCAGCGCCACGTAGACCGACTTGCTCTTAACAATGCCCTCGTCTCGCACCTTCACACGCAAGGCGTCGAAGAAGACGATCGGATAAAGCGCCTCGAGCGGACGGTTCTGCCACTCCTTCACCTCGTCCAGCACCGCCTCGGTGACCCGGCTGATCAGGTCCGGCGACACCTCGGTGCCATACAGCTCCTTCAGATGCGCCTGGATCTCGCGGACAGACAGGCCGCGGGCATAAAGGCTGATGATCTTGTTGTCGAAACCGTCCAGCCGGGTCACGCCCTTGGGCACCAGGACGGGCTCGAACGTGCCGTCCCGGTCGCGGGGGATCGCAAGCTCGATCGACCCGTCGTCGGTCAAAACTCTCTTCGCGGAGTGGCCATTGCGGCTGTTGCCCTTCGCACGGCCGGCCGGCGCAGCACCCTTCTCATAGCCAAGATGGTGCGTCAGCTCCGCGCCGAGCGCCCGTTCCATCAACGCTTTCTTCAGCTGGCGAAATACCCCGCCGTCACCCAGCAGGTCATCGGGGCTGCTCACCCCGGACAACAACTCATCCAGAACTTCAGGCTTGATCGCAGACATCGTGGGTCCCTTTCCTTTCAACAGTGGAACCCATTGACCCGCTTACACAAAGGACCAGACACTCTCGCGTACTGACCCGATCACCCTCACCCGCGTCGCCTTCGGCGCCTTGACCTCTCCCGCTTTGCGGGCGAGGTTTTTTATGCCCTGCGCCTCGCAGGCTTCGTATCCCTCACCAGCAGCGGGGCCAGGAACCGCCCCGTGTAGCTGCCCGGGTTCGCCGCGACATCCTCCGGCGTGCCTTCCGCCACGATGCGGCCCCCGCCATCGCCGCCTTCCGGTCCCAGGTCCAAAATCCAGTCCGCGGTCTTGATCACTTCCAGATTGTGCTCGATCACCACCACGGTGTTGCCCTGATCCACCAGCGCATGCAGCACTTCCAACAGCTTGCGGACGTCCTCGAAATGCAGGCCGGTGGTTGGCTCGTCGAGAATGTAGAGCGTGCGGCCGGTCGCCCGCCGTGCCAGTTCCTTGGACAGTTTGATGCGT
>DATJNA010000058.1:0-4479 GCA_035508435.1 Acetobacteraceae bacterium | reverse complement strand
GCACGAGCATGCGGCTGGAGCCCGAGCTATGGGACGCGCTGCTGGAGATTTGCGAGCGCGAGAACCAGGACATGAGCACTCTGGTGCGCCAGGTGGAATTGGCGGGGCATGAGGGAGGCCGCACCAGTGCGGTGCGGGTGTACGTGCTGGCGTATTTCCGTGGCGCGACGACGGAACAAGGGCACGCGATGGCGGGCCATGGGACGCTGCCGCGGTCGCGGCTGGCGCGGGGGGCTCGGACGGCGGCGTAGCAGAGAGGTCTTGGTGCCGAGCATAGGTGCCATTCTCAGTAGCCAATCACGCGCGGGTTTGTGGCCGGCCTTCGTCAGAGTGAGTACGATCACGGGCTGACCGCCGCATCCGCACCGACGCAATCACGCGGCGGGTTGAAATCTCTACGGCATTGCCGTATCCAACCACAGCTTTGTCGGCAGCCTGCAAAGACGCGGATGGCGCCAACCAACCGAGCCGGGGTGCGAGCCTATGTCGAAGGCCGGAAGCCGTATCTTGCATAGCGTGCGGGCGGCACGTGCGTTTGCGCGGGGAGAACTGCGCGAGGGATGCGTCGTGCATGTGCCGCAGGCGGTCGATGTAAAGGCGATCCGCGGCAAGCTGGGTTTGAGTCAGGCGGCGTTTGCTCTGCGCTATGGATTCAGCGTAGCGGCGGTGCGGGATTGGGAGCAGGGACGGCGGCAGCCTGAGCAAGCGGCACGGGTGCTGCTGTTGGTGATCGATGAGGCACCGCAAACGGTGGAGCGGGTGCTGCGAAGGGCGGCGGTAGGGTGAGGGAGGCGTGTCATGACCGAACATACGCAGCTTTTTGCCGACCGGGCGGCTTTGGCTGCACTTTGCCGCCGCTACCATATTCGACGGTTGTCGCTGTTCGGATCCGTTCTGAAGGGCACGGCACGACCGGATAGCGACGTGGATTTGCTGGTGGGATTTGAGCCGGGGCATGTTCCAGGTATGCTCACGATTGCCGGGATCGAGGAGGAACTGTCGGTCCAACTTGGCGGCCGGCAAGTTGATTTGCGAACCGCGCACGATCTCAGCCGACATTTCCGCAGCGAGGTCGTGAACACGGCCGAAGTGCAATATGTTGGCTGACGATCGAATTCGTCCCGAACACATGATCGAAGCTGGAGAGGCGGTCGCGAGGCTCATTACCGGTCGCACACGTCCCGATCTGGATTCCGACGAAATGCCAACGCTCGCACTCGCCAGAGCCATTGAGATCAGCGGTGAAGCGGCATCGCGGCTGTCATCACAGATCCGGACAGCCGCCCCGATGATCCCATGGGGTGATCCCATGGGGTGATCCCATGGGGACGAATTGTTGCCATGAGAAATCGTTTGGTCCATGCCTACTTCGACGTCGATCATGACGTTTTGTGGACCACCGCTATTGCGGACGTTCCCGCATTACTTCCGGTTCTACGGTCGTTTGCTCGTCACACGTAGCTCGCCCAGGTCCGACAGGCCAGCCTCCAATCAGTCAGTCATAGCGTGACATGCGCTGGTTGCGATAAAAAAGGTCAGCGCGGTCGTGCCCGTTAAAAAAGGTCAGCGCGACCGTGCCCGTTATTGCCGCGCACAGAGTTTGCGAAAGCCTTTACCTCGTTCTCGGTCGCCGCATGGCGCCAACAGATAGGGTTTGTTGAATCGGGCGCGGTGTAAAATTCCACAAACCAAGGCTGCCCCCTGTCACCTTCATCGTGGCAGCAACAACTGTCGGAAGCCATTAGTCGCCCCCCTCGATCTTCGGAATAAAGAACACCTCCGCCCCGTCCTTCACCGGCACGAGAAAATCGATCTCGAACAATTCGCCGTCGACCGCGACCGTGGTCTCGTTCTCCAGCGTCTCCCCCAGCCCGGGAAACTTCGCATCCATCTCGCGGATCACCCCGCGCAGATTCCGCGCCGCGATGTCGAACTCCCGCACGCCCCCGGTGTAGCGAGCGGAAAAACCGCTGGTGAACACCACGCGACAGTGCCCACCAGCGGCCATCACACGCAAACCGACGGCGCGACAAGCCAGCGCACCGCGCCCGATCCGCAAGGGCGGATGGCCGGGTCAAGCCCGGCCATGACGCGGTGGACCATCAGCCCGCCTTGGCGTCCAGCGCCGCCCGCACCCGTGGCGGCGACATCGGCAGCTCCGGCATCCGCACCCCGACCGCGCGGTCGATCGCGTTGGCGATAGCGGCCATCGGCGGGCAGATGTTCACCTCGCCCACGCCCTTCGCGCCGTAGGGATGCGCCGGGTTCGGCACCTCCACCAGCAGCGCCTCGATCATCGGCAGGTCGGACGCCACCGGGCAGCGATAGTCCAGGAACCCGGCGTTATCGAGCTGGCCTTTCGCGTTGTAGATGTATTCCTCGTTCAGCGCCCAGCCGATGCCCTGCACCACGCCACCCTGGATCTGCCCCTCGACGTAGCTCGGGTGAATGGCGCGGCCCACGTCCTGTGCGGCGACAAACCGGAGAATAGTGACCTTGCCGGTCTCCGGATCCACCTCCACGTCGCAGAACTGCGACGAGAAGCCCGGCGCCTGGCCGCCGGCATTCACCGAAGCGGCCGCGGTGATCGGGCCGCCGGTCGCCGACGCCTTCGCCGCCAGCGCCTTCAGCGACAGCGGTTCGAATTTGCCGACATTGGCGCCGGCCGGCCTGGCGAAGCCGTCCTCCCAGATCACCGCCTCGGGGTCGACGTCCCAGATGACGGCAGCGCGCTTGCACAGGTCCCTGATCACGGTCTTGGTCGCGTTCACCACCGCGGTGCCGCTGGCAAACGTCACGCGCGAGCCGCCGGTCACGTGGGTGTAGCCGACCGAACCGGTGTCGGCGACGATCGCGCGGACGGTGTTGTAGTCCACGCCCAGCGTCTCCGCCGCCATCAGCGCCATCGAGGCGCGCGACCCGCCGATATCGGGCGAACCCGTCGCCACCAGCACGGTGCCGTCGGCATTCACCTGGATGGTCGCGCTCGACTCGCCGCCGCCGTTGAACCAGTAGCCGGAGGCAACGCCACGCCCCTGGTTCGGCCCCAGCTTCGTCTGGTACGCCGGGTGGTTCTGCAACGCCTTCAGCGTCTCGGCGTAGCCCTCATGCGCATGCTTCGGTCCGAAGATGGTCGGCGTGCCGACATGGGCTGCGTTCTTCAGGCGCATTTCGACCGGGTCCATGCCGATCTTCTGCGCGCAGATATCCAGCACGCTCTCCACCGCGAAGGCGGAGATCGGCGAGCCGGGCGCGCGATACGCCGCGGATTTCGGCCGGTTGGACACCACGTCGTAGCCGACCGCGCGCATGTTCTCGATCGCGTAGGGTGCGAACGAGCATAGGCAGCCGTTCATCACCGGCGAGCCGGGGAAGGCACCGGCCTGGAACTTGAAGATGCCGTCAGCGGCGGTGATGGTGCCGTCCCGCTTGACGCCGATCTTCACCCACATGGACGAGCCGGAGGTCGGACCGGTGCCCTTGAACACCTCCTCGCGGCTCATCATCAGCCGCACCGGACGGCCGGACTTCTTCGACAGCAGCACGGCCAGCGGTTCGAGATAGGTCACCGTCTTGCCGCCGAAGCCGCCGCCGATCTCCGCGGCATAGGCACGGATGTCGCCGATCTTCATGCCCAGCAGCGCCGCGGTCAGCGCACGCATCTGGAAATGCCCCTGGCTCGAGGTCCACAGCTCAATCTGGCCGTCGGCACCGAAGCTGGCAGAGCAAGCGTGCGGCTCGATATAGCCCTGATGCACCGCCGCGGTCTTGAATTCCTTCTCGATCACGACATCGGCCTCGGCGAAACCCTTGTCCACGTCGCCGACCTTGAATTCCAGCCGCTTCGAGATGTTGGAGGGCCTGGTCGGCGCCGGCTCGATGCCGCGCGTGATCATGTCCTCGAACAACAGCGGCGCGTCCGGGGCCATCGCGTCATCGACGTCGATGACGTGCGGCAGCACTTCGTAATCGACCTTGATCAGCCGCAGTGCCTCCTCGGCAATCGAGGCGCTGCTGGCGGCCACCGCTGCGACGGCGTGGCCCTCATACAGCGTCTTCTCACGCGCCATCACGTTGCGGGTGATGTGCCAGAAATTCTGCGCCACGCGCTCCGGCCCGATATATTCGAACTTCTGGTCGGGGAAATCCTTCGCCGTCACCACCGCCTTGACGCCGGGCAGCGCTTCCGCGGCGCTGGTGTCGATCGACCTGATGCGGGCATGCGCATGCGGCGAGCGCAGCACGCGGCCGAACAACATGCCGGGCATCCGCAGGTCGCCGCCGTACAATGCGCGGCCGGTCACCTTGGGTACGCCATCCGGACGGATCGGTCGCGTGCCGACCCACTTGAAACGCTTCGTCGATTCGGTGATCACTGAATCGTTCACGGCTGCACCCTCGCTCTTGCTATCCGGGATTGTCGGGTTGGCCGGCAAGGTCGCCCAGCGGGCGCGCCAAGGCAAGACCCTGTCGCGCCAG
>DATJNA010000057.1:0-3483 GCA_035508435.1 Acetobacteraceae bacterium | reverse complement strand
TTTGGATGCGTTGCGATACCTCAAGAGCGTCAACGCGCACCTGGTCGCCGGCGCGGCATACCCGTTGCTGGAAAGCAAGGGCGAGCTGCTGGCCAGCCGGCTGCGGCAGGACACGTGACGGGAGCACATCCTGCCGCGGCCGAGGGCTCGCCGTGGCAATTATCCATCAAGCCGCGTTGCATGGACTCGGGCAGCGCTGCGAGACAGTTCCGCGTACTCGACCAGCCGTCGGTAACTGGGCTAGTCCACGATGAACAGCATGCTGACCAGGAACACCGCCATGAGGACCAGCGCGCTGCCGAACGCGCCCGACGCCCACCGCAGATTTGGCGAGGCGCATCCGGTGCTTGAGATCGCCGATCGCTGATGTCGGCAGCGGAAGACAAGCCCCGGCGAAAGACGCTACGCGACGGGACTGGAACGCAATTTGCGGCCCTGCCGTTCCGCATAGCGGCCGATGGGCTCGAAATTTTGCTCATCACCTCGCGTGAAACGCGACGCTGGATCATTCCGAAGGGCTGGCCGATCCGAGGGCTGCGACCGAGAGACGTCGCGGCTCGCGAGGCTTTTGAGGAGGCCGGACTGGTCGGTAAAATAGTGGGCAAGCGTTCGATCGGTTCGTATCACTACAACAAGCGTTTGCCCGACCGCCGCGACAGGCTCTGCCGTGTCAAAGTCTTCCTGCTGTCAGTCGATCACCAGCTCGATGAGTGGCCGGAGAAGGACCAGCGCGAGCAGCGCTGGGTAGACCCGGTCAGGGGCGCCCAGATGGTGGACGAGGGCGGGCTTGCCGAGATCCTGCGTTCGGCTTTTCCGGCAATCCAGATGCTCAATCCAAAGCCACGCAAACGCAGGCGACTGCCCTGAGCCGAGCAATCCGGCCAGCGGACGTGCGGGATTGCAATGATGGGGCAACCCGCATCGCATGCCACTTCTCAACGCCGCGCGAAGGACGGCCGCAATCCCCAGGCCAGCGGCAGTGTCAGCAGGTACACCGCTGCCACCACGAAGACGGCACGCGTTGGACCAAACGCATCGCCGGCAAATCCGTAGACCAGCGGCGCGATCGCACCGCCGCCGATTGTTCCCGTGTAGAACACGCCAAACGCCTGCTGATGACGGTGGGCCGGCACGAGTTCAGGCACGGTGCCGTACAACACCGAGGACGTGCCGTTCAGCGCCACGCCGATCAGCGGCAGGCACACCACGCCCACGGTCAACGGCGACGCCGTGAGTACGGCGATGCCGAGCGCTGTGCCGAGTTCGGTCAGGAAGACGGTGCGCAGCACGCCGACACGCGCGCCCAGCCATCCGCAGGCGAGCTTTCCGGCCGCACCGCCGGCAAAGATCAAGGTCAGCGCCACGCCGATCATCGCTGTATCGGCGCCCTTGGCCTTCAGCACGAATGGCAGGAAGGCCAGGAAGCCCATCCGCGTGCCGCTATCCAGCACGCCGATCAGGAACAGGATGGGGAACCCGTGGCGTTGCCGTGGCTGCGCGACCGCTGCACGCTGCTGCGCGTCGTCTTCCTGCGCCGCGGGCGCCAGGCTGGCGCTCGGCGGCAGCAGCACGAGGATGAAAACGGCGGTCATCAGCCCCAATGTGCCGATCCAGCCTAACGCCGAGCGCCACGGCATGACACCGAGCAACCATGCCGTCGCCGCGGGAAGCGCCATCTTCCCCACGTCGCCGGCAAAATTGTAGGTGCCAAGCGGACCGCGCGATCCCTTCCCGGCGTAAGCCGCCGCAACCAGGGACGACCCGATCGGGTGCTGCGTCGACGCCCCCATGCCGCCGACCAGCAAAGCGATGACCAAGACGGAAAACCCGGCGCCGGTGAGGCCGATCGTGAGATAGGCACCGCCGGCCACGGCGGTGCCCAGCGCCAGCAGCAGCGGTCCACCGATGCGCTTCCCCAGCAACGGCATCGGCACCTGCAACCCAGCCATGGCGCCGGCGAACAGCATGCGGAGCACGCCCAGCGCTGCGTAGCTGAGTGCGAATTCAGTCTGCCAGACCGGCAGCAGGACATAGATGAGATCGGTAAATCCGTCGTGCAGCGCGTGCACGCCACAAGCGACCGCCAGAACCCGCCGTGGTTCGGTTCGCTGAGCAGTACCAGCGCAACCGGCTTGGGCAATCAAAGACATGCCCGTCTTCTCTGAACCAGCCGGGAATCTGAGTACGATGACCGATCGGTGACAAGATGGAGAATGCCGCCTACTTGTCTAGATGTCTATATATGATCGACCCGGAAAGGCTCGCTGATCCTGCCTGCAAGCGACCGAACTTAATGCGCCATCCCGGACCGCAGCTTCAGCGCCAGGTCCGGCCGGTCAGTCGTCATGCTGTCCACGCCGAGTGCCAGGATGCGCGCGATAGTCGCCCCGTCGTTGCAGGCCCAGGCGCTGATACCCAGGCCGGCCGTGCGAACGGTCCGGACCACCGCCTCATTCAGCATCGTCGACCGCACCCCCAGCATGGACACGCCGCGCCGCACAGCCAGGTCGCAGGCCGCGGCGAGACCGATATCGGCCTGCACGTCAGGGGTGACCAACCAGATCGCTCCTCGCGGCCGGCCTCGCGCAATCGCCTGGCTGACGCTGTCGATCTGAAATGACGTCACGATCGTTCGCTGCAGCATATCGTGTTCGCTCAGCGCATCGACAATGCGCTCCGGCAGGCCGGGATACAGCGAGCGGCGCGCATCCGGCTTGATCTCCAGCCGCAATCCGATTTCGGTGGGACGGAAGATCGCGATCACTTCCTCCAGCAATAGCATCCGCTGACCACCGGTGCCGCGAAGAATCAGGCCGGACAGTGTCGCCCAATCCTTGTCGGCAACCGGTCCGGTGCCATCCGTCGTACGATCGAGTGTCGCGTCATGGATCACCACCAATGCCCGATCATGCGAGAAATGCACATCGAACTCCACCTGCTCCACCGGCAGCGCGGTCGTGTTCTCGAACGCGATGCGACTGTTTTCCGGCCACAGCAATGCGCCACCGCGGTGGGAAACGATGTCGGTCATGCACGCTCTCCGGGTCGGGATGACAGCGGTTCAGGTCGCGCTCTCAGCCGAGCGGACAGCACCTTCCGCAGCCTACAAGCGGGCAACATCCGGCGAAAGAGTTCGGCAGACCTGCTGCCACGCGCCGCATCGGCAATCCGCCACGGCAGTAGCCGTTGCGGGCAGGAGCTTGACAACCACCCGAGTGCCAATTTGATTTCGTCCGCCCGGGTTGATCGGCGCGGTAACGCCGCCGCGTGACATATGCGACGACGCATGCGTCTCGCGGCAGATAGAACAGGATAGCGGGCCTGCGCCAAGGGGAGGACCATTGACATGCGCTCCATCCGCCGGCGGCGACTGCTACAGCTCTCCGCCACCGCTGCTGCCGTGCCGCGCTTCGCGATTGCCGCCAGCAACGACCGCCCGATTGTCACAGTCGCGGTGCAGGCCATCGTAACCAGCAACACGCT
>DATJNA010000056.1:0-59189 GCA_035508435.1 Acetobacteraceae bacterium | reverse complement strand
CGCCGCTATGACAATTCCGGCAAGGCAGGCCTAATCTGTGTCCAAGGCTGCGCTTGTTCGAACGCCGCGGCAACGCGCAGCAGCAGCGCGTCCTCGCCGGGCCGGGCGATGAGCTGAATCGCCAGTGGCATGCCCGCCGCGTCGAACCCGCAGGGCAGGCTGACCGCGGGATTGCCGGTGAGGTTGAACGGCATGGTGTAGGGATACCAGGCCGCGCGGATGCTCTCGACCGACTGGTTGTCGATTTCGATCGGCCCGAAGAAGTCTTGCTCGATCGGCACCGCGCTGCGCGACAGAGTCGGCATGGCGACGATATCGGCCTCCTCGAACCACGCCTGCACCTGGCGATAAAGCTTCGTGCGTTCGAAGATGGCAGCGTAGAGCTCGGCCGCCGAGAAGCTTGCCACCTGATCCATCTGCCGCACGAAGGTCGGACACATGATGGCACGGTGCTGCTTCAGGTGGTGGCCGAACTGTGCCATCCGATAGGCGCCGTTGTTAACGAACCAGATAGTTACCGGGTTGGTGAACTCACCAGTGAGTTCATCGACCCGGGCGCCCAGGTCCGCCAGCGTCGCCAGCGCCGTCTCGCACGTCGTCAGCACCGACGCCGCCACTGCGCTGTTGCCAAGCCGCGCGCGCCACGCGACGCGCAACCCGCGCAGGTCCAGGGCGCCGGCAAGGTCCGCACTACTACGTAGGTCCCCGGCGACGCGCTGGCCCGCGGCGTTGCGGCTACCCACGGTGTTGCGCTGGTCCGCGGTGTCACACACCGTTCCACGCACGGCGGCGACGAAATCGGCAACTGGCCGTGCCACCGTCAGAGGATCGCGCACATCCGGCCCGGCCATCGCCTGCAGCATCAGCGCGGTATCGGCGACCGTCCGCGCCATCGGCGTGATGTAGGAGATGTTGCCGAACCCATCCTGCGCATATTCCTGTGGCACCACACCCAGGCCTTGCTTGAATCCAACCACGCCGTTGCACGCTGCCGGAATGCGCGTGGAGCCGCCGCCGTCGGTCGCGACCGCAAGCGGCACCAGTCCCGCCGCGACAGCGACCGCGGAGCCGCCGCTCGATCCGCCCGCGGCACGGTCGGCGCGCCAGGCGTTGCGGGTGCGGCCGAACAACGGCGCCTGGGTCAGGCATTGCTGGCCGAATTCGGGAGTTGTGGTCTTGCCGACAATGATGGCGCCGGCCTGCTTCAATCGCGTCACGACCACAGCATCAGTGTTGGGCACATGGTCCTTGAAGATCAGCGAACCCCAGGTCGTGCGAATACCCGCGGTCGGCACCAGGTCCTTCACCGCGACCGGGATGCCGTGTAGCGGTCCGACCGCATCGCCGCGCCGCAACGCGTCTTCCGCGGCCTGCGCCTGCGCCATGGCGGAATCCGCCGCGACGGTGATGAACGCGTTCAGCACCGGCTGGCTGCGCTCGATGCGCTCCAGCGTCATGCGCATGAGTTCCACCGGCGAAAGCCGGCGGCTCCGGATCAGCCTGGCAAGTTCGGTAGCCGGCGTAAATGCAAGATCAGTGTCGGTCATGGCGGTGCATCACTCAGCGACGAGGCGGGAAGCTGTCAGACGTCATTGCCAGCTACCGCAGGGGCCGGCAACCGTCGCCCGGGCGCGCGCAAGCAAGCGGGTGCATGACGGAGGCGTGCCGCATCACCACCGTACTCCATTATCGTTGCATCAACGCCGTCCACTATTTCGGCGAATCAGCGGCATCAACACTTCTCATTGCCTATACGCATCGGTAACAGCGGCACCCCTCATTATTCCGGCGGATCATACGCCCGGATTGGCGGCAGGTTGCCGGCGAAGCGCACCGCCTCCACCGCGGTCAATTGCCCCGTGCATCCCTGCGCCAGGCGCGAAGTGCCGACGTCACGCGTCAGCACGTTTGGATTGCCGTGCACGCAGAGCGGCACTGCGTCCTCTGGATCCGCCGGATCGTACCAGGCACCGGTGGGCAGGTGGACGACGCCCCGACATACGTCCTCGGACAGCATGGCCGCGGCGAGGCAGGCACCGCGATCGTTGAACAATCGAATAATGTCGCCGTCGGCGATGCCGCGCGCGGCGGCGTCGGCCGGATGCAGCCGCGCGACTTCGCGTCCACGCCGCTTTCCCGCCTGGCTATGCTCGCCGAAATCCAACTGGCTGTGCAGCCGCCGCGCCGGCTGGTTCGCAACCAGCCACAAACGGTGCCGCGCGTCCGGCACGTCCGCCGGCGTCAGCCAGGCCGGGTGACCGGGACAATCCGAGTAGCCGAATCCGGCGATCGTTGCCGACGCGATTTCGATCCGTCCGCTCGGCGTCGGCAACGGGTTCTCCCCCGGATCGCGACGGAACGCCCCGACGATGCCGCCGTCGTCCTCGTGCATCGGCAGCAGAAGTTCGCCGCGCCGCCAGAAAACATCGAAATCCGGGGCGGCGCCGCCACGCTCGACCAGCGCCGCCTGCGTGCGGGCATAGAGATGCCGCAGCCAGCCATCGGCGTCGCGGCCCTCGGTGAAGTCCTCAGCCTTGCCCAGGCGCCTGGCGAGAGCAGCGAAGATCGCATAGTCGTCGCGCGCTTCCGCAAATGGCGGCAGCACCTGGTGCATCGCCACCATCAGCGCATCGGCCGAGCTGGCTCCGATGTCATTGCGCTCCAGCGTCATCGTGGCGGGCAGCACGATATCGGCGTGACGCGCGGCCGCCGTCCAGACGCTGTCATGCACCACCCACGTGTCCGGCCGCGCAATGGCGCCACGCAGCCGGTTCAGGTCCTGATGGTGGTGAAACAAATTCCCGCCGGCCCAATAGACGAGGCGGATGTCGGGATAGGTGAAGCGCTTGCCATTATATTCGAACGACCCACCCGGCCGCAGCAGCATGTCGGTGATGCGCGCCACCGGAATGAATACGCCCACTCCGTTGCGTCCTTGCGGCAAGGTGGGAAGCGGCACGGCGACCTCGCGGCGTCCATAATGGCCCATGGTGCCGAGCGCGTAGCCGTAGCCGCCACCCGGCAGGCCGATCTGCCCCAGCATCGCCGCCAGCACCAACGCCATCCACACCGGTTGCTCGCCATGCTCCGCGCGTTGCAAGGCATGCGCGACGGTGACCAGCGTGCGCCGCCCCGCCATCGCGCGTGCCAGTGCAACGATGGCGTCCGCGGGAACGCCGCAAATCGTCGCGGCCCAGGCGGCATCCTTGGGCTGCCCGTCGCCACCGCCAAGCAAGTAGGATTCGAATGTCTCGTAGCCGGCACAGAAGCGAGCGAGGAACGCGCGATCGTGCAGTCCCTCCGTCGCCAGGGTGTGCGCCAGGGCGAGCATCAGTGCGGTATCGGTGTTGGGCACCACCGGCAGCCAGTCCGCCGCCGCTTCCGCCGGCAGGTCGTCGCGCAGCGGACTGACCAGCACGAACCGCGCGCCGCGCTCGCGGGCCGCCCGCATGGCATCACGCTCGACATGGCGGCTCACGCCGCCCGCGGCGATCGCGGAATTCTTCAGCGCCATGCCGCCAAATGCGACCACCATGTCGCTGTGCGCCGCGATTTGCTCCCAGGTAACGCCGCGCCGGCCCACCGCATCGAGCGACGCGATAACATGCGGCAGGATGACCGACGACGCGCCGGCACTGTAACTGTTAACCGAGCGGACAAAACCGCCGAGCACCATGTTCAGGAAGCGATGGAGCTGGCCCGGCGCATGATGGAAACGCCCTGCGCTCGCCCAGCCATAGGAGCCGCCGAACACCGCGCCGGGACCATGCAGATCGCGCACGCGGGCCAGTTCCGTGGCCAGCAAGTCCAGCGCACGGTTCCAGGGGACGGGGATGAAATCGTCGCGCCCGCGCCGTTCGTCCGGCCCAGGGCCGTGCTCCAGCCAACCGCGTCGCACCATCGGCTGAGCAATCCGCACCTTATGGCGCGGTGCAGTGGCGAAGTTCTCCAGTACCGCGTTCGGGTCGGGGTCGTCCGGATGCGGCCGCAGTTCGACGCGCTCATCCTGCCAGCGCGCGGCAAAACTTCCCCAATGGGCGCTGTGCGGCCGCCAGCCCGCCGCTCGGGAGACGTCATTCATGCGATGGATCGTGCCTTCAGAAGCGGGGCCTACAGATCGGCAAGCCGGATCCAGGCGCCGATTGCCGCGGCCACCAATACGCCGGCGGACATTGTGGCGATGCCATCCGCCGCCAGCTCGTGCGCCACCGCGGTCCATAACACGAGCACGGCGACACCCACCGCAATGCCGCCGATCAGACTGGCCTTGCCGGCTTTGACGCTCACCCGCCGCATCATTCCGCCGCCGCCGTCAGGTGCCCAACTCGCACGTCGTCCGTCGTGTTGCGCACCCGCTTCAGGTCCCGCCGCACGAAGCGCGTGTCGTAGCCGTTGAACAAATGCCTCACCAAGCCGCAGGCGAGGTCGGAGGTGCCAAAGAACCAATCCGCCACCGGGTAGGTGAGGTTGAAATTCCGCTCCATCATCAGCGCCGTGTTATGATGCGCGATATGGTGACGGCGCAGCGAGTTCACCACTGGGATGTGCCGGACAATGCCGTCGTCCTTCACATGGCAGCAGTAATGGAACAGCTCGTAGTTCAGATACAGTGCCACGTTGGTGATCAGCAGCAGCCAGCCGGCGTTCGCCAGGCCCACGGCGCCCAGCACAGCGGCGAACGGCAGCGACAGCGCCATGAACGCCACCAGCGCATAGGGCGGAAAGAACACGATGCGGAAGTCGCGCGTGGTGTCGATGGTCGGCTCGAGATGGGTGAAGAACTGGTGGTGCGCCAGCGTGTGGCGCTTGTAGATGCCCATGAAGCCCTGCACCGGACGGTGCATGACGTAGCGGTGGATCCACCACTCGAACACGTTGGAGATGCAGAACGCCACCGGTATCACCAGGTACTCGTACCAGGCGGGGTGGTTGAGCTGCCGCGCGCAGTACCAGATGGCGGCGCCGCCCAGCGCATAGATCAGCGCGACGTGCACCCAGCCGACATAGGCAGGGGCGATCCGGGCGCGGAAGTCGGCGCGGAACGCCGCCTGCCGCTGCGACATCCTGACAGGGTCCATGCCACGATCCTCCACGCGCCCAGTGATCCACGCGCCCAGTGATGCACGCGCCCAGTGATAGGATGGATGTCCGGACCGCGACAAGGGGGCCGCGCCACGGCATAGTCGCTGCCGAGAGCAGGAGGGGAACGATGCTGGAAGTGGAAACGCCCGCCGATATGAAGGCCCATATCGGCCAGCACCTCGGCACCAGCGGTTGGGTCGCGATCGATCAGACGATGATCGACAAGTTCGCCGACGCCACCGGCGACCACCAGTGGATCCATGTCGATGTCGAGCGGGCAAAGCGCGAGATGCCCGGCGGCAAGACCATTGCCCACGGCTTCCTGACCCTGTCATTGCTCGCTGGGCTGGCCCATCAGGTCTACCAAATCCGCAAGCGCTCGCGCGGCATCAACTACGGCTCGAACCGCGTGCGGTTCACCGCGCCGGTGCCGGTGGGATCACGCGTGCGGCTGTCGCAGACGTTGAAGAACGTCGAGGACATCGACGGCGGCGTGCGCATGACCTTCGAAAGCACGATGGAAATCGAGGGCAGCACGCGCCCGGCGCTGATCGCAGAGACGCTGAGCCTCGCGTACGACTGAGCAATCCGATGTCCTTCACCTCGCTGCATGTGGACGATGCGCCGGAAGTGCGTGCGCCGGATGGTTCGGCGGTGCGCGTGCTGGTGCGCACCGAACGCGGCAGCATGGCGCGGTTCAGCCTGCCCGGCTTCGCCGTCTCGCGCGCCGTGATGCATCGCACGGTGGACGAGCTTTGGTACATTGTCGCCGGAAACGGCGAGATGTGGCTCCGCGCCGATCAGGAATTGATAATTGCTTTGGTTCCTGGCACGTCGATTGCCATCCCGGCGGGCACTGCGTTCCAGTTTCGCTCCAGGTCGGCAGATGCGCTGCAGGCGTTGGGTGTGACGATGCCGCCATGGCCCGGCGCAGATGAGGCCACGCCGGCAGCAGGTCCCTGGCAGCCAACAATCTGATTTTCCCCGGCCAACCCCGCCCATCCCGCCGGTAAACCTGCTTGGCACGAGCAGGTCGAAAGTTCATGCTGCGCCCGCCCTGCCCGTGTCGCACATGGTGAGGGCGATCACGCCGTTAGAATGCACAACAAACCTACGGCCACGAAACAGGGAGCTATCCATGACACGTCTGACACGACGCACACTCCTCGCCGCGGCGCCGGGTGCCCTCGCTGCCACGGCACTGCCGGCCCGCGCCGCGAAAAAATACGGGCCGGGTGTCACCGACACCGAGATCAAGATCGGCAACACCGGCCCCTATAGCGGGCCGTTGGCCAACGCCAGCCCGATCCCGCTGTCGGAGAAAGCCTATTTCGACATGATCAACGCCCAGGGCGGTATCAACGGGCGCAAGATCAGGTGGATTTCCTACGATGATGGCTACTCGCCGCCGAAGACGGTCGAAATGACGCGCAAGCTGGTGGAAGAGGACAACGTCCTGCTGCTGTCCGGTTCGATCGGAACCCCGACCAATAGCGCGGTCTGGCACTACCTGAACGAAAAGCACGTGCCGCAATTGTTCCCCGGCACCGGCGCCTCCAAGTGGAACGACCCCAAGGATCATCCCTGGACGATGGGCTTCTTCATTGCCTACGTCGCCGAAGGCCGCATCTACGCGGCATACCTCCTGAAGAACAAACCCAATGCCAAACTCGGCTTGCTCTATCAGAATGACGATTTCGGCAAGGACTACATGAAAGGGGTGCTGGAGGGGCTCGGCAGCAAGGCCCAGTCGATGATCAAGGCCAGGGAAACCTACGAGAGCACGGATGCGACGCTCGACTCGCAGATCGTCTCGTTGCAGGCGGCGGGCTGCGACACCCTCATCACGGTGGCGATTCCCAAGTTCGGCGCCCAGGCGATCAGGAAGATCGCGGAAATCGAATGGAAGCCGCTGCATATCTTCTGCGGTATCGCCTCTTCCGTCGGCGCGACGCTGAAGCCGGCCGGTCTGGAAAACGCCAAGGGGCTGATCAGCGACACGTCCTTCAAGGACCCGACCGATCCTGCGTGGGCCAATGACGCGGGCTACAAGCAATGGCTCGCGTTCATGGACAAGTACTACCCGAATGGCGACAAGACCGATAACCAGACCGTCTACGGATATTCGATCGGCGAGGTGACCGCGCGGATCCTGAAAATGTGCGGCGACGATCTGACCCGCGAGAACGTCATGCGGCAGGCGGCCAACTTCCACAACATCCAACTGCCGATGGTGATCCCTGGTGTTTTGCTCAACTCCGGCCCCACCGATTTCCAGATGATCAAGCAGGCACAGATGCGGCGCTTCAACGGCGAGCGCTACGTTCCGTTCGGCCCGGTGCTGTCCGGCGCGTCAGTCTGACCCGGGCAAGGCGGTCGCAATTCCGTCGCGACCGCCACCGCCTGCCTGGTGTCTTTGCAGCTGGACGGCCCGGCGGGTGGAATGACCGGTGCCTGCGGCCCGGCGATGCCCGATGCGCGAAACCAGCCACATATTGGCAATCCGGCACAGTCGGGCACGCTTTCCGACCCGCGAGACAGCGGCACCACCGTTCCGCCGGCCTGGAGATGCCGGCCACCCCTGGGCCGGATTCATATAGACATATAGACAAGCTGGAACATCCTCCGACTTCCCGCGATCGTGCTGGCACGCGCAAAATCCGAGCCGGCAACAGGGAACACCGAGGCCATGTCGTTCACCGCACCAGCCGGTCGTTTCACGCCGGCACCGCGCGCCGAGCCGCGACGGATCCTGGCTGTCGCCTGCGGCGTGCATGCACTGCATGACGGCTTCACCGACCTGATCTACGTGCTTCTGCCGGTCTGGCAGGCGGAGTTCGCGCTCAGCTACGCCACGCTTGGCGTGCTGCGTATGGTGTTTGCTGGCGCCATGGCCGGCTTGCAGGTGCCGGTATCGCTGCTGACGAAGCGGCTGGGCGGACCGCTGTTGCTCGCACTCGGTACCGCGACCGCGGGCGGCGCCTATCTTGCGATCGGTGTCACCGGCGCTGGTTTTGCCGTGCTGGTCACGGCCTTGCTGATCGGCGGGACCGGCGCTGCCACGCAGCACCCGATCGGCTCATCGCTGGTGGCGGCCGCGTACGCGGAGCGAGGCGCGCGCGGGCCGCTCGGCACCTATAATTTCGCCGGCGACCTTGGAAAGATGGCGCTGCCGGCCGCAACCGCGTGGATGCTCGGGATCATGCCGTGGCGATCGGCGCTCGGAGCCATCGGCACGCTGGGGCTGCTGACCGCGGTTCTCATCGTATTGCTGTTGCCGAACAACATCCGGATGACCGCGGCGCCGGAGCCAGAGCAAACGTCCAGCGGCGCCGTTCCCGCGTCACCCCGCCAGCGGCATGGGTTCCCGATCTTGTTCCTGATCGGCGTGCTGGACAGCGGCACGCGAATGGGATTCCTGGCCTTTCTGCCTTTCGTGCTGAAGGCGAAGGGTGCCGACACGCCGATGATCGGCATCGCACTGACCCTGATCTTTGCCGGCGGCGCGGCTGGCAAGCTGGCGTGTGGCTGGCTGGGCGCGCGCATCGGCGTGTTGCGCACGGTGTTTGTCACCGAGCTTGGCACCGCTCTCGGCATCGCGCTGCTGGCGCAGTCGCCGCTCGCCGTCGGCCTGGCCTGCCTGCCACTGATCGGCATTGCCCTGAACGGCACATCGTCAGTCCTGTACGGCACGGTGCCCGAACTGGTGGCGTTCGATCGCCACGAGCAGGCGTTCGGCTTGTTCTATACCGGCACGATCGGCGGTGGCGCGATTGCCCCGGCGCTGTACGGGTTCGTCGGCGATGCAATCGGTCCCACCCACGCCGTGTTCGTGGTGGCGGCGGTCTGCCTGCTGACCTTGCCCTTGGCCTGGGCCCTGCAGCCGTCCCTGTCGCGGGCACGCTGACGTCCCCAGTGGCGCCAGCCTCCGATAGTCGCGTCAGCGGCGGCGCTTCAGGGCTCTGCAATGGCCGCCTCAGCGACGGCGCTTCAGCGCCCTACAATGGCTTTAGCGGCGGCGCTTCACCCTCCGGCAGCGGCACCTGCGCGACGTTCAGTACCATCGACACCAGGCTATAGTAGCCAACTGCCCCCACCAGATCCATCACGCCGCGTTCGCCGAAGCGGCTCTTGATCGCGTCATAAGCGACGTCGGAAACCTGCCCCGTCGCCAGCAGCTCGGTGACGAAATCGAATACCGAGGTCTCGTCCGCCTCCATGCCGG
The DNA here is from genome assembly GCA_035508435.1 of Acetobacteraceae bacterium. Lineage (GTDB taxonomy): Bacteria > Pseudomonadota > Alphaproteobacteria > Acetobacterales > Acetobacteraceae > JASHVB01. The sequence goes on along the minus strand of DATJNA010000056.1, from coordinate 49,882 downwards.
CCGGGCGCGTGGCGGCGGCGACCGCATCCAGGATCTCCGGCTTCAACCCCGCCTGGATGCCCAGCCGGCGATGCGCGAAGAACTCGTATTGCGCGGTCCATTTGCGGCCGGCCATGCAGATCGCCAGCTCGTTCAGCTTCTGCGGCAGCGAGGTACCGAAGCGTACATAGGCGCCGACACGCTGCACCAGGTCGCACAGCTCCGGGCTGCGCACCAGCGCGGCGAACGGCCCGCGCAGCCCGGCGCCGCGCGGTCCCGCCTGAATCGCCTCCAGAACCTTCTTTTGCTCCGGCGTCAGTTGATCCGAGGGGATCGGCGGCAGGCGTCCTTCAATGGCCATCGGTTTCGCTCCCTTGCTTGGCGATTACGGCATCGCGGCGGTCAGCCCGCCATCGACGATAATCTCGGTGCCGGTGATGTAGCGCGCCTCATCGGAGACCAGGAACAAGACGACATGCGCCACGTCCCAGGCGTCGCCCATGCGGCCCATCGGCACGGCCTTGTTGCGCGCCTCGATCAGCGCGTCGAGGTCGTTGTTGCCCACCGTCTTCGCCAGCCGCGTCGCCACCAGCGGTGTGTGCATCAGGCCCGGCACCACAGTGTTCACCCGGATGCCGCGCCTGGCATAGGCACCGGCGGTCGAGCGAGACAACTGGATGACCCCCGCCTTCGACGCGCTATAGCCGACATGCGTGCGGCCCGAAGCAAAATCGTTGCGCATGCCGGCGACCGAGGCAATATTGACGATCGCGCCCTTGCCCTGTTTCAGCATCTCGGGGATCGCGTATTTGCAGCCGAGGAAGGCGGTCTTCAGGTTGAAATCGATCTGCCGGTCCCAGACTTCCTCCGGCATCGACACCGGATCGCCGGGGGCCGAGCCGCCGACATTGTTCACCAGCACGTCCAGCTTGCCAAAACGCGAGACGCAGGCCTGCACCATTGCCGCCACGTCAGCAGACTGCATCATGTCGCAGGTGTGCACCGCGCTGGTGCCGGCCTCGGACTGGACGATGCCGTAGGTCTCCTCGACGGCGGAGCGGTTGATATCGACCAGGAACACCGCCGCGCCCTGGCGCGCGAGCAATGTCGCCGTGGCCTTGCCGTTGCCCCAGCCGGGACCCACCGACCCCGCGCCGGTGACAATCGCAACCTTGCCCGCCATGGAGAGCATCGACGCGTTTCCTTTCCTGCCCGGCTGCCCCAGCCTATACCAGGCTTCGAGCAACGCGAACCGGGCGGTGAATTGATTGCTCCCGTGTCGCGCGGATTGACGGTGCCTCGATCTGACATCGAATCAGTGCCGCAGCCTGAGGTCGAGTCAGCGCTGCGGCTGACGTCGAAGCAGTGCCGCAGTTTTACCTTGAAGCGGAATGTCGTCGTCATTCCGCGCTCGCGAGGCCGAACCATGTACCGCACGCCGCCGCCAGTATCGCTTGCCGCCGCACGCTCTCTGCCGCGGACACCAGGGCGATCGGCCGAAGTGTTCGTTGACGGTGATCTCGAAGTCAGATTCGCAGCCCGCCCCACCAGCGGGCCGCAGGTTCCGCATCAGCGTGACGAACTCTATTTTGTCGCCTCCGGCACTGGCCGTTATCGGGTCGCGGACTCGCTAACCGAGGTTGCGCAAGGCGACGTACTGTTCTGTGCCGCACATCTGCCGCACGGATTCGAGGACATCTCGGAAGATTTTTCCGTGTGGGTGTTGTTCTACGGCCCGCACAAATAGCCCGGCCGTCGGCAACCGCCGCGCCGCCAGGGGAGTCCTGAGCGCCCATATCACCGAAGACCGGCTCCGCGCGGAGCGACCCGCCGCGGACCGTTTACCAGTTGTTCACACTCGCCGCCTCATGCTGCCGCCGTGCCGAACAAACTCAGCGCCATGGTCATCAGCTACAACCGGGCCGCATTGGTCGGCACCTGCCTGCGCGCGCTTGGCTTCGCCGACGAGGTGATCGTTGTCGACAAGTCGTCGACCGACGCAACGCCGCAGATCGCCGCTCGATACGCGGATCGCGTCATCACCGTGCCCTGGTCGCCCGTCGCCGACGACACCCGCGACTTCGCGCTCGACCAATGCTCCGGAGACTGGGTGCTCTGGCTCGACGACGACGAATGCCTGGCGCCGCAGGCCGGCAGCGCGATTCGCACCGAACTCGCGGCGCCGCGCGCCGACGTCTATTACCTGCCGCTGCGCCACTACATCCTCGGCGTCCATGACGAGGCGGCCTATTACTGGCCAGAGCATCACCCGCGATTGTTCCGCCGCGGCGCACTCGCGTTCAAATCAACCGTGCATGACACCGCCGAGGTCGTCTCGAACCACACCCTGCACCTCTCGCCCGACAGCGGCATTGTCATCCACCACCTGTCGCATCGCGACGTCGCGGAGTGGATCGACAAGTGCAATCGCTACACCTCGCGCGCCGACCGGCGGCGCCCGGAGCATGCGGGACACGGGATCGCGGCCTTCGCCCATGCACGGCTGGACTATTGGCAATCACGCAGCCAGGGGTCGGATCCCGGCGGCTATCCGGCCGCCGTCGCGGTGCTGCGCGCGGTCTATGACATGGTCGACCGGTTGAAGACGTGGGAGGAAGAGCGGGGGCTCGATGGCGCCGCGGCATTCACGGCAATCTGCCGCGAACTCGACGCCGCGCACGCCGAGGCGGCCCCCGCTCCGCCGCGCGCCGGGGTGATGTCGCATGCGACGCCGCCTGCGCCCGCGGCGCCGGACGATGCCGCCCGAGCGGCCTTGGTTGCGCGGGTGGACGAACTGCGCTCGCGCTGCGACGCCTTGGCCGCCGATGTGGCACGTTGGGCTGGCGAGGCGGCAAGGCTGGATACGGCATGCCAGGCGGCTGCGGAGCGCGACCGTCAGCACCGCGAGGATGCCGACCGCATGGCCGAGACGATGCGGCACCGTGCCGACGCGGCCGAGCAAGCAGCGGCCACGGCGCGAGAGCAGATGGAGACCGCGCGTCAGGACGCGGCCTTGCGGCTTCGCGCGGCCGAGGCGTTGCAGGAAGCGGCCACGGCCGCACTGCAACGGCTTGCTGCGATCGAGGCGAGCACAAGCTGGCGTGCCACGGCAGGCATTCGTCGCATCGGGGCAGAGATCAAGCGTCTGTTGCGACAGCCGGGGCCACGGGGCGCCGGGTTCCCGGCAGTCGGTTCCCGGCATTCGCCGGGACAGGAGAGTTCCTAAGTTCACAGCGTTCGCCAAGAAACTCTGGCTGGTCGGAGTGAGAGGATTCGAACCTCCGGCCCCTGCGTCCCGAACACAGTGCTCTACCAGGCTGAGCTACACTCCGGCCGAGGCGCGGCATATAGCCGCCGCCCGCCGCAGCCGCAAGGCGATTACAGCCGGCGATTACAGCCGGTCGACCGCCACCGCCGTGCCCCGCGGCAGGCTGCGCAGGTGCTCCAGCAGTGGCGCCACCCCATCCACCACGAGATACAGATCGCGCACGCGTGGGGAGGCGAAGCCGAGGCCGATCGCGGCGTCGATCGCGGCCCGCAGCGGTGCCGTGGAGCCGGCCACATCGCACAGCAGGATCGGCTTGTCGTGCAGGCCAAGCTGGCGCCAAGTGATGATCTCGATCGTCTCGTCCAGCGTGCCCAGCCCGCCGGGTAGCGTGACGAAGGCATCCGCCTCGGAGAACATGCGCTGCTTGCGGCTGTGCATGCTGTCGGTTACCGCGAGGTTGCCCAGTCCGGTATGTGCTACCTCCCGCCGGGTGAGGAACTCCGGAATCACGCCGAGGACCTCGCCCCCGGCGTCGATCACCGCGTCGGCCACGGCGCCCATCAGCCCGACGCGCCCCCCGCCGTAGACCAGGCGCATGCCGGATTCCGCCAGCCCGCGTCCGAGCGCACGCGCCGCGGCGGCAAAGGCCGGGTCGGTGCCGGAACTCGAGCCGCAGAATACCGCGACGGAATGAATTGCCGTCATAATCGTCCTTTGCTTCGGGTGCCTGACGGTTTGGTGAGGCGGCAGGCGTCTGATAGACGGATCGTTGTAGCGAGACAGGGACGCCGCAACCACCCTGCCGCCAATTTGAGGGGGCCCGAGACCGATGACACGCAAGCTGGCCGTCGCCGCACTCGCATTGACCCTGCTGGGCGCCGGCGCCCAGGCCGCCGGACCCGACCTGATCGAGGCTCGGCAGGCGGGGCAGGACCTGGTGAACGGAGATTTTGCTGGTATCCGCGCCGTCGTGACGCTGAAGGGCGACGTGAAGACGTTGCAGAAACCGGCCGAGGCGATCGCCCGCTGGATGAAGCTCTTCCCCTCCATGTTCCCGCCGGGCAGCGACAAGGGCGGCAACACCAAGGCATTGCCTGCGGTCTGGACGGATACCGCCGGTTTCCAGAAGGACGCGGACGCACTGGTGCAGGCGGCGACCGCGCTGGCCACGGCGGCCAAGGCAGACGACGCCGCGGCGGTCGCGGCGCAGATCAAGGCCATGGGCGACGCTTGCTCCGCCTGCCACAAGGCCTTCCGCGCGCGATAATACCGTCGCCGCCAAACCGCGCTCCCCTGCCCTTTTGGACCTCGCGGGTGAACCACCAGATGGCTAGAGCGCCTTCACGATGACCGGAAACGTCCGCCTCCATCGTCATCCCGGCGAAAGCCGGGACCCAGGTAGCATAGCTCGCGGCTGTCGCCGGGATGACAACAAACGACGGTTCCAGTCTCGGTGAACACGCTCTAGCTGGCCGCCACCAGACTCGCGAACAAAGCGAGCTGGTCAGCTTCAACATCCGACACCGCATAGTAGGTAATCCCACCCTGCCGCCAGCGCACAACGTTGAACCCCTGCCGCGACTCATCGTGGAACCCGGTGTCCGGCCTACCGGGCGACGCCCAGGCGAACAAGTTGATGACGTGCTGGGCGTGGCGGTAGACGACGGCGGCGGCGGGATGGCCATCGACATAGTCCAACCGTCCCCCGACCAGGGGAAAGCCCTGCGCCTTCAGTTCCGGCACTGACGGCGAAACATTCAACCGCGCCGACAGCCACGGCTTCACAGTGTGCTGGTCGCTGGTCAGCACGTCCGTCAGGTGGTCGGCCATGCGCGAGCGAATGGCGCTGTCGATCACTGCCTGCACCATGGCGTCGTTTGGCGTGCCGCTGCCGCGCAGTACCACCAGTGTCAGCAGCACGCCCGCGAGCGCGCCTGCCAACCCGGTGCCACCAAACGTCGCGAACGCCGGGCGAAACGACGAACGTGACGGTGCCGGCACATCCTCGCGTGGCAACATCGCGCCGATGCGCGCAGCCAGCGCCGGCGGCGCGCGATGATACGGCAGATCGTTACGCAGCGCGGCCTGCATCGCCTGCAATTCCTCCAGTTGACCCGTGCATGCGGCACAACCCGCCACGTGGCGCCCGACCAACCAGCGGCGCAGCGGATTCAGTTCGCCATCGACCAGTTGTGGCACTAGACGGCGCGCACGATCACACTGCATGACCGGCCTCCGTCGCTGCGGCATCGAACCACAGTTTCCGCAGCGCCAGTCGGGCGCGCGCCAGACGCGACATCACCGTGCCGATCGGCGTGCCGACCACCGCCGCGATGTCCTTGTAGGCCAGGTCCTCCACTTCGCGCAGCAGCAGTACTTCGCGGTACTCCGCCGGCAGGCGCTGCATCAGTCGCGACAGGGTCTGGCTGTCGATCCGCTCCAGCAACAGCGCTTCCGGATCGCGCGGTGGCTCACCCCAGGCGGTGGCCGCGGCCTCCGCCGTGTCACCCACCGGCGCGTCCGGCTGAAACACCAGCCGGCCGGAGCGATTATCACGCGCCCAGGTGAAGAAGCTGTTGCGCACGATGGTCAGCAGCCACACGCGAAAATTCCCTCCTTGATAGGCATCGAAGTAGCGATAGGCACGCAGATAGGCCTCCTGCACCACGTCCTCGGCATCCGCCGGATTGCCCGCCAGCCAGCGCGCCAGGTTGAACGCGGCATCGAGGTGGGGCAGCGCGAGCAATTCGAAGCGGCGTTTGCGGTCCTGCGCGGGCAAGGGCTGCATCCTGTCTGCGGCGATCCAGCTCATACCGCCGTTAGCCGCATCCTATTCCGATTCCCGCAAAAGAAAATTTCTGCGGATCTCGGGAATGCATCGCGGCGGACCTCGGTCTTGGCGGCACGGGGCTGCGAGGGCGGCCCGAGGACAGAGGAGCGCGAGGCGAGCATGGACGACAACATCCAAGGCGGCAGTGACCGCCGCCATTTCCTGAAATGCATGACCTGGGCCGGCACCGCGATGGTATGGACGGTGGCGGGCGGCGTGCCGCGCTCGCGGCTGATCGGCAGCGCCGAGGCGGCCACCACTGGCTTCAACTTCGTGCAGATCAGCGACAGCCATCTGGGCTTCGACAAGCCCGCCAACCCCAACACCACCGCCACGTTGCAGGAGGCGCTGAACGACGTTTCCGCACTGCCGGGATCGCCGGCGTTCATGATCCACACCGGCGACATCACGCACCTGTCGAAGCCGGCGCAGTTCGACACCGCGAAGCAGCTTCTGAGCGGGGTGAAGCTGACCACCTACACGGTGCCGGGCGAGCATGACATTCTGGCCGAGGATGGCAAATCCTATCTCAATCATTTCGGCAAGGGCAGCAAAGGCGACGGGTGGTACAGCTTCGATGCCGGAGGGATGCACTTCATCGCCATGGTCAACGTGGTGAATTTGAAGGGCAACGGCCTGGGCGATTTCGGCCACCAGCAACTTGAATGGCTGGAAGCCGACGTGAAGGGGCTGTCGGCCAGCACGCCGATCGTCGTGTTCGCGCACGTGCCGCTGTGGGTTGCGTATCAACCGTGGGGCTGGGGCACCGCCGACGGCGCGCAGGCGCTGAGCTATCTGAAGCGCTTCGGCTCGGTGACAATATTGAACGGCCATATCCACCAGGTGCTGCAAAAGGTGGAAGGGCATGTGGCGTTCCATACCGCGCGCTCCACCGCATTCCCCCAGCCCGCGCCCGGCACTGCGCCGTCGCCCGGACCGATGACGGTGCCGGCCGGTGAGCTGCGGCACTATCTGGGGGTCGCCCAGATCAGCCTGGTGTCGTCTCGCGCGCCGCTGGCGATCGTCGATACGCCGCTCGCAGGCTGAAGGGGGCGAACATGACGGACGTTCTGGAACCGGGCCGGTTGGCCCGGCGGACGGTGCTGCGCCGGACGGCGGGCGCCGGGATTGGTGCCTTGATCGCAGGCATCGCCGTGCGCGCCAGCCACGCGGCCGATGGCGCCAAGGTGACGGTAGACAATTTCACCTTCGTTCCGCCACTGCTGCGGGTGAAGGCGGGGACGACAGTCACCTGGACCAACCACGACGACATACCGCACAGCATCGTTTGCCCTGCGCTGAGCGTGCACTCGGACGCGATGGATACCAACGAGTCGTTCAGCTTCACCTTCACCAAGGCGGGGACGTTCACCTACATGTGCGGGCTGCATCCGTTCATGCACGGACAGGTCGTGGTCTCCGCATAGCCGGACCTTGACGCCGCCCATCCTCCGGCGCGCAGATGCGCTGCCCTTGCCGCCGGAGGAACCCGCTCATGGCAAACCGCATCAATCGCGCGATCGAACTGCTGTCGCAGGATCAGGCGATCTATTATGTCGGCCCGCATAGCGGCCACGTGCTGACCTACGCGCAAGGCAAGGACGATGCCGGCACCTGGGCCGACTACATCAATGTCGGCATGGAGCATGGCTGCTTCGACATGACCGGCCTCGCGGAGTATCTGCGCGGGCTCGCCGATGCCGGCCCCACCCGCTCCGGCCACCGCACTCCCACAGTGGTCGTCGAGGCGCCGGTGAACGGCATCGATGCCGAGCATGTCCGCTTCAATGCCTGGCAGTTCCGCCAGATCCTCGGCCGCGGCGCGCACGGCATCCTGCTCTGCCAGGCAGAGAACGCCGACGCCGTCCGCGCTTTCGTCGAATCCTGCCGCTATCCGCATCACACGCAGGGCGTCGATCCGAAGATCCCGACGGCAGTGGACCGCATGCGCGGCGCGGGTGGCGGCACACGGGGAGGCACCGCGCCCGACGGCCGCCTGTTGCTCGGCGTCGGCACCCGCGGCCGCGGCTCGGAAAATACTGCCGCCGCGATCTGGGGCCTGTCACAGCAGGACTACATGAGCCGCTGCGATGCCTGGCCGCTGAATCCCGAGGGCGAGCTATTGCTCGGCGTGAAGCTGGAAAGCCCCGAAGGCATTGCCAATTGCGAGGCAATCTGTGCCGTTCCCGGCCTCGGCTTCGCCGAGATGGGCCCCGGCGACCTCGGGCTTGCGCTCGGCTACACCACGCTGCGCCGCGATCCCTATCCGCCCGAGATGCAGGCGGCGCGCGACCGCGTGCTGGCGGCGTGCAGGAAGAACGCCATCGCCTTCCTGGAGGGCGGCACACCCGCCACGATCATCCAGCGGCTGAACGACGGCGTGCGGGTGATCGCCGACCACCACGAGGAATCCGCCCGCCTGGGTCGTGCCCACCAGAAGCGGACGATGGCGGTCTAGTGTCGAGGGTCAGACAAGTGCGACACCAGCGCCCCCCCCGTGTGATTGCAGGTTGGCCACCGGCCTGGGGACCAGTCCGCCCGTGGATGCAACAGCGGCTCGCAGACGAGCAAAGGCTCCGCCTCGAACGAAATTGCTTCGTCGCTACGGCCCACGCGATGACATTCGGTGCGGGAGTGCTCTGAGTGACTCATCGCTCCCGCGTCGCGTTTGGACTGGGGCTTGCCGCCGTCGTCGTGCTACTGGACCAGATCAGCAAGGCGCTCGTGCTGGGCGCACCGGTGCTGCGGGACGGCGGCTCGATCACCCTCGTGCCCTTCATCCTGAATGCCGTGTTCACCTGGAACCTCGGCATCACCTTCGGCATGTTCCGCTACAGCTTCGCCTGGATCGTGCTGATCCCGGTCGCGCTTGCCGTCATCGTCGCGCTGGTGGTGTGGCTGGTGAAGGCAGAGCATGCGCGCGTGTCGGGAGCGGTGGGCGCCATCCTGGGAGGCGCGCTCGGCAACGTCGCGGACCGCGTGCAATACGGCAAGGTGGTGGACTTCCTCCACCTGCATCTCGGGACGTTCGACCCGTTTCCCTATATCTTCAACGTCGGCGATTCCGCGATCGTGCTCGGCGTGGCGACGCTCTTGCTCGACATGATGCTTTCAGGCAGCAAACAGGCGAGCCAAGCGGGCGACTGACACGAAGGAGGACGCCGCCATGACCATCGCCGCCGCCCTGGCCGAACGCATCGCCGCCGTGCGCTACGAGCACTTGCCGCCGGAAGCGGTGCATTGGGCGAAGGTTGCAATCCTGGACACGATCGGCTGCACCCTGGCCGGCGCGATGGAACCTTGCGCGCGCATCGTCGATCGCGTGACCACCGCCGGCGCATCCGCCGGCCCATGCCTGATCTTCGGCACCAACCGCCGCACCGCGCCGCTGGACGCCGCGCTGATCAACGGCACCGCCGCGCACGCTCTGGACTACGACGACGTCAGCAACACACTCGGCGGCCATCCTTCCGCGCCGATCGTTCCGGCCCTGTTTGCTCTTGCCGAGACGCGCGGCGCCGATGGTCGCGCCTTCATCGCCGCCTTCGTCACCGGCTTCGAGACCGAGAGCCGCATCGCCAGCGGCGTGAATTTCCAGCATTACGAAAAGGGCTGGCACCCGACCGCAACCCTCGGCGTATTCGGCGCCACCGCTGCGTGCTGCCATATGCTGGGCTTGCCGCCGGAACGGATCGCGGTCGCGCTGGGACTGGCAACGTCGTTCGCCTCCGGCGTGAAGGCGAATTTCGGCACCATGACCAAGCCGCTGCATGTCGGCCATTGCTCACGCAACGGGCTGCTTGCGGCATTGCTCGCGGCCGACGGCTTCACCGCCAATCCCGGCGCCTTGGAGCATAAGCAGGGCTTCCTGCTGGTGTTCAACGGCGCGGGGAATTTCAATGCCGAGGCGATCACCCGCGGCTGGGCCGATCCCTGGGACATCGTGCAGCCCGGGGTCGGCATCAAGCAGTATCCGTGCTGCGGCAGCACGCATCCGGCGGTGGATGCCATGCTGATGCTGGTGCGCGCGCACGACCTGACTCCTGGCATGGTGGAACGGGTGGATTCCTGGACCCATCCGCGGCGCCTCGCGCACACCAACCGGCCGGTGCCGACCAGTGATCTGGATGCGAAATTCAGCGTGCAATACTGCCTGGCGCGGGCACTGATCGACCGCGCCGTGAAGCTGGAGCATTTCTTCGATGACACCTACCGCGATGCGGCGGTGCAGGCGCTGCTGCCGCGGATTTATGCCGCTCCGCATCCCGAGATGCGGATGGACAACAGCGGCGAGCATTTCGGTGCGGAGGTGCGGGTGACGCTCACTGATGGCCGCGTGTTGACCCAGCGTGTCGGCCAGGCGATCGGTCGCGGCGCTGCCAACCCGCTGCCGCTGGAACTGCTGGAGGCGAAGTTCCTGGACTGCGCGTCCCGGGCGCTGCCCGAGGCAAAGGCGCGACGGCTGCTGGCGGTGCTACGGGGGATAGAGACGGTGGGAAATCTGCCGCGCGCGGTGGCAGAGGTCTAGGCCGTCTGGACGGACTCCCGGCTTTGCATCATCGACGGATTCCCGAAGCGGTATTTCGTCGCATCACTGGGTGACCGGCAAGGCAGGACCGGCCATGCCAGCGGCGATCGAGGAGGACTGGGCGGTACTCGCGGTGTTTGCCGCCGCGCAGTCCAGGCGCGGCAAGCCGGGGCGCGGCAAGCCGGGGCGCGATGATCGCAAGTTCAACCACCCTCTGGGAAACCACCCTCTGGGACGTCGCAGCGCCGCCTCGCTCAGTATGCCGCCTCCAGCAATCGCAGCGCGTCCTCGATCTGGTCTTCTGCTGAACGCATCCCCGCGTTGGCATTGAAGTTCTTCACCGTCTCGTTGGCGATCGCCCGCAGTTCCCCGCGCGGAATTTGCAATTGCCGCAACTGCGTCGGCATGCCCGTGCGCGCATAGAGCATGTCCAGTCTATCAGCCACCGCGAGCGCCGCCGGCCGTGCCTCCATCCCCTCGCGCCAGACTTCGAGCGCTTCGGCCACCTGACGCGCCGATCGCGCATCCACCGCATCGGAGAGACGAATCTTTGCCGCATGCACCACCGAGGTCGATTCACCCTGTCCCACATGCGGGTAGCGGACATGCAGCGCCGTGGAGACGGCATAGTTACCGGCAAACGCGCCGCCGCGAGACCGGCTGAATCCGTCATCCTCGCCGCGGTTCTGTTGCAATGCCGCAATGGCAAGCTCGATTCGCAGCGTCGGGTCGTCACTCTCATCCGCCAGCCGCTGATAGGCGCGATAGGCCAGTCGGAAGGCGTGATCGCGGTCACCCTCGGCCAGCGGATTGACGTTGATCTGCGCCATCCCGGCCACTGTGCCAGCGAACACGGTGGTCGCGGTGGAGCAAAGCAGCGGGTGCGGTGTGCTCAGCAGCGCATCCGCATCGAGGAAGATCGCCTGTGGCCGCGTTTTCGGATCGAAATATTCCATCCGATGGTCGAGCGCGGGATTCTTCAAGCCCGTCCCTGCCCGGTTCATCGCGCTGGTCGGCGTCGTCGGGATATTGATGATCGGCGGCTTCGGCGCGAGCAAGCGAGGGCTGTAGGCCGGCTTGCCTTCCGGGTACTGCGTCATGATCTGGAACGGATCGCCTCGCTCTGCCAGGAAGATCGCCACCGCACGCGTGGCGACGATCACACTGCCGCCGCCGACGGCGATCAGCAGATCGGCCGCGGCGTCACGCGAGGCCCCGGTGGCAGCACGCACCGAGCCATAGGTGGAGTCCTTCTCTATGCCGTCGAATACGCCGCCATAGCGCTCGCCGAGCGCGGCTTCGATACGCCGGACGATATCGGTGCGCCGGTTGATGGAGGGCGAGCAAAGCACCATGCCGCGTTTCGCACCCGCGCGGTCAACCGCCTCGCGCAGATTATGCTCGATCACCTGAGCGCCGCAGTGCAGGCGCCATGGATACCCGGCGGCACGAAACGCAGTTGTTGTCATGGTCGGCGCCTCCATTCTTATGCCGCCGTTCAAAGCCCGGCTCGACCGCACCCGATGGCATCGAACGCGGAGTATATCGGGCGGGCGGCCAGCATGCTTCCATCCCGCCACGTGCGGCCATCCGGGACGTCCCATGCGCGGCCATCGGCGACATCCCACGCGCGCCCATCGGCAACGTCCCATCCACTGGCGTCGACGACATCCCACGCGCGGCCGTCGGCGACGTCCCACGCGCGGCCATCGGCGACAGGCCATGCATGGCCATCCGCGACATTCCTGCGCGGCGGTCGGCGACATCCCTGCGCGGCGGTCGGCGGCATCGTCGCTTAAGGCTTTGTTCACAACCGCGCGCCACCATGGGGGCCTGCCGGCAACAGGCCGGGGTGGGGCGTAGACATTCGCCACCGGGGCGTGGCCAAATACCGGCCGGCGCTGCACGTCCCCGTCGCGGTGCAGCGCCGGCGAATGCCTGTCCGGTCCGGCCCCTTGCAGCGCCGGACCCGGCCGGTCGCGGCTCATGCCACCGCGTCCCAGCCGCTGCTTTCGTCCTGTTCAGCCGAGGGGAGAGACACATGCAGATCACCGTCTCCGGCAAGCAACTCGATCTGTCCGATGCCTTGTGCCAACGTGTGTCATCGCATCTTGAAACGATCGCCACCAAGTACTTCGGCCATGCCCAGGAAGTGCAGGTGACGTTCAGCCGGGCGCGCAGCTTCTTCACCTGCGACATCAACCTGCATGCGGGGCGTGGCCTGCTGCTGCGCGCCGAAGGCGAGGCGCTCGATGCCAACACCGCGTTCGATGACGCGGCAGAGCATATTGCCAAGCGTCTGCGCCGCTACCGCCGCCGGGTGAACGAGCATGCGCGTGAGCTTGCCAACCGCGAGCGTCCGGAGGCCGCACGGCAGTTCGTGCTGGAACGCACGGACAATGAAACCGAACCGGCCAATGGTTCGGGCGCCACTGCCGCCACCACCGTGATCGCAGAGCAATCGACCGAGATCAGCCGGCTCTCGGTCGATGAGGCGGTGATGCAGATGGACCTCGCGGACCAGCCGCTGCTGATGTTCCGCAACCGAGAGTCCGGCGCGCTGAACGTGGTGTATCGGCGCAGCGACGGCAATGTCGGCTGGATTGATCCCGGGCAAAAACAGCCAGCCTGATTCCGGCCGCCGGCGGGGAGGAGATTGAACCATGGACGTGCATCCAATTACGCCCGAATTCGCCGCGGCGGTGTCCGACATCGACCTCGGCCGGCCGATCGATGCGCCGGCGGTCCGGGCGATTTGGGATGCGATTGACCGCTACTCTGTCCTGGTAATCCACGATCAACAGTTGACCGATGCGCAGTTGCGCGATTTTGCCGCGGCGTTCGGGCCGCTGGAGATCGGTCGCGCCGCCTTGCAAGGCGGCAGGCGGCAACTGGCGATTCCGCAGATCGGCGACATTTCGAATCTCGACGAGGACAATCGCATCCGCGCGCGGGAGGACCGGCGCCGGCTGGACAGTCTCGGCAACCGGCTATGGCACACCGATGCGTCCTATATGCCGGTGCCGGTGGTGTTGGGCATGCTGCACGCGGTGGCGGTGCCGCCGCCCTCGACGCTGGGCGGCGGCGAGACCGAGTTCGCCGACATGCGCGCGGCTTACGATGCGCTGCCGGAACGCATGCGTGACGAGATCGACGGGCTGGTGGCGCAGCACGACATCTTTTGGTCGCGCGGCCAGATCGGGTTCACCGAGTTCCCGCCGGGCGAGCGCGAGAAATATCCGCCCTCGCCGCAGCGCCTGGTGCGCCATCATCCGGGATCGGGGCGCAAGACGCTGTATTTGTCAGCACATGCCTCGCACATCGTCGGCTGGCCGGTGGCGGAGGGACGGCTGCTGTTGTGGGACCTGACCGCGCATGCCACGCAGCCGCGGTTCGTCTACAGCCATCGGTGGCGGGTCGGCGACCTGGTGATCTGGGACAACCGCTGCACTATGCATCGTGGCCGGCCGCACGATGAATCGCGGCCGCGCGACCTGCGCCGCGCCACCACATTGGATAGCGGCTCCACGCTGGAGCAAGCGGCGTAGGGCAGAGGGTCAGGCGGCGTGGGGCAAAGGAAGGGGATCAAGCGGTGCGAGGCCGTCGCAAATTGCGCGGCAGCATCAACGGCAGGATCAGCCCCACGCCCAGTCCCCAGAATCCGTTGATCAGCAACGAACGGGCGATCGGCCAGGCGTGCCAGCCATCGGCGATCGCCGCGCCCTTGATCGGCGCCACCACGAACATCCCGACCAGCGCCGCGATGCAGCCCAGGATCAGGCCACACAACCAGATCGGCCAGGTGAAGCGCGGCAGCAGCAGGCCGAACACCAGGCCATACAGCCCGCCCCAGAAACACAAGTCCGCGATCAGCGGCACGCCCCAAGGCGGGATCGGCGTGGTGCGATAGGGCGTGTAGGGCGACGTCCCGGTGGCGTGCAGCAAGGCGATCATGCCCTGGTGGAACGTCAGCACCGAGATCGCGGCGGCGATGAAGCCGAACAAGGCACGAGTTGATGCGGACCACATGGCCAAACCTCCCCGCTTCGTGCATTGCGCTTGGTAGCGCGATTTTGCCCGCGTTCAACACGGCCCGCGAGCAGCGGGCGCTTTAGCCGTTCTTCGTCTTGTTATCCAGCGCTTCGGCGAGACGTTGCGGATCGACTTCGATCTTCACGCCTGCCCGTTCCAACTGGCACAGCATGATCGAGCGGGAATCGCGGTCGCCCCAGCCGCGATTGAGGCCCTCCGCCAGATCTGCCAGCGCGAGATTCGCCAGCCGCATCGGCACATTCAGTTCGCGCCCCAGGCCGGTGGCCAGCGATACGTCCTTGTGCGCAAGGCGTAACGCGAAGGCTGGCGGTTCGTATTTGTTGGGCAGGAACTGGTCGGTCAGCGAATCGAAGGCGCCGCGGCGGCCGATCGCGCCCTGGCGGACTGCCTCCCAGATCGCCAGCGGCTCGATGCCGGCCTTCACGCCCATGCTGAACACCTCCGCCGCCGCGGCGGTGGCGATGTAGCCGAAACAATTATGCACCAGCTTGGCCACCGATCCGGCGCCGATCGGGCCGATATAGCGGGCCGCGTCGCCGATCATGTCGAGCACTGGCTGCCATTGCTCGAACACGTCCGCATCGCCGCCGCACCAGATGGCGAGCTTGCCGGAGGCGGCGCCGCGCGGCCCGCCGCTGACCGGAGCATCGAACAGGTGGGCGCCCTTCTGGAGGAACGCATCGTGCGCCTTGCGCACGACGGTCGGCGAGTTGGTTGTCAGATCGAAATATGCCGTGCCCTTGCGGATGCCGGCCAGCAGGCCGGCGGCGACGGATTCGAATTCCGGCGGGCCGGGCAGCGAGGTGAAGATCACGTCGCTTTGTTCGGCCACCGCCTGCGGCGAATCCGCCCACGTGGCGCCCTCGCGCAGGTGGCGAGCGGCGGCGTCGCGGCGGATGTCGTGCACCACCAGCGTGTCGCCGCGCGCTTTCAAACCTTTTTGCAAGTTCGCGGCCATGCTGGCACCCATGGTGCCGAGGCCGATGAATCCCGCCTGCATGGCTCGCGTCCTCTTACGGGTTTTCCTCGAACACTTCGCGCGCGACGTTGGCCGCGGTCATCGCTGCCGGCCAGCCGGCATAGAAGGCGAGGTGGGTGATGACCTCGGACAGTTCCTCCTTGGTCACGCCATTGACCAGTGCGCGTTGCAGATGGCCGCGCAATTGTTCTGGGCGGTAGGTGGAGATCAGCGTGGCGACGACGATCAGGCTGCGGTCGCGCTTGGAAAGCTGCGGGCGCTCCCACACGTCGCCGAACAATACCGTTTCAGTGTACTCGATCAGCTTGGGGACGGTCTTGCGGACGCGGTCGCGCGATGCGGTCGAGGGCTGCTGGGCCATGGTTTCCTCCTTCCCGGTGGTGTCGGGCACTATTGCACACCAATGCGGTTTGCGAGTCCAATCGGCGGAAGCCATACCAGGAAGGGGGCGCGGCATGGACGACCTCGCGATCAATCGGCCGCCGGCGGCTCTCGCGGAGATCGAGCGCCGCACCGGATTGTTTGGCTTTCCGATGCCTTCCGAACCGCGCACCGGCGCGTTGATGCGCGCACTTGCCGCTGCGAAGCCGGGTGGACACCTGCTTGAGCTCGGGACCGGAACCGGATTGGCCACTGCGTGGTTGCTCGATGGCATGGATCCGAGTGCGACGCTGGTCAGTGTCGATATCGATCCCACTGCACAGGCGATTGCACGCGAGGTGCTGGGCAGCGACCCGAGGCTTGAGATCATTACCGAAGATGCGGCCGCGTTCCTGACGCGGTTGACGGCGACCGGGACTGCCGCCGCGCGCGGCAGCTTCGACCTGGTTTTCGCCGACGCCATGATCGGCAAATACGAAATGCTGGACCAGACGTTGTCACTGCTGCGCCCGGGTGGATTCTACATCATCGACGACATGCTGCCGCAAGCGAGTTGGCCTGAAGGGCATGGGCCCAGGGTGCCGCGCTTGCTCGCCACGCTGGCTGATCGCGCGGAACTGTGCCTCGTCAGCCTTGCCTGGAGCAGTGGGCTCGTAGTCGCGGTGCGCCGCGGTTGAGGCACGCGCGCCGTGGGTGAGTTTCAGCCCGGCGCCACATCCAATCGCACCGCAATGCCGTCCAGCCCGGGCTTCGCCACCGGATAGCGCGCCAGCACCAGCGGATCGTGACCCGGAATGATCGCGTTCGGTGCGCTGGCCAGCTTGCGCATTGTTTCGTAGCCCGCCAGCGTGTCCTCGTGGCTGTGCAGGATCGGGAAGGCGCGGCCTTCCTCCATGTTGGCATAGAAATGGCTGGCGTCGGAGGCCAGCACCATCCAGCCGCGCTGTGTCCAAACGCGCACCACCTGTAAGCCCTTCGAATGTCCGCCGACGTGGTGCAGCGTCAGGCCCGGCGCCAGTTCGTCCACGCCGTCGTGAAACACCACGCGGCCGGCGAAGACCTTGCGCACCATGGCGACCACGTCCGCTTCCTCGAACGGGCCGCGCAAGCCGGCATGGCACATGCACCGGCCGGTGCAATATGCCATCTCGATGTCCTGGAGATGGTAGCGGGCAGCGGGGAACAGGTCGTAGTTGCCGCAATGGTCGTAGTGCATGTGGGACAGGATCACATCGCGCACGTCATGCGGTTCGACACCGACCGCCTGCAAGCCGACGGACGGGGAACGCAGGAACTGCCGCGCCCGCTTCTCTCCCATTGCCGCATCGAAGCCGGTATCGAACACGAACGTGCCGTCCGGGCCTTTGATGGCCCAGACGAAGTAGTCGAGCGGCATCGGTCCGTCATGCGGATCGCCACCGATGAAATTGTTGACGCGCCGTGCGTTCGGGTTGTGCGCGTAACGTACGGCATAGACTTGGTAAGGTTCCGGCATGGCGTCAGGCCTTCCACTTCGCCGCGGCCACCGCGACGTCGGGCGGGAACACCGTTATCGGCTTGCCGTCCTGCCACTGCACCATCACCATCTTGGCGCCGACGCGGCGGCCCTGTGCGTCGTATTGCAGGTGATGGCCGGGAAAGAACAGCGCCGGGCCGGTGGTGGTATCGATGGCATGGATCGCCTGGTTCACCTTCTCGCGGTCGGCCGCGCCGGCCTTTTCCAGCGCCGCCGCCAGGATCATCACGTGCGCATAGGCGAAAATCGAATCGTGACCGAACCACGGCTCGCCGGTGCGCTTGATGAATCGCTGCGACACGTCTTCCACCGCCTTGCCGGGCCAGTTCGCGAGGCCCACCAGCGTGCCTTCCAGCTCGTCCTTGCTGGTGTTCTTCAACAGCTCCGGCACCGCCCAGTGGCCGCCATTGCCGATCAGCGGCAGCTTCGACGGCGGCATGCCGAACTGGTTGAAATCATCGAGCAATAGCTTGTCGTCCGGAACGTTGGTTGAGGTGAGCAATACGAAGTCCGGGCGGGCGGCGCGCACCGGCTGCACCAGGGTGGTGGCGTCGCTCAGCGGCGGCGTATAAATTTCGTGGATCACCTCGGTCAGCTTCTGGTCCTTCAGGACATGCGAATCGATCGGCTTGCGGAAGCTGACCGAAGCCGCGGTGTTGTCGCCGATCGAGGCGACCTTGGTGGGGCGTTTGCCAGTTGCCTTCTCGGCCAGCGCCATGATCACCGGCACCATGTCCTCGGCCTGCTGCACCGCGGTCGGCGAGGACTGGAAGACATATTTATAGCCGCGGCCGGTGATCGCGTCGGAATAGGACAATGTCAGCCAGGGCAGATGCGCGCGCTCGGTCACCTCGGTGGCGGCCAGCGTGAAGGTGGAGAGCCAGCAGCCGAAGCCGCCGACCAGATCCGGGTTCTGCGCCAGCATGCGCTGCGCCGCGTCCTTGGCCTTCTCCGCCGTGTCCTGCGTGTCGAATTGCAGCAGCTTCAGCTTCGCACCGCCCAGCGCCTTGATGCCGCCCGCCTTGTTCACGTCGTCGACGGCCATCTCGGCGCCAAACTTTTCCAGGATGCCCTGACGCGCCCACGGACCGGACAGCGGCACCAGCATGGCGATCTCGACGTCCTTGGCCTGCGCCCGCAACGCGCGCGGCGCCAGTGCCGCTGCTCCCGCGGCGAGGCCAAGGCCAAGCGTGCCGCGGCGTCCAATGGTTGATTGCGTCATGAGCGTTCTCCCTTCTTCGTACTATGCATCCGTCAATCCGAGATACGAACGGCGGACGCGATCGTCCGCCAGCAGCGTCTCGTATGGTCCATCCAGCACCATGTGCCCGGTTTCCAGCACATAGCCGTGATCGGAGAGTTCCAGTGCCTCAGCCACGCGTTGCTCGACCAGGAGGATGGTCAGGCCGTCCTCGCGATGGATTTGTGAAACGCGTTCGAAGATCGTGTCGGCGATCGCGGGTGCGAGCCCCATCGACGGTTCATCCAGCATCAGCAGTTTCGGCGCTGACGCGAGCCCCCTTCCGATCGCCAGCATCTGTTGCTCACCGCCCGAGAGGGTGCCGGCGAGTTGGTGGGCGCGTTCGTGCAGGATGGGGAACAGGGCGTGGATGCGGTCGAGGGTGTGATGCCATTGCGCGTGGCCAGCCTTGGTGTAGGCGCCCATTTCCAGGTTCTCGCGCACCGTCAGGGTGCGAAACACCTGGCGGCCCTCGGGCACATGCGCGATGCCCAGATGCGCGCGGGCGGCGGCGGGCCGGCGCAGCAGATCCTGACCCTGGAACGTTATGCTGCCCTGCGCCGGTGGCACCACGCCGCAGATGGTCTTGAACAATGTGGATTTGCCGGCACCGTTGGGGCCGACGACGGTGACGAACTGGCCCTCGCCCACGCTGAGGGAAACGTCGGTCAGCGCGCGCAGGCCGCCATAGGCGACCGAGAGATTGCGAACTTCAAGCATTCTGCCGCGCCAGCCATTTGCTGCCGAGATACGCCTCGATCACCGCCCGGTCTTCCACCACCTCGCGCGGCTCGCCACTGGCCAGCACGCGGCCATGGTCCAGAACCACGAACCGGTCGGCCAGCCGCAGCATGGCATGCATCGTATGTTCTATGATCGCGACGGTCATGCCTTCGTCGCGCAGCGCCGCCAGCACATCCAGCACGTCGTTGCATTCGTCGCGGCCGAGGCCGGCGAGCGTCTCGTCCAGCAGCAGCAAACGCGGATGGCCGGCGAGCGCGCGCGCCAGCTCCATCAGCCGCAGTTCCTTGTTGGTGAGTTGCCCGGCCGGCGTGGCGGCCTGGCGGTGCAGCCCGACGCGCGCCAGGGCAGCAACCGCGGAATCGAGCGCCGCGTGGTCCGACAATCCGGCGCCGTAGGCACCCACCACGACGTTGTCGATCAGCGGCAGGCGCGGAAAGCTGCGCACCACCTGAAAGGTGCGGCCGACGCCCATGCGGCACACCTGGTGCACCTTGCGGCCGAGCATCGATCGGCCCGCCAGCAGCGCGGTGCCTTCATCGGCGGGCAGCACGCCGTTCAGCAGATTGAACAAGGTGGTCTTGCCGGCGCCGTTCGGTCCGATGATGCCGAGGATCTCGCCGGCATTGACGGTGAAACTCACTTCACTGACCGCGCGCAGGCCGCCGAAGGTTTTTGACAGCCCCTTCACCTGCAGCAAGGGCACGCCATGCGGCAACGCGGCGGTGGTGGCAAGCGCCGGCAGTGTAGCGGGCACGCGCGGCGGCGGCGGCGGAACGCGGCGGAACAAACGGTCGCGCACCGTCCAGTACAAGCCCTCCGGCGCGGCGAGCATGATGATGATGATGGCGGCGCCGTACACCACGCCCTGGATGCCAGGCAGGATATTGCCCAGTTCCGCGTTCAGTGATTCCGCCAGCGGCACCAGGATGGCAGCGCCGATCACCGGCCCCCACAGCCCGGCGAGGCCGCCGAACAGGGTCACCACCACGGCCTGGGCCGAGACCAGCATGCCGAACACGGAGTCAGGTGTTACCACCAGCAGGACGCAGGCGTACAAGCCTCCGGCCGCGGCGGCGATCATGCCGGAGACGATCAGCGCGCGCATTTTCCAGCGCCAGGAGTCGATGCCGGCTGCCTCGGCGGCCAGCTCGTTCTGTCGCACCGCGAACAAGGCGAGGCCGAAGCGCGAGTTCTCCACCAGCATGCAGATGATCATGCCCAGAACGAGCATACCGACCGCGAGGTAGGTGTTGAAGCGCGGATCCTTGAACTGGATGTAGAACGCCGGATGCACGCTGTGCATCGGCAGCGACATTTCCTGGAAGCCCAGGTATTCCAGCACGTATAGAATTGCCAGCGGATAGGCCAGCATCGCCAATGCGAAATAATGGCCGCGCAGGCGGAAGGTCGGCGTGCCGATCAGCACCGCGGCAAGCGCGCCGACCAGCATGCCCAGGGGAATGCCGACCCAGGGCGTCAGGCCCCAATACACCAGCGTCAGCGTCACGGTGTAGGCGCCGGCGCCGAAGAACGAGGCGTGGCCGAACGACAACTGTCCGCCATAGCCGGACAGGATGTTCCACGAGACGCCGAACACCGCCCAGATCGGCACCAGCGTCATGATCAACTGGTAGTAGCTGTTGTGGACGAGGCTCGCTGCCGCGACGTAGGCAATCGCGACTACCGCCAGCGCGATGCTGTCGCGACGCAGACGGATGCCGGCACCGTGCCTCATGCGCGTTCCGCCGAGCGGCCGAACAAGCCCTGGGGACGCAGCAGGACGATCAGCAGGAAGACGACGAAGATCGCGGCGTTCTGCAATTGCGGCGGCAGCACCAGCGCAGAGCATTGCTGCACGAAGCCCACGGTCAGCCCGCCCCAGAAGGCGCCCATGATGCTGCCCATGCCGCCCAGCACCACGCCGGAATACATGATCACCACGTAGGCGAAGCCGATGAACGGGTCGAATGACAGGTAGGTGGCCATCAAGCCGCCCGCGATCGCGGTGATGCCGCTGCCGATGCCGAAGGCGAGGCGATAGGTGCGGTCGACGTCGATGCCCATGTAGGTTGCGGCGGTGGGGTTGTCGGCCGCGGCGCGCATCGCCTTGCCCAGGCGCGTGTATTCCATCATCAGATACAGCGAGGCAGCCACCACGATGGCGATGACGCAGGCCACCAGCCGCGCCTTGTTGATGAACACGACGTCGTCGCCATAGAACCCGTCGATCAGGAAGGCGCGGGCGGCGAGCGGCGTGCGCACCGTTTGCGGCGTGGAGCCGAACAACAGCAGGCCGCCGTTCTGGAACATCAATGAAATGCCGAGCGTGACGATCAACTGGCCGAAGCGGCTGTCACTGGTGACGCTGGCGGTGCGCATGCCGGAAACGCGGCCGATAATGAACTTGTAGATCAGCGCGCCGCCGGCGAACACGATGGGCCCGGCGCAAAGCGCGCCGACGAAGGGGGCAATGTCGGGACCGAGGAAGGCAAGTGCGCCGGTGACCGATACCAGATAGAGGCTGGCGAACATGCCCAGCATCATGAACTCGCCCTGGGCGAAATTGACGATTTCCATGATGCCGAAGATCAGGCCGAGGCCGATGCACATCAGGCCGTAGATGCAGCCAATGGTGATGCCGGCGACGAGCGCGTTCAGGACGTTTTCGACGAGAACCTGCGGATCCACCGGCCTGCGTTTCCTGCTATATCGCCATGGCCGGGCTGGACCCGGCAATGCACCCCCGCCCTTGCGGGCGCGGATCGCCGCGTCCAGTCCGGCCATGACGTGCGGCCCGTCATAGCGGCGGCAGGGGCGCGCCTCAAGCCGCAGGGCGGCAGTTTCGAGGCGCGGCGCTGGTGGCGGTGGCGTATACCGGTGGAATGCGCCAGTCAGACGTGCCGCCGGACGCGCCGCCGGCCTTGCGACGCTATGTCGAGTTGCTGCTGCGCTGGAACCGCGCGGTCAACCTGGTGGGCCCGCGCGATGTTCCGTTGCTGTGGACGCGGCACGTCGCCGACAGTCTGCAACTGGCGGATGTGTGGCGCCGGCGTCCGGCGCGTGCGATCGATCTGGGATCAGGCGCGGGTTTCCCTGGGCTGGTGCTGGCGATTGCGTTCGGCGTACCGTTCGATCTGATTGAGCAAGATCAGGCAAAGGCGGCATTCCTGCGGGAAGCGGCGCGGGTGACGGGGGCACCGGTTCATGTCGTGGCCGCGAAAATCGCGGATGCGGTCGTTGACCCCGCGCCACTGGTGACAGCGCGTGCGCTGGCGCCATTGCCGCGCTTGCTCGCCTATGCCGCGCCCCTGCTGTTGCCCGACGGCGAGTGCTTGTTCCTCAAAGGCCGCGGCGTGGAGAGCGAGATTGCCGAGGCGCGCAAGGAATGGGCGTTGGAAGTGGAGCAAATCCGCAGCCGCACGGGTGGTGACGGAGTCGTGCTACGGGTGTCGGGTCTGGCGCGGATGCAGTCGCCATCGTAGCAGTGTTGGGTCACGCGCGTGGCAGCTGGAGTCACGCGCCGCATGTCATTGCGAGGACAGCGAGCGAAGCGTGGCGGGACGACGCAATCCCGGCGTTGCGGGCACACGGACCGTCCGCAGGCTTTGCCGAACGAAGTTGCTTCGTCCCGCCGCGCTTCGCTCGGGGGCTCGCAATGACGGGGAGCCGGCGGCCCTCACGTCGACCGGTCACGCCGACCCGTCACGTCGACCCGTTGACAAACGCGTACGCGGCGGCCTCGACTGCCGCGACGGAACCGAGGACGGGACACCAGAATGACGGCACCAGTTGACGTTCTGATCATTGGCGCGGGCGCATCCGGCGCGGCGGTCGCCTGGAGTCTCGCCGAGACCAAGATGCACATCCTTTGCCTGGAGCAAGGCGAGTGGATGACTCCATCGGACTATCCCAGCGCCCATCGCGATTGGGAAGCGCGTGCCCTCAACGAATTCAACGCAAATCCCAACCGCCGGGCGCGCGACACGGACTATCCGATCAACGGCGAAAACTCCGCCATTCAGGTGGTGAATTTCAACGGCGTTGGTGGCGGGACCGTGCTGTATGCGGGGCATTTCCCGCGCTTCCACCCGTCGGATTTCCGCGTGCGCACGCTGGACGGCGTGGCCGACGACTGGCCGATCGACTACACGACGCTGGAGCCGTTCTACGACGAGAACGACCGCATCACGGGAGTTTCCGGCCTGGCCGGCGACCCCGCGTATCCGCCGCATCAGCCGATGATGCCGCCGCTGCCTCTCGGCAAATCGGGCGCGATGCTGGCGCGCGGGCTGAACAAGCTGGGCTGGCACTGGTGGCCATCGGACAGTGCGATCGCCTCGGTGGATTACGAAGGGCGTGCGAAGTGCATCAACCTGGCGCATTGCATCGCAGGCTGCGCGCAGGGGGCGAAGGCCAGCACCGACATCACCTATTGGCCGATTGCCATTCGCGCCGGCGTCGAGCTGCGCACCCGCTGCCGGGTGCGGGAGATCACGCTGAACGAACATGGCATGGCATCCGGGGTCGTGTATTACGACGCCGATGGCAAGCAGATCTTCCAACCGGCGGAAGTGGTGGTGGTCGCCTGCAATGGCGTCGGCACGCCGCGGCTGCTGCTGAACTCGGTGTCGGGGAAGTTCCCCAACGGCATCGCGAACAGCAGCGGTGTGGTGGGCCGGAACCTGATGTTTCATCCCTATGCCCGCATCTTCGGCCATTTCGAGGCGGAGCTGGACGGCAATCACGGTCCGGGCAATTGCATTTGGAGCCAGGAGTTCTACGAGACCGACCGGTCGCGCGGCTTTGTGCGTGGCTATACATTCGAATTCGCCCGCGGGCAGGGCGCGCTGACGGCGGCGGTGCATGGCCTGGAGACCGGGCGCATTCCCTGGGGTGAGGGCCACCATCGCGCCTATCGCAGATTGTTCCGACACCGGACGGGCATGGTGGCGATCTGCGAGGACCTGCCGGAGCAACATAACCGCGTCACACTCGACCCCGTGTTGAAGGACTCCAATGGCATTCCCGCGCCGAAGATCGATTACACGCTGAGCGAAAACAGCAAGCGGATGCTGAACCATGGGGTGGCGCGTGGGACGGAGATCCTGCGCGCGGCGGGTGCGTTCGACGTCGGTTTCGAATCGCCGATCGCCGAAGGCGGTTGGCATCTGATGGGCACAGCGCGGATGGGCACCGATCCCGCGCGTTCCGTCGTCAACGAATGGGGCCGCTCCCACGACGTGAAGAACTTGTTCATTGTCGACGGCAGCATCTTCGTCACCTCGGCCGGCGTTAATCCCACCCGCACCATCCAGGCGCTGGCACTCTATGTCGCAGACAGCATGAAGCGCCGCCTGGCCACTTTGTTCGATTGAGGCAAACCCATGAGCGAGACAACGACGCTGTCGGCGGGACAGGTGCGTTCCTTGCGGTGTGTCGCCGCGATGATGATCCCAGAGAGCAGTACTTATGGCGTGCCCTCGGCGGCGGATGACGCGATCTTTGCCGACATTCTGCGCAGCTTCGGGCGTGATGCGGCGCAGGTACAGGCGGCGATGCAGATGCTGGACCAACTGGCGGGCGGGACATTCGCCGATCTGGATGCAGCGCAGCGGGACGCGGTGGCGGCGCGGTTCCGCGATGCCGGCGGCGAGCCGTTGAAATTGCTCACGCGCATCATTCTGCAATGCTACTACCGCGACGATCGGGTGATGCGGTCGCTGGACATGGAAGTGCGGCCGCCGTTCCCGAAGGGATTTGAGGTAGAGCAAGGGGACTGGTCATTGCTCGATCCGGTCAGGAAGCGGGCGAAGATTTATCGGGAGGTTGGGTGAGGGGGCCCGTTCTGACGTGCCGCACCTGTCATTGCCAGGACCGCGAGCGAAGCGTGGCGGGACGGCGCAATCTCGGTCATGACCACGCAGCTTTAACCGCGACTGCTTCGCCCCGCCACGCTTCGCTCGCGGTCCTGGCAATGACGGGGGAATGACATTCTAATTCAGGAAAATCTTTCCCGGGTTCAAAATCCCCCGCGGGTCCAACGCCTGCTTCACCGAGCGCATCACCGCCAGTGCTTCCTCGCCATGCTCCTGCGCCAGGAACTCGCGTTTGCCGATGCCGACGCCATGCTCGCCGCTGCATGACCCGCCCAGCGAAAGCGCGCGTGCCACAATCTTCCTGTCCAGCTCCCAGGCGCGTGCCAGTCCGTCAGGCTCCGGCGGCACCAGGATCACGGTATGGAAATTCCCGTCGCCGACATGGCCGACGATCGGCGCCGTCAGGCCGGATGCGGCGATGTCCTCCTTGGCGCCCAGGATCGCCTCATCCAGCCGCGAGATCGGCACGATGGCGTCGGTTGCGATCCCCTGATGCCCGGGCTTCAGTGCCAGGCACGCCCAGTACGCATCATGCCGGGCCTGCCACAGCTTGCCGCGCTCGGCAGGATCGGTGGCCCAGCGGAAGCCGTGGCCGTCGAACCCGGACGCGATCTCCTCTGCCTGCTGCGCTTGCTCCGCCACCGCCGCCGGCGTGCCATGAAATTCAAAGAACAGGGTGGGTTGCTCTTCCAGGCCTTGCAGTTTCGAAAAGGCGATGCAGGCGCGCATCTGCACCTCGTCCAGCAGCTCCATCCGTGCCACCGGAATGCCGGTGTGCAGGATGGCGATCACCGTCTCCACCGCGTCGCGCAACGTGGAGAACTGGCAGGTGGCG
This sequence comes from Acetobacteraceae bacterium, assembly GCA_035508435.1. GTDB lineage: Bacteria > Pseudomonadota > Alphaproteobacteria > Acetobacterales > Acetobacteraceae > JASHVB01. The sequence continues at coordinate 23,653 of DATJNA010000056.1, read as the reverse complement.
GAGGACATCGCCTCGGGAATTCCGTGCAGGCGCAACTGGATTTCGGTGATGATGCCCAGCGTGCCTTCGGAGCCGATGAACAATCGCGTCAGGTCGTAGCCGGCGGCGGATTTGCGAGCGCGGCCACCGGTGCGGATCACCCGGCCATCGGCGAGCGCGACAGTCAGGCCCAGCACGTTCTCGCGGATCGTGCCGTAGCGCACCGCATTGGTGCCGGAGGCGCGCGTCGCGCACATCCCCCCGATGGTGCAGGCGGACGTTCCGGGATCGACAGGAAAGAACAGCCCGACGTCGCGCAGATGGGTGTTGAGTTGCTCGCGCGTCACGCCGGCCTCGATGCGGCAGTCCATGTCGGGCTGGCTCACGTCGATGATGCGCGTCATGTGCGACAGGTCGAGCGTGATGCCACCGCGGACGGGGGTGACGTGGCCCTCCAGCGAGGTGCCGGCGCCAAACGCCACCACCGGTACATGTGACGCGTGGCACAGTGCGAGCATGCGCGCGGCTTCTTCCGAGCTCTCGACGAATGCCACGGCGTCCGGCAGCACCGGCGGCTGGGTGTCCTGGCCATGCGCGTGATGCTCGCGCAGGGCGGCATTGGTGGTGATCCGCTCGCCCAGGAAGGCGCGGGCGCCTTCGATCACGGTCTCGACGGGCGTTGGCATGGACGGTGGTCCTCTGGGTATGATCCTGGCCCCATAAGACGCTGCCGCGCGCGTTGGCAAGGGAGCGGGGCTATGCGAGGGGAGGCCGCGTGCAATCAGACCACAGCTACCTCCGATGCATCGGACGCGACGACCGAAAGCGCCATGGCGGCGACCGACGATGCCATGGCTGAAGCCGGGACGGATGATATGATGGAAAAGATCCGGAATGTCGCCAACATGATCGAGCATCGAGCCGAGGTGCGGACAGATATCGCGAAATTTATCGCTGAGGCGATGCAGTCCTGCTGATGCACCGCATACCGCCGCCGGACTGCAAGCGCTTCATCGCCATCATCCAGGACGATCCCGGCCTGATGCATCTGCTGCGGCACCTGCGCACCGTCGCCTTGCCGCAATGGCGCCTGGTGTCCGGCTGCCTCTACCAGACCGTGTGGAATGTGCTGACCGGCCGTCCTCGTGGCACCGGCATCAACGACTATGACCTGATCTATTTCGACGCAGCCGATCCCTCCTGGGAGGCCGAGGACGCCATCATCCGGCAGGTCGCGGCGGCGACGGCAGACTGCGTCGGCCCGGTGGAAACGCGCAACCAGGCGCGGATGCATTGCTGGTTCCCCCAGCGTTTCGGCTGTGCCTATCCGCGGCTCGGCAGCGCGGACGAGTCGTTGCGTTACTATGCCTCGGTCGCCCACGCGGTCGGCGTGCGGCTGCGGGCGGATGATCGGCTGGACGTCGTCGCGCCATTCGGGCTGGGCGACGTGTTCGCGATGGTGCTCCGGCCGAACCATGCGCTTGATAACGCGGCATCGCATCGTGCCAAGGCGCAGCGGGCGCGGGCGATCTGGCCGGAGGTGACAGTGCTGGAGTGGGACCAACCAACCGTCGCATGACTGGCTGAGCGGCGCGTCACCGGGGCAATCGCGAAGACCAATCGCGGAGGACGCTTCAGGCGGCGAGCGATGCTTCCTGGCCGATCGTGGCCGGATATTCCCGCGCGAACGCGTCCAGGTGCCGTAGTACCAATTCGGAGGCCTGGCGCATCACCGTAACCGCCTGCTGCGCCCCGGTCCGGTCCATCGCGCCCAGCAGCACGACCGCCTGATGGCCCGCTTCGTGCACCCGATGATGCGGCGCTTCAATCGCCTTGAACGATGCCAGACGCCGGATAGCCGGGTCACTGATGTTATCGTACCAGCGGCCGAAGCGGCAGCGGTGCTGTGTCGTGACACTGTCCGGCACGATGGTTTCGCCCGCGGCAACCGCGTCGGCGATCCGCTGCACGAAGCCACCATGATCGCGCTTCGCCAACGCCACCAGGTCGGGAACGGTCGTCCGGCTGATCTGGTCGGCGTCCGCGGCCGACAGTGCATCGCCGGTGAACGCGATATGAGTGACGTCATCGGTTTGCTCTGCCACCGTGCCCGGCATGCGCTTGCCAAAGCGTGCCAACACAACTTCGACCTTGGTGCCGGGACGGCAATTTTGCTCGGTCACGATGAGGCAACCGCGCTCGGAGATGTCGATCATTGACGCTGTCTGCGACCCACCGCCCACCACGAGACTGACATCGACCAGACAGGGCCGGCGCCGGAAGCGGCGGCGGTCGACTTCGCTGGTCGAGGTGCGCACGACGTGCACCACGGCGCGTTGCAGGTCGCGCATCGCGTCGCCGACCGCGGCAGAGTTATGCATGACCAGCGCCGCCTGTTGCCCGGTGTTGGCGGCTTCGATGGAGGCCTCCCTGGTGCGGTCGGTCATGGTGTTGGCGACGGTCGCGGTCTCGCTCACATTACGGGCAATCTCCGCGGTCGCGGCGCCTTGCTCCTCCACCGCCGCGGCGATCGAACTGGCGATCGCGTTGATCTCGCCGATGGTAGCTTCAATTTGCCCGACGGCTGTCACCGAGGCGCCGGTCGCGGTCCGCACCTCGGCGATGTGCTGCGCGATTTCCTGGGTGGAACGCGCGGTCTGGGTGGCGAGCTGTTTCACCTCGCTGGCGACGATGGCAAACCCTTTGCCGGCATCGCCGGCGCGTGCCGCCTCGATCGTCGCGTTCAAGGCGAGCAAGTTGGTCTTCGCCGCGATCTCGCCGATCATGTCGGCGACGGCGCCGATCTTCGCCACCCGGGCATTCAGCGCTTCGATGGTCTGGCGCGTCACCCGGCCGGCATCCACCGCCCGCGCCACGATGGTAGAAGACTGGCTCACCTGCCCGCCGATTTCCCGGATCGAGGCCGACAATTGCTCCGCCGCGCTGGCGACCGTCTGCGCGTTACCCAATACTTGCGCGGCCGCCGTCGCGGCGTCTTGCGTCGCGCCGCCGGCGCGATCCGACGAGGCCGCCATCGCCTGCGCGCTCTCGGTCATCGCGACCGTGCGCTGACTCACCACCTCGATGGCTTCACGCGCCTCCGCCTCGATGGCTTCCGCCATCGTGACCATCGCATCGCGCCGCGCCTCCTCCGCCTGCGTCCGGTCCTGCTCTTGCGATGCCGCAAGTTGTTGCTCGCGAACCATATGCCTCTGGAACACCAGCACGGCGCTGGCCATCGCGCCGACCTCGTCGCGCCGCGTGGTGCCCGGCACGGCCGTGTCCAGTGCGCCTTCCGATAGCCGGCGCATCGCGGTCTGCAGGCCGCCCAACGAACGGGTGATGTCGCGATTGATCAGCCACGCCACCAGCAGCGTAACCAGCAGGATTCCGCCGCCGATCATGGCAAGGCGCCAGAGCACTGCGGTGAACGCCGCGTTGAGATCGTCGACGTAGGCGCCGACGGTGAAGACGATGTCCCAAGGCGCGAAACGCGCGATAAAGGCCACCTTCGGCGCCGGCACCTTCTGTCCCGGCTTGACGAACAAATACGACACGACGGCCTGGTCGGCGTCACGCAGCTTCTCGCTCATGATGCTTTCCAGTGGCTGGCCACTGGCATCCTTGGCGACGCTGATCGTGTTGTCCAGTTTCGGGTTGGCGCCATGCGCGACGATGGTGCGATCGAGGTGCTCTGCCACGATGTAGCCTTGGCCATTGTCGAAGCGGATCGCGTGAACCGCGGCGCGGAATTGCTCCAGCGCCTGTGCCTGGGTGAGGCGATGCTCGGTCACCGCATCCTGCAACGATTGCGCCATCCCGAGCGCGGTGTGGGTGACGGCGCGCAGCTTGTCGATCCGGTCGTCCAGCATGTACTGGTGGATGATCTGGGCAGCGACGCCGAGCGAGGCGACCAAAGCGAGCGCCGACAGGCCCATCAGCAGGGCAAGCTTGGTCCGGAGCCGGAGACGGCTGAGCAAATGCATGGGTTCCCCGCTGAGGCTGGCCATCGCGTGACCAGTCTCACGCGCGAGGATTAACATTTGGTGAAACCGGCAGCGCCGCGGCGAAGTGTGGTTCGGCCGCTGCCCAACGCGAGGACGCGCATGATCCCTACCATCAACCCCGACCGGCTGTGGCAATCGATCATGGAGCTGGCGGCGATCGGCGCCACGCCGGAAGGCGGCAGTTGCCGGCTGGCGCTATCGGTCGAAGACGCAGAGACGCGGGCGCTGCTGCTGCGCTGGTGCCGGCCGCTGGGGTTGAATTTCGAGCAAGACGCGATCGGCAACATGTTCCTGCGGCGGGAGGGAAGTGAGGCGGCGTCGGGGGCGGTCGCGTTCGGCAGCCATCTCGATACCGTGCCGACCGGCGGCCGTTTCGATGGTGTGTTCGGTGTGCTGGCGGGCCTGGAGGTGATGCGGGCGCTGTGCGACGCCGGCCATCGCACCCGCGCTCCGCTCGAGTTGGTGAACTGGACCAACGAGGAAGGCAGCCGTTTTGCACCCGCCATGATGGGCAGCCGGGTGTTCGCCAGCGACCTGCTGCTGGAGCAAGCGCTGGCGGTGACCGACGACGCAGGCGTGACCGTGGAGCAAGCGCTGCGGGACAGCGGACAGGCGGGGCCGCTCGCGCCCTCGCCGCGTGGCTGGGCGTGCTGGCTCGAGGCCCATATCGAGCAAGGCCCGGTGATGGAGGCGGAGGGCGCCGATATCGGCATCGTCACCGGCACGGTGCAGGCGCGCTATTTCCAACTCACGATCACCGGCGAGCCGAGCCATGTCGGCCCCACCACGATGGATCGCCGGCGTGACAGCCTGGCCGCGGCCGCGGAGATCATCCTGGCGGTGGAGCGCCTCGCGCGGAGCGCCGAGCCGCGCGGGCGTGCTTCCGCGACGTGGATAACCAACTATCCGAATGCGCGGGGGAATGTCGCCAACGTGACGCGGCTGCATTGCGACGTGCGGCATGAGGACGCTGCCCAGGCGGCGGCGATGGAGCAAGCGCTGCGGACGTCGATCGGGGACATTGCGGGGCGGCGCGGGGTACGGGTGAACGTCGATCCATATGCGACGTTCGGGCCGGTGGCATTCGATGCCGCGCTGGGGGCGTCGCTGCGGGAGAAGGCAGCGGCGCGACAGCTTGCGGTGCGCGACATGATCGCCGCGGCGGGTCATGACTCGGTGCTGGTCGCGCCACTTTGCCCCAGCGCCATGCTGTTCGTGCCGAGCGTGGGCGGGATCACCCACAATCCGCTTGAGTATTCGACGCCAGAGCAATTGGCGCGGGGCGCGCAGGTGCTGCTGGATGCCGTGGTGGCGCTGGCGGGGTGACCCCGATCCGGCCGATGTGACGGATCAGGCGACCTCCACCTCGCGGCTGACTGGTTCGCCGATCTGGCAAGTGCGAGATCGTCCTGGCGCTGTAGGTTCGTCCAGAATGTGCCGCCAGTGCCGAACGAGCGGCCCGGTCGCAACGCGGTTTCCGCGGAGATCCCGCGCTATGATGTCAACCATGATACGGATCGCATCGCGGCATTGCCATGTGGAGTTACCCCGCGGCATTGCCATGTGAAGTTACCCCGCGTTCTCCATCCGCACCCCGGGATGGAAATGCGCATAGACCCTTCGTGCGATCTCGTGGCTGATGCCCGGCGCTGCCTCCAGGTCCGCCAGCCCCGCCATCTTCACCCCGCGTGCCGAGCCGAAATGGTTCAGCAACGCCCGCTTGCGCGCCGCCCCGATGCCCGGGATCTCGTCCAGTTCCGAAACCCGGATCGCCTTCGACCGCCCCGCCCGGTGGGTGGTAATCGCGAACCGATGCGCCTCGTCGCGCAGCCGTTGCAGGAAGTACAACACCGGATCGCGCGGCGGCAGTTGGAACGGCTCCATCCCGTCGGTGAAGAACCACTCGCGGCCGGCATCGCGGTCGGGGCCCTTGGCGATCGCCACCAGTTTTACGTCGTTCACGCCCAGGTCGTTCAGCACGTCGCGCGCCGCCGACAACTGACCGGCGCCGCCGTCGATCAGCACCACGTCGGGCCATTCCGTCGCCGGCGCGCCCTCGGCTTGCTCTTTCAGCGCACGCGAAAACCGCCGCGTCAGCACTTCCCGCATCATGCCAAAATCGTCGCCCGGAGCGACCGGGCCGCGAATGCCGAACTTGCGGTACGCCGCTTTCACAAACCCTTCGGCGCCGGCGACGATCATCACGCCATACGGGTTGGTCCCCATGATGTGGCTGTTGTCGTAGACCTCGATCCGTTCCGGCGGCGACGGCAGCCCGAACAATCCGGCCACACCATCAAGCAACTTCGCCTGGCCGGCGCTTTCTGCCAGCTTGCGCTCCAACGCCTCGCGCGCGTTGGTCTCCGCGTGCTGCACCACGGCACGTTTTTCGCCGCGCTGCGGGCACAGCACCTCCACCTTCCGCCCCGCCTTCAGCCCCAGCGCCTCGGCAACGAGCTCCTGCTCTTCCAGCGGATGGTTCAGCAGCACGCAGGGCGGCGGCGGCTTGTCGTCATAGAACTGCGCAATGAAGGCGCCCAGCACTGCCGGCGTCTCCTCCGCCTTGGTGTGAACCGGGAAGAATGCCCGGTTGCCGTTGTTGCGTCCGCCGCGGACGAAGAACACCTGCACGCAGGTCTGCCCCGCATCCTGCCACGCTGCGATCACGTCCGCATCGGTCAGGCTGGCCGGGTTCACCACGTCACTGCCCTGCACGAAGGTCAGCGCGCGGATCCTGTCTCTCACCGCGGCGGCATGCTCGAACTCCAGCGCCTCGGCGGCTTGCTCCATTTCGGCCGCCAGCTCCTGTTGCACCGTCGCTGACTTGCCGGCCAGGAACCCCTTCGCCTGCGCTACCAGCCGCGCATAGTCCGCCTCGCTGATCCGCCCCACGCAGGGAGCAGAGCATCGCTTGATCTGGTACAGCAGGCAGGGGCGCGAGCGATTGGCGAACACGGTGTCGGCGCACGACCGCAGCAGGAACACGCGCTGCATGGCGGTGACGGTCTGGTTCACCGCCCAGGCCGAGGCGAACGGCCCATAATACGACCCCTTCCGCACCTGGGCGCCGCGATGCTTGGCGATCTGCGGATAAGGATGGTCCTCGGTCAGCATCAGCCACGGATACGACTTGTCGTCCCGCAGCACGATGTTGAAGCGAGGCTTCAGCCGCTTGATCAGATTGGCTTCCAACAGCAGCGCTTCGGCTTCGGTGTGGGTGGTGATCACCTCCATGGCGGCAGTCTCGTTGACCATCCGCCGTAGCCGCTCGTCCAGCCGCACCGGCTGCGTGTAGGCGGTCACCCGCTTCTTCAGGCTGCGCGCCTTGCCGACGTACAAGGCGTCGCCCTTGCCATCCAGCATGCGATAGACGCCGGGGCTGAGCGGCATGGTGGCGAGCGCCGCCTCGATCACGGCGACGCCGGAGGGGGCGGCGGGCAAGGCGTCGTCGGTCATGACATCAACCGCATGTGGCGGCAGCAGGCACCCCGCTATGATGGCGCGCCGGATGCCGCCCCGCAAACCCGCGGCAAGCGGACAGGCGCATGACCAGCTTGCGCAACCGTATGGCCGGATCGCTATCGCGGACCATCGCAGGTCGCATCCATGGGTTTGTCGTTTGGGTTGTGCGGGTCCTCCATCGGATGTAGTGGCAGCACTGCCCGCCAGGGGCACGAGGCGTTGCGGCGCGCCCACAACCTCTGCGGCACACGCATACGACCCCGCTCGCCGCCGTTGCGCGTGGAATCGTGCATTCGCCGCCGATTAATCCACCAAACCTGTGGACAAGTTTGTGGGGAAACTCGTTCACAGACGGTTGAAAGCCGCGGAATCCCTTACGTTCGCAAGGATTGCACACATTTTAGTCATCAGTTACACGACTGATTTTTCACAATTTTTGCCGCGAACCTTGTCACATGAGTGAAAACAATCGGGTAGCGGAGCGGATTAACCGGCGCGTTCCTCAGCGCGTGGACAAATCACCCTGCCGGCGCTCGATTTCCACTCCGGCCGATGTTGCATCCGCGAATATGTCCAGCTTTTCCACGCGCACGCGCGCCAAATGGACGCGCGGATCCTCGAGGCAGGCCTCGGCAACCCGTTCCGCCAGCGTCTCCACCAGGCGGACGTGGCCGGCCGCGACGATCTGGCGTACCGCGGCGGCGATCTTCTCATAATCCACCACCCGGGAAAGCTCGTCCCGTCCTACCCGGGCGCGCGACAGTGCGCGGGCGCCGTCGTCCTCCACGCCGAGATCGACGTTGATCCGCACCCGCTGCTTCGCTGCTTCCTCATGTGGATACACGCCGATGCTGGCTGCCAGCACCATGTCGCGCAGGAACACGTGGCGCAACGCGCGGGTGCTGGAGGCAATTCTGGGCGTGTCCATCGCGCTACTCCTCCAGCGGCAGGCTACCGCGTCCGGCGGCCCATTGCAGGTGCTGCCCGCCATCCAGCGCCAGCATCTGACCCGTCATCGCGGGCAGCGCCAGGATGGCAAGGACGGCGCGGCCGATTTCGTCCGGACTGGTGCCGTGGCGCAACGGCACCGAGGCGGCCTGGCGGTCGAATTGCTCCTGGCTCTGGCGCCGGCTGGGCAGTGTGGGGCCGGGACCGATCGCGTTCACCCGGATGCGCGGCGCCAATGCCAGGGCCATGCTCTGGGTCAGTGCCCACAGGCCCGCCTTCGACACCGTGTACGACACGAAATGCGGTGTGATCGACCACACCCGCTGGTCGATCATGTTGATGATCACGCCCTTCGCCGTATCCGGCAGCAATCGCGCAAATGCCTGCGTGAGCACGAATGGCGCCCGCAGATTGGGTTCGATATGCGCGTCCCACGAATCTCGGGTGGCATCGTGCCATTCATCGCGCTCGAAGCGGCTGGCATTGTTCACCAGGACGCCGATCGGCCCGAGCGCCGCGGCGGCCTGCGGCAGCAGGGCGGCCGTGTCCGCCTCGCGCGACAGATCGGACTGCAACAACGCGGCGCGGCGGCCCTCGGCGCGGATCTCGGAGCAAGTGGCGGCGCCGGCGTCGCGGCTGGCATGGCAGTGCACGGCGACGTCGAACCCGGCGGTGGCAAGCGCCAGCGCGATGGCGCGACCGATCCGCTGGGCACCGCCGGTCACCAGTGCGGCGCGAGGGATGGCGGCGGGGATGGCGGTTGGATCGGACATGGGTCCGGATTAGACCATCCTCAGCGTGACCGGAATTGGCACGACGACCCCAGGTCGCGCGTCCGCCTCGCCAGGCCGCCGGGAGTCAGCCGCAACGGTTGGCCTGCTTTGCCTCTGGCGGCGCGTTCTCCTTGCCCGGCCTGTGCGATAGCGATTTATTCTTGCTTCGCACGAAAGACCAGGCGGGAAACTCGGAGCAAGCGGCCGCCGCGGCTTCGGCCGCCGCAGAGATTGCTGCCATGACCGGCATACCGAGATCAGGGCGGTCAACGCGACGGCCGCCGCGCTACCTCACAATTCTCTAACATTTGCCGAAACACCCGGTCACAGTCCATGATGTTTGGAAATCACGGATAACGCGACTGTTGAATGGCAGGGGTCGGCGCATCCGGTATGGTACTGAGTGAAGCGCTTGGCCGCCCGCGGGGCCGTGGGTCGAAACGCCTCCCAGCAAGGGCCACCATATGATTACGTTCAGGACACTCGACGTTCACAAACGTCATGGTTTCGAACGCTTGCTGTCAACCTGGTGGGGCCAGAACTGGCCAGACGACGCGCAACGGGAGATAGTTCGCTGGCGTTATTATCAGCGTCCCGCCGGTCATCTCACCTGGCTTGCCTGCGATGGGGACGATTGCGTCGCGATGCTGGATTCGCGTCTGAGCCCGCACCTGCTGGACGGCGTCCCCGTGATGGTGCGCGAGACCGCCGACTGGTTCTGCCTGCCGCAATACCGCACGCAGATGCTGGGCCTGCGGCTGTTACGCAAGATGCAGGCATGTGGCGATCCGATGCTGGTGATCGGCGGGTCGGTCACCAACCGCGATCTGCTGGCGAAGCTGCACTGGCGCAAGCTGTCGCCCGCACGCAACTACATTTTGCCGGCCACGATGCGCGGTTTGCTCGCCAACCTGCTGCGCGTGGCATGGCCGCCGCATGAAGCGCTGGCGCGCCTGGTGCCGCACACGTTGCCGTATCGGCCGCGCCGGCGACGGCCATCTCCCGGCGTCGACGGTGTTCGCTGCGTCTATCTGGGACCGGATCGATGGTTCGATCTCGCAAGCCAGCGCGTATCCGGGCTTGCCGCGGAACTGGGGCAGCAGCATTGGGCGTGGCTCAACGCCATGCCGCGCGGGTTCGCCCAGCCACTCGGTCTCCTGTTCTTGGTGCGGAACGATGTGCTCGGCGTCTCGCTATCGCAGATCGAGCCGGCCGCGGCGGGACTCGATGCCCGCATCCTCCATGTGCAGGCGGCGCATCGAGATGATCGGCTGCTGGCCCGGATATTCGCCGAAGCCGCCGCGGAACTGATCGCGCAGGGTGCCGACTTCATCCGCTGCCGCGTCTCCGCTCCGGCAAAGATCGCGGCAGCCGAGGTCAGCGGATTTCGTTTCGTCCAGGAGGTGCCGTGCTTCTGGTGGAGCACTCCGGGCATGCCGGTGCCGGCGGCAGCGGATCTCGGCTATCTGCGCGGCGACGACGCGCTGCCATTGCCGGCGCTGCGGGGACGGCGACTGTCGCGTCGTCACCGCGGCCGGGAGGAGCCATTTGGCAGGCGGACTGACGAACTGGCGCGGCCGGCGACGTAACCGCCCGCACGCATTGCGTCACTGACCGATCGACGGAATCGTCCCCCCGATCATGCCGGCAGAAGCTGCGTCACGACGCGATCGACGGGATGGTCACCCCGATCATGTCGCCCTCGCGGACGATCGACGCCAGTCGCGTGTCGTCCCAGCCCTCCGTGCCGGCAGGGCGTATCGGCAGCACCATCCAGCGATAATCGGCGGTCGAATCGACCACGCGCAGCCGCACGCTCTCCGGCAATACCGTGCCCCATTCCTGCGCCAGCAGCCCACGTGGATCGCGCACTGCGCGCGCCCGATAGCCGGCCGACTTGTACCAGAACGGCGGATAGCCCAGCACGGCCCGCGGATAGCAACTGCACAGCGTGCAGACCACGAGGTGATGCAGTTCGGCGCTGTCTTCCAGCACTCCCAGCGGCGGCATGCCGCGCATCGGGATGCCGAGCTCCTCGGCCGCTTTCGACCCGTCTTCCAACAGCCGCGCGCGATAGGCGGGATCGGTCCAGGCCTTCGCCACCATGCGCGCACCCTGGCCGGGACTGGCACTGTCGGTGACGGCAATGCGTTCGGCAATCTCCGCGGCGGAGGCGATGCCCTTCGCTGCCAACACGCCACGCAGCGCCACCAGCAAGCGCTCACCGTCGGTTTCGATGATGTTCATGGTTGCTTTCGGGCGTCAGCCCGATCCTCCGGTGTCATGGCCGGGCCTGATCCGGCCATTATGCTTGCTCCAGCCAATGTTCATAAACTTCCACCATCAGTTCGTCGCCGGCCTGGCCTTCCGCCCATACCGCCGGCTGGTCGAACCGCACGTGATACAGGTGCCGCAACGGCGCCGGGCGAGCGAAGGCGAGATCCTCAGGGTTACGGAACGAGCCGAGATGCCGCACCACGGTGCCCCGCCGGCCGCGCAGATAATAGGGCGTGCGGAGATGCACCGGACCGCGCGTTTCCGGCCAATCGTTCTTCACCCGCACCGCTGCGCCTGGCGCGAACATCATTCCGCCTCCAGCGCCGAGCGGAGCTCCGCCTCGGTGATCACGCCCTTCTGCAACAGGATGTCGGCGATCGAACGGATCCAGCGGCGGTAGTAGCTGAGGCGATGGTAGTCGGCCTCGGGAATGGCTTCGATGCCGCGGCGCAGCTCGTCCACCGTCATGATGCCCTTGGCGCCGAGGATGCCGCGGATGGCATCGACAGCCTTGTCGAAATCATTCAGCGCGTGCGGCGCGGTATCCACCGCCTCGCACATGAATTTCGCGACGCCGCCGAGATCGTGGTGCGCGCGCGGGGTTTCAGTGTCGGTGGCAGTCATCGCGAGTCCCTCAGAACCGAAGCAACCGCGGTCGAGCAAGCGTTGGGCCAGTTCATGCCGCGTCCCGACCGAGGTTGCTTCGTCGCTCCGCCCCGCGCAATGACATTCGTTCTGCGTTGCTTGCTCGCTCTGCTCCTGGCAATGACATTCGTGCCCCGTTCCGACCGGGGTTGCTTGCTCGCTCCGCACCGCGAGATGACGGCGCCGATACCCTCGCCATGACGCCGTATCATCGGTCCAGACCCCAATCGATCGCATTGCGCAGCAGAGTGATGTACTCCTCGCTGTCCCACGCGCCGTGGAAGGTTTCCGGCGTCGTATCGGAGGGATCGGTCGCGCGATCCGCGCGGATCGCCGGATTGTGGCAGTGGCCCAGCGCGAAATACGTCACCCCGCCCTTGCCGACCTGGCGCGTGTAGCCGAGTACCCGCGTCCGGCCATCCGCCTGCAACGAGGTATCCGTGCCGTACAGCCGCTTGGTCGCCGCCCACTCGCCGCTGGCGCCGTAATCCGCGGTCAACAGGATGCGCGTGCCGATCGGATCTTGCAGCTCGATGAAATACGGCTCGTCCCAGAGTTCGAAATGACGCGGCACGTCGCGGGTGATCGGATGCACGCTGTCGCGCACGTCCACCCTGATATCGCAGATCGGCGGATGCGTCAGGAAGAAGCTGCCGAGCAAGGCGTGATGGTCCATCTTGACGGTGCGGCGATTGCGCACGCCCTCCACCCGTTCGGCGCGTCCGCCGCTGGTGCCGTGCAGGCCCAGCCAGTGGCCGCCTGCCTCCATCCAGCCACGCATGGCGCGGGTCTGCACCGCATCGGGATAGGGGCCGGCGACGTAGGTGATCAGCAGCTTGCCGGCAGGCAGCCACTTCTCGACATCGGCGAAGTCGTTGCCGACCGAGGCAGGCACCTCGGCCTCCGCGAGCAATCCGAGCAAGCGCAGGCGCGCATAGTCGTGGTCGTGCCCGGCGGGTGCACCGGGCGGAAAACCACCGGCAATCACATGCGCGCGGACAGGCAATTGCTGCGTCATCCGGTCCCCTCCGTTGCGGTCCTTCGCCCGCACACTACCGCCATCCGGAGGTTGGTGCATACTGGGCCGCGAAGCGCAGGAGGAGGCACCATGAGCGCGGCCGGCCGTCAGATGCATCTCGGTGTGTTTGTGCTGGGCACCGGCAACCATATCGCCGGCTGGCGCCAGCCGGGCGCCTTCACCACGCATATGGAACTGTCGTCGATGCAGGAGATCGCCCGCATCGCCGAGCGCGGCAAGTTCGACCTGGTGTTCATTTCCGATTCGATGGTGATGGATCCGACCGACCATCCCTCGTTCCTGTGCCGGTTCGAGCCGACCTCGCTGATCACCATCCTGAGCGCCTGCACCAAATATGTCGGCCTGGGCGCCACCGTCTCCACCAGCTTCTCCGAGCCATTCAACGTCGCCCGGCTGTTCTCGTCGATCGATCATATCAGCGGCGGCCGCGCGGCCTGGAACGTGGTGACGAGTTCGAACGCCAGGGTGGGAATGAACTTCAATCTGGATGCGCAGCTTGAACATGAATTCCGCTACGAGCGGGCCAACGAGTTCGTCGATGTGGTGCGCGGGCTGTGGGATTGCTGGGATGACGGCGCGATCGTCGCCGACCGGGCCACCGGGCATTATATCGACGCCGCGAAAGTGCGGCCGCTCAATCACAAGGGTCGGTTCTTCCAGGTCCGCGGTCCGCTGAACATGGCGCGCTGTCCGCAGGGGCATCCGGTGCTGATCCAGGCGGGTGGCTCGCCGTCCGGGCTGGAACTCGCGGCGCGCACCGCAGACGTGGTGTTTTCCGTGGTGCAGGAACTGGCGCAGGCGCAGGCAGCCTATGCCAATCTGAAAGGCCGCATGGCGAAATACGGCCGCGATCCCGCCACGTTGTCGGTGCTGCCGGGCGTGATGCCGATCATCGGCCGCAGCGATGCCGAGGCGCGCGAGACGCTCGCCAAGCTGCAAAGCTGGGTCAACACCAGCAATGCCGCAACGCTGGTGGCAAGCCGCATCGGCTACGACGTGTCCGGCCATCCGCTCGATGCGCCGCCGCCGCCCCCGCCGGTCTCGCAAGGCGGCCGCACCTTCCACAGCGTGCTGTACGAGATGGCGAAACGAGAGCATATGACACTGCGCGACCTGTACAATTTGACCGCGGCGGCGCGCGGCCATTGGGTGGTGTGCGGCACGCCGCAGCGCATAGCGGATACCCTCGAGGAATGGTTCGCCGGCGGCGCGGCGGACGGCTACAACATCCTGCCCGCGTGGTTCCCCGGCGCATTCGACGAATTTGTCGATCTGGTCGTGCCGGAGTTGCAGCGGCGCGGCTTGTTCAGGAAGGATTACCAAGGCGCCACGCTGCGCGACCATCTCGGCTTGGCGCGCGTGCCGGCGCCGGCGGCGCTGCGGGAGGCCGTGGGCGAGAGCTGAGGCAGATGTCGCCACAGATGGCGTGGCTGGCGTCGAGAGCCGCACTGGCAACCGGTGGCGGTCCCGGTAGCACCAGAAGGATGCAAACCCAAACAACGTAAATGGACCGACGAAACGCCAAGCGCCTGGGTCCAGCACGCGGAGCATGATACCCACGGCGGCCTGGTGCGTCGCGCTGCCGCGAAACCGAGAGGCGGATTTGCGGCTTTTGAGTGAACCTGCGCCATGTGAATCACCGCTTTGCTTGCAGGCAATGGCGGCGCAAACAACGTCGCCGACGACGAACGGGAGGAGATACCGTGACCGAGCCAACCGCGGCGCAGCCGGGGCCGCTGGTAGAACTGGACAATCGTGCCCTGTCGCCGCGCCAGCGCTATGCCGCGATTTTAGTGGCATTCGGCGAGTTCATCGATGGCTATGACCTGATCGTCATGGGCGCTGCACTGATTTTGCTACGCCCGCAATTCCATCTTTCGCCCGCCGCGACCGGGGCACTGGGGGCATCCACGTTCCTGGGAGCCATGCTCGGGCTGCTGGCATTCGGCGACATGTCCGACCGCTGGGGCCGCCGCGCCATCTTCGTCGCCAACCTCCTGTTCTTTGTTGTGTTCTCGATATTGTCGGCATTCGTGCAGTCGGTGCCACAGCTTTTCGCCGCCCGCTTCCTGGTGGGGGTGGGCGTCGGCATGGACATCCCCACCAGCGCCGCGTACCTGGCGGAAATCGCCCCGCGCCATCGCCGCGGCATCATCGCCGGCTCGCTGCTGAACATCATGTGGATTCTTGGCGCGATGGTTTCGAACCTGATCGCGCTCCCGCTGCTGGCCTGGACCGGTCCCGCGGCCTGGCGCTGGATGTTCGGCCTCGCCGCTGTGCCGGCGGCGCTGGTCCTGCTGGGTCGCCAGGCGCTGCCGGAATCACCGCGCTGGCTGTTGGCGCACGGCCGGGCCGACACCGCACGCCAGGTGTTGCGGGGTTTTGGCATCACGGCCGATGCCGCAACGCTTTCCCGCCTCACCAGCCAGCCCGGCTCCTATGCGCAGTTGTTCCGCCCACCCTATCGCGCGCGCGTCCTGCTGGTGGCGCTGATCTTCTTCCTGAACTGCGTCGCAGGCCCGCTTTCCACCATTGCCGTGCCCTTCGTGTTGCGCACCGTCGGCGCGTTGTCGAACGAGACCTCGCTGTTGTTCAGCACGCTGGTATGGTGCACCAGCCTCCTCGGCGTCGTGCTGGGCCTGACGCTGATCGATCGCATCGGCCGGCGGTCGCTGTTGTATATCGCCGTCATCCCGGAGGCCTTGGCCGCATTGTTCATGGCCTTCGCGGGGCCTGGACACCCGCCGATGCTGGTTGCGGGGTTCTTCGCGTTCAGCTTCTGCAGTTGGCTCGGTCCGGCCGTGTTGACCTGGGTGTGGTCGAGCGAATTGTTCCCGACGCGACTGCGTGGCCGATCGCAAGGATTCTGCAACGCCGCGTGCCGGCTGGCGATTTCGATCAATATCTTTCTGATCCCGGTAGGCGTCGCCGCGGTCGGCTTCACCGCCTCGATTGTGGTCCTGTCAGTGCCATTGTTCATGTTGGCGTTGCTGGTAAGCCGGTTGCCGTTTTTGGATAGCGGCGGGAGGAGTTTGGAAGCGTTGGCGGAGTAGGGAGCGACCGCGCTCACCCCACCAGGGGCAGCCTTAGCGCAGCCGCCACACCGAACTCGCCGGGCAGCGCGCCCTTGGAGAACAAACGGGTGAAGTGCCCCATCTTGCGGCCGGGACGAGCCTCCGCCTTGCCGTAAAGGTGCGGGATCAGTCCGGGCGTTGCCACGATCGCCGGCCACAGCGCCACGCCCTCGGGGCCGATGAGGTTCTTCATCACCGCGTCGGAATGCCGCACGGCCGGCGGCAGGGGCAGGCCGGCGATGGCACGGATATGCAGCTCGAACTGGCTCGCAGCGCAGGCGTCCAGCGTCCAGTGGCCGGAATTGTGCGGGCGGGGGGCAATCTCGTTCACCAGCACCCGGCCTCGCGCATCGACGAACATCTCCACCGCGAGCAAGCCCACCAGGTCCAGCGCAGCCACCACCCGTCGCGCGATGGACTGAGCCGCGGCGGCGGTGCCCTCGGCTATCCGCGCCGGCGCCAGAGTGATGTCCAGGATGTGGGCGTGGTGGCGGTTCTCCACCGTGTCGAAGGCGGACATCGCGCCGTCGGCACCGCGGGCGATCACCACGCTGATCTCGCAGGCGAAATCGACAAAGCCTTCCAGTATCAGCGGCTTCGGCTCCAGCGCGGCCCAGGCGTCGGCGCATTCGGCGGCATCGCGCAGGGTGCGCTGGCCCTTGCCGTCATATCCGAGCCGCGTGGTCTTCAGCACCGCGGGCAGGCCAAGCCTCTCGGCGGCATCGCGCAGCTCGGCCAGCGACCCCACCGACAGCCAGGGCGCGGTGGCGACGCCGGCGTCGTTGAGAAAGGACTTCTCCGTCACCCGGTCCTGGCTGATGCGCAACACCGATGGCGCCGGCCGCACCGGCTTCAGGGAGTCGAGCAAGGCCAGGCCCTCGGCGCTGACGTTCTCGAATTCGAAGCTGATCACGTCCACGGCGGCAGCGAAGGCGCGCAGGGACACCGGGTCGGCGTAGTCGCTGATGGTGACGGCGTGGGCGACCTGGGCGGCGGGGCTGTCCGCTTCACGTGTCAGTATGTGGCAGCGGTAGCCGAGTCGCGCCGCCGCCATCGCCGACATGCGCCCGAGCTGGCCACCACCGACAAGGCCGATCATGGCATTGGGGGCAAGGGGAAAGGTCATGGGCAGCGCCGGTCGCCCCCCTGCCGCCGTCCTCCCGCAGAGGCAGGGCGAGTGTTCGTTGTCGTTGCTCGGCCTACGCCAGTTCTGGCCCCACACGCAAGCAGCACCATCAAGCCCCGTCTGCCGGTTCGTCGGCCACGCCGGCGGTTTGCTCTGCCCGCAGCGCGTCCAGCCGCGCCGCCAGCGCCGGATCGGCCAGCGCCAGCACGGCGGCGGCAAGCAGCGCCGCATTCACCGCGCCCGCCCGGCCGATTGCCAGCGTCCCAACCGGCACTCCGGCCGGCATCTGCACGATCGACAGCAGGCTATCCATGCCGCTCAGCGCGTGGCTTTCCACCGGCACGCCCAGCACCGGCACCGAGGTCCACGCGGCGCACATCCCCGGCAGATGCGCCGCACCGCCCGCGCCGGCGATAATGACGCCCATTCCGCGCTCCCGTGCCGTGCGCGCATACTCGCGCAACCGGTCGGGCGTGCGGTGCGCCGACACGATCCGCTTTTCATAGGATACGCCCAGCCGGTCCAGCGTCTCGGCCGCATGGCGCAATGTCGGCCAGTCCGACTGGCTGCCCATGATGATCCCGACGCGCGCCGCCGCCGCCGCCATGTCAGGCAATGTTGTCCGGGATCAGCCTGCTTTCGAGCCAGGCGATCTCGTCCTTCAACATCAGCTTGCGCTTCTTGAGGCGTTGCAGGTGCAGTTGATCGGCCGCGCCTTGCTCGGCGAGCCGCGCGATCACCGTGTCCAGGTCGCGATGCTCGCTGCGCAGCTCGTGCAGCTTGCGGAGCAGCGAGTCCCGATCCGTCAACATCCCACCGTCATAGCATAGAGCCGGGGGCGAACCCAGAGGGAGCAGCACCAAAACGCCGTGGTTACGGGGGTATTCGCGCCGCTCCCATCCTCTGCGGCGGGGCACGCCGGCAGCCCGAGTCCCTTGGCGAGTCGGCTCTGGTCGACTGCCGCAACGAACTTGCAATGCTGCCGTGTCATCGTTCAATTGCCGCGGCGCAGCGCCGCTTTCCGGCCGCCAAAGCTGCCCGCGACGACGCGCGGGCGAGCGTCGGCCCGCCGCTCCCTCCAGTTTCCGGCTGGCGCCCAAGGTGGCAATGGCGTTACACTGCGCGCGCCGCAGTCGCCGCGGCGGCTGCGGGCGTTTCACCGGGACTAAGCGGAGGAACCCTGACCATGAGCCAGCAGGCCCGTCTGGATGCCCTGAGGGAGCGCCATGCGGCGCTCGAAGCGCGCATCTTTGACGAGGATCAGCGACCGCGACCCGACAGCGATATCCTCATGCGATTGAAGATCGAGAAATTGCACGTCAAGGAAGAGATCGAACGCCTGCGCGACGCGCAGATCCACTGACCCCTGCCTGATACCGGCTAAGCGGCCTCCTCCGTCTCCGGCGAAGGGGGCGGCGGGACGGTGCGACCCTCACGCTCCAGGCGCTCGTTCGCCTGGGCCACCGTCGCATTCAGGTCGGTCTGCGTGCACAGCCCCAGGATCACCGGGTCCCGCGGCTTGATGTTCGCACTGTTCCAATGCGACCGGTCCCGCACCTTCTGAATGGTCTCCTTGGTGGTGCCAAGCAGCTTGGCAATCTGCGCCTCGGTGAGCTGCGGATAACTGCGGAGCAGGAAGGCGATCGCGTCCGGACGGTCATTGCGTTTCGCCACTGGCGTGTAGCGCGAGCCGCGCAGCCGCTTCGGCAGCGGCAGCGCACTGGCGGCCAGTCGCAGCCGGGCATTGGAGTCGGCCTCGCAGCGGCGGATCTCCTCGCCGGTGAGCTGGCCGTTGGCGACGGGGTCGTAGCCCACGATGCCCTGCGCTACCTCACCATCGGCGATCGCCTGCACCTCCAGCGGGTGCATGCCGCAGAAGTCGGCAATTTGGGTGAAGGTGAGCGCGGTCTTCTCGATCAGCCACACGGCGGTGGCCTTGGGCATCAGCGGCGTCGTCATGGTGCGTCTCTCTCAGGGCCACCGGGGGGCGGGCGCGTCAACCGAACGGGGAGCGCCGCGCTGCGAATGCGGCCATGCCGCGGATATGACAAGGGGGGTGCGGTGGGTCAAGGGACGACGGCAAGGTTGACAGCGCGCACGTGCCGTTGCCCCATGGCGGCAGCGAGCCTGGAGGGCCCATTCCATGATGCTGACCGTGGACAGTACGGCCGCGCGCGCGGCCAACCGACGCAAGACCGGTAACGGCTGGCATACCACGTTCATCGGCAAGAACCGCAACACGCTGAAGGACGGCGAGGCGCCGCCGGAACCCGGCACGCTGTACCCGATGGCGTTCCTCGTCGAGAAGCAAGCCGGCGCGATCGTGCGTCCGCATTTCCACCAGGCGGACCAGTTCCAGGTCGTGGTGCAGGGCGGTGGCCGGATGGGCGTGCATGAGATCGGCACCGTTGCGGTGCACTACACCGATGCCTGGTCGGCGTACGGGCCGATCGTCGCCGCGGAAGCAGGCGTATCGTGGTTCACGCTACGCAACACCTGGGACTCCGGCGCGCAATATATGCCCGCTGCACGTGCGAAACTGCGTGAGGCACGGGCGCGGTATCAGCATCGCGAAAGCACCAGCAACCCGATGGCACCTTGGTCCGTTGCGGAACTGCGCGCATTGGGCGGCGTGAGCAGCGTGACCGAGATGGCAACGGCGGATGGCATGGCATCGTGGCGCTTCCGCGTCGCGCCTGGCGCGCAGGCGTCCGGGCCCGAACCGGGCGATGGCGGCGGGCAGTTCTGGCTGGTACTGGCGGGCGAGGCATCGTGCGATCACTCCGCATTGCTGCCGGTCGAGTCGTGCGTGTTCGTCGGGCCGGAGGATGCCGCGTTGCCGATTGTCGCCGGGCCGGACGGCGCGGAGCTGCTGTGCGTGCAATTCCCGGTGCTGCACTGAGGCAGCGTCGCCGAGCAAGAGCTCGAAGGGCTCAGCAGCGGTTTGGTTTCGACTGGTTACGGATCAGTCCGGTTTAGATTGGCTCAGGATCAGCGGGGGCTCTGCCCCTGCTTCCCATGCTCTCGCCTCACCCCAGCCGCGCGCGAGACATTGGGCACAGCCTCTTGGAACCACCCTGCACTCGGTTCTATGAACCCCGCTGACCCATGCCCGAACCCGTATTCGACGCACTCGACACTCGTCGCCGTCGCCTGCTGTTCCGCGCCACGCACCGCGGCACGTTCGAGAACGACCTCATGCTGGGCAACTTCATCCGCGCCAACCTGGCTGGCATCGGTCCCGAGGAGCTCGATGCACTGGAGGCGCTGCTGGACCTGCCCGACACGGATCTGGCGGACTGGCTGACCGGCCGCCGCGCCATCCCTGAGGCCGCTGCGACACCCATGCTGCTGCGCGTCCGCGCGGCGGTCCAAAGTGGCATCGCGAACGGGGGTACACCGTGATGCGGACGCGGCCGTTGCGACGCCGGGCCAGCCTGCCAGGCCGCGGCCGCCACCGTCGCCACCGGGGCTTACCCAACCGGAGTGATCTACCCATCTGCGGCCAATGAGACGCACCGTTCGCTCTCGCCACGCGTCCCACCCCGCAGCCGTCGGGCGCCCGCAGGCGCGCGATGGCTGCATCAGCCCGCGGTCGCCCAGGTCCCGCGCGACCCCTCCAGGCCGCCGCTGGTCCATAGCCGAGGCTTTCCTGCCATGACCGCCCCCATCCAGGTCTGGGGCGCCCCGGAAGGTTGGGACGCCTTCTTGCTCGCCCAGCGCCGGCGCGAATTCGCCGGCCCCATCCTGCACGTGACCCGCGACGATGCCCGCATGGCCCGCCTTGCCGAGGCGCTAGCCTTCATCCTGCCCGAAGCCGAGATCCTGCGGTTCCCCGCCTGGGACTGCCTGCCCTACGACCGCGTCTCCCCCAACCCCGCGCTGGTCTCCGAGCGTGTCGCCACCCTGACGCGCCTGCTGGAACCCCCCAACCTCCCGCGCATCGTTCTGACCACGGTGAATGCGCTGGTGCAGCTCGTGCCGCCACGGGACGCCTTCGCCGGTTCGAGCCTGGAACTGAAGGTCAACGGCACCGTGCAGCCGGAACGCCTGGCGCAGTTCCTGGAAGCCAACGGCTACGGCCGCGCCGGCACCGTGATGGAGCCGGGCGAATACGCCATGCGCGGGGGGATCATCGACCTCTTCGCGGCCGGCGAGCCCGACCCGGTCCGCCTCGATCTGTTTGGCGACACGATCGAATCGATCCGCGCCTTCGATCCCGCCAGCCAGCGCAGCGGCGAGCGTCACCAGCGCCTGACCCTGCGTCCGGTCTCCGAGGTGCCGCTGGATCGCGACGCCATCGCGCGCTTCCGAACGACCTGGCGTGATTTGTTCGGCCAACCGGCGGCGGACGACCCGATCTATCACTCGATCTCCGACGGTCGGCGCCATCCCGGCATGGAGCACTGGGTGGCGTTGTTCCATCCGGCCATGGAAACGCTGCTGGACTACTTGCCGACAGCCTCGGTCAGCCTGGACCATCAGGCAGACGAGGTCCTGACCGCGCGGCTGGAAATGATTTCCGATCACTATACCGCGCGCCGCGGCCCGACGCGGGAAGGCGAGGTGCCCTATCGCCCCCTGCCGCCCGACCGCCTGTATCTCAACCGCGCCGGCTGGGACTCGATGCTGTCCGGCGGTCCCCTGCTGGCGTTCAGCCCCTTCGCGCGGCCGGAGGACGCTGCCGGCGTCGATGGCAGCGGCCGGCCCGGCCCGGTGTTCGCCCAGGCGGGTGGCGGACCCGGCATCAACGTGTTCGACCAGTTGCGGGCGCAGGCCGAGCGCTGGACCCATGAAGGCCGCCGCATCGTCGTTGCCGCCTGGACGCGCGGCTCCCGCGAGCGCATCGCCAACCTGCTGAAAGAGCATCATTTCAAGGACGCGGCGCAGGAGGACTCCTGGGCCGCCATCCGCCGCAAGCCGGCTGGCTCGGTGTCGCTGGTGACGCTCGGTGTCGAGCGCGGCTTCGTCGCCGAACGGATCGCCCTGGTGGGCGAGCAAGACCTGCTGGGCGAACGCATCAGCCGCCCGCCGCGCCGGCGCAAGCGCGCCGACCAGTTCATCGCCGAAGCCACCGAGATCGCCGAGGGCGACCTGGTGGTGCACCAGGAATACGGCATCGGCCGCTATGACGGGCTTGCCACGCTGAATGTTTCCGGCGCGCCGCACGACTGTCTGCGCCTGATCTACGACGGCGACGAAAAACTCTTCCTGCCCGTGGAAAATATCGAGGTTCTGTCGCGCTACGGCTCAGAGCAACAGGGCGTGGCGCTGGACAAGCTGGGCGGCGTCGGGTGGCAGACGCGCAAGGCGCGGATGAAGAGCCGCATCCGCGACATGGCGGCCGAACTGATCCGCATCGCCGCGACTCGCCGTGTGCGCGACGCCGAGGTCATGGTTCCCGGCGAGGGCGCCTGGGACGAGTTCTGCGCCCGCTTCCCCTTCGCCGAGACCGAGGACCAGGCCCGCGCCATCGCCGACGTGCTCGAGGATCTGGCGACCGGCCGTCCGATGGACCGGCTGATCTGCGGCGATGTCGGCTTCGGCAAGACCGAGGTCGCACTGCGCGCCGCCTTCATCGCCGCGATGTCGGGCGCTCAGGTGGCCGTGGTGGTGCCCACGACGCTGCTGGCGCGGCAGCATTTCCGCACATTCTCCGAACGCTTCGCCGGGCTGCCGGTGACGGTGGCGCAGCTCTCGCGCATGGTGCCGGCGAAAGCGCAAGCCGAGGTGAAGCGCGGCCTGACCGACGGCCGCGTGAACATCGTGATCGGCACCCACGCGCTGCTGTCGAAGACCATCCAGTTCGCCGAACTTGGCCTGCTGGTGGTGGATGAGGAGCAACATTTCGGGGTGGCGCACAAGGAACGCCTGAAGCAGTTGAAGGCCGACGTGCATGTGCTGACGCTGACCGCGACCCCGATCCCGCGCACTTTGCAGTTGGCATTGACCGGCGTGCGGGAGATGAGCCTGATTTCGACTCCGCCGGTCGATCGGCTGGCGGTGCGCACGTTCATCATGCCGTTCGACAGCGTGGTGATCCGCGAGGCGATCCAGCGTGAGCGCTTCCGTGGCGGGCAGGTGTTCTGCGTGGCGCCGCGCATCGAGGACCTGCCGCGCATGTCCGAACGCCTGCGCGAGATCGTGCCGGAGGCGCGGCTGGCCCTGGCGCATGGCAGGCTGGCGCCGACCGAACTCGAACGGGTGATGACCGAGTTCGGCGACGGCAAATACGATATCCTGCTGTCCACGAATATCGTGGAAAGCGGTCTCGACATGCCGGCGGTGAACACGCTGGTGATTCATCGTGCCGACATGTTCGG
>DATJNA010000055.1:0-2862 GCA_035508435.1 Acetobacteraceae bacterium | reverse complement strand
CCGCTTATGCGCGGATTCTCGCCGCCGATGACAATGGTACCTAAGCGACCGGTGACCTGACGGCCGCGACTTGAAATCAGACCTGAAACCGGCGGCGAGCCCGGTCGGCATGAAGTCATTTTGTAACTTTTTTCACGCGATATTAATTGTCATGGATCAGAACCCGCAGCATCGGCCGTCGCTCGACGATCTCACATCCGCTGAGCTTCGGGCGCGCGCGATGGAATACCGTCAGATGGCGCACGGCAGTCGCATGATCCGGGTGCCTGAGGCGCTCTTGCGCTTAGCGCAGCAGTACGACCGGTTGGCGGCGGAAACGGAGGCGCAGGGGCGGTAACAGGGCTCAGGCCGCGTGCAATCAGCGCCGTGCTGGTCTTAATACCAGGGTCCGGAAGGTTCTCGCAATTCTTCTTTCGGTAATGCCCGAAAGGAGCAAAACGCCATAGACTTCCCGCTTAGGTTGCAGTACTATATTGCGCATGTCTCACGATGCGGTTCGGCGGCTTATTGCTCTAGCCGAAGAGGCGGCGGCGGCAACGCCCGATCTGCCGGGCGAGATCGCTGCCGCCATATCCACCGCGATGCACGGACCTGGAGACCCCTGGCTTCTGATTGGCGTCCTGGTGGAAGGGATCGCGGAGACCATCAAGGACAGCATTCCAGCCGAGCGCCGGCAGGAATGCGTCGCGGCTGCACTCGCGCTGCTGGTCGAGCGATCTCGCGGTGGGGGCGGCTGACGAGCCGAGCTGAGGGGCGGCAGGTCTGGGCGATCGTGAAATAGCGCACGCTCGAGGAGGGTTATGCCGTAATCGTGCGGCCAGCGTCCTTCTTTTGACCGGCAGCGGCATTGCCCTGCGATCGGGCGCCTATGACCTTCTGACTGCATGGATTGGCGAGACGATCTGTACTTTGCAGATGCTCGCGCGGCTGGGTGCCATTGTGCTGTAGCGCGACAATCAGGATGGCGACCGTATTGCCTCATTCGGGAATGCTCCCGAGCAGCCGAGGCGTTGCCTCACCAGGATGCTCCCGAGACACCATCAGAATGTCAACCGCTGTCGGATCGGTTTGGGCCATGTAAACGGGCTCGGGCAGGATAAAGCCCCCGCTTTCCAGTTCGACTGCCAGGCCTGCTTTCCCGTCCCGACCTGGCGGTGACATAGCCACGGCGCGCAGCGGAAGGGGATGGGAGGAGCGGAGCCACCCGCAGCCACGCGCAGCGCGCTGTTGCGCGCGAGCATGGCGAGGATGGCGAGCACCGGACCTTCCCCTTCCGCTGCGCGCCGTGGCACACTGCTCCTTGGTCGGCGTGGCGGAACGGCTCGCGCCATTGGTAAGCGTTACGTCACGAAATTTGCGGCGCAGATGGCGGCTCAGGCGAGCGATGGTCCGGTGTCTGATCCGCGGCTTCACCCGCCGTGTTCGCTCCCAACACCATCTGCTGAGCCAGTTCATATCGCCAGGCTTTCACCCGGCGCTGTAGCGTCCGCAGTTGTCCGTCGGGGAACCGGCCCGGATGTTCTTGTTGCAGCCGCTCGAATAATTCACGAGAGGTCCGCCACGGCTCGGCCTCGAACCATTCGCGCAGCAGTGCCGTCACCGTCACGAGCGGATCGGGACGCCGCCGCCCGCGGGGAGCCTTCTCTTTCGGCCTGCTGGTCGGACGGACTTCGCCGCCGCGCCATGCCGTGCGCAGCCCAGAGAGGAATTGCTCCAGTGCCGCGGTGGTGGGCGCCGAGCCTTCACCACCAGCCGGGCGATCAGCAAGTATAACCAGCTCTTGCTGAAGACCACGGATCGTATGCAGCAATTGCACCGGGTCCAGCGTGGCGTAAATCGTCGTTATCCGTTGCCGTATTTCCTCGCTGACCCGCGTATCGGCGAGCAGACGCTGATAAGGCGTCGCCGGAGGATGGTATGTTTTGCTGACCCTGGCACCATCGCGCACCTTTCGGGCCAACTTGAACGACGGCTGGAAGAAGTTCACGAACAGCCGCAAGGCCGCATACAGACGGCCAAGGGCTGCCGCCGCTTCCACGCCCTCGTAGCGCCGGTAGCCGACAACCCGTCTGACGACCGTGCCGTTCTTCTGTTCGACCCAGGCCTGGTCGTTCTTGTGATACGGACGGCACCGGGTGAACACCAGTCCCGTCTCCACGCAATAGGCTTTGACCGTCTCGTTCATGAAGACGCTGTCGTTATCGGTATCGAACCCGAGCAGTGGGAACGGCATGCGCTGACGCATCTCGCTCAGCACTTCCGTCAGCAACTTCTGCTCCCGCACCAATAGCGGCGCACATTCCGTCCACCCCGTCGCGATGTCGGTCAGCGTGAGCGTCTGCACAAAGCTACCTTTCGCCGTGGGACCGCTGTGGGCGACAAGATCGGCTTCGACAAAGCCCGGCTTCGGATCATTCCAGTCGTCGAAGGTGCGCACCGGAATGCTGCGGCGGATCGCGCTCGACGGCGGGGCGTGGCGCCGCTTGCCGCCAGCGCCGCGGACTTCGCGCAACGCGCGATCGATCGTGGCGGCGCTCATCCCCAGCACACCAGCGCGGACTTCCGGCGCCAGTTGCAGATGGCCGTGCCGTTCCATTGCTTCGATTAGGATCGGCGCCACCACCCGAAGCCGCTTGCCGCAGATGCGATCCGACGCTTCCCACAGCACGATCAGCGCCTGGCGTTCCGCCTCCTTATATAAGCGTCGTCCCGGTCGAGCCCCGGTCCCTCCCTCCGACCGCCCCGCACGCAGCAGCCGCATCGCGTGCTTACGATGCAAACTACTCACCGCGGTGAATTCATCCAGGATCCGACCCCGTTCCTCGCGACTACTCGTGGCGTAACGCCCCGCCAGTGCAGCCA
>DATJNA010000054.1:0-4898 GCA_035508435.1 Acetobacteraceae bacterium | reverse complement strand
GACACGCGCACATAGGGGCTCGCGCCATAGGCCGTGCCCTGCACCGTGGCGACGTGATGCTCCTCCAGCAGCGCGGCCGTGAAATCGGTGTCGGTTTCGATCCGCCGGCCACCCGCGCTCACCTTGCCGAGGCAGCCGGCGATATTGGGGAATACATAGAACGCGCCCTCGGGCTTATGGCAGATCAGGCCGGGCACCTCGTTGAGCAACGAGACAACGAGGTCGCGGCGGGCGCGGTAGCTGGCCGCGCGCTCGCGCAACACATCCTGCGGGCCGTCCAGGGCGGCGATGACCGCGGCCTGTCCTACCGTGGAGACCCCGTTGGTGGACTGGCCCTGCACGTTCTCCATCGCGTTGATGAGGCGGCTTGGGCCGCCGCAGAATCCGATGCGCCAGCCGGTCATGGCGTACGCCTTGGAGGCGCCGTTGACCGTCAGTGTCCGGTCGCGCAGCCGCGGTTCGACCTGTGCCACGGTGCAGAAGGCGAAGTCGTCGTAGAGCAAGTGCTCGTAGATGTCGTCTGTCATGATCCAGACGTGCGGGTGGCGCAGCAGGACGTCGGTGATGGCCTGCATGTCCGCCCGGGAGCATGCCGCGCCGGTCGGGTTGGCCGGGGAATTGAGCAGCAGCCATTTGGTGCGCGGCGTGATCGCCGCGTCCAGTGCCTCGGCCTGCAGCCGGAAGCCGTTGTTCTGCGGGCACGGCACGAAGACCGGTGTCGCACCGGCAAACTTCGCCATGTCCGTGTAGCTGATCCAGGCCGGCGTTGGAATGATCACTTCGTCGCCCGGATTGCAGGTCGCCATCAGGCCATCGAAGATCGCCTGCTTGGCGCCATTGACGATCAGGATTTCGTCCAGCCCATAGTCGAGGCCATTATCTCGGCGGAACTTTCGCTGCACGGCGGCTTTCAGGGCCGGCGTGCCGGCAACCGGCGGGTATTTGGTATCGCCGCCTTCCGCCGCCCTGACTGCGGCAGCGACCACGTGCGGCGGGGTCGGAAAGTCGGGCTCACCCATCGCCAGGCTGATGACCGTCACGCCCCGGGCACGGAGCCGACGCGCGGTCTCGGCCATCGCGGTCGCGGCGGATTCCTCGACACCTTCGAGGCGGTCGGCCAATCCAGGAACAATCACGTCATATCCTTTCGCAAGCGATCACGCTGGGCGGCCGAGTTCGCGGCTGATGGCGATGTCACCGCTCTGGTCGCGCTGGAAGGACGGCGAGATCGCAACATCCTCCACAAGGGCACGGGCCGGCAGCGTGCAGACCAGCAGGATCACGCGCGCGACATCCTCGGGATCCAGCATGCGTGCCCGGTCGACGGGGCTGGGCGGCCGGGCGCGGGTATCCATGATCGGCGTATTGATCTCGCCGGGCAGGATGGTGGTGGCGCGCAGGCCTTCGTTGCGATAGGTCGCCCGCAGATAGCCCATGAAGTTCTGCACCGCAGCCTTGGCGGCGCCGTAGGGCGCACCGCCGAGCAGGTTGGGCCTAACCGCGGCGAGCGAGGACACGGTCACCACCGTGCCGGCGCCGCGCGCCAGCATGTCCGGCAGGACGCATTTGACCGCCATGTAGACCGCGGTCAGGTTCACCCCGACCGTCGTGTCCCACTGGTCGTCCGGCATCCACTGCATGTTCTTGATCGGCGGCGCCGACCCGGCGTTGTTGACCAGGATGCCCACCGGGCCGAGTTGCTCGCGGATGGCGGCAAACCCCGCCCGGATCGAAGCGGGATCGGCAAGATCGAGAGGAAACGGGGTCGCCTCGCCACCGGCCTGGCGGATCGCAGCCGCGGTTTCCTCAAGCGCATCCAACCGGCGCCCGATCAGCGCGGTCCGGCTGCCCGCGGCGGCGAGCAATTGCGCGGTGACGCGGCCGACACCACTGCCAGCGCCGGTGACGACCGCGACCTTGGCTTCGAGCGGACGATCAACCATGGCCGTAGTCCCGCTCAGCGCCGGCCGGGGTCACCAGTCCGTCGTGCAGGTCTCGTTCCAACAGGGCGCGGTCGCGCGTCGCCGGGTTGCCCCAACCGCCGCCGCCTGGCGTTTCGATCACCAGGGCCTGGCGATCGGCGACCACCACGCGCCCCTTGGCCGGCGCGGGAAGATTGCCCAGCTCCACCCGGCCCGGTGCGCCGGGCTTGCCGCCGAGCACGCCGAAGCACGGGTGCCGGACATGCTCCGTGTTGAGATAAATGCTCATCGGTGCCCCGGAGATGTTGCGGATGACGCCGCGCTGCCCCAAGCCACCGCGGAACCGGCCCGCACCGCCCGAATCCGGAATCAGCTCCTTGCGCTCGATCACCACAGGCACGGAACGTTCGTAGATTTCCACCGGCGTCACTTTGCAATTGGACGGGAAGGACAGAGTATCGTTGCCGTCGAACCCGTCGCGCCCGCCCTGGCCGCCGTGGAAGTTCTGAATCGAGCTGTAGGGCGAACCGTCCTTCCGCGTGCCGGTGCAGTTGATGCCCCAGATCGGCGCGCCGCCGCTGTCGGCCTGGACGAGATCGGGCAGCACGTCGGCCATCGCGCGGAAAATGAGGGACGGGATGGTATGTCCCACCAGGTTGCGCGCCGCCCCGGCTGCCGTGGCACGCGGGTTCAGGATCGAGCCTTCGGGCGCGGCGTCGGTGCAGGGCCGGGTACAGCCTTCGTTGTTCGGCGATGCCGGGTCTAGCAGGCATTTCAGGGCATACAGGCTGTGCGCAATGCGGTAGTGCGGCGCGACATTGATGCCATATTCGACCTGCGGCGAGGTGCCTTCGTAGTCGATGTGGATCGTGTCGTCGCGAACGTGCACTGCCGCGCGCAACGTCACGTCGCTGTCGATGCCGTCCAGTACCATCTCGGCGCAATAGATGCCGTTCGGCAGCTTTCGGATTGCCGCACGCATGTGGGCCTCCGATCGGGCATAAATGGCCCGGGCCAGCTCATCCAGGCTGCTCAACTCGTACTCGCGGAGGAACGCCAGGACTTCGCGCCGCGTCACCTCATTGGCCGCCACCATGGAATTGATGTCGCCCAGCACCTCCTCCGGCAGGCGGGAGGACGACGCGACGATGTCGAACACGTCCTGGTTCGGGACGCCCTCACGGAACAGCTTGAGGATCGGCAGGCGAATGCCCTCTTCGAACACATCCACCGAATCGGGCGATTGCGGCCGGCCACCTACATCCGGCAGATGGGCGATGCAGCCGGCGTAGGCGACGATCGCGCCCTGATGGAAGATCGGCGTGACCATCACCAGGTCGGGCGGGTGGCCGGTGCCGATGCGCGCATTGTTGGTGGCCAGCACGTCGCCCGGCTTCAGCGTCTCCGGCGGATGCGCCTTCAGGAAGTACGTCTTCACGGCCATCGGCAGCGTGCTGATGAACACCGGAATGGCCAGCGTGCATTGCGCCAGCGCGTTGCCGTCCGCATCCATCAACACGGTCACGAAATCATGGTTCTCGCGCACGATCGGCGAGAACGCCGTCCGTCCCAGCGCCAGGTCCGCCTGATCGGTGATGAACACCAGACGGTTCCAGAGCACTTGCAGGACAATGGGGTCGGTGAAATCCATGTCGGTCTCCGTCAGGCAAGGGCGATGACGAGGTTGTGCCGCGCATCGAGCAAGGCGCGGCCGGATGGCCCGACCACCGCCGTCGATTCCTTTTGCTCGACGATCGCGGGGCCGGCGATCTCCTGCCCGGGATCGAGGGCGTAATGGTCGTACACCGGCGTCTGCACGTAGCCCCGTGCTTCCTCGAAATAGACCGGGCGATGCCCGCGCAGCGCGGCCTTGTCACGATGTTCGACGTGGATGGCCCCGCCTTTGCCCATGGCGCCGCTGGCACGAAGCCGCCAGGTGATCACCTCGATACCGGTCCCCTCGACCTCCCGGCCATAGAGCTGGAGATAGGTGGCACGGAATGCGTCCCGCACCTCCGACTTGAAGCGCTCGAGTGGGATCTCGGGCCCCGGCAGCTTGATGGTAATCTCGTAGCCCTGGCCGATATGCCGCATATCGGCGGAGAACGAGTGAGTGATTTCGGCGGTCGGCAGGCGGGCTGCGGCGAGCGCGGGCGCGGCGTCCGCAATCAGTCCGGCGCGGATTTGCTCCAGCATCGCCTGGTCGAGCTGGCTCAGCGACACCGGCGCGCTGGCGGCCACATCCACCGCGACCGGGGCGGCCAGCAGGCCAAGCGCCGAATTCACCCCGGCGCCCAGCGGGCACACCACGCGCTTGACGCCGATCTTGCGCGCAACGCCATAGGCGTGCACGGGACCCGCGCCGCCGAACGCCATCATGGACAGGCGGCTCGGGTCGACGCCGCCATCCATGGCGTGCATGGTCGCCGCGCGCGCCATCGCCTCATTGACCAGGTCGTGGACGCCCTGCGCGCAGCGTTCCGGCGTCAGTCCCAACTCCCCGGCCAGCCGAGCGACGGCGGCCTGTGCGGCGGCTCGGTCCAGCCTGAACGAGCCGCCGAGGAACGAATCCTGGTGCAGGTAGCCCAGGATCAGATCGATGTCGGTGACTGTCGGTTCAGTGCCACCGATGCCGTAACAGGCAGGTCCGGGCGACGCGCCGGCCGAGCGCGGCCCGACCGCCAGCAGGCCGAGCGGCCCAACATGGGCGATGGAGCCGCCACCGGCGCCAATCTCAATCATCTGCACCGACTGGATCTTGAGCGGCAGACCGCTGCCGCGCCGGAACCTTGCCGCGTGTGCCACCTCCAGTTCGGGTGCGATGCGCGGATGACCGTCCAGCAGCATGCAGAGCTTCGCAGTGGTGCCGCCCATGTCGAACGACAACAGGTCGCCGTCGCCGCTCTGCCGGGCATATTCGCCCGCTGCCACGACACCCGCTGCGGGCCCGGATTCGATCATGCGGACCGGCAGCGC
>DATJNA010000053.1:0-4745 GCA_035508435.1 Acetobacteraceae bacterium | reverse complement strand
TCCGATCGGGATTTCAATGATCCGCCGAGGTGCTGCCATCCTGCCTTGCCGTCATCTGTGAATCGTTGGCAGATTACAGCATATGGTGCCGAAAATGGGAATCGGCCCCAACCGGTCGGTTCCATGGAATCGATGAACTAGATCAACCTAAAGTTGTCCTACCTGTGCTAACCGGATAGCGATGGACTTCCTGGCCGGTCAGCGCAGGCTGCCAGCCCCTGACGATGGTGCGCCGACTGCGGCTGGGTCTGCCTGCGCTAACCGGATAGGGATGAGCAAGAGCATGGCATCGGTGGCGTTTCCCGTGGCATCCGTGGTATCTGTGGTGAACCGGATGGCAGTCGCGCACGGCACAGGCGCAGCGAGAGCAGCGGCGCGTTCTATTGCTTGGCCCGGGTCACGATCTGACTCGGATTGACGAAGCGCAGGGCGATCAGCAGCCAGACCAGCGTGGTGATCATGTAGACCACCGCCATCGCATCGATCGACTGCCCCGGCCGCACCCCCGCGGCGAACACCGCGTAGTAGAGCGCCACCACCAGCGTCTGACTGGTCGGGCCGGCGGTGAGGAAGGTCAGCTCGAACATCGCGATCGTCCGCACCAGCACCAGCAGCAGCGCGGCCAGGATGCCTGGGGTGAGCAAAGGCACCAGCACCTGCAAGAACAACCGGCCGAGGCTGGCGCCGAATACCCGCGCCGCGGCTTCCACGCGCGGATCGATTTGTTCGACGAACGGGATCATGATCAGGATCACGAATGGCACCGTCGGCACCAGGTTCGCCAGGATCACCCCGCTCATGCTGCCGGCGAGATGCGCGCGGTACAGCACCGTGGCCAAGGGAATGCCGTAGGTGATCGGCGGCACCAGCAGCGGCAGCAGGAACAACAGCATCACGGCCGGCTTGGCAGGGAAGTTGCGCCGCGCCATGGCGTAGGCCGCCGGCACGCCGATCAGGCCTGACAGCAACACCACGGCGCCGACCACCTCCACCGTGACCAGCAGGATTTGCGGCAGGCCGAATTCGTTCCAGGCCATCGCGTACCAGCGGCCGGTGTAGCTGGGCGGCAGCCAGGTGTTGAACCAGCGCGTGCCGAAGGAATTCACCACCACGCTGCCGATCATCGCCAACAGGTTCAGCACGAAAAAGCCGACCAGCGCCCACACCGCCGTCGCCCACAGCCGTTCGCCGATGCTGCGCCGCATGATTGCCCTCTAACCCTTGCCGGTGCTGGCGGGGCCGCGGAACACCAGGGTCCGCGCGCCAAGCAGCGCCACGATGATCACCACCTGCACGCCCGCCATCAGCATCGCGATCGCCGATGCCAGCGAGTAGTCGTATTGCTCGAACGCCGCCTGGTAGGCGACGATCGAGATCACCCGCGTCGGCCCCGCAGGTTCGCCCAGCAAGATGGCGGAGGGGAACACGGTGAAGGCCTGCACGAAGGCGAGCGCCAGCGTGATGGCCAGGCCCGGCGCCAGCAGCGGCAGCAGGATGCGGAAGAAGCGTTCGCGGGCGCGCGCGCCGAGCATGGCACCGGCATGTTCCAGCGACGGATCGATGCCGGTGATGTAGGACAGCGTCAGCAGGAAGGTGAACGGAAAGCCGGTGATCACCAGCGACAGCATGACGCCCCAATAATTGTGGGTGAGTTGGATCGGGTCGTCGATCACGGCAAGGAATTCCAGCGTGCGGTTCAGCCAGCCGCGCGGGCCGAGATAGGTCAGCAGGCCCTCCGCCACCATCACCGTGCCGAGCGTGATTGGAATCACCAGGATGGTGGTCAGCAGGCGCTGGCTGCGCATTTTGCGCACACGCAACGCCACCGGGACCGAGAGCACGACATTCAGCAATGTCGCGGGAACGGCGATCCACAATGTGATGCCGATCGTCTGGTAGAGGAACGGTTCGGAAAAGAATTTTGTGTAGTTCGCCAGCCAGTCGCCGGATTTTGGCTGGAAGGACAGGACGAGGCCGTACAGAAACGGATAGATGAACAAGGCGAGGACGCAGACGATGGCGGGCAGGATCAGCAGCGTCACACCGTCCAGGCCACGTTCGCGCAGCCGGCGGCGGAGGGAGAGGCGTGGGTTCATCGTATGGTGTGTCTCCCGTCTGGCCGCCCTGTCATCGCGGACCGCGCAGCGACGCAATGGTCATTGCGACGCGCGAAGCGCCGCGGCAATCCCGGTCATGACTATGCGCCAACGATCGGGGTTGCTTCGCCCCGCTGCGCCTCGCTCGCGGTCCTGGCAAGAAACCAGGCGAACAAGCTCCCCCGCCGTGCCGTCCCGCAGCCGCGGTTTCATCCAACCGCGGGTCGGCCGTCATGCAGGTGGCAACGCGCAATGACATAGGCTCGGGTCGCAATGACATAGGCTCGGGTCGCAATGACATATGTGCGGGTCGCGATGACATAGGCTTGGGTCGCGATGACATATGTGCGGGTCGCGATGACATATGTTCGGGTCGCGATGACATATGTTCGGGTCGCGATGACATATGTTCGGGTCGCGATGACATAGGCTCGGGTCGCGATGACATAGGCTCGGGTCGCGATGACACAGGCTTGGGTCGCGAGGACATAGGCTCGGGTCGCGAGGACATAGGCTCGGGTCGCGAGGACATAGGCTCGGGTCGCGAGGACATAGGCTCGGGTCGCGAGGACATAGGCTTGGGTCGCGATGACATATGTTCGGGTCGCGATGACATAAGCTTGGGTCGCAATGACATCTGGCGCGGCGCGCTAACCCAACGCGGCCGGCGCGATGATGATGCGGCGGTTCTGCTTGCCCTTGTTCTCGATCTTCACCACGCTGATCCGGCCGATCTCTCCCGTGCGCGCGACGTGGGTGCCGCCGCAGGGTTGCAGGTCCACCGGCATCTCCCCGGCGCCGATGCGCATCAGCCGCAGCCGACCGGTGCCGCGCGGCGGCTGCACCGACATGGTGCGGACCAGGTCGGGGTTGGCATCCAGCACGGCCTCATCCACCCACTCGATGCGCACCGGGTGGTCGGCCTCGATCAACGCGTTCAGTTCCGCCTCCACCGCCTCCTTTGACGGCGGATGGGGCAGGTCGAAATCCAGCCGCGAGCGGTCCGCGCCGACGCTGCCTCCGGTCACGGCCGCGCCCTTGATGACGCTGCACAGCAGATGCATCGCGGTGTGCATGCGCATGAGTCGGTGGCGGCGGTCCCAGTCGATCTCGGCCTGAACCGAGGCGCCGTGTGGCGGCAGCGGGGCGCCGGGCGCGGGGATGTGCAGCACGGTCTCGGCCTCGCCCTTCACCGTATCGGCGATCGGAGTCTCGCCGCCATCCCAGCGCAGCACGCCGCTATCGCCGGGCTGGCCGCCGCCGCGGGCATAGAACACGGTGCGGTCGAGTGCGATCCCTTCCGGCGCGGCCGACAGCACTGTCGCCGCGGTGGCGCACAGCCGGGGATCGTCCTGGAACAATTTGACGGTCATGGGGTCCTCCAGGCGGCGCGCATGGCGTCGTGGCGCGCTGCCAGCCAGAGCAAGCCGAGCGTGGTGACGATGTTGGGAAAGCGTCCCGCCAGGGCATAGTCGATGGCGCGCGCGGCGGGCCAGGCGCGGGTGCGGATGTCCTCGTTCTCGGAGGCGAGGCCGCCATGGCCGACAATGCCGTCGGCATCGCCGGGCGGCGCGCTGACGCGGCCGAGGAAGACGGCGCACAGTTCGTCGGCGCCGCCGGGGGTGAGCAGGAAATCGCCGATCGGATGGAGGGTGGTGACCGGCAGGGCCATTTCCTCCAGCATTTCGCGGCGGGCGGTGGTTTCGGGCGACTCGCCGTTGTCGCACAGGCCGGCCGGAAGCTCGACCAGCACGGGATCAAGGCCGGCGGCCAGCGCCGGCAGGCGGTATTGCTCGATCAGCACGACCTGGTCGGTGTCCGGGTCCCAGGGCAGCACGGCGGCGGCGCGGCCACGGCGCCAGAGTTCCCAGGTGCGGAGACCCGACAGGCCGCCATCGAAACGGCGGTGGCGGAAGCGTACCACGTCGAGCGGGAAGCGCCCGTCCCAGACGCGCTGTTGTTGCTCTATCAGCGTGTCGGGGGCGGGCTGGACGGGAGGATGGGTGCGGGACGGCATGGCGAGAGTGTAGGGCGGGCCGGCGCGCCGGTCAGCACTGGGTGCGTGGCGCTGCTACCCGAATGCTCTGACCGGCGGGTCTCGGGCCAGCCCGGATGGCCCGCGCATCGCGCGGCCCGGCATGCCCGCGCATCGCGCGGCCCGGCATGCCCGCTTTGCCGCGTCAGGGCGTTGCGGCAAGGACAATGCCTGACGGACCAGGCCCCATGCGGCGAGCCGTTGTTGCTGGCGGCGGCGGCTTTCCTGCCGACAGCGCCTGCCATGTTCTGCAATTACTGCGGCAACTGATCGCGGCGGCTTGCCTGCCGACCGCGCCTGCCATGTTCTGAAATTACTGCGGCAATTGATTGGCGAACAACGCCTGATCGGGATCGAACAGCCCATACCTATCGAGCCGTTCGGCCAGCAGCCGCAGCATCGCCGATGCCATTTCACTTTGCCGGTTTGCGGGTATTGCCCGATGCGCAGTGTAGGCCGCACCTTCCAGCAACGCGCCGATGAGTGCCTCGGGCTGCGTCTCGCCGTTTGCGAAAGCGCGGACAGCAGCGCAAAGAAGTGCAAGCGGCTCAGGGCCATCGTCAGCCCCGTCAGGCCGCTGATGTTCCAGGCCCACGGCGGTTCTCGCTTCTATG
>DATJNA010000052.1:0-27873 GCA_035508435.1 Acetobacteraceae bacterium | reverse complement strand
ACGCTCGGGCACATGAAGCGCCGCGGCTATCAGTCGGACCTGTTGCCCACAGGAGCAGTACAGGCGGCGTGAAGCGGCGCGGCGGCGTCGCGCGGTTCAATGCGGGCGGCGTGGCGCGATTCGATGTGATCGCGAGAGACGGAGCGACGCAGCAACTCCGGCCGTGCGCGCGCGGATGGCTCGGAGGCTGCCGGAGCGAAATTGCCGGGTCGCTGCGTTCTGCGCGCACGGATGGCTCGGAGGCTGCCGGAGCGAAATTGCTGCGTCGCTGCGTTCTGCGCGCACGGATGGCGCGGAGGCTTGCCGAACCAGATCGCTGCGTTGCGCCGCGCTTCGCTCGCGGTCTTCGCAATGACAGGGCGCCACGGTCAGGCGCGTCCCCACAGCATTCTGGTCGCGCGCCGGGCGCCTTCGGCCATGGCTTCGAACTTCGCCCAGCAGACCGATGGGTGGCCGACCCGCGTGCCGAGCCCGCAATCCGTGCCGGCGAGCACGTTTTCGCGTCCTACCAAATTCGCGTAGCGAACCAGGCGTTCCGCCACCAGGTCCGGGTGTTCGATGAAATCCGTGCAGTGGCCGACCACGCCGGGAATCAACGTCGCGCCTTCGGGCAGCTTCACTTGCTCGAACACGCGCCATTCATGCTCGTGGCAGGGGTTCGACGCCTCGATCGAGAAGCTGCCGGCGTTCACCTGGAAGATCAGGTCGATGATGTCCTTCAGGGGGACATCGTCATGATGCGGACCATGATGGCTGCCCCAGCAGACATGCAGCCGCACCTTTTCCTTGGGAATGCCTCGCAGCGCGTGGTTCAGCGCCGCGACCCGCATCGCGGCGTAGCGGCGGTAGTCCGGCAGGGTGATGTCGGGGAGGCAGTTCCAGCCATCGGGCAGGTCGGGATCATCGATCTGGAGCAGGAAACCGGCATCGACGATGGCCTGGTATTCCTCGTGCATGACATCGGCGATGGCAAACACGAATGCCTCGTCGTCCCGGTAGTGCTCATTCAACATCCAATGTTCGATCGTGCCCGGCGTGTTGGCCGGCAGGAACGCCGCTGCCACGCTGACCCCGGCCAGCGCCGCGCGGAAATTATCGAGATCCTTCGCCAGCTCGGCATGGCCGACATAGCGCAACGCGCTGACGCAGACCGGCATGGTCGGCGGGCCCAGCGACCAGCGCCGCGGATTGGATTCAAAATAGCCGGGGAACTTCCGCTGGTCGCGTGCGGTGATGCTGAGCCGGCGCTGTCCGGAGGAAGGCCGGTCCTGGTAGCCGGCGATCCGCCACCGCACGTAGTCGGTGAAGTTGGTCTTGGAGAGCTCGCCGTCATTGACGCAGTCGATGCCGCATTCGACCTGGCGGCGCACCACCTCCGCCACAGCGGATCGCAGGCGCTCGTCCAATAACGCCGTGTCGTGGGTCGCGCCACTGGCCTTGGCCGCGACCATTTCCCGCAGATCCTGCGGGCGCGGCAGCGATCCGGCATGGGTCGTCAGGATCCGATCGGTGCTGTACAGCATGGGTTGCCTCCCCTGCAGGTGTCATTGCGAGGACCGCGAGCGAAGCGTGGCGGGACGGCGTGATCCCGTTCGGAGAACTGCCCGTACCGTTGGTGCATCCTCTCGACCGAGGTTGCTGCGTCCCGCGCGCTTGGCTCGCGGATTCTGCAATGACGGTTGGTGGTTCAGGACCACAGCTCCTTGCTGGCCAGCGCCGCGCCTTGCACCAGCGCCTCCAGCTTCGCCCAGGCGATTTGCGGATGCACGCGCCCGCCCAGCCCGCAATCGGTTGACGCAACCACGCGCTCCCGCCCGACGATGCGCGCAAATCGCAGGATCCGCTCGGCCACGACCTCCGGATGCTCCACCACGTTCGTTGCGTGGCTGACCACACCCGGCAGCATCAGCTTGCCATCGGGCAGCGTCACGTCCTGCCAGACCCGCCATTCATGCTCGTGGCGGACATTGCCCGCCTCGAACGAATAGGCCTGTGCGTCGATCGCCAGCATCACGCCCACGATGTCGCGCATCGGAATGTCCGTCAGATGCGGGCCATGCCAGCTTCCCCAGCACAGATGAAAGCGGATTCGCTCCTGCGGCAGGCCGCGGATCGCATGGTTCAGTGCCGCCACGCGCTGCATGGCAAACTTGCGGTAGTCCGCGACGCTGGGCTCGGGGTTCACCATGTCCCAGTTCTCGGCGATTGCCGGATCGTCGAGTTGCAGGATCAGCCCGGCATCGAGGATCGCGCGGTACTCCTCGCGCATCGCATCGGCGCAGGCGTAGAGCAATTCCTCCTCGGTCTTATAGTACGCATTGCCGATGCGCGAGGCGCTGCCCGGGGCGACCGAACTCATGAAGCCCTGAGTCACGCCGGCCGCCCGCATCGCCGCGGTGAAATTCGCGATGTCGGCCTGGATCGCGTCGTGGCCGGTATAGGTGATCGGCGCGACGCAGACCGGCGCCGGTGCACGCGGGCCCGTGGTGATGCCCGATTCCGGATCGCCATAGGCCTCGGCGAAGCGGGTGCGGTCGCGGCGATCGGCGAACGTGGTCAGCACGACGGCGCCAGGCCGGGAGCGCCGCGGCGTCGTGTCATAGGCGCCTGGCGCGCTGCTGATCTGCAAACCCCCGAGCCGCTGCCAGGAATACCGCCACCATGAGCCATATTGCACGCGCTGGCCCATCGGCTTGCCGAACTCGCCGTCGCCGGGAACGTCGATGCCGATCGCATGCTGTCGGCGCACCACGTCCGTCACCGCCTCGCGCAGCGTCTGGCGGAACGCTTGCTCCTCCATTTGCTCGCCGGCCTCCAGCGCGCGATAGGCCGAGAGCAATCCGTCCGGCCGCGGCAGGCTGCCGACATGGGTGGTGGCGATGTGATCGGTGTTGGCGCGCATGATTGTCTCCTCCCGTCCACCGCGGCAGTATCGGCTCCGGACCCGCCGGGGTTAAGCCCCTTGGCCTGGCCACCGCGGCGGGAGCCACCAACCCGTCATGCCGAGGGAGGAACGATCATGCCATTCGCCGTCCAGCACGTGCACATCAAGACGCACGATCCGCTGCGCACCGCGCAGTTCTACATCGACAATTTCGGCGCCACGATGAAGGCGGAGATCCCGGGCCGCGGCGTGCAGGTGGACCTGCACGGGCTGCAGCTCAACATCACCACGCTGATCGCCAGCCAGAACCATGAGCAACATTACGGCATCGAGCATGTCGCGGTGGTGACCGACGACTATGCCGGCACGCTCGCGCGGCTGCGGCAGAACGACGTGCGCATCCTCGAGGAGCTGCCACCGAACAACGGCCGGCACGTCTGCTTCGTCGAATGCCCGGACGGGGCGCAGATGGAGGTGATCGAAAAGGTGTAGCGCCGCGGCTGAGCAGAGCCGCGCTTCTTGTCCCACCCGCGAGACTGGCGCGAACCGCAGCAGCGGCGGGGGCATTGGTCCGCTTCGCGGCCCAATCCCCGGAACCCCCACCAAGAGGGCGCTGTCGGGCAGCGCCCTCTTGGAACTCCCGCCAAGGGCGGCGCCCTTGGAACCCTTTACCTGGCTGTCCTGGCGGCAGGGGGCAGAGCCCCTGACACTACCGCGGTTCGCGCCGGCCTCGTGTGTGGGAGAAGTCCCGCATGTCTGCCTAGGCCGGCATGCTGCCGGACAGGTTCGCGACCTTGCTGCGCAATCCCGCCACCAGAGCGGACACACCGCCGCTCAGCAGCAGCTCGCGGAAGTCCGAGCGCTGCACGGCGACCCGGCTGATCGACCCGTCGGCCAGCACGTCCACCACACGCCATGCGTTGCCGGTGCCACGCATGACATAGTCGAGCGTGTTGGGCGAACCGTTGACCGGAACGATCCGGGTATCGACGATCGCCTCGCCGTTGCCCAGAGTCCGGGTGGTTGGCACGATTTCGAACCGCTGGCCGGAAAAGCTGTTGAAATTCGCCGCGTAGCTGGACACCGTGTAGCGGCGGAATGCAGCCAGCAGCTCGGTCTTCTGTTGCTCCGGCAGGCTGGACCAACTCAGGCCGATGGACTCGGCCAGGATCTGCCGGAGGTCAAAGCTCTGATCAATGACCGGCTCCAGCAAACCATAGCGTTGCGCGAACGGAGTCTGCTGGCCCTGCTTCATGACGGCCAGCAGCGCATCGTTGAGCCGCCGGATCGGTGCGACCGGCCCCCCGTTCCCCGCCGATTGCGCCACGGCACGCGCTGCGGGCAATGCGGTCACGCCGAATCCGGCGGCAAGCGCCAGCACGCCGCGGCGGCCCATCGGGTCGCGATACTGCCTTGTCATCAGGCCCCCTCCTTCGCCGCATTGTCGCGGCGACGATGCCCGTGTCGCCGGCGTTCGGGTTCGAACAACGCTCGCCGCGCGGCGGAATGATGGTCCCAACGCATGCCACACCACGTGGGTTGCCAGCCGCCGGAGGGAAGAGGCAACGGCGCGATGTTATCGCAGCGCGATGTCATTGCAACGCGCGGCCATCGCAAGACGCGAGGGCACCGATGTCATTGCGCAACCCAAAGATCGCCGCTGTCATGGCGGGGCCCCGAGCTCGCCGATGTCATCGCAGGGCCCAAAGGGCGGCAGCAATCTCGGTCAGGGCGGCCGGCGCACGAACCGTTCCTGGGCTCATGCGACCCGGATTGCTGCGTCCCGCCACGCTTCGCTGACGGTCCTCGCAATGACATCGGGCGCGATGCTGACATGGGGGCGACGCTGACATCGGGCGCGACGCTGACATCGGGGGCGACGCTGACATCGGGCGCGACGCTGACATCGGGCGCGACGCTGACATCGGGGGCGACGCTGCCCGCAATGGCACATGGCGCCGCGCTTGTCGCAACGGCAGTCGCGTTACCCGCCCGTCGCCGAGGCCCGCACCATGTTGCGCAGCCAGCGATGCGCCGGATGATTGTCGATGCGGCGGTGCCAGATCATCGACAGTCCGATGCGCGGCGAGGCAAACGGCAGTTCCCTGACCACGACGGGACAGATCACGCCGAGATCGTTTGCCACCCGGCGCGGCAGTACCGCGATGCATTCGGAGCCGACCAGCACCAGCACCAGCGACAGGAACGGAATGCGCGCCGCGATCCTGCGGGCAAGCCCCTGCTGCTGCAGCAGGTCGTCGATGAAGCCGGTGTCGTCCCCGGTCGAACTGATGGCAAGATGCGGCAGGTCCGCGAACCGCTCGATCGACCACTCCTGCTCCTGCGCCGCGGGATGCGCGGTGTCCAGCACCGCGACGTAGTCGTCCTGCATGATCCGCACGCATTTGAAACGTTCGCCGCCGTTGGTCAGCATGCAGAGCGCGAGGTCCACGCCGTCGCCGTCGAGCAAGTCGAGCACGTTGACGTCGCCGAGCGGACGGATGTCCAGCGTCACGCCGGGCGCCGCTGCGGCGACCCGGCGCAACAGCGTCGGCGCGATCGCGCGCGCCGCATAGTTGTTCATGACCAGCGTGAAGCTGCGCGCCGCCTGGGCCGGGACGAACTCATCGGGTTGCAGTGTCGTGCTCAACGCCCGCAGCGCCTCGCGCACCGGCGCCGCCATTTGCTCCGCCCGCAATGTCGGCTGCATGCCCTCCGGCGTGCGCACGAACAATTCGTCCTGCAGCATGGACCGCAGCCGGGCCAGCGCATGGCTTGTCGCCGGTTGGCTCAGGCCAAGCCGCTGCCCCGCGCGGGTGAGATTGCGCGTCTGCATCACCGCGTCGAACACGATCAACAAGTTGAGATCGATGTTGCCGCGGCCCTGGCCCTCCATGCCATGGCCGCCGGCAGCGGCGTCATCGTCGCCGCGTCTGCCATAGCGCGTCGCTGCGCGGCGTACTAAAGGGACCGCCGTCTCAGGCATCGCTTGAACTCGCTCCGGAGATTCGAGGCGGCAATATGGCGGGCAGAACAGCGGCGCGGACCTCACGTTTGCTGCGGTGCAGCATTGCGTGGATTGCGGTTGTCGATGCCATACTCGTGCCTAGCAACCTCGGCATGGGGCGGACTCATGGGCAGCATCAGCGTCTCCGGCGTCACCCTGGATGTCGAGCAATACGGTGCCGGGCGTCCGCTCCTGTTCTTGCACCCGGGCGAGGGGCTTGAACCGCGCCGGCCGTGGCTGGAGCTGCTGTCGCGGCATTTCCGGGTCATCGCGCCGCACCATCCGGGGTTCGGCGAATCGTCGCTGCCGGACTGGTTCGGCACCGTGGACGACATTGCCTATCTCTATCTCGACCTTGCCCGCATGCTCGGGCTGCGCGATGCGGTACTGGCCGGCGCCGGCTTCGGCGGCTGGATCGCCGCCGAAATGGCGGTGCGCGACACGCGCGGCTTCGCGCATCTGGCGCTCGCCGCGCCGGTAGGCATCAAGCTCGGCGGCGTCACCGATCGCGACATTGCCGACATCTACGCCATGCCACGCGCGGACTTCATGCGCCTCGCCTGGGCCGATCCGCGGCGTGGCGAAATCGACTACACCGCGCTGCCGGAAGGCGAGCTGGCGGCGATCGCGCGCGGCCGCGAGGCTTTGGCGTTGTTCGGCTGGAAACCCTACATGCACAATCCGCGGCTGAAACGCTGGCTGCCCCGCATCGATATTCCAACCTTGCTGCTGTGGGGCGCGCAGGACCGCATCGTCACGCCGCTCTATGGCGAGGGCTGGCGCGCCGCGATCCCCGGCGCGCGGCTGGAAACCATCGATGATGCCGGCCATTTCCCGCACTGGGAGCAGCCGGAGGCGTTTGTTGGACACCTGGTGACTTTCACAGGCCGGCACTGAGGAAACGACAACATGCGATCCTGGTATTTCTCCGAGATGGCCTATCACCCGGCATGGCAGGAAGGCCTGAAGCGCGGCTCGCTGCGCGTGATCCTGCCGAACGCGAACGTCGATCCGCACGAGGCGCACACGCTGCTGAACCGCTATCTGGATGAATTCGCGCTGTGCGATGAAGTCGGGCTCGATATCATGGTGAACGAGCACCACAGCACCGCGACGTGCATGACGGTGTCGGTCCCGATGGCGCTGGCGATCATCGCGCGCGAAACCAAGAAGGCGCGGCTGCTGACCTTGGGCAACCCGATCGCCAATCGTCCCGATCCGGTGCGGGTCGCGGAGGAGATGGCATGGCTCGACGTGCTCTCCGGCGGGCGGCTGGAGATGGGGCTGGTGAAGGGCGCGCCATACGAGATCGTCCCGGCCAATTCCAATCCGGCGCGGCTGATGCGGCGTTATTGGGAAGCGCACGATCTGATTCTGAAGGCGCTGTCCACCAGCGATGGGCCGTTCAACTGGGAAGGCGAGTACTTCCAATACCGCAACGTCAACATCTGGCCGCGGCCGATCCAGCAGCCCAGCCCGCCGGTGTGGATGACCGGCATGAGCGTGGACAGCGGCCGGCTGGCGGCGGAGCGTCGCCACGTGATCGGCACGCTGCTGTCGGGCGGCACCGCCAAGCCG
Organism: Acetobacteraceae bacterium; assembly: GCA_035508435.1. Taxonomy (GTDB): domain Bacteria; phylum Pseudomonadota; class Alphaproteobacteria; order Acetobacterales; family Acetobacteraceae; genus JASHVB01. The sequence continues at coordinate 20,404 of DATJNA010000052.1, read as the reverse complement.
ATGTACGACATGTATCGCGAGACCGCACGCAAGAACGGCTGGGAAGCGGGGCCGGACCGGCTGGCCTATGCCGCCGTGGTGGGCGTCGGCGACACTCGCGAGGAAGGGCTGCGGCGGGCCGATCAGATCGCCGACTATGTGCGCACCGCGCCCGTCGTGGCGGAGCAATTCACCAATCCGCCGGGCTATAATTCGGTGGCGGCGAACGTGGCGATCCTGAAGGCCGGGCCGCGCGCGCATCGCATCGTCAAGGACCGCCAGGGCAACATGATCGACCACCGCAAGGCGTCGGTGCAGCAGTTCATGGACACCGACACGGTGTTCGCCGGCAACCCCGACGACGTCTACGACCAGATCCGCGACTTCAACCAACGCATGGGCGGCGTCGGCCACCTGCTGTTCTTTGGCCAGGGCGGTTTCCTGAGCCACCAGGATGCGATGGCGAACATTCGCTTGTTCGGCCGCGAAGTGGCGCCAAGGCTGCGGGAGATGAATTGAGAAGGGCACCGGCAGGCAGGAAGTTAATTGATGCGATCGTCGGCGGGAGGCCGTCGCCGCGGCAGTTGGTACCGGCCGCGGCTTCGGATTCTTCTCACAAAGCTCAAGCAAGGATTCACCAGGCACACGAAGCGACGCTGCGGCGCCATGGTGATTGCGACGACCGGCGATAACAATTCTGCTGTGTGACTGCTTCCTTCGGCTCTGCTGTGTGACTGCTTCCTGCGGCTGCCGCAACTTTGTGAGAAGCACAACGCCGCCCCGCCGGTCGAGCAGTTCGCACCGGACCCGGTCTTACGCCCTTGCCGTGCCTCAGGCCGTTGCCACGTCTCAGGCCCGTGCCGTATCTCAGGCCCTTGCCGTGTCTCAGGCCCTTGCCGTGTCTCAGGCCCGTGCCGTATCTCAGGCCCGTGCCGTCCGCACTGCCGCCGCCAATTCCCGCACCTGCGCCAGCACGGTCCGCACCGCGTCGGGCTTCGCGCGCCCGGCCTGGTCCAGATGCGCCGCCAGCGTATCGATCAGCGCCGAGGCCACCACCGCGGCATCGGCGACCCGCACCACCTCCGCAGCCTGCGCCCGCGTGCGCACACCAAAGCCGACGGCAATCGGCAGGCCGGTCGCCTTGCGCACGCGCGGAACGGCTGCGGCCAAATGCTCCGCGGTGGCGGTGCGCGTCCCGGTGATGCCCGTGATGCTGACATAATAGACGAACCCGGAACTGCCCTGCAGCACGTGCACCAGCCGTGCATCATCGGTGGTGGGCGCGACCAGACGGATCACATCCAGACCGCTCGCAGTGGCGAACGGCACCAGCATGTCGGCTTCCTCGGTCGGCAGATCCACCACGATCAGCCCGTCCACGCCCGCTGCCGCCGCATCGGCGCAGAAACGTTCCGCGCCATAGGACAGGATGGGATTCAAATATCCCATCAGGATCACCGGCGTGGCGTCGTCGTCGCGGCGGAACTCGCGCACCATGCCAAGCACCCGCGCCAGCTTCACCCCTGCCTTCAGCGCGCGCTTGCCGGCGGCCTGGATGATCGGGCCGTCCGCCATCGGATCGGTGAACGGCATGCCGATCTCGATCAGATCGGCGCCCGCGCCGGGCATGCCGCGGAGCAAGGCCATGGAGGTGTCGGCGTCCGGGTCCCAGGCTTCCAGGAATGGGATCAGCGCGCCGCGGTTTTCGCCTTTCAGTGCGGCGAAGCGTGTGGCGATGCGACTCATGGGTTTACCAAACTCCCCCGCCCCCCAACCTTGGTCCGCTTCGCGGCCCAGGCCCGCAAGGGGGGAGCTCTTTGCCGGCCCGGTCAGCAGCCCCCGCCTGGTGGGCAGCCGCCGCCCTCTGTAGGAGGGGGAGCCTTTTGCCCGCCCGGTCAGCAGCCCCGCTCACAGCCGCACCCCCAAATGCTCGGCGACGGCGAAGATGTCCTTGTCCCCCCGGCCGCACAAATTCATCACGACGATCCGGTCCTGGCCCAGCGTCGGCGCCAGCTTCGTCACATGCGCCAACGCATGCGCCGGTTCCAGCGCCGGGATAATCCCCTCGGTGCGGGTGCAAAGTTGGAACGCGGCGAGCGCCTCCTGGTCGGTCGCCGACACGTACTCCACCCGGCCGATATCGTGCAGCCACGAATGCTCCGGACCGATGCCCGGATAGTCCAGCCCGGCGCTGATGCTGTGCGCTTCCAGGATCTGCCCGTCATCATCCTGCAACAGATACGTGCGGTTGCCGTGCAGCACACCCGGCCGGCCGCCGGTCAGACTGGCGGCATGCTCGCCGGTTTCGATGCCATGCCCGCCCGCCTCCACGCCGATCAGCCGCACCGGATCATCGAGAAACGGATGGAACAATCCCATCGCGTTGGACCCGCCGCCGATGCAGGCCACCGCCACGTCAGGCAGCCGACCCTCCGCCTCGCGCAACTGCTGCTTGGCCTCCTCGCCGATCACCGACTGGAAGTCCCGCACCATCATCGGATAGGGATGCGGGCCGGCGACGGTGCCGATCAGGTAGTAGGTGTCCTGCACATTGGCGACCCAGTCGCGCAGCGCCTCGTTCATCGCATCCTTCAGCGTCGAGGCACCCGAGGTCACCGGCTTCACCTCCGCCCCCAGCAGCTTCATGCGGAACACGTTGGGCTTTTGCCGCTCGACGTCGGTTGCACCCATATAGACCGTGCACGGCAGGCCGAACAATGCGCACATGGTAGCGGTAGCCACGCCATGCTGACCGGCGCCGGTCTCGGCGATGATCCGCGTCTTGCCCATCCGCCGGGCCAGCAGAATCTGGCCCATGCAATTGTTCGCCTTGTGGCTGCCGGTGTGGTTCAGTTCGTCGCGTTTGAAATAGATCTTCGCGCCGCCGAGTTGCCGCGTCAGTCGTTCGGCGAACCACAGCGGGCTGGGACGGCCGACGTAATGCGTCAGATGGCGTTGCAGGTCGGCATGAAACGCCGGGTCCGCCTTCGCCGCATTATAGGCACGTTCCACCTCCAGGATCAGCGGCATCAACGTCTCGGCGACGAAGCGTCCGCCGTAATCGCCAAAGCGCCCGCGCTGGTTGGGCCCATTGCGCAGGCTGTTCGCGCCCGCCGGTGAAATCGCTGCTGACACGCTATTGCAATCCTCGCTCGCTGCCCCCTTCTAGCTCAGGACCGTTGCATGGTCACCTCCCACCCTGGTGCACTGCACAAATCACGGCCTCGTGGAGCAGAAGCACTGGATTTGTTGCGCGAATTGCCGCTTAGTATTGACCCAATGAAACCCATCCGCACCGGCGCGGAGCGTCTGGAGGAAACCACGTGGACATTGAACCGCAACCCGCTGCCCCTCGGCACAAGTCCTGGAGGACGCTGGCCGCCGAGGCTCTCGCCGGAACCGGCGTGCACGCATCGCGGGCGGTGCACGCCAACCTGACCGCGCCCGCGCTGGTGTCGGAAGCATTGCGCCGCAACGAAGGCCGCCTCGCCTGGGATGGCGCGCTGATGGTGGAAACCGGCGTGCATACCGGCCGCTCGGTGCAGGACAAGTTCGTGGTCGACGAGCCTTCGACCACGCCGGACATCTGGTGGGGCAAGATCAACCAGAAGCTTTCACCCAACCATTTCGCAATTCTGCAATCACGCGTGCAGGCTTATCTGCAAGGCCAGGATCTGTTCGTGCAGGATTTGTACGCCGGCGCCGATCCCGCCCACCGCGTGCGCGTTCGCCTGGTCACCACCGGCGCCTGGCAGGCGTTGTTCGCGCGCAACATGTTCATTCGCCCGCCAGAGCAAGAACTCGAAAGCTTCGAGCCCGACTACGTCATCCTGCACGCGCCGTTGTTCCATGCGGATCCGGCGGTGGATGGCGTGCGGTCCGGCACCACGATCGCCCTGTCCTTCGCGCAGCGCCGCATCGTCATCGCCGGGACCGAATATGCCGGCGAAATCAAGAAGTCGATCTTCACCGTGATGAACTGGATCCTGCCGGCGCAGGGCGTGTTGCCCATGCATTGCAGCGCCAACATCGGCAAGGACGGCGACGTCGCCCTGTTCTTTGGCCTGTCGGGCACCGGCAAGACCACGCTCTCCTCCGATCCGCGCCGCAAGCTGATCGGTGACGATGAGCATGGCTGGGGCGACGGCGGCGTATTCAATTTCGAAGGCGGCTGCTACGCCAAGGTCATCGACCTGTCGCAGGAGCATGAGCCGGAGATCTGGGAAGCATCGCACCGTTTCGGCACGGTATTGGAGAACGTGGTGGGCGACCGCCACGGCCGGCTCGACCTCACCGACCAGTCGCTGACCGAGAACACGCGCTCGTGCTATCCGGTCGAATACATTCCGAACGTCGAGTTGTCCGGCCGCGGCGGCGTGCCGCGCAACGTGGTGATGCTGACCTGCGACGCCTATGGCGTGATGCCGCCGATCGCCAGGCTGACCCCGGCACAGGCGATGTACCATTTCCTCTCCGGCTACACCGCGAAGGTGGCGGGAACCGAGAAGGGGCTCGGCGCCGGGCCGGAGGCGACCTTCTCCACCTGCTTCGGCGCGCCGTTCCTGCCGCGTCGCCCGGAGGTCTACGGCAAGATGCTGGAGACGCTGATCGAACGGCATGGCGCCAATTGCTGGCTGGTCAACACCGGCTGGAGCGGCGGCCAGTACGGCGTCGGCAAGCGCATGAGCATCCGCCATACCCGCGCGCTGCTGCACGCGGCACTCGACGGCAGCCTGGCGCGCGGCGGCTTCCGCACCGACGCGTTCTTCGGCCTCGCCATTCCGGAACATGTCGACGGCGTGCCGGACGAAGTGCTGGACCCGCGCCTGTCCTGGGCGGACAAGTCCGCCTACGACCGGATGGCGCGCGAGCTGCTGGCGAGTTTCGAGAAGAATTTCCGCCCCTATGAAAGCGGCGTCGGCGAGGAGGTGCGCGCCATCGCCCTGAAAGCCGCCGCATAAGCGACGCTCCGCGCCGTTCCATCCGGCGCGAGATGCAGGAGCCGGGCCGCGCCCGGTTCAGGCGCATCAGTTAGTTAGTGGAATTGACAATCGCTGGCTGTTGTGATAGTAGCACCGCATGGCGACCGCGCGTTCGCCGGCCCGCCCTTGTGCGCCAGCCCTTGTGCGCCCGCCCTTGTGCGCCCGCCCTTGTGCGCCAGCCCGCCGAGGACCGCCCGCCGAGGACCGCCCGAGGCGTGCTGCCGTAATCAGCTCTCTCGTTTTGCCACAGAGGAATTTTACATCCGTGACCCAGCCGCTTCGCAATTCCTTGTTTACCACGGCGGAAGCAGCCTTCCTGACGCGCCTGCCGCTGTGGAAGGTGCAACGCGCGATCGACAACCGCCTGTTCGAGGCGGTGTTCAAGCCAAGGACTAAACGCGTGTCCCGATTGCTCGACCGACACGCCCTGCTGTGCCTCGCGGTGGAGCGTCGCCTGGGCGAGCGCTGCGTACCGCGCTTCCGCCGCGCGGTCTACGAGACGCTGGCAACCGCCCCGCGGGGACGGCTATCGCTGGATGGCGGGTTCCTCACCATCGACCTCGCCGAGCCGCGGCACGAGCTGGCGACCGGGCTCCGCACCCTGCGGCGCGCCCGCGCCGCGTTCACCAGGGGCCCCGGGATCATGCGCGGTGTCCCGGTGTTTCGCGGCACCCGCATTCCCGTGCGCCTCATTGCCTCGTTGCGGGCACTCGGCGTGGGCGAGGCGGAATTGCTCACCTTCTATCCGAACCTGACGGCCGACGACCTCCGGCTCGCCGAGATCTATCTGGCGGCCAATCCCGCTCGAGGCCGGCGCTGCCGCCGCCCATGGCATGCCCACGCGCCGCTGCCGGCCAGGCTCCGCGAACTGGCGCAACTGAAGGCCGAACGCGGCGCTGCCTCGGTCAGTGGCTAGAGCATCCTCACCGCGACCGGAACCGCCACGCAACTGTCATGGCGAGTCGCCACCGGCCTGACGGCTGACCCGAGGTTGCGCGAACCACGCCCCGCATCGCGCCCCATGGTCACGCGACACCGCCGCTCATGCCCCGTGGCCGCCCGGATGCGCCTGCGGGGCGCCCGTTGCGATGCCGACGTCGACATCATGCCCCGTAGCCGCCCGGATGCGCCTCCCGCCATGTCAGCGCGGTCCGCACCATCTCTTCCAGTGCCGCGAAGCGCGGCCGCCATCCGGCTTCGATCGCGCGTGCCGCGCCGGCGACCAGCACCGCCGGATCGCCCGGCCGCCGCACCCCCAGCCGATGCGGCACCTGCCGGCCCGTCACCCGCTGCACCGCCTCGATCACCTGCAGCACCGAGTGGCCCGCACCGTTGCCCAGGTTCCACGTCACGCTGCCGCCTTCCAGCCGCTCCAGCGCCAGCAGATGCGCGTCGGCGAGGTCGGTCACGTGCACGTAGTCGCGGATGCAGGTGCCGTCCGGCGTCGGATAGTCGGTGCCGAATACGGCCAGTTCCGGCCGCCGGCCCAGGGCGGCGTCGATCACCAGCGGGATCAGGTGGGTCTCCGGGTCGTGGTCCTCGCCCAGCCGTCCCGCCGGATCGGCGCCCGCCGCATTGAAATAACGCAGGCAGGCGGAGTGCAGCCCGTGCACCCGGTCAGCCCAAAGCAGGGCACGCTCGATCATCCACTTGCTCTCGCCATAGGGTGAGCCGGGATCGATCCGCGCCGTCTCCGGGATGGGCATCTCCTCCGGCGTGCCGAACAGGTTGGCGGTGGAGGAAAGGATGAAGCGGCCGACACCGTGGCGGACGCAGGACTCGATCAGGCGGATGCCGTTCATGCCGTTTTCCGCCAGATAGCGGAACGGCGCGCGCATGCTCTCGCCCACCAGCGACAGCGCGGCGAAATGGAACACCGCGTCCCACGGCCCGTCGGCCAGCAGCGCGTCCACCCCCGCCGCATCCGCCAGGTCCAGGTTCACCAGCCGGGCGCCGGGCAGCACCGCGGCGCGATGGCCGGTGCGCAGATTGTCCAGCACCACCACCGCGTCGCCACGCGCGAGCAAAGCCGACACCATGTGGCTGCCGACATAGCCGGCGCCGCCGGTCACCAGAACCCGTCGTGGCATGCTGTGCTACCCCTGCGTCTTGTATCGGCGCCGATGGTAGACGTCCGCATCGGCATAACCCGACCGCACATGGGCGGCAGCATCCACCCGCGTCAACACGCAGCCCACCACATGCGCGTGCGCCTCCTCCAGCAGTGCCAGCGTGTGCTGTGCCGCCGGGCGCCGCGTGCCGCCCCAGCGCGCGCATAGCAACGTGGCATCGGCGACGCCGGCCAGGATGCGCGCCTCGGCAATCGCCTGGAGCGGCGGGCAGTCGAGCAAGATCAGGTCGTATTCCTGGCGCAGCTCGAAGAGGATGCTGGCGATGGTGTGGGACAGGAACCGGTCCGGCAGGTCGACGCCGACCCGGCCCGCCTGCATGACATCCATCCGCGTGGCGAGATCGGTCACGATCGCCTGGTGGGGCGGCAGCCCCTGCCGCAGGCATTCGGCCAGCCCGATCGTCGGGCCGACCCGCAACCGCGCCGCAAAGGTGGGGCGGCGGAGATCGCATTCCATCAGCAATACATGCTCCCCGCTCAGCGCCGCGGACCGCGCCAGGGCCAGGGCAACCGTGGTCTTGCCTTCGCCCGTGCGGGCCGCCGTCACTGCGATCACGTGGGGATGGTCCCGCCCGATCCGCAGGCCGGCTCGCAGCGCGCGCACTTGTTCGGCGAACAACGACAGCGTGTGTCGGGCAACGTACTCGTCCGCACTGAGCCGCCCGAGCTCGCGCCGCGACAGCTCCGGCAGAAGCGCGAAGCACGGCAGGCCGAGCGCGGCGCGCACCGCCTCGCCCGAGCGCAGCGTGTCGTCGGCCAGCTCCAGCAGATAGGCCATCAGCAGCCCGAACCCCAGGCCGAACGCAGTCACGGCGGCCATCAGCGGCACGGGGCGCGGGAAGCTTGGCGTGTCCGGCGGCAAGGCGAGCGAAATCTCATGCGCTTCCGCCGATTCCAGCTCCGCCTGCTGCGCCGTCTGCTGGATGCGGTCCAGCACCGCCTGCAATTCCTGGCGCGACGCCTCGACATCGCGCTGCATCGCGTTCAGCGCCACCTGAGCCTGGGCGCTGCGGTCCTCCGCCGCCTGCCCCTTCTCCAGATCTTGCTCCAGCGCCTCGACGCGTTCCCGCGCGGCGCGTACATCCTCCGCGGTGGCGGCGACCACACGCGCGGTTTCCGCCGCCACCGCGCGCTGTGCATCGGCGTATTGCCGGCGGAGCGCGATCGCTTCCGGATGATTGGGCCCCAGCCGCCCTTGCTCCGCCTGGATCTGCGCCGAGATCTGGTCCTGCGCGGCGCGCAACTGCACCACGCTCGGCGCGATCGCCGCCTGTGCCGCCGCGCCCACCCGGCCGCTGGCGGCATCCAGCTTGGCCTCCGCTTCACCCAGGGCCGACCGGGCATGCACAAGATCTTCGCCCAGGTGACTGATCTCCTCCGCGTCCATGCCGGCGTGCATGCCTTGCGTCAGGCCGGCCTTGGCGCGGTACGCGGCGATGCGGTCCTCGCCGCTGCGCACGTCCTTGCGCAGCTCGGCGGCGCGGTCGTTGAGGAAGGCAGTGGCATGGTCCACCGCGCGGTGCTTCGCCGCGAACTGGTTCCTGATGTAGGCATCCATCGCATTGTTCACGGCGGTGGCGGCGACCTGCGGGTCCTCGGCGGTAAAATCGATTTCCAGCACGCGGGAGAATTTGACGGTGCGGACGTCGAACGCTGCCTGCACCGCCATCAGCGTGGCATTGCGGCTGCTGTCCTGGGCAGGCCCGGGCAAGGCGCGCGATCGCTGCGGCAGCCGGTGCCGCAACCGTGACACGACGGCATCGAAGCCGCGGCGCAGCCAGCCATGCGGGCGAAGCGCCACATCGAATTCCGGATTGTTGTAGAGGTTGCCGCGCTTGACCACCTCCTCCACCACGCGCAGGCCGCGCACAATTTCCGCCTGGCTCGCCATCACGGAATCGGTGGTGGGATCGCTTTGCAGGATGCTTTGCAGCTCGCGCAGCTTGTACTCGCTGGGTTCGTAGATCAGCGTGCCGACCGCGGTGTAGCGCGGCGTGATTTGCTCGATGGCGATGAAGCCCAGCAACGGCCAGAGCAACAGGTTCAGGATCAGGGTCAGGCGACGGCGACGCAGGGCGGCGAGGACGAGGCGGGGGCTGATGGGGTCGTTCCCGGCCGGTTCAGGCGGTTCAGGGCCGGAACGGCCGCGGATCGGCACGGGCAGGGCAGTGGACGGTCCGGCAGGTCTGTCGAGCACGACGCTTTTGACCTCGGGGGCGCAAGGTCCGGGCCTGTTGCCCGGGACAGCGCTCTGAATACAGGGAGGTGCTTAATGCCGCGCTAACGCCGCGCTGCGGCGGCACCTGATTGCGCAATTTCCCCGCCTGTCAGGCGGTCGCGTTAACCGATCGCTCAGCACTCCGCGCGCAAGATGCGGCGGCGCCGAAAACCGGTCCGTCTGCCCCAGGATGAGGTGTGCCTGCCGTGCGTGTCCCGCGCCTGTCGCTTGTCGTGTGGCTGCTGTTTCTGGTCGGCTGCGCGCCAGGCGGTGGCCTGCCGCCGGTGCCTCCGGGCGCGGCTTCCTACCGGCTGGGGCCCGGCGACACCGTGCGATTGCTGACCTACGGCGAGGATGGCCTGAGCGGCGATTTTCGCGTCAGCGCCGCGGGCACGATTGCCGTGCCGCTGCTGGGCGGGGTCCATGCAGCGGGCCTTACCCCCGCGGAGCTGCAGCAATCGGTGGCTGACCAACTGAAACAGAAGGGGTTGCTGCAGAACCCATCCGTGGCGGCAGAGGTCAGCACCTACCGGCCGATCTTCGTGCTGGGTGAGGTGAACAAGCCCGGCGAGTACCCATACCAGCCGGGCATGACAGTGGTGACCGCGGCGGCGGTGGCGGGCGGCTTCACCTATCGCGCGGTCGAGGGCTACGTCTCGGTGGTGCGGACCGTGGATGGGCATGCGGTGGAGGGCAAGGCAACCCGGCAAACATATTTGCAGCCAGGCGACGTGGTGACGGTCTACGAACGCTGGTTCTGAGGCGAGAATGGCATGGCAGACACTGCCGCTCCCCTTCTCGGCGGGGAGTCGCCGTCACCTCCGGCCGGTGCCTGGCGGCTAAAGGTGACAGCCTTCATGTCCCGCCTGCATGTCCCGGCTGCATGTCCCGCCTTGCCAGGACGGCGATACGTTATAGTATAACGCCCTCATCGGCGCGCCGCGCCGCGAAGCCATGACCGGGACCCCAGCATGCCCAGGCTCGCCGTTTTCGCCATGCTTGCGGCCTCCCTGCTGGCGCCCTCGCCCGCTCCTGCCGCCGCCCCGATTGCCATCCTCGCCGCCGAGAATTTCTATGGCGACATCGCCGCCCAGATCGGCGGGCCCGACGTCACGGTGCACAGCATCCTCACCAACCCGAACCAGGACCCGCACTTGTTCGAGGTCAGCCCGGCGGTGGCCCGCGGCCTGGTGGGCCCGCATCGTGATCTACAGCGGCATCGACTATGACCCGTGGATGGCGAAGCTGTTGCGGGCCGTGGGCGGCCCCGACCGCCAGGTCATCGTCGTCGCGGACCTGATCGGCAGGCATCCGGGCGACAACCCGCATATCTGGTACGACCCCGCGACGATGCCGGCGCTGGCACAGCGCCTCGTCGCCGCGCTGAGCGCGGACGATCCCGCCCACACGGCGGACTACGAGCAATGTCTGGCACGGTTCCAGGCGTCGATGCGGCCGGTGCTGGCGAAGGTCGCGGCCCTGCGCCTGCGCCTGGCCGGCACGCCCGTGATCGCCACCGAGCCGGTGTTCGGCTACATGTTCGGCGCGCTCGGCATGCAGGTGCACGATCTGCCGTTCCAGATCGCGGTGATGAACAATACCGAGCCGGCCGCGTCCGACGTCGCTGCGTTCGAGCGTGACCTGCAGCAACGCCGCGTCCGGCTGCTGGTATACAACAGCCAGGCCTCCGATCCGATCGCCGCGCGCATGCTGCATCTCGCCGGGGCAGCGCACATCCCGGTGGTGGGGGCAACCGAGACCGAGCCGCCGGGCAGGACATACCAGGCCTGGATGTTGGGCGAACTCGATGCGATCGACCGCGCCCTGCCGTGATGACATATGCTCGGCCGCCGCAATGACACATGCTCGGGCGCCGCGATGACCGGGGCATCGGTCGAACTGCGCGGCGTGCGCCTGGCGCTGAGCGGACGCACCATCCTGGACAATGTCAGCCTCGACATCGCCGCTTGCGAGTTTGTCGGCATGCTGGGCCCGAACGGTGCCGGCAAGACCACGCTGATGCGCGCCATCCTGGGACTGCTGCCGCCGGCGCAAGGCACCATCCGGGTGCTTGGGCGCCCCGCCGCGCGCGGCAATCCCGCCATCGGCTACCTGCCGCAGGCGCGCAGCGCGGTCGGCGCGACATTGCTCTGCGGCCGGGACTTCGTCGCCGGCACGGTGAACGGCCATCGCCTCGGCCTGCCCCTCATCGGCAAGGCGGGCCGCGCCGAAGTCGATCGCGTGCTCGACCTCGTCGGCGCCCGCGACCTGGCCCGCCGGCCACTCGCCGAGACCTCCGGCGGCGAACGCCAGCGCCTGCTGCTGGCGCAGACCCTGATCGGCCGCCCCCGTCTGCTGCTGCTGGACGAGCCGCTGATCAGCCTCGACCCCCGGCACCAGCGCAGCGTGGTCGAACTGGCAAAATCGCTGCAGACCGAGCTCGGCATCGCGGTACTGTTCTCGGCCCACGAGCTGAACCCGCTGCTGGAGGCGATGGACCGCGTGCTCTATCTCGGCAGCGGCGAGGCGGCGCTGGGCAGCGTCGATGCAGTGATCACTGGCCCGGTGCTCTCCCGCCTCTACGGCTCCGACATCGAGGTGGTGCGCCTGCGCAACCGCAGCTTCGTCATGTCCGGCCATCATGACATGGAGCATGACGAGCATCGCCACGACGACGCGCACGGCCATGGCCACGCGCATCACGGTCAAACGCATCACGGTCAAACGCATCACGGGCACACGCATCACGGGCACACGCATCACGGGCACCGCCACGCGGGGACGCATGCTTGACTACGACTTCATGCGCAACGCCTTCGCCGCCGCCGCCGTGGTGGCCGTGCTGTCCGGCATCGTCGGGTATTTCCTGGTGCTGCGCGGCCAGACCTTCGCCGGTCACGCCCTGGCCCATGTCGGCTTCACCGGCGCGACCGGGGCCGTGCTGATCGGCGTGGCACCGCTCTGGGGCATGGTGGCGATGACCGTCGCCGCCGGCATCGCGATGGGCATGATGGGCGAGCATTTGACGCAGCGCGACGTCGCCATCGGCCTCGTGCTCGCGCTGTCGCTCGGCTTCGGCCTGTTGTTCCTGCATTTCTATACCGGCTTCGCGGCACAGGCGACGGCGCTGTTGTTCGGCAACGTGCTGGCGGTGGATGCCGGCACGGTCTGGACGCTGCTTGCACTCGGCCTGCTGAGCCTCGCCGCGCTCGGCGCGATCTCACGCCCGCTGCTGTTCTCGAGCCTGCAGCCGGAGCTGGCCGAGGCGAAAGGCGTGTCGCTGCGCCGCTACGCAGTCGCGTTCCTGGCCATCGTCGCACTGGCCACCACCGAGTGCGCGCAGATCGTCGGCGTGCTGCTGGTATTCACCCTGATGGTGGGTCCTGCCGCGGCGGCGCAGCGCCTCACCGGCAGCCTGGCCAGCGGCATCGTGCTGTCCGCGGTACTGGCGCTGGCGGAAGCCTGGGGCGGCATCGCGCTGGCGTACCAGACCGACTGGCCGGTGAGTTTCTGGATCACCGCGTTGAGCGGTTTGTTCTACCTGTTGGCCGCCACGGTTCCGTTTGCCGCGGCCCGAGCGCGATCGAACCCGTTCAGCGACGGTGCGTCCAGGTAACACTCGGCGGTCAGTGGATTCCGGCTGTCTCTGGCGCCGTCGCCTTCCGGCGAGGAAGGTGCGAAGACACTGCCGACCAGGCAACGGGTGGAACGCGGACTGGCGGCGTCGGACGAGCAATGCGGAGTGGCTGGCACCGACCGATCGTCGCGGCGGCCCCGATGGGGGCAACTTGCCGGCTGCGCCGCTTCGCCAATCTGCGATAATGCCGCGCCGACGCGCGCGTCACCGTCGCGTCGGTTGCGCGGGCGCCAGAGATAGTGTGGGAGGCATCGACACCAGATGAACGCCATCAAAGACTCCATCAAGGCAGGTAGAACCGTCGTCGGGACTACCGTGGCACCGAACGTCGACGTGCCGATCCTGGCCGACGCCGGGTACGACTTTCTGCTGTTCGACACCCAGCACTCCCTTTGGGAGATCAAGCAGCTCCAGGCGCCGATCCAGGCGATGCGCGGCAAGAAGGCGGCGCCGGTGGTGCGCGTCCCCGTGAACGAGGCGTATCAGATCTGCTTCGCGCTCGATCAGGGCGCGCGCGGCGTCATCGTGCCGATGGTCAACACCCGCGCCGAGGCGGAGGCCGTCGTGCGCGCCTGCCGCTACTACCCCCTTGGCAACCGCAGCAACGCCGGGGTGCGCGGCGAGTGGGGCGAGTTCAAGAATTACCGCGACTACATGGATGCGGTGAACAACGAGCTGGTTATCCTGCCGATGATTGAGACCAACCAGGCGCTGGAGAATCTCGATGCCATCGCCTCGGTGCCGGGTGTTGATGTCCTGCTGATCGGCCCGTCCGATCTTTCGATCGAGCTGGGGGTGCCGCTCGACTACCAGTGCGACACCTATCAGCGTGCGCTCGATAAGATCGCGGCGACCGCGGCGAAGCACGGCATCGCCGCCGCGATGTATTTCATCCCGCCCGGGATGGCGCCGAATTTCTTCGTCCAGAAGGGGTTCAGGCTCTTCACCATGCCGTGGGGTCCCTGGGCGACGGCCGGGATCCAGAGCGCCCTGGCCGGAATCACCCGTTGACCAAGGTCGACGGCAGGCGGTCCGGCGACAGGCGAAGCGCCCGGCGTGCGCCGCAGAGCAGTCGTTCCGCGACGACGAATTCGGGTAACGCCACCGCGTCTGCCGCCGATCGGATGCAGCCGCGCCCGAAACGTTCGACCGGGCCGCCGAGCCGCTGACGGACAACTCGGCGGGCGACTGCTTGCGGGACTGGCGGGGTTGTTCTGCTACCACCTGGCAGGGTCCAGCACAGTCTTCCAGCCCCGACCCGACCAGCCAGGCACCCTCATGCCGCTGCCGACCAAACCGCGGCGCCCGCCGCCCGGCCCGCAACCGCGCCTGGGCGCGGATCGCTCAACCCGGCGTTAACGATCGCATGGCACGATCGCCGCCATGTCCACGATGCTCCAGCAAGCCCGCGCCGCCCACCTGGCGCATGATCTCGCCGCCGCCGAGGCCGGCTACCGTGCCTTGCTGCCGCCCGATGTGGTGGAGGCGCTGCACGGTCTCGGCCTGCTGCATCTCGCCCGTGACGACCCGGCCGCGGCGCTGCCGCTGATCGAGGCGGCGCAGCACCTCGCGCCCGAGGGCCGCACGGCCCACAACCTGGCCCTGGCGTTGCAGCGCCTGGGCCGCACCACCGACGCCATTGCCCATCTGCGCCAGGCCACGACGGACCATCCGGACTACATCCCCGCCTGGTTCTGCCTCGCCGGCCTGCTGGCGGAATCGGGCTCGCCTGCCGCGGCGACCGCGGTGCTGGTCCAGTTCGCCGATCGCGCGGTGCGGGCCGGCGACGACGCACTGGTGCGGCAGGCCGCCGACGACATCGTGGCGCTGGATGCCGACGATGCCTCGCTGCTGTGGCTCGCCAATCTGCTGCACATGGCTGGCCGTGAGGACGACGCGCAACGCGTGCTGGGGGTGCGGCTGCGCGCCAGCCCTCGCGACATCGGCGCCCGCCTCACCGAGGCCGTCGCCTTGCTCTCCCGCGTCCATCTGGACGACGGCGACATCGCCCGCCGCCGTGCCGCCTATGCGGACGCCCTGGCCCGCGTCGCCGTACTGACAGAACAAGCCGGGCAAGCCGACCTCGCCGCGGGCGCCGCGGTGATCGGCCTGGCTCAGCCCTTCCTGCTTGCCTACCACGGCGAGAACGACTGCGCCTTGCAACGCTGCTATGGCGGCATCATCGCCCGGCTCGCCGCGGCGCAGGGGTTTCCGCCGGCGCCGATGCCGCCGCCGCCCCGACCGGGCGAGCGGATCCGCGTCGGCATTGCCTCGGCGCATCTGCACACGCATTCCGTCTCGAAGACGCACGGCAGTTGGATCACGGAACTCGACCGGGCCCGCTTCGCCGTGTTCGGCTACCAGTTCAGCCCATGGCGCGACGCGGTGAGCGACCGCATCGCCGCCTGCTGCGACGGGTTCGCGCGCGGCATGGCCGACGCCGCCGCCTGGCGCGCGCGCATCCTGGCCGACGCGCCGCATGTGCTGATCTACCTCGATATCGGCATGGAGCAATCGGCGGTGCGCCTGGCGGCGCTGCGGCTGGCGCCGGTGCAATGCACCACCTGGGGCCATCCCGACACCTCCGGCCTGCCGAGCATGGACTACTACCTCTCCTGCGAGGCGATGGAGCCGCCGGACGCCGATGCCCATTACACGGAGCATCTGGTGCGCCTGCCGGGCCTGGGCATCTGCTACGCCATGCCGCGGGACGACGGCGCGGCGACCGACCGCACGGCCCTGGGACTGCGTGGCGACGCAGTCGGGTACCTGTGCTGCCAGTCGCTGAGCAAATACCTGCCACGCCACGACGCCCTATGGCCTCGCATCGCGACCCGCGTCCCGACCGCGCAGTTCCTGTTCCTGGCCGCTCCCGGCGGGCAAGGCGACGCGGCATTCCGGGCACGCCTGCAACGCGTCTTCGCCGCCGCCGGACTGGACTGGCGGCGTCACTGCGTGCTGCACCCCCAGGTGCCCCACCAAGCGTTTCCCGCACTGCTGCGGTCGGCGGACGTGTTCCTCGACAGCGTCGGATGGTCTGGCTGCAACTCGACGCTGGAGGCGGTGGCCTGCGATCTGCCCGTGGTCACCACGCCGTCGGGGTTGATGCGGGGACGGCACAGCGCGGCGATCCTCGGCTGCATGGGGCTGGCGCATCGCGTCGCCGCGGATCTCGACGCGTATGTCCGGCAGGCGGTGCGGCTGGCCGACCCGGGGGAACGCGCGGCGTTCGTGGCGGAGCTGCGCGCCGGCCGGCCGCGCGTGTTCGGCGACCTGGCACCGGTGCGCGCGCTGGAGCAGTTTCTGGCCCGAGTCGTTGGCGCGTCGGGGCGGTGACGGGCCGCGGCTCCGCCAGCGGCACATCGCAGTGGCAGATATCACCAGCGGCACATCGCAGTGGCAGATATCACCAGCAGCACATCGCAGTGGCAGATATCAATGGAGCGCGTGTCGCGCGCCGACAGGGGTGCGCTGTGCGGCGCCGCTGCGCGTACGCCATCATCTGGCCTGGGGCCGGTGCGCCGGTCTCACGCCAATACGCAAGACCTCTGCTGCAGCGGGGGGAACCGCCCAACCCGACAGCGGCGTGGCGCGGCGTCGAGCCGCCGGCGAACGCGCCGCCCTACCGGTTCATCCCGCGCACCGCGTCGCAGACGGCCCGCGTCACCTCGACCGTCGTCGCCTTCCCACCCAGATCGGGCGTCACCACCCCCGCCGCGCAGACTTGCTCTACCGCCCGCATCAGCAACGCGGCGGCGGAAGTCTCACCCAAATGCTCCAGCATCATCGCCCCGCTCCAGAACGTCCCCACCGGATTGGCAATGCCCTTGCCGGTAATATCGAACGCCGAGCCATGGATCGGCTCGAACATCGAAGGCGAGCGGCGCTCCGGATCGATGTTCCCGGTCGGCGCGATCCCCAGCGACCCCGCCAGTGCCGCCGCCAGATCCGACAGGATGTCCGCGTGCAGATTGGTCGCGACCACGGTGTCGATCGACCGCGGCCGCCGCACCATGCGCGTGGTCATCGCATCCACCAGCTCGCGCTCCCACGCCACCGCGGGGAAGTCGCGCGACACCAGCGACGCGATCTCATCCCAGAACACCATGCCGTAGCGTTGCGCGTTGGACTTGGTCACCACGGTGAGGTGCTTCGCCGGCCGCGCATCCGCCAGCGCGAACGCGTAGCGCATGATCCGCTCCACGCCGCGGCGGGTGAAGATCGCGACCTCGGTCGCCACTTCCTCCGGAAAGCCCCGATGCGCCCGGCCGCCATGCCCGGCATATTCGCCTTCCGAGTTCTCCCGCACGATCACCCAGTCCAGCTCGCCAGGCTCGACCTGGCGCAGCGGACTCACCACACCCGGCAGGATGCGCGTCGGACGCACATTGGCGTACTGGTCCAGCCCCTGGCAGATCGGCAGCCGCAGCCCCCACAGGGTGACGTGGTCCGGGATGTTCGGATCGCCGACCGCGCCGAAATAGATCGCGTCCGCGGTCCGCAGCGAGGCCAGCCCATCCGCCGGCATGAACCGCCCGTGCTTGCGGTAGTAGTCCGAGCCCCAGTCGTAGTGGTCCACCACCAGCGAGAACCCGCCATCGCGCGCCGCCACCGCCTCCAGCACCGCCAATCCGGCGGCGATCACTTCGGGGCCGATGCCGTCTCCGGGAACGGCGGCGATACGGTGCTGACGGGGCATGCTTTCCTCCCTGGTGGCAAGGACGCCGCGCAGGATGCGTTGCCGCCGCGGCGCCGGCAATGCGGTCCGCCGGCGGCAAGCGACGGCAACCGGCCATCGGCAACCCGGCCAACGGGAACGCGGCCAACGGGAACGCGGCCAACGGGAACGCAGCCAACGGCAACCCGGCCAACGGGAACAGAGCCAACGGCAACCCGGCCAGCGGGAACGTAGCCAGCGGGAACGTAGCCAGCGGGAACGTAGCCAGCGGGAACGCGGCCAACGGGAACGCAGCCAGCGGGAACGCGGCCAACGGGAACGCTGCCAACGGGAACGCGGCCAACGGGAACGCAGCCGACGGGAACGCGGCCAACGGGAACGCAGCCAGACGCGGTGCGCAGCGGAAGCGCCAGGCCGGCGCACGCCGATGGCCCGCATCCGACCGGACGGCGCCGAACCACGACACAGCCGCGCCCCGATATCACCGACAAGAGCCGTGGATAGACCCGACATCCGCGCCGATCGCCTCACCGCTTGCGTCGGGTCCGCCCCGTCTGCCCGCGCGTCTCATCCCGACTACCATAACCTGTTGAAACGGCACTGACTTCCGCCATTCCACTGACCGGGACCGGCGGTGCCTTGAATGCGTTGACTCCTGTTGGGACGCCCCGTCGCCCGGCTGCCGCCGCGACCCCGCTGTCGCGCGCCGGCGAGGCCGCGCCGGCACCGGAATTGCGGGAGCTGCGCAGCTTCGTTGCCGCGGCGCGGACCGGCAATCTCGGGCGCGCCGCGCAGGCGCAAAACATCTCCGCCGCCGCCATCAGCCAGCAGCTCCGCAAGCTGGAGGCGACGCTGGGCACGTCGCTGCTGGTCCGGCACAGCCGCGGTGTCATCCCGACGCCGGCGGGACAGCGCTTGCTGGAACGCGCTGAGACCATCCTGCGCTTGCTTGACGCCGCGCTCGAACCGGCCGGCTTTGCCGCTGTGGGCGAAGCGGCGGTCACACTGGTGCTGCCGTCCGAACTTGGCCCGCTGGTCGCGGCGCCGCTGGCGACGCTGCTGCGTCAGCGTTGGCCAGACCTGACGCCGGAGTTGCGCGACAGCGCCGAGGGGCCGCTGGAAACACTATGCGGCGGACAGGCGGACATCGCGCTGCTGCCGGATCCGCCGGAGCTGGACACGCTGCACATGGTGCCGGTGGCGAGCGAACGTCTCGGCCTCGTCATCGCCCCGCGCGATGCACTGGCCGATAGCGGCGCGCCTCTGCGTTTGCGCGATTTGCTCGGCGTGCCTCTGCTGCTGCCCGCGCGGCGCCATTGGATCTGCCGCCGCCTGACGAAGGCGGCCTTCCAGCGCGGACTGCGCTTCGACGCGGTGACGCGGGTGGACGGCGTGCCCCTGATCCTCGCCATGGTCAGGGACGGCCTCGGCTGTGCGGTTCTGCCCGCCGCCGCGGTGCGCGAGGACCTCGCCCGCGGCGCGCTGGTATTCCGGCCGCTGGAGCAATCCGTGCTGACGGTGTCCTACGCGGTTGCGGCGAGCAAAGCGGCCCCGCCGATGGTGCACGAGCTGGCGAGCGCGATGGCCGCGACGATCCGCGCCATCGCGGCGAGCGAGGCATGGCCGGGAGCGCAGCCCTCTCGCATGCCGGCGCCGCCCGCGGAGCCGGAAACTGCGCCGGATGGTTTGGCGCCGCCGCCCGCCGCGTCGCGCCCCGCCACGGCACTTGCATTTGCCGAGGCAGACTGATCCGCAGGTTGTTGCGTCGGAGATTCCCTGTCTTCAGTCATGGATTTAAGAACTGGCGGTCAGACGATAAGTGCATTTGTAAGTATAGACACTGACATTCCTGCACCAACTGTGGCTTTTCTGCCATAGCACCCGCAGTAATTCCGCAACAGGCCGGGACGATATTGTCTCGGTCTTAACCCGTAAACAATAATGCCTGCGGGCCTGGATGTTGCCCGTCCGCATCGTGCCGCTCTGCCGGTGCCGATGCGGGCGCGGATGCGTCATCCGGCGACCAAAGGTCCTGTCGGGCATGCCCGGCACAATCAGGAGGACAAAAATGGACAAGCTCAGAGTGTTATTGTCCGCGGGGGCAATGCTGAGCCTGGTGGCAGGGACCGCGAACGCCGGCCGGCTGGTGGGGATGACGGGAAATCCTGACTCGCCGACCGGCACCGGCATCGTCACGGACCTCGCCGGCTTCCAGGAAAGCGGCTCGCCTTATACCGGCGGCCAGGGTCTGGAAGGCGAAGGCGCGGCACCCTTCTCCACACCGGCGCCCGGCACCGTCAACATGCGCATCAACTCGTTCGTCAACGAGTTCCCGATGGTGGCGTGGTGGACCGGCATGAACGGCACCGGCACGCCCGCCTCCAACGCCGGCAACAAGCAGCAGGCCTACGGCGTCTACGGCTGGATCCGCGTCGATATCGGCATCGACGGCATGACCAAGAGCGGCATCCAGTACGGCGCCTTCACCGAAATCCGTGAGAACAACACCACGGCGATTTCCGGCGGCACCGCCAGCCTGCCGGGCGTGACCTCGACCGCCACCACCGGCCTCGCCGGCGCCAGCGTCACCTCGGGCTTCGCGCAGTCCGCCTCGAGCGACTCGAGCGACAACATCCTCTACGTGCGGCACGCCTTCACCTATATCGGCACCAGCACGGCGGGCTTCGTCCGCATCGGCGACGTGGTTGCCGCACAGTCCCTGTATCAGCTCGGCTTGTTCGATGACTTCGACATCGGCGGGTGGATTTCCTTCGCCAGC
>DATJNA010000051.1:0-2689 GCA_035508435.1 Acetobacteraceae bacterium | reverse complement strand
CAGGAAGCAGCGATGGGCAACTATGGCTCGGCACAGCGCGATCGCGAGGCGGCGCACGAGGATTGGCACGCTGCCCATCACGAGGAGCACCACGCCGACCGCGATGCCAACGGTGGCGTGACGGTGCGTCTTGGGCACTAGGTCGCATGCTACGAGGGCACCCGGGGCATCGCGCCTCGGGTGCCGCCCGCCGCTGTCAGCGCGGCGCGTGGTCTTTCAGGTCATTGCGAGCAGCGGAGTGACGCAGCAATCTCGGTCAGAGAGCGCACGAATGTTGGTGCACTTGCGCGACCGGGATTGCTCGGTGCCGCCACGTTTCGCTCGCGGTAGTCGCGATGACAGAAGTGGTAGTTGCGATGACAGAAGTCGAGGCACCCCTTAAAGCGAGACTTCGACTACCTGCCCGTCGCGCAGCGTGACGGTGCGATCCATCCGCGCCGCCAGGTCGGGATTGTGCGTCGCGATCAGCGCGGCCAGGCCTTCGCGGCGCGCCATCGACAGCAGCTCCTCGAACACCACGTCGGCGGTATGCACGTCGAGATTGCCGGTCGGCTCGTCCGCCAACAGCACCCGTGGCGCATTCGCCAGCGCACGGGCGATCGCGACGCGCTGTTGCTCGCCGCCGGAGAGCTTACCCGGCAGATGCCCGACGCGGGGCGCCAGGCCGAAGGCCGACAGCAAGGCCAACGCCCGGTCCGCGGCGGCACGGCGCGAACGGCCGGCGATCATCTGCGGCAGCACCACATTCTCCAATGCTGTGAATTCCGCGAGCAAGTGATGGAATTGGTAGACGAAGCCGATCGTGTCGCGGCGGATGGCGGTGCGTGCGGCGTCCGGCAATGCGCCGGCCTCGCGGCCCTCGACGACCACCGAGCCGCCATCGGGACGTTCCAGCAAGCCGGCCAGATGCAGCATCGTTGACTTGCCGGCGCCGGAGGGCGCGACCAAGGCGACGATCTCGCCCGCATGCAGCGTCAGGTCGATGCCGCGCAGCACCGGGAGTTCGCCGGCCTCGGTACGGAAGGTGCGGCGCAGGTCGCGCAATATCAGCGGCGCGGCGCGGTCACTCATGGCGCAACGCTTCCACCGGATCGGTGCGGGCGGCGCGCCAGCTCGGGTAGACCGTGGCAAGCAACGACAGCGCCAGGCCGAGGGCGACCACGCGCGCAACATCGTTCCAATCGATATTGTTCGGCAATTGGGTCAGTTGGAACACCTGGGAATCGAACACCTGGCCGCCGGTGATGTCCTCCACCGCATGCTGAATGGCGACGATGTTGCGGCAGAACACGATGCCGATGACGGTGCCGATCAGCGTGCCGGCGACGCCGACGAAGGCACCGCACATGACGAAGATGCGCAGCACCGCGCCGGCACTGGCGCCGAGCGTGCGCAGCACCGCGATGTCGCCGCGCTTGTCTTTCACCAGCATGATCAGTGACGACACGACGTTGAAGGCCGCCACCAGCACGATCATGCCGAGCACGATGAACATCGTGTCCTTCTGAACCTGCAAGACGCTCACGATGGTGTCGTTGGCGTGCAGCCAGTCGCGCGCCAGCACCTGCTGGCCTTGCAGCGCCTGCGCCAGTTCCGGCATCAGGCTGGGGGCGAGTTCCGGATTGGTCAGGCGGACCTCGATGCCGGTGACGGCGTCGGGCTTTTGGAAGAACGCCTGCGCTGCCGGCAGCGGCATGAACGCCACCGAGTTGTTGTAGTCGGACAGGCCGGCATCGAAGATCGCCACCACCTTGTAGGCGCGAATGCGGGGGATGGTGCCGAAGGCGGTGGCGGCGCCTTCGGGCGATATCACCGTGAGTGCGTCGCCGATGCGCAGGCGATAAGACTGTGCCAGGCCGATGCCGACGGCGATCGCGTTGTCGCCGGTGAAATCCTTCAGACTGCCGGCGACGACGTGCTGGCTGACGGGATGCAGCGCCTCGACATCGGCCTGGGTCATGCCGCGCACCAGTCCACCGCGGGCGCCACCGTTGTTGGTGGTAAGCAGTACCTGGCCGTCGATCAGCGGCGTGACTGAGACGACGTCGTGGATTTTGCGGATGCGGTCTACCAGCGCCTGGTAATTGTCGATCCTCTGGCCGGCATAGGCGTTGATGGTAATGTCGCCGTTGATGCCGAGGATGCGGGAGACGAGTTCCTGCTGGAATCCGCTCATGACGCTGGTCACCACGATCAGCGTGGCGACGCCGAGTGCGATGCCGACCAGGGAGAACACGGCGATGATGGAGACGAAGCGCTCGCCCTTGCGAGCGCGCAGGTAGCGGCCGGCGACGGTGCGTTCGAAGGGACCGAACATGACGGTCAGATTGGTGCCAATTTCACCACGCTGTCGCAGCGCCGCAGGGTGGTGCGAAACAGGCGGTCGCCGGCGAGTATCGCCATGGTGTGCATCAGCGCTGTCGCAAACACATCGCGGTTCATCGGCGATATCCCAAACGGGTGATGGGCGAGACCCGAACCGGCTGGCAGCTTATTGCCATCCCCGATCCTTCGACGGCGCATCGGTCATCGGCGTGAAACGGTTCGGGCCGTGTACCAGGCTTGCCCGGCGTTGTGTGCCGGCAAGCGATCCGGGCCGGCGACCGGTCTTGGTACCGACCGCGATCAGGCCCGCAATCGGAACTCCGTCGCGGGCAATGGCCACCTCCTCGCCTTTCTGACTTCACCT
>DATJNA010000050.1:0-16127 GCA_035508435.1 Acetobacteraceae bacterium | reverse complement strand
ACACCCGCACCGCACTGGTGCGGCCTCCCTCATGCCCCGCCAATTCCACCTGGCGCACCAGAGTGCTCATGTCCTGGTTCTCGCGCTCGCAAATCTCCAGCAGCGCGTCCCATAGCTCGGGCTCCAGCCGCATGCTCGTGCGGCCCCGAGCGGCAACCACATTGCGGTTGATCAGTCGACTGACCGTCACGGCAGCCCCCATCCTGTAAACCAGGAGAGCAGATACCGCGGTTACATTAAGCAAAGGTTGTCAGGCCGGCCCTGCCATCCACACCACTGCAACCACCACCGACTTTTTTTGTGCCGGCTGCCTCCCGCCGCTCCGCCCCGCCCGCGCCGGCCCCGCCCGCACCCAACGTGACGGCCCGTCCATGCCACGCTAA
Source organism: Acetobacteraceae bacterium (assembly GCA_035508435.1). Lineage (GTDB taxonomy): Bacteria > Pseudomonadota > Alphaproteobacteria > Acetobacterales > Acetobacteraceae > JASHVB01. Next base: position 15,744 of record DATJNA010000050.1, on the reverse strand, counting down.
CCTCCGTGCCACAAAACCGTCGGATCCCACCGCATGGACGGCCTGTTGGGAGGAAGTACCGCGGCAGCCCGCGCCGGCGCCGCCGCTGCGGCCCCGCGCGGCCAGCCCGCCCGCCGTGGCGTCGCCGCATGGCTGGACCGCCAGTTCGCCCGCCTCGCCGTGCTTCCCACCACCCTCCTGATGCTGCTGGTGTTCGGCGTCCCGCTGGTGTTCTCGCTGTATCTCAGCTTCGAGGCCTGGTCGCCCGACACGCCCTTGTTCTCGGGCGACTTCGCCGGCCTCGAAAACTACCAGGACCTGCTGACCGACCCCGCCTTCGTCGGCAGCCTGGGCATCACCTTCGCCTACACCGCCGTGGCGGTCGCCGCCGAACTCGCCGTCGGCCTCGGCATCGCCCTGTTGCTCAATATCGACCTCCCCGCGATCAACCTGTTCCGTACCGCCCTGATCATCCCGATGATGATCACCCCGGTGGTCGCCGCCTTCTGCTGGAAGCTGCTGCTGGATCCCGACCACGGCATCGTCGATTACCTGATCGGCAGCCACATCATCTGGCTCGGCCGGCCGGACACGGCGCTGGCCTCCGTCGCGGTGGTGAACCTGTGGCAGAACGCACCCTATGTCGCGGTGCTGTTGCTGGCAGGCCTGCGCTCGCTCCCCAGCGAGCCGATCGAGGCCGCCGCGATCGACGGCGCCAGCCGCCTGCAGGTGTTCTGGCACATCACCCTGCCGCTGCTGCGCCCCTACATCGTGGTCGCGCTGCTGTTGCGCACGATCTTCGAGTTCCGCGCCTTCGACAACATCTATGTCCTCACCAGCGGCGGCCCGGCCGATGCGACCATGGTGCTGTCGATGTTCACCTACCTCGCCTCGTTCGTTCGCTTCGACCTCAGCCTCGGTGCCGCCGCCTCCTGGATGATGCTGCTGATGTCGATGGCGTTGTGCGGCTTCTTCATCGCCGTGATCCGCCGGCGGGAGACACAGTAGATGGCCGCCCCCGCCCGCGTTTGCTCCCGCCGCAGCCGCATGGTCTTCGCGGCCTCGGTCTACGCCATGCTCATCGTGCTGACCACGATCTTCCTGTTCCCGCTGGTCTGGATCATCGGCCTGTCGCTGAAGACGCGGCTGCAGATCTTTGCCATGCCGCCGGTGCTGGTGTGGTGGCCGACATTGCAGAACTACGCCGCCACGCTGAGCAGCGGCGATTTTTTATTATGCTTCTGGAATAGTCTGGTGGTCGCAAGCGGGGCGGTGCTGCTGTCGCTGTGCGTCGGGGTTCCCGCCGCCTACGCCATCGCGCGGTTTCCGTTCCGCGGCCGTTCGCTGTTGTTCTTCGGCCTGCTGGCGATGCGCATGCTGCCGCCGATCGCCGTACTGGTGCCGATGTACATCCTGTTCTCGAAAATCGGCCTCACCACCACGCGGTTCTCCGTCGTGCTGGCCTACACCACGTTCAGCCTGCCGCTGGTGGTATTGATCATGCGCGGCTTCTTCGAGGAGCTGCCGCGCGAGTTGGAAGAAAGCGCCTGGGTCGATGGTGCCACCCGCGCCGCCGCCTTCACCCACGTGGTGCTGCCGCTGATCCGCCCCGGCCTGGTCGCCGTCTGCATCCTCTGCCTCCAGCTCGCCTGGAACGATTTCCTGTTCGCCGCGGTGCTGACCAACAACGCCACCCGCACGCTGCCGGTGCTGATGGCGGCGTTCTCCGGCGGCGATACCGGCGTGGATTGGGGCGGCATGACCGCCTCCGGCGTGCTGGTGATCCTGCCGGTGATCATCTTCTCCTTCGTCGCGCAACGCCATCTGGTCGCCGGGCTGTCGTCCGGCGCGGTGAAGGGCTGAACCAACAGCAATGGGGGAACGCACCATGACCATACTGAACCGACGCCGCTTGCTCGCGGGGTCGATCGCCGCCGGCGGCATGCTGGCCGCGCCGCAGATCAAGGCGCAGAGCAAGCCGGAGAAGCTGGTCTATGTCGGCGACAACGGTCCCTGGCACTGGACCTTGGTGGAGGAGGTCGCTCCCGAGTTCCACCAGCAGACCGGCATCCGCATCGACTTCACCTTGCTGCCCGCCGATCCGTGGCAGGCGCGGCTGCGCGCGGAACTCGGCGCCGGCAGCGGCGGCATCGACATCGTGCAGTGGTCCGTGGGCATGGCCGGCTGGATCGCGCCGCATATGGAAGACCACCAGCAAGTGCTGCAGCAGATCACGGCCAGGCATCCGGATTTCGATTGGGACGATTTCCTCGGCGGTACCAAGCGCGCCGCGACCTACGACGGCAAGCTGGCCGGCATCCCATACCGCATCACCACCGGCATCATGCACTACCAGAAGGCACTGATGCAGAATGCCGGGTTCACGCAGCCTCCCGGCACCTGGCCGGAGTTCCTGAAGGCGGCGATCGCGCTGAACACGCCGCCGACGCGCTACGGCTTCGGCATCTTCGGCCGCCAGGGTGCGGCAATCTTCGTCGGTTACGTGCCGTGGCTGTATTCCAACGGCGGGCGGCTGGTGGATTTCAAGACCGGTGAGATCTTCATCAACGACGCCAAGGGGGTCGAGTCACTCGGCTTCTATTCGGAGCTTGCCACCAAGTACAAGGTGGTGCCGCCCGAATCGATGACCTGGGAGTTCGACGAGATCGTCGCCGGCGGCCAGGCCGACCGCTACGCCATGGTGCAGATGTTCGCGCCCTACGGCACGCTGATCAACGATCCGAAGCTGTCGAAAACCGGCGGCAAATGGGCCTGGACCACGGTGCCGGGCCCGACATCGCCGGACCAGGGCCGCACCTGGATCGATGGCCACAACCTCGCCGTTCCCAAATACACCCAGAACAAGGAATGGGCGGCGGAGTTCATCGCCCTGGCGTGCAGCAAGCAGTGGCAGAAGCGCGCCATGATCCGCGGCAATGCACCGCCGCGCAATTCGGTGCTGACCGATCCGGAGATGGTGGCGAAGATCGGCTGGCCGCCGGTCGCCGCGAAGGCGATCGAGACCGGCATCCCCACCCCGCCCTACCCGGTGTGGAACACGCTGGAGATCCAGTTGCGCTCGGGCCTGTCGCAAGCGCTGCTGGGTCAGAAGACACCGAAGGATGCGCTGGATGCCGTTGCGGCCGACTGGCATCGCAGCCTGCGCCGCGCCGGAATCGGGCGGGGATAGCGGCCAGGGATGGCACGGACATCCTGCGGATGAACGCCTCGGCCCGCCCCGTCATCGCCGGGCAAGCCGCCGTCGAACCGGGCCGAGCGCCAGGCCGCCTGCATCGCCACCACCAAGGCGAGAGCGCCGCAACGCGACGGCCTCGGCATCTGGGGCGGCAGGGCCGGCGATGGTCGGCGGGTTCTCGCCGTTCCTGCGCGGCAACGGCGGCAGCCGAGGCGGGGCAGCGGCGTTGTCTTGTCGATTGGGTACGAAACGTTTGCTTCGCGGGATCCACCACCACGACACGAAGCCGCGGCTGAATCCCGGCAATCTCTGCCACACGGCAGAGCATTGCATTCTGTCCCTATCCGGTTAGCGCAGGCGGATCCGGGCGCAGTCGGCGCACGATCGTCGGGGGTTGGCAGCCTGCGCTAACCGGATAGGGACGGTGCATCCATTAGCGCAGGCGGACCCGGGCGCAGTCGGCGCACGATCGTCAGGGGTTGGCAGCCTGCGCTAACCGGATAAGGACAGTGCATGCACAGGCTCTTGCCCCGTATCGTCGTGCCCTTGTGGTGAATCGCCAAGAACGGCCATGCACCGCCGGCCCGGCAGCCTTGGCAAACGCCGCTCGGGTTCCGTGGGCTGCGTCCCGTCCCGGACGAAGGCCGGCACGAACATCATCCCGCAGCGGTCGCCACCGCGGGGCCGGCCGGTGCGTTCCCCTGCATGCCCACAGCTTGCCCGGACCGGGCTTCGCGATCAGTGACACCGCTCAGGACCGGAGAGGGAGTCGATCATGCCCACTGCCCCCACGCGCGTCGCCCTGGTCAGCGGTGGCGCCCGCGGCATCGGCGCCAGCATTGCGGCCCGCCTGGCGCAGGACGGCTATCGCACCGTGGTCGCCGATCTGACCCCGGCCGCCGCCCCGCCCAACGGCCGCACCACGATCTGTGATGTCGCCGACGAGGCCGCCGTCGCCGCCTTGCTCCAGGAGATCAGCGTGACCGAGGGTCGCCTCGACGCCCTGGTCTGCAATGCCGGCATCTCGGTGCGCCGGCCCGTCGCGGCACTGACACTGACAGACTGGACGCGGGTGCTGGCCACCAACCTGACCAGCACTTTCCTGCTTGTCCGGGCCGCCGAGGCGTTGCTGCGGCTGGCACGCGGGGCGGTGGTCACGCTCGCATCGACGCGGGCGCGCATGTCGGAACCCGACACCGAGGCTTACGCCGCGTCCAAGGGCGGCCTGGTGGCCTTGACCCATGCCCTGGCGATCAGCCTGGGACCGGACGTGCGGGTGAACTGCATCAGCCCGGGTTGGATCTTCACCAAGGGCGAGCAACCCCGGCGCGAGGACCACGCGTTCCACCCCACGGGGCGTGTCGGCACCCCCGAAGACGTGGCGGCCCTCGCCGCGTTCCTGCTTGGCCCGGACAGCGGCTTCATCACCGGCGCGGAGTTCGTCGTCGACGGCGGCGTGACCCGCAAGATGATCTATCCGGAGTGACCGTGGCGGGTCGGAACCATCCGCGCTTCTCGGTGTGAGCGCAGCTAGCGCCGCCTGCCCCCGCCGCTGCTGACCGGGGCCGGCGCGCGCATGGCCGGTGCGTGCATGGCGGGCGCCGCACCCGGGTGGAACCCCCCAAACGATGGTGCCGGACGCGCCATCCCGCCCGCCGGGTGGAACCCGCCGAACGACGGTCCAGGATGCGCAAATCCTCCAGCCGGATGGAAGCCGCCAACCGATGGTCCGGGATGCACGAACCCGCCCGCCGGATGGAACGCCCCACCTGGAACCGGGTGATATCCCCCGCCCGGAACCGGGTGGTATCCCCCAACCATGCCGGGATGCGGGGCAAATCCGCCGGGATGCGGCATCCCCGGATGCATGGCGACGTCGCGCCGCAGCCCTTCGTCGCGCCGCAGTCCTTCGTCGCGCCGCAGCACCTCGTCATGGCGCAGCGCCTCGTCATGGCGCAGAACCCCATCGCGGCGCAGCGCTTCCTCGTGGCCGTAGCCGTAACCCCGTAGCCCGTGACCGTCCGGATGGAAATGCTCCAGGTGGTGGCGGAACCGGTCGGGCGCGCCGTGCCAGTGATGGAAATGGTCGTAGTAGCCCCACCCGGCCACACCGCCGTAGACCAGGAACACCGTCGCGCCGTCGATGTCCGCTTCCGGCATGCCATCGACATAAGTGATGCCGTCCGACCCGTCGTCGCCCGCCACCAGCGCGCAACACTCGGGAACCGGTTGCACCGAAGACGCCGCCAGCACGATATCCGCCGGCGGATTCAGCCAGAAGCCCCGGTGGGCGGCCAGCGCCTCGCCCTGCTGCACGCGATAGGAGTCGGGCGCATCGGGGCCGACCCGCGCTGCCCCATTCACCAGCGCGATCTTGGCGATGTCGGTGCCATTCGACAGCATGCAGATGTAATAGCCGTCGCCGCCTTGCGGCTGGCAGGTCAAGGTGTCGCCATTGGACTGGATATAGCCCTGGAGTTGCGCCGCATAGGGTGCTCCGAGGCCGATGAGCCCATCCAGCCGGTAGGTCTGCCCGCCGGATTCCAGCGTCGCAGTGTCCTGCACCACGGGATGCTGAATCGCCGCGGGCGGCGGCGGCAGATCGGCCCAGATGCCACGCCGCGCGGCCTGCGCCGCGGCCTCCTGGTCGCGATAGGCCGGCGGCGCATCGTCCTTGACGCGGGCGGCGCCGTTCACCAGCGCCACTTCGGCGACGTCGGTGCCATCCGGCAGCAGGCAGACGAAGCCGGCGGGCGCTTCCGCCTGGCACGTGACGCGACCCCCGCCCGCGGTCAGGAAGCTCTGCATGCCCTCGACCGCGTCGCCCTGCACGCCTTCGATTCCGTACAGCGACACCGTGACGTCGCCCGCCTTCAGCGTGTCGGTGTCGAGCACGTTGGGATGGTCCAGATCGACCGGCTCGGCCTGTGCCGCCGGCGCTGCGACCGAGGGAGTGGCAACCGTCGGCTCGGGCGGCTGCGCCGGGGGTGGCTCCGCCGCGGGCGGCGGCGTGACGCTGGTCCCTGGGGTGACCCCGGTCCCGGGCGTCACAATGGTCCCCGGCGTCACAATGGTCCCCGGCGTGACGCTGGTCCCCGGCGTGACGCTGGTCCCCGGCGCGATGACCGCGTAGTGGATGCCATCCTGCACGTTGTTGACCGCCGGGGTCGCCAGCACCTGCGCGGTGGCCGATACCGGGGCGGATGCCGCCGCCGCGGCGCCGGCCAGGGCGGTGGGAGCCGCTGCGCCCGTGGACGCCGGTATTGTTCCGGGCGCGGGAGAAGCCGCCTGCCCAGGTGGGGCCGCGGCACTGGTTGGCGCCGCCGCCGCGACACCGGTTGGTGCTGCCGCGAGACCGGCTGGTGCCGCCGCGAGACCGGTTGGCGCCGCCACGGCACCGGTTGGTGCCGCCGCGACACCGGTTGGCGCTGCCGGGAGACCGGTTGGCGCCGGCGCCGGGACGGATGCCGCAGTGGTCGGCTGTGTCGTGGCCTGCGAGCCGCCACCCGTATCCATGTCCAACCCACTGTTCTCGCTCGCGGCGGTGACCGGTGGGGCTGGCGCGACCGCCGCCGGCGGGCTGGGCTCCATATCCAGCCCGCTGTTCTGGCTCGCCGCCGCGACCGGTGGCGTGATACCGGCTCCCTTTCCCGGATCGGCCGACTGCGCGCTGGCGCTGCCGGCCGCGAACCACGTCATGGCGCCCAGCGCGCAACCGCACAGCAGCGCGTTCCGTCGCAACCTGGCTGTTTGCATGGCCACCATGGGACTGTCCTCCGGGTTGGGAACCCCTGGGCTTATTGCTTCGTCGGCGCGACCCAGCCCGACGACGCCGGTCCGGACGCAGCCGCCGGCGTTGCGGCCGGTGTGCCGCTGGACGGCGCGACCCAGCCTGCCGACCCTGCCGATCCGGACGCGGCAGCCGGGCTCGCTCCGCTGCCGCGCGGGGCGACCCAGTTGCTGGGTGCCGACGCGCTGGCCGTCGATGACGCCGCGGGGGTCGCCGCGCCGGTCGGTGTGGATTGCATCTGCGCCAGCAGGCTCGGTGAAGGCGAACCGGTCACTGAGGCTCCATGCGTCTGCTGGAAGGCGGAAATCGCGGCGCGTGTCCGCGGTCCCATGTAGCCGTCGGCCGTGCCGCGCAGGTAGCCCAGCCGGATCAGCTCCTCCTGGCTCGAGCGCACCAGCGGATCGGGCGCGGCGGGGGCGGAGCCCATGGCGGCCTCGGGCGGCGGCGCGGCCATCGCCACCGGTGCGACGCCGGGCACTTGCTCGCCCTTCGCGTACATGCACTGCGCGAAGGCATTGTCGTATTGCTGCTGGATCAATGCCTGATCGTTGGCGTTGTTGGCGGCGGCGATGCTGGCACCCGTCGTGAGACCCGCCGCCGCGCCCACACCCGCGCCACCGCCGGCGGCGTCTGCGGCGCCGCCAATCGCCGCCCCAAGGCCGGCACCCAGCACCGTGCCCAGCACCGCCACGCCCGCGGCGCGCTGGTTCGCGGCGTCGGCCTGTCCCTTCACCTGATCCGACGCGAAGCCCTTGCAGACCGTGTTGTCGACCTGGAAGGCGTCAAACGTCTTGCCCGGCCCCGGCATGGCCTGCACCGTCGGCCCCAGCGGGGTGGTCGCACATCCGGACAAGGTCGCAACGACGCCAATTGAGAGCAGAATCTGCCTGGGGGTAGCGAGGCGCACTGTCATAGCGGCTGTTCCCTCGTTGAAATGGGTTAGTTACAGGATTGTAAGTGATCGCGTGACATCCCGCCAAGCAAATTTGTCGGCCGAATAAACCTCGGGAGTTTTCCCGATAGTTGGCGGTGGATCGTCGGCAGTTGTTCCAGTCCGCTGATTGCGCCGGTAAATTCGTGGCTCATCGGCATCCCGGGCCAAGCGAAAAATGCACCGACGATGCAGCAATGTCCGTCAGGCAGGATCGGTGCGGCCGCGCCTCGATCGGCCGCGCGCCCCTGTTATCGACCGTTAGTTACTGCGCAGCAGCGGTTTCACGATCCTTTGCGCGCCTGGATCGGCGCCGCCTTCAGCGCTGCGCCGGCGTGGTGCCAACGCGCGCCAGCGTGAAGGTGGTGCATTGGTTGGCGCTGTCGGAAACATGGCCGGCGAACGTCCGCCCGCCATCGTCGGACCGCCCGGTCAGTCCCAGCCAGTTATAACCCGCCGGCTGGGTGACCCACTTGACCGGCGCCAGCGACAGCGCGCCGCCGTTCGGGTCGATCGATCCTTCCACGATGAAGGCACCGTGGGGGACGTCCGGGCTGGTGGGCAGCGGACCAAAGCTGAACACCGCGCGGCGGCGCTGTCCGTTCGAGGCGGGGAACAGACTGAGGGTCAGGCGTGCCATCCGCCGGCCGCAGAAATAGGCGCCCCGGTACTCGCCCGCGATCGAACCGCTGCTGCCCCCTGGTTGGCCGAGGCCGAGAGCATTCCAGCCCGCCGCATAGCTCGCATCGCCGCGGAGCCTGATCGCCACTTCTCTCAGCCGCTGGACGGCGATGACGCAGCCCAGGGTGAAGTCGCCACGATTGGCACCGTTCGGGCTGTAACAGGATCCCGGCCGTTGTAGCTGGGTGAACGCGGCCGCCGCGCCGTCGCGATAGGCCCCGCGCAGCCCGAAGAACCAGGCGTTCCACACCAGTCGATCGTCGCGGCCGGCAGCGAACCCGAGTTGCGGCGTGGGCGGCGGCACCGCCGGTGCCGGCGGCAGCAATATCGCCTGCTGTGCCAGAGGCTGCGGCTGCGTCCGGTTCGGCTGCACCTGGTTCGGCTGCACCTGGTTCGGCTGCGCCAGTGGCGGGTTGGGCTGCGGCGGCAGCGATTGCTCTGGCGCGATCCGCGTGGCGACCGCCGTGGCCGACTGGTGCAATGCCGTTACGATGTCGCTGTCGTATACCAACACGTCCATCGAGGCGAGCTCGTCATGGTCCAGCCAGGTGACGCGGCCAGGCGTGGTCTCCACCATCTTGCCGATGATCGCCGGCGGAATGCCCATCTCGCCGGCGACGCGGGCCATCAAGGTCGTCACCGCCAACGACGTATCGGTCTCCTTGCCGCCCTCGTTGGCGCTGTGCACGCCCACCAGCGCATCGTTGGCTGCCATGCGATGCAGCGACGCGGCGAGCATCAGAAAGCAGGCCGAGACGCACTGGCTGTTGGACGGGATCACCACCGGCAGCAGCCGCGCGCGCACCAGGTGCGCGAGTTGCTCGCCCTCCACCACGTTGCCGCCGGGGCTGTCCAGAGCCAGCGCCACCACGTGCTGGCTTGGCGGCACCGCCGCCAGCGCTTGCTCCAGGCGCGCGGTGTCGCCTTTGACGATCGGGCCGCGTCCGCCGACGACCACTTCGGTGGCGGAGATCGGCGTCGTATCGAACTGCAGCGCGCGCGCCGGCGCGGCGCTCAACCACAGGCCCAGCAGACAGACCAATCCGGCCGTGTGCCTGGATCGCATTGTGCCATTCCACCGAAGCCGGCGCCGGGAGCCAGACCCATTGCGGCGGCGCACGGTAGCGCCGCGGGCGGGTCGTTGTCACATGCGAAATACCCGCCGCCGATCTCGGGCAGGCCTCGCGCGGCTTGAGCGGTGGCGAAGCGCCGTGGCGCAGCCTGAGCGATGGCTCGGCCGCCGCGTGGCATCCGGGATTGTCCGGCATCCTCGCGTGGCACGAGCGATGGCCAGGTGCTGCCGCGCGGCGTCGGCGCCCTCGCGCGGCTTGAGCGGTGGCGTAGCGCCGTGGCGCAGCCTGAGCGCTGGCTCGGCCGCCGCGTGGCGTCCGGGATGGTCCGGCATCCTCGCGTGGCACGAGCGATGGCCAGGCGCTGCCGCGCGGCGTCGGCGCCCTCGCGCGGCATCGGCATCCTCGAGTGGCATGAGCGATGGCGAGGCGCTGCCGCGCGGCGTCGGCGTCACGCGGCGTGAGAAAAGCCGCGCGGGCCCTACCGGGCCTCTGCCGGATTTGCCATCGCTGTTTGTGGCGGCACTGGCTCCGCTGGCCGCGCGGCAGCCGGATCGGGCGGCGCTTCCAATGCCTCGTGCACCGCCTGGATGATCTCGCTCTTGACTTCCGCCGCGTTGCCGGCCCCATCCACCGGCGCGAAGGTCACCACAAACTCAAGCGCATTGTCGGTGGCGTTCCGATCGAGCAAGACGCTCGGCGCCGGGTTCTCCAGCACGTTCTGATTTGCCCGCACGATAGCCTCGATTTGCTCTCGCGCGGCGGCGCTCTCCGCGGCGGGCAGGCGAAAGCGCACCTGCGCCGTGGCCGCGGCTTGCGGATAGGCGCTGAAGTTCCGCACCGGCTGGCCCCAGACGCTGCCGTTCGGGATGATCACCTGCACATTGTCGGCGGTGACGACTTCGGTCCAGAACAACGACAGCTCCCGCACCGTGCCGTCGGTGCCGCCGATCTGGACGTGCTGGCCGATGCGGAACGGCCGGAAGATCAGCAGCATGACACCGGCGGCGAGATGCGACAGGGTGCCTTGCAATGCCAGGCCGATGGCGAGGCCGGCGGCGCCGATCACCGTGATCAGGCTGGTGGTCTGGATGCCGAACTGCGACAGCACGGCCAGCACGGTGATGGTCAGCACGAAGTAGCGGACGATGTTGCCGAAGAAGCCCTTCAGCATGGTGTCCAGGTGCGGCGTCTTGCCGAGCGAGCGCACCACCACCGCCTGCACGCGCCCTGCCACCCAGAAGCCCGCGACCAGAATCAGAATCGCGGCGATGACGTGCAGCGCGTTGTTGACGATCAGCGGCAGCAGCAGGCGCACGTCACCGATCAGGTGCTGGGCGTTCTGATCCAATAACGCCGGAACGTTCTGGTCCGCCATTGGCATTCAAACTCCTCGCTGCCAGGATGGTTGTGGTGTTGGCGGAGATAGCGCGGGCAGCGCCTCAAGGGGGCGCGCGGGAGCGCCGGTGTGCGCAGCGTCGCACCGACCAACGCGGTCCCCAAATCAGACGGTCCGCGTCACTTCGCCGGCGACCACCGATAGATGCGCTGCAGCGATCCGCCCATCAGCGCCGCCTTGTCGCTGTCCGACAGCCGGTCGGTGACACGGAACGCCTCGACGCCCTGCGCGTAGGTCAGCAGGGCGACGGCGCGGGTCCAGTCGGTGCCCCACATGCAGCGGGCGATGCCGAACGCGTCGAACACGCGGGCCAACGGATCCCAGATGTCGGCATAGGGGAACGGCTGGTGCGACAGCGTGCAGGCGCCACTGACCTTCACCACGATGTTGTCGTGCGCCGCCAGTGCCAGCAATTTCGGCAGATCGGCCCAGGGCTGCGCCGACGGCGGCGGCTGGAATGGCTGCGGCAGGCCGAGATGGTCGATCACCACCTGCGTGTTGGGGTTGCGCGCGGCGAGTTGTGCCGCCTGGTCCAGCCGGCCGGTGGCCATCAGGTTCACCGGCAGCCCGTGCCGCGCGGCGGTGGTCAGCACCGCGTTCAGGCCGGGATCGGCGGGATCGGTGGCGACGCCCTCGCGGTTCAGCATGATGCGGACGCCAACCGTGCCGCGGGTCGCCGCCCAGTCGGTGACGATCTCGGCCACCGCGGGATCGCTTGGATCGACCGGCTTGATCAGGCCGAAGCGGCCGGGGTGTTTGGCATGGACCTCGAGCGCGTAGCTGGCGTCATGGCGGTACATTGCGAACGGCGAGACCAGCAGCGCGCCGTCGACGCCGAGTTCGTCCATGGCCGCGACCATCTGGTCGCCGGTGACCTCCGGCGGGCCGTGCAGGACGCTCGCCCAGGGACGGCCGGGATGGTTGCGTTCATAGGCATGCACCTGAACATCGATCACCGGCATGGCGTCCCTCCTGTTGGTGTTTTACGATTCCTGAGTACTGGCGGTGAGCAAGCGCTCGATCGGATCCCACACGAAGGCGGTCTGCATGACATCGCGACCGGCGAAGCGGATCAGGGCCTCGACCGTCGGCTTGCCGCCGAGATGCTGGTAGAACCAGCGGCTGGGATTGTCGCGCAGCACCCAGAGGAAGACCGAGCGGCAGCCTGCCTCGGCCAGGTGCGCGGCGGCGGCCTGGATGAGGCGGCGACCGATGCCGCGCTCGCGCCAGTCGTCCAGCACGTAGAGCGTTTCGATCTCGCCCTCGCCGAGGCGGCGGCCCATCTCGCCGCCGGTGCGGGAGCGGCCGGCGGTGGCGAACCCGATAATGCCTGCCCCGGTACCCGAACCGGTCCGGCGGGTGGGCAGGTCGGTGCCCGAGGCGGTGGCGACGAATACGCCGGTACTGCCGCGGATCGCCGCCCCGTAATATGCCGCCTGGCCGGTGACCGAGAGGTTCGCGAGATAGGCGTCGGGCAGAATGCCGGGATAGGTGCTGCGCCATGCCGCGACATGAACGGCGGCGATGGGCACCGCATCGCTCGGCAGGGCGCGGCGGACCGAGATCACGCGACCCGCTCCATCACCGCGGCGAAGAAACCATCGGTGCCGTGGCGCGCCGGGGTAAGCGCCAGATATCCGCCGGGGCAGGGGGGTGGGCCCGGCCGCTGCCATGCCCGGGCGAGCGGCACCAGGGTGAAGCCGGGATGGCGGGCCAGAAAGCTTGTCACCTGGGCCTCGTTCTCTTCTTCCAGAACCGAGCAAGTAGCGTAGACCAAACGCCCCTGCGTGCGAACAAGGGCGGCAGCGGTGTCCAGGATGGCGGTCTGGCGCTCGACCAGCTCTGCGAGGTCCGCTGCAGTCAGGCGCTGCCGCGCATCGGGGTTGCGTCGCCAGGTGCCGGTGCCGGTACACGGGGCGTCGATCAGCAGGCGGTCGAAGCTGCCGGCGCGGCGCTTGGCCCATTTGTCGCCGGGGACCAGCAGGTGGCGCTCGACATTGCTGACGCCGGCGCGGCGCAGGCGGCGGGCGGCATTGTCGAGGCGCGCGGCGGCGGTGTCGCAGGCCAGCAGGTGGCCGCGGTTCTGCATCGCGGCGGCGAGCGCCAGTGTCTTGCCGCCTGCCCCGGCGCAGTAGTCGCAGACGCGCTGGCCGGGCTGGGCATCCACCAACAGGGCAATGAGCTGGCTGCCCTCGTCCTGGATTTCCACCAGGCCGGACCGAAACGCGGGACCGGCGGTGAGCGGGCGGCGACCGGCAGCGCGCAGTCCCCAGGGCGAGAACGGCGTTGGCGTGGTATCGATTTGCTCCGCGGCCAGGGCGGCATGGGCTTCGTCCCGGTTCGCCTTGAGGAGGTTGGCGCGGAGATCGAGCGGCGCGGGCTCCAGCATGGCCTGCAACTCAGCCTGGGTGGCCGGGCCGAAGCGTGCGGCGATGCGCGGAAACAGCCAGTCGGGGACCTCCGACCGGACCGGGTCCGGCATGCCGGGGTGGTCGATGGTGTGGCCTTCCAGCGAGCATAGCGCCGATTGCTCGTCCGGTGCGAGTGGCGGCGGGGCAAAGCGACCGCCGGAGAAGAGGACGGCGACCGCCGCGAGGCTGCTGCCTGCGAGAACCAGGGAGGCGGCGATCAGCAGGCGGGGAGCGGGAGCTTGCTCGTTGCCCGCCCCGTCTGCTGCCCCGCCTCTTGCCCCACCTGCTGCCCCGCCTGCCGTCCCGCCTGCCGTCCCGCCTGCTGCCCCGCGTTCCAGCCACCAGCCCAGCCGCCGGCGGTGCCGCAGCACGTGCCACACCCGATCCGACACCGCGCGCCGGTCGCTGCTGCCGATGAAGCGCCGGGTCCGGAACCAGTCATTGGCCACGGCATCCGCCGGGCGCGTTCGGGCAGTCTCGATCGCGGCCAGCAGATCGATGGCGGCGGCGATGCGGGCCGCAGGGGTCACGCGAGGCGGTTGGGCAGGGAGGCGAGATCGTCCAGCTCCGTCGCCAGCGCCGGCAGGTCATATTCGGGCGGCAAGCCGCCGCGGTTCACCCAGAATACGCGGAAGCCGAAGCTTGCCGCGCCGAAGGCATCCCATGGGTTGGACGACACGAACACCATGCGGCTTGCATCGCTGCCGAAACGGTCCGCCGCGAGACGATAGACGCGCGGGTCCGGCTTGTAGACGCCGACAGCCTCGACGCTGAGTACGGCATCGAGGCTGTCGGCGATGCCGGCCGCGCGAACGGCATCGTGCAACATGCCGGGCTCGCCGTTGGACAGGATGGCGCGCGGGATGCCCATCTCGCGCAACCGCCGCAGCATTGCGGGCACCTCCGGATAGGCGTCGAGGCTACGGTAGGCTTGCAGGATGTCGGCGAGCAATGCGGCGTCGGTGATGCGATGGCGGGCCGCGGTCAAGGCGAGCGCCTCCTCGGTGAGGCGCCAGAAGTCGCGATGGTGTGCCGGGCCGGCGAGCGTGCGGACCCAGGTGTACTCGATCTGCTTGGTGCGCCATTCGGCGCTGATCGTCTGCCAGTCGGAGCCGAGGCGGTCGGCGTGGCGCGCCATTGCGGCGTGGACGTTCAGCAGCGTGCCATAGGCGTCGAAGATGATGGCGGCGGGAAGAGACATGGGTCATACGCTCCAGAGGCCAGGCCTGCGATCGTGAGAGGCGGATCGTGTCATTGCGAGGAGCGGAGCGACGAAGCAAGCTCGGTCGCGATTGCATCCGGACAGTTCGTGCACCACCTCGAACGGGATTGCTGCGGGCCTGCGGCCCTCGCAATGACAGAGGAGGGGCGGCCCTTCAGCCCTCGTAATGACGCGGTCTCGCAATGACAGGATCTCAGGTCACCTGGCCGAGGAAGGTGCGAGTGCGCGGGTCCTTGGGATTGGCGAAGAACTCCTCCGGCGGGCCGAACTCCACGATCACGCCACGATCGGTGAAGTAGATCCGGTCGGCCACATCGCGGGCGAAGCGCATCTCGTGGGTCACCAGGATGCAGGTCATGCCTTCATCGGCGAGCTGCTTGATGGTGACCAGCACTTCCTTCACCGTCTCCGGGTCGAGTGCCGCGGTCACTTCATCGAACAACATCACCTCCGGGTTCATGGCCAGCGAGCGGGCGATGGCGACGCGCTGCTGCTGGCCGCCGGACATCTCGCCGGGATAGGCATGCTCCTTGCCCTCCAGGCGCACCTTCTGCATCAACGCGCGGGCGCGCTCCTCCACCTCTTTGCGCGGCTGATGCAGCACCTGGATTGGCGCCATCATCACGTTCTGAAGCGCGGTGCGGTGCGGGAACAGATTGTACTGCTGGAACACCATGCCGACGCGGCGGCGCAGGGAGCGCTTGTCGAGGTGCGGGTCGTTGACCTCGATCCCCATCACCTGGATCGAGCCGCGCTGGAACGGCGTCAGCGCGTTGATGCAGCGGATCAGCGTGGACTTGCCGGACCCGGAAGGGCCGATGATGCAGATGACATCGCCCTTCATCAGTTCCAGCGACACCCCTTTCAGCACTTCGAGCGCGCCGAAGGATTTGTGCACGTCGGCGATCTTCACGATCGGGTGCGTGTCGTTCCAGTCCGGTACGGTGTTTTGTGCAGGAATCGGTGCTGTCCTCTAGATTTCGACGTGATTGCGGCGCTCCAGCCAAAGGGTCAGGCGCGCGATCGGATAAGAGTAAAGGAAGAACCACAGCAGAATCCAGCCGT
>DATJNA010000049.1:0-3141 GCA_035508435.1 Acetobacteraceae bacterium | reverse complement strand
CGCCACGCGGTCGAGCGGAAGACGCTCCGACATGTCCGCAAGGAACATCTCCTTTGCCCGACGGAGCTGCCATGGCGCCAGACCGCCGCGGGTGGTGGTCCTGACCAGTGGCGATGCCAAATTGGATCGAGCGACATAAGTGAATGCGATCCGCACGCTGATCGGCGTGTCGCTCGAAAGTGCGCCGATGTTGGTTTGCGTTGCTGAACGCTGCTCCAGGTTCGTTTGCACTGCCGTTCTCCTCGTCGCCCCTTGAATACCTCGGCGCCGGCATCGAAATGGAGTGAGATCGGGTCAACGGCGGTCAATTTGCGCATGACGGCCGATGGGCGCGTCCACAACAGGGATCGCAAGGTCGCGACCACCGCCGCGGTACGCCGTCGGCAGGCTCCTCGGGACAGATGCCGAACGGCGGTACAGAGCAAGCCGGCACGGGCCAGGCCGGCGCAATACAGAGCGGCGTTACGACAATCGCGTCACAGGCATGGTCGCAGGATCGAGCAGCGCCCGGGCCGCTTTCAGGTCGGCCGTCTCGAAGCCCTCGGTGAACCGGTCATACACGGGTTGAAGCAGTGCCGCCGCATCGCCGGGGCGGCCCTGCTGGTGCAGCAACCGGGCGAAGCTCATGGCGGCCCGCAGTTCCCATGACAGCGCGCCTTGCCGGCGCGCCGAGTCGAGTGCCTGCCGGAAATGATTCTCGGCCGCTGGCGCTGCTCCCGGGTCGCCCAGCGACAGGAGAAGCTCGCCCCTGATGCGCAACAGATCGGCCAGGCACCAACGTTCCTCGTGCCGCTCGCAATGCGCCAGCGCCTCGTCGATCGCCAAAAGCCCCTGCGATGCCTCGCCCGCACGGCGTAAGCCACCCGCTAATGCCGCGAGAAATCTGGGGTAGCGCTGGATGAAGCCGGTGTCGCGCGATTCGTCGAGCACGGTGTGGAGCACATCGATCCCCTCGGCGACATCGCCGCGCGAGATCAACAGCGCACCCTTCAGGCCGCGGCCCTGAATCGCCTGCCGGGTCAGTGCATAGCGTGCCGCATGCTCGAGCAGCAGCACGGTGCAGAGTTCCGCGTTGTCCAGATCGCCCACATCGAGCGCGACCGGGCAAGCCGCCTGAGCAAGCGTATTGCACAAGGACACTCCGTGGCCAAGTTCCCGAGCCTCTTCCAGCGTGCTGCCTGCGGTACGTATGGCCTGGTCAGGATAGCCCTGGAGCCACAACACGCGTGCCAGCGTACACTGGGCGGCAAGCCGCTGATCGAACTGGAAGCGGACGATATTCAACCGGTGAACGGGCGTGGCATATCGGCTGAGCATGATTTCCAGGCGGCGCCGTGCCTCGGTCTGGTCTCCGAGGTAATGCAAGGCGGTACCAACCATACGGTTGCCGACGAGCCAGTCCGTCGGGTCCGGCGGGGTCTCGGCAAGGATGCAGAGCCGGTGCGCATTCTCCAGCGCCGCCCGATATTCGCCGCGCGCGAGATGGCACATGTAGAGCCCGCCCAGCGCCCGCAGCCGGTATTCCGTATCGTCGAGCGTCTCCGCCAGCGCGAGGGCCCTGCGCCACGCGGCAGCGGCAGGCACCGGGCCCTTCGTCTGCATCAGCGACAGGCCGAGCGCGGCATAGAGCTTCATTTCCCGCTTAGACTCTGCACGGTGCATTTCCGTGCCGCAGTCGAGTGCTCGCTCGACCCGCGCTTGGCACTCCTCCAATAGCGACAAGTGCATCCACAGCGGCACCGCTGCGGCGGTCAGCGCGACGCCGACATCCACATCGCCCCCCGGCGAAAACGCCCAGTCGAGCGCGGTGCGCAGATTGTCGATCCGGCGCCCATAATCGGCCAACCATTCGGCGGTGGGCCGCTTTGCCCACTCGCTCTCAGCCCGCTCGAACAGATCGCGGTAGTATTCGGCATGGCGGCGCATGAATCGCTCGCGCTCGCCGCTCTAGTCGAGTTTTTCGATCGCGTAGGCCCGCGTCGTATCAAGCAGGCGATAGCGCGCGCCGGTGCTTTCCATGCTGGCGGAGACCAGCGACTTTGCCACCAGGTTGGCAACGCCGTCGACAACGTCCGACGCGGCAAGCCCGGCGCTCGCCGCGATCACGCCGGCGCCCTCCAGGCCAAACGACCCCGCGAACACCGCGAGGCGACGCAGGATCATGCGTTCGGGCTCGGGCAGAAGGTCGAAGCTCCAGTTGAGCGTGGCCCGCAAGGTCCGATGCCGCGGCAACGCCGTTCGTCGTCCGCCGGTCAGTAGATGAAACCGATCACCGAGGCGATCGGCGAGGCCCTCGATGCCGAGTGTCGCTGCGCGCGCCGCGGCCAACTCGATCGCCAGCGGAATGCCGTCGAGCCGCCGGCAGATCGCCGTGATCGCCGCCGCATCATGCTGTTCCAACACAACCCGCGGCGCCGCCGCCCGCATCCGGTCAAGGAAAAGCCGGGCGGCGCCATGGCGCAGGAAGTCGTCCGCGTCGTCGGCATCCTTCGCCGGCACTGACAGCGTGGGCACTCCGTAGACCCACTCCCCCTCTACCCGCAGTGGCTCGCGGCTGGTGGCGATGCTGCGGACCTGCGAGCCGGTGCGCAGCACGGATTCGGCCATGGCGGCGGCGGCGGCGATGACGTGCTCGCAACTGTCGAGCATAAGCAGAAGGTGTTTCCCGGTCAGCGCCATGGCCGCGCGTTCCGGAGAGGTGGCACCGGCGCCGAGTTCCAGCCCGGCCGCGGCGAGAACCGTGGTGGCAACCAGCCCGGGATCGGCCAGAGGCGCAAGGTCAGCAACCCAGGCGCCGTCGGGGAATTGCGGCAGCAGTTCGCGCGCGGCTGCAAAGGCAAGCCGCGTCTTGCCGATGCCGCCGGGGCCGGCCAGCGTGACGAGCCGATGCAAGGCGGCAAGTCCAACGACCTCGCGCAGTGCGTCGTCGCGCCCGATCAACTCGGAGACCGTTGCCGGCAGGTTGGTCGCGGGCGGGGGCGGCCGGGGTTCAGCCGCGGTCCTGCGCGCATCGTCAGGCTGATCGCCGGCCCCCGGCAGGAGACGGATTTCACCGGCGAACTGGTAACCGCGTCCCGAGACCGTGCGGATCAGCGCGCGCTCCGGCCCCAGCGCCGCGCGCAGCGCCGACATTTGCACTTG
>DATJNA010000048.1:0-16154 GCA_035508435.1 Acetobacteraceae bacterium | reverse complement strand
GTGCGCGATGCGAACGGCAACCTGTCGGAGGAGCGGCTGCGGGAGATCGCCGCCCATCCGCAGGTGCGGGCCTTCGAAGTGAAGCTGGCGCAGGGCGCGAAGCCGGGCAAAGGCGGCATTCTGCCGGGGGTCAAGGTGACGCCGGAGATCGCGCGCATTCGCGGCATCCCGGCCGGCCAGGACAGCATCAGCCCGAACCGGCACAAGGATATCGGCAACGTGCCGGAACTCAGCCGCTTCATCGATCGGGTGCGCGGCGTCACGGGCAAGCCTGTTGGGGTAAAGATCGTTGTCGGCGACCCGGCCTTTCTCGACGAGTGGTTCCGTCATTGCGTTTCCTGGCCGGAAGGCTGTCCTGACTACGTGCAGGTGGATGGCGGGGAGGGCGGCACGGGCGCGGCGCCGGCGCCGCTGATCGACTATGTGGGACTGCCGATCACCGAGGCGTTGCCGCTGGTGGCCGACGCGCGGCGACGGCATGGTTTGCAGGATCGCGTTCGCATCGTCGCCTCGGGCAAGCTGATCACGCCGGACAAGGTGGCGTGGGCGTTGTGCATGGGGGCGGATTTTGTGTCGTCGGCGCGCGGGTTCATGTTCAGCCTGGGCTGCATCCAGGCGATGAAATGTGGCACCGGGCGCTGCCCCACGGGTGTCACCGCGGCGCAGGAGCGGCTGATCGCGGGGCTGGATCCGGCGGACAAGGCGGTGCGGGTCGCGCGCTATGCGCAGCGGATCCGCGAGGAGGTGGAGATCATCGCCCATTCCTGCGGCCTGACGGACCCGACCGGGTTCCTGCCCAAGCATGTGACGGAGATCGAGCGTGGGGTCGGCGGGTTCCGGGCAGCGCAGTCGTAGCCGTCGGTGTCGCCGGCGGCGGGTGTCAACGGATCGCCGGGCAATGCCCAATGTCGATCGCGACGCAATGCCCAATGTCGATCGCGACGACGATGAGACCATGCTCCGGTGCCATCGGCAGCCACCTGATTGTGCTTCGCGACAGACCGCTCCGGCGCTAATACACCCCGGGAATCAGCCGCGCCGTGCGGGCACAATACGCATCATACTGCGCGCCGAACTGCGAGCGGAGCATTTGCTCCTCCAACCGGATCCGCGCGATCAGCGGCGGGATCAGCAAGGCCGTCAGCACCACGCCGGCGAGGGAACGGAACGCCAGCACCCATCCCAGCACCTGCACCAGCAGTCCGAGATAACTCGGGTTGCGGACCGCGCCGTAGATGCCGGTGGTCAGCAGCGTGTGTCCGGGCTGGATCGCCACCTGCCCGCTGAAGCGGCGGCCAAGCGCGAATACCGGCCAGATTCGCAGCGCACCGCCAACGGCCCAGAGAACCACACCCAGCCAGCGCACGGCGTCCCCATCCAGCGTCCAGAATCCGATGCGGTCGGTGAACGCCGGCAGCCATCCTGTCAGCGGCGCGACCACCATGAACGTGGCCACCACCCACCGATGGTCACGCGCCACACGCTCGCCCGCGCTCACGTTGCCTTCGGTAAACAGGGCAGCGCCGGAAAGCACGACGCCGACGGCGGTAAGCGCGATCAGGGGCGGATGCGCGAAGAAGGCGGCGAAGCCGCCCCAGCCGAGTACGGCGAGCCCCCAGTAGGCGACTCCCGACACGATGATCATCAGCGTGAGAAGCGGCTTGCCCACCGTCGGTGTGGCCTTTCCCGATCGCCTCTGCCGTCGCAATGGCCTGCGCCATCCGTCACGGCCTCGGCGGTTTCCAATGCCGATTGCCACGCCCCGTGGCCTACCATGTCCCGGCCGCCGTGACCGTGTTTCCCGCGACCTTTACCGTTGTCCCGGCGGCCTTTGCGGTCTTCCCGGCGACCGTTGCGGTCCTCCCGGTGGCCTTTGGCGTTGTCCCGGCGGTGTTTACCGTTGTCCCGGTGGCCTTTGGCATCGTCCCGGCCACCCTCAGCTTTGATCGTGGGCGATCAACCCCCATTCACCGCCCGGATGATCGCCGCCCAGCGATCCAGCACCGGCAGGATCGTCTCGGCCGTCTCCGATGGCAGGCTGGTGGAGACGCGGTTCACCCCCAAATCCTGATATTGCTTGATCAGTTCGATATCCTCGGCCAGCGCGCCGATCGAAATGTCGAAACCCATCGGGTCGCGCCCCGCCTCGGCGGCCATCTGGCGGAAGCGCGGGATCAGCTCGGTCAGCGGCGTCTGCGATTGCTCTGTCCGCTGCGGCATCCAACCGTCGCCGTAGCGCACTGCCCGGCGCGCGCTATAGGGAAACGCGCCGCCCACCAGGATCGGCGGCCACGGCTTCTGCACCGGCTTCGGATTGCTCTGCATCGGTCCGAAATTGACGAATTCGCCGTGGTATTCGGCCGCTGCCTCGGTCCAGATCGCATGCATCGCCTCGATGTTCTCGCGCGCCCGCTTGTGGCGGGAGCGGAAATCGGTGCCGTGGTTCTCCATCTCGTCCTGGTTCCAGCCGTTGCCGACGCCGAACACGAAGCGTCCACCGGACACCTGGTCGATCGAGGCCACCAGCTTCGCGGTCTGGATCGGATCGCGCTGCGCTACCAGGCAGACGCCGGTGCCCACCTTCAGGGTCGTGGTCGCCATCGCCGCCGCGGTCAGGGTGACGAAGGGATCCATCACGTCGTAGTAGCGCTTCGGCAGATCGCCCCCCAGCACGAACGGCGTCTTGCGCGACAGCGGAATATGCGAATGCTCCGGCGCCCAGACGATGTCGAAGCCGCGCTCCTCCAGCGCCCGCGCCAGCTCGGCCGGGGCCATGGAATAGTCGGTGAAGAACATCGATGCGCCGAACTTCATGGTGTCCGTCTCCTCAGTGCCGCTGTGGTGTCGAGGCGTGGCGACCAAGCTTGCGGTGTCGCCGCCCCGGTCGCAATGGCCCCATGGCAGGCCCCATGGCAGGCCCCATGGCAGGCCCGATGGCAGGACATGGGCCGGGGCGGCGATGCGGCCGCGGACCTGGTCCCGGTTGCCGGCGGACCGCTCGCCCCGCCACACTCGCAACAACGCAACAGAGAGAGGTTCGCGCCATGGCCGAAACCTGGCAGACCAGCCACGACTGGGGCGCGCTGACCCGCGCCGAGATCGCCGCCGCGCGCGATGGCGGTGCGCTGCCGGTGCTGACCGTCGGTGCGGTGGAGCAACATGCCGACCATCTGCCGGTCGATACCGACACGTTGTCGGCCCACCGCATCGCGCTCGCCGCCGCGGAACGCTGTGCCGCGCCGCATGTGCTGGTGCTGCCGCCGCCCGCGTTCGGGTTCTCGCCGCATCACCGCGCCTGGCCCGGCACCATCACGCTGTCGCTCGAGACGTTCGTCGGCATCGTGACCGATGTCGCCGAGAGCCTGCATCGCACCGGCTTCAGGCGCCTGCTGATCGTCAACGGCCATGGCGGCAATCAGGGGCCGCTGACGTCGGCTTGCACCGCGCTGGCCAGTCGCGGGCTGGAAGTGGGCTATGTGAACTACATGGCGCCTGGACAGAAGCAATGGCTGGAGGTGCTGCCCGGCGCGATGCGCGGCGTCGGCCATGCCTGCGCTTATGAAACCGCGTTGCAGCTTGCGCTGCGTCCGCCCGCGCTGGCGGAGAAGATCGCGGCGCGGATCGGCGGATTGCCGCCGCGGCTGGCCCCGCCCTACGTCGCCGGCAACGCGCCGGATATCATGAGGCCGGCGGGCGCCTATTGGGCGCCGATCTTTGTCGCCGGCGATGCCGGCTATGCCGGCGATCCGGCGGCCGCGACCAGAGCGGCCGGCGAGGCGCTGGTGGAGGCGACGGTCGCCGCCCTGGCGCTGTTCTATGCCGATTTCGCCAGCGCGCAGTTGCGGGTGGGCGAGCCGTAGCCGCCGGTGCGGATATCCGGCGGCGGAGGAGGGAACCGCGAGCCGGAGGGGACCGCAAGTTGCGGGGGACTACAAGTCGGAGGGAACTACGAAGTGCTGGTGCGTTTACGATTTGTTGTGATTTTATCACGGAGAAAAGGCGGAGGGCCACGGTGGGCCACTGGAGTCGGAGCGGATGCTCATCGCCGGGGAACTCACGGAACGGATTATCGGGCTGGCGATCGAGGTGCATCGCAATACCGGGCGGGGATTGCTCGAGTCGGTGTACGAGCAATGCCTGTGTCACGAATTGCGTCAGGCGGGCATCGCATGTGAGCGACAGGTACTGGTGCCGGTAGTCTACAAAGGTATAACCGTCGGCGACGGCTTCCGGGCGGATATCATTGTACAGCGTGAAGTGATTCTTGAAATCAAGGCCGCTGCCGCCATTCTGCCCGCCCACGAGGCGCAACTGCATACCTATCTCAGCATGAGCGGACTGCACGTCGGACTGATTTTGAATTTCAATGCGCGTCGGCTGATCGATGGCATCCGCCGTTACGTAGTGTAGCCCCAGTCCGCAGAGCAACTCCGACTCCCGTGGCCCTCGGTGGCCCTCCGCGTTTTCCTCCGTGGTAAAAATGCCGACCCGCACGCGGCCACCGGCGGTCGGGATAGACCCAAGGCAGACGTGATCTGTGGCCTTGGAAGATGCAGAGTCCCGGGCAAAGGGATTATGTAACATCCCGGAGGATAGCCGCATGGATACGGAGCAGATTGCCCCAGCCTCGGAATTTACTCGCAACTTCGGGCGCTATCAGGTGCTGGCTCGAAAGGCCGCCGTCGCGGTCTCCAGTCACGGCCGCGTCACCGGATATTTTGTCGCGGCCGAGGAGTACGAGGCGTTCAAGCGCTACAAGGGCAGCCGGCGTAGCTTTGCGACGGTCGATTTGTCGGACGCCGAGGCTGATGCCATCACCGCATCTCGCATGGACCCTCGGCGCGATCATCTCAACACCCTTCTCGACGAGGAATAGACGGGCCGGGACATGGCGATTCCCGCGCCGGAACCGCGATTGGTCATCGCGTATTCGTAGCTCTGGCATCATGAGCACCTGAAGGGCGGGACGCAGGCCGCGAGGACCGTCCCGCCGTCATTGTGCTGGCGGTCGGTCGGGCACGAGACAACGCCATCGTCGTCACCGTACTTTCTGTCACGCACAGTGTGCCGACGGAACCCAGCGGAGTTCGCGCGCGAGGGCGGGTCAGATGCCCGCTGTCAGTCTAGCCGCGAATGCTTCGACAGGTTGGCGTCGAACACCAAGCAGGCGTGATCCGATCCGACGTCGCGGCGCATGTCGTAACCACAGGATCAGACGTTGTCTGCCTTGTCCAGCGATGGCGGCGCACCGCCAGTCGCCGGGCCCGCGGTATCCGGTCCGCTCGCGACGTCCACGCTGTAGCCAAGACTGGCAGGCGCAGTGGCATACGACACGCTGATCGGCATAGGCCCAAGCGACCAGGCCGGCTGCTCCGGCTTGGGCGGTTCGACGGTGCCGTCGCCTCGCTCTTCGCCGAGCAGTGCTGCGAGATTCGCCGCGACGGTTCGCGTCTGCGGATGGTCCTTGCCGAGCACGCGCTCGCAGCCATCCAATGCGCGGCGGTAAAGCGCCAGCGCCCCCGGCGCGTCGCCCAGCGCCTTCAGGCATTCGCCCAGGTTGTTGACGCTGATGAGCGTGTCGGGATGCTCCGGACCCAGCACTTGCTCGCGGGTTTCGAGTGCGCGCCGAAAGAGCGGCAGCGCCCCACCTACGTCGCCCACCACCTTCATGCACGCGGCCAGATTGTTGACGCCGGTGAGCGTGCCGGGATGCTCCGGACCGAACACCCGCTCGCTGCATTCGAGCGCGCCGCGGAAGAGCGGCAGCGCCCCCCCCGCGTCACCCAGCGCCTCCATGCATCCCGCCAGGTTGTTGACGCTGCCGAGCGTGTCGGGATGCTCTGGACCCAGCACCCGCTCGCGGGCTTCGAGCGCGCGGCGGTGTAGAGGCGCCGCCCCCGCCGCGTCACCCAGCGCCTCCATACATTCAGCCAGGTTGTTGACGCTTCTGAGCGTGTCGGGATGCTCTGGACCCAGCACCCGCTCGCTGCTTTCGAGCAGGCGGCGGTAGAGCGGCAACGCCCCCGCCGCATCACCCAGTGACAGCATGCAAAGGGCAAGGTTGTTGACGCTGGCGAGCGTATTGGGATGCTCCGGACCCAGCACACGCTCGCAGCTTTCGAACGCGCGGCGATAGAGCGGCAGCGCCCCCGCCGCGTCGCCCAGCGCCCGCATGCATCTGGCCAGGTTGTTGACGCTGGCGAGCGTGTTGGGATGCTCTGGACCCAGCACGCGCTCGCTGCTTTCGACAGCACGGCGGTGCAGCGGCAGCGCCCCGGCCATGTCGCCCAGCGCCCGCATTGTATCGGCCAGGTTGTTGACGCTGGTGAGCGTGTTGGGATGCTCCGGACCCAGCACGCGCTCGTGGGCTTCGAGTGCCCGGCGATAGAGCGGCAGCGCCCCCGCCGCGTCGCCCAGTGCCTCCATGCATACAGCCAGATTGTTGGCGCTGATAAGCGTGTCGGGATGCTCCGGGCCCAGCACGTGCTCCCGGCCTTCGAGCGCGCGGCGGAAGAGCGGCAACGCCCCCGCCGCGTCGCCCAGCGCCCGCATGCACGCGGCCAGGTTGTTCACGCTGGTGAGCGTGTCGGGATGCTCCGGACCCACCACGCGCTCGCGGCTGTCGAGCGCGCGGCGGTGGAGCAGCACAGCCCCCGCCGCGTCGCCCAGCGCCCGCATGCACTCCGCCAAGTTATTGATGCTGGCGAGCGTGCCGGGATGCTCCGGACCCTCCTTCACCTCGTAGCCGTGGAGGATCACCTGAAGGATCGGCAGCGCCGTGGCATATTCGCCCCGGCGATACAGGCTGTGCGCCACGCGGACCGCCGCGCGTAGCGTCACATCGCTGATCGGGCCGCGACAGCGCCGCGCCGCTTCATAATGTTCGTAGGCGTAGTCCTCGGCCGCCGCCACGGCACCGCGCGCCGCCGCGCATTCGTACAATTCGCCGGGCAGTTTTTCGTCCGGCCAATCCAGGCCTGCCTGCTTCAGCCGCCGCCAGAACGCCGCGCCATGCGCCAGCGCCGCATCGCATGCATCCCGCTCGGCCGTGTCGCGCGGAGCGCTCGGCACATAGGGCGCCAGCACCTCGGACAGCAGCTTGCAGGCGTAGCGCTGGGTGCCCTTGTCCCCCATCGCCAGCCATTCGACATCGCGCACCACCGCGTGCACGCGGAACGTCTCGCTGTCGCCGTCCCAGTCCTGGATCATCGAGTAACGGTGCAGTCCTTCGGCCACGGCATCCCGCACCATCCTCTGCGCCTCCTTGCGTTCCGGCGCGCGCGGCGCGGTCGGGACGCCATCGCGGCGTCCGCCCCACGGCAGCCACGAGCGCCGCGGGCGCAGTTCCGGCAGCGTATCGGCCAGGATCGTCACCTGTTGCGCGCCATCCAGCAACATCGACAGAGCGACCGACGCCGAGCCCAGCGCGGAACACAGACGCAATACGGCGCGCGCCGCCGGCGGCAGCTTCTCCAGCGTGATCCGCCAGGTGGCGATCACCGCATGCGGATAGTGGGTGAACCCCGGCACCGGGCGGGCAAGCAGGTCGGCGGCTTCCTCGTCATACCGCGCCAGGTATTTCGCGAACCCCATGCGCTGCGCGACCATGAATGCCGCCGCTTGCTCCAGCGCCAGCGGCAACCCCTCCAGGCGCGCCACCAGCCGGTCGCAGGCTGCCCGCTCGGCGCCCTCCGCCGCACGCCCGGTGCGGGCGCACAGAAAGCCTCGCGCCGCATCCGCCGACAGTTGTGCCAGCGCGATGCCGCGCACCAGCGGCGGAAATTGCGTGTCGCGCGAGGTGATCAGCGTGCGGCAGCCGCCGCCGCGCGGAATCCAGGCGTCGGCCGCCTGCGGGTCGGTCACGTTGTCCAGCACCAGCAGGCGCATATTGTCCCGGCACAGCGCCGCCATCACGCGCGCCGCCTGGTCGGCGGCGGTCATGCCGGCGGGGGCCGGCGCCCCAACCACTTGCTCATGCAACGCCGCGAATTGCAGCGCGTAGTCGCGATCGCCCCAGATCCACAGGATCTGCGGATACAGCCGATGAAAGCGGCGGGCGTATTCGCTGACCAGCGTGGTCTTGCCGAGCCCGCCGAGGCCGGTAACGGCGCAGGCGATCACATCGGGCTGCGGCGAGGGCCCGGGATGCAGCGCCTCGTGCAGCCGGTTCATCTCGGCCTCGCGCCCGGTGAACCAGCGGTTTGGTTCGTGCGGGAATTGCTGGAACGCGGGCGCAGGCGCCGCCGGCGGCCGCGCCAGCCCGGCGTCGATGTCGCGGATCAACGCCCGCCAGTCGGCATCGGTCGCGGTCAATGGATCGAATGCCGGCGCGTGCAAGTGCCGCAGCGGCGGTGGCAGCACGACGGACGGTGCGCCTTCCGCCACCAGGGGCAACACGGCGGGTGCGCCATAGGTCTCGAATTTGGTCCACTCGGATTGGTTCCAGCGCGGCGTGATCAGCGGCAGCACCAGCCGCGCGGCTTCGCAGCCGGCCTCGATCTCCTGGTGCCAGTCGCAGCCGCGGGAGAGCCGCGCCTTGTCGAACCAGACCGTGCGGCCCGCCGCCACCAGCCGAGCATGCAGCGCCTGGGCGCGGGCAACATCGCTCGACGCGTAGCTGATGAACAGCTCCGGGCGGTCCGGCCGATCATCATCCGGCTGCGAGGTGGGCACGTCGCGCTCGCCTGATATCGTCGGGGGAGCAGCACGTTACGCAAAACCGGATCGCCTGCAAGCGGCCCGAGGCGCGCGTTCCCGACCCGCTTTGCCGCCCCTCGGCGAGCCCGCCCCGGCGCTGCCCGCTTGACAATTTCTCTGACAATATATTAGTATAACTGACTTTATCGCTTGACCATTTCAGGCACCATCACGATGCACTCTGCCGATCCCGCGTTCGAACGCTGCGCCGCCGACGAGCAAATTCGCGGGAAAGTCTGCCGCTACCTCGCCGACCAGGTCCGCCGCTCGCTACAGATGCTGCCGTGCGAGCCCGATACGCCGGAGGCGCACGACGAGCGCGACCAGGTCATCATTGCCCTGGCAAGCTCGCTCAATCCGTCGAGTTTTTTCGAGATGGACCAGGCGGCGAAGGCGGCCGTCGCCAGCGCCCACCAATTCGGCGCGATCATCGAGCTCGGGGTCTGCCGCGGCGACAACGACAGGACGGCGCAGGTGCGTCGCGAGTATTGCAGCCTGGGGCGCGAGGGGCGCGGTGCGCTGAACGCGTTGCAGAAGCTGCAGCGCGAGCGGCGGCGGCTGAAGCCGGACGACGCGGCCACCGTCGCGGCGGCCGATCGTGCCGCGTTCGATGACCTCACCGGGGCGATGGAGACGCTGCCGCCACTGACACCGCTGTCGCCGCCGATGCCACCGCGCGAGCCCGCCGCCGCCGACGCGCGAGCCGGCGCACCGCCAGAGCCCAGGCTGGTCGGCCACGCCTTGCTCGCTTCCCACCTCGCCCCCGGCCCCAAGATCACCCGGCCGCCGGCGCCGCTGCCCCCCTCGATGACGCATCTCGCCGATGCACCGGAACTCGAAATCCCCCAGGGCTGGGGACCGCACGACCCGCCCGGCTATGCCCCGTGGGAGCCGGGCTGCGAGACCCCGATGTGGTACACCGTGCACGACGACAACCTGACCGAGATCCAGCGCCAGCTACGGGGGATCTACGACGAGGCGGATCGCCTGGCGGTTCTCAAGCCACAGCGGGTGCAGTTGATCCGCCGGCATCGCGGGCCGCCGCCGGATTGCGACTTCCCGATCCCGTCGGACGACGTGATGCACGTGCTGCTGAACGACAACAGTGCCAACATGACCTGGGCGGATACGTGGAAGCCGGTCCCGTTCACAGTCGCGCCGCCCGAGGCATGGATGCCGATGGACACCGATGAGCGCGAGTGGGTTGGGGCAGAGACGGGAGCCGGGGCGGGGAGGTAAAGCGACCGGGGCGGTGCGCTCAGGCCAGCGGCAACGCGAAAGACAGCGGTGACGCGAGAGGCAGCGGCAACGCGAGAGGCAGCGGCGACGCGAGAGGCAGCGGTGACGCAAAAGTTTCTTGCCGCATCCGCGGCGGGTGCAGCGCCTGGAGCGTCGCAGAAACGGCGGGGTTTTCTCACGCCAAACGAAACGAGATGCCGGTGAGATGACCCTGTTCACCCAAAAAAAACCCGTGCCCTGATGCTCCGACCGGGCTCAAAACCAGCACCGGAATCTCGCGCCAAACGAAACGAGACGGTCATGAGACAACCGGCCGCCCACAACCGGCCGCCCAACCGGCCGCCCAACCGGCCGCCTAGCTGTAGCGGGCCGCCCCGCCCCGCCGGTCTTCACTCGCCGGTCTTCACTTGTCCCCGACACCGGCTTCGCGCATGATCGCGACCACGCGAGCCTGCCTCCCGGCCGTTCGTGACGACCCCGGAACAGGAGCGGACATGCTGCACGCCCTGGAGCCTTTGTGGCGGGATTTGCCCGGTCGCCTGCTCGCCGCGCTTGCCCTCGCGATGCTGGCCGCCGCCCCGACCGCCGCGCGTGCCGCCGACAAGGGCAGTCACCAGGCCGCGCCGCCCGCCGCCGACAGCGGCATGCCGGCGCCCGGCAATCTGCCGCCGCCCCCGCTGGCGAGCGGCAAGTCGAACGATCCGATCGTCGCCAGCGTCGAGGGCCATCTGATCTTGCTCAGCGATGTCGGCCGCGCGGCGAAGGCCCTGCCCGCCAATCTCCAGAACATGCCGTTCGAGACGTTGTTCCCCGTCTTGCTGGACCGCCTGGTGGACCATGAGGCGCTGGTGATGCTGGCCGAGCGCCGCGACCTCGAGGACACGCCCGAGGTCAGGCAGCAGATCGAGGATGCCCGGAACCGCATCATGGAAGCCGCCCTGCTGGCGAAGGACGCGGCGCCGAAGGTGACCGAGGACGCGATCAAGGCGCGCTACGATCGGCTCTACGCCAACCGCCCCGCCACCGAGCAAGTGCGCGCCAGCCACATCCTGGTCGGCAGCAAGGAGGCGGCGCTGAAGCTGATCGCCGATCTGAAGCAGGGCGCCGATTTCGCCACCCTGGCGGAAAAATACAGCACCGATCCGGACGGCAAGAAAGGCGGCGAGTTGGGCTTCTTCAGCCGCGAGCAAGTCTGGCCGGGCTTTGCCGATGTCGCGTTCTCATTGGAGCCGGGCCAGGTCGCCGATCAGCCGGTCCACAACGAATTCGGTTGGCATGTGATCAAGGTGGAGGAGCGCCGGCTGGTCGCCCCGCCCAGCTTCAGCGACATGCACGACAAGATCAAGAACGAGCTGTTGCAGGAGGCGATCGGGGCCGAGGTGGCCAGCGCGCGCAGTCAGCTCACCATCCATGAATGGAATTTGGACGGGTCCGAGATGAATCCGGCCATGCACGTCGACACCGTCACGGCCAAGGCGAAACCGTAGGCCCGGCTGGCCTTCGGGCCGTCGATGGGCCATGATCAGCGCAATCTTTCAGGGGTATACATGCCGTTCTGCTTTCGGGCCGCGGCCCGTCTCAGCCTCGCCGCGATCGCCGTGGCAGCGCTCACATCGCTGGCCCAGGCGCAACCCACCCCGGCCTCCGGGGCCGATCCGGTGGTGGCCAAGGTCGGCAACCAGACCATCTTGCTCTCCGACCTGAAGGCGGCTGCCGAGAGCCTGCCGCACAACGTCCAGGCGATGCCGCCCGCGCAATTGTACCCGATGCTGCTGGACCAGATGGTCGATGGGCTCGCCCTGGTGGCGGAGGCGAAGCGCACCGGCCTGGACAAGGAGCCGGCGGTGCAGCGCGAGGTGCGGATGGCGGAGGACCGCGCGCTGGAGACCGCGATGCTGCACCAGGTCATCGGCCCGCAGGTGACCGAGGCGGCGGTGAAGGCGCGCTACGACGCCACCATTGCCGGCAAGCCGGGCGAGCCGGAGGTGCATGCGCGCCACATCCTGGTAGCGGATGAGGCGACCGCGAAGCAGGTCATCGCCCAGCTCGACAAGGGGGCGGATTTCGCCGCGCTGTCCAAGCAGTACAGCAAGGATCCCGGCGCGGCGCAGCAGGGCGGCGACCTGGGCTGGTTCAAGCAGAGCGAGATGGTGCCGGACTTCGCCAACGCCGCCTTCGCCCTGAAGCCGGGCCAGATCACCCAGACGCCGGTGCACACGCAGTTCGGCTGGCATGTGATCCAGGTGCTGGACCGCCGCCAGGCGCCGGCGCCGACGTTCGAGCAAGCCGCCCCCGACCTGCGCCAGTCGATGATCCGGGAATACGTCCAGCAGGCGGTGACCAAGGCCCGCGCGCAGGTGACGGTGCAGACGTTCAATATGGACGGCTCGCCGGTGAAGGCCACCGACAGCGCCGAGCCGCCGCCCAGCAAGTAGCTCACCGGCCACGGGGGGAATGCCATGACATCGTCCAACGGTGCGGTGGAGGGCGCATGGAAGCCGTCCGGTCCCGGCGTCTCGCCGCTGGCGGTGCCGTTGCCGGACCTGCCGCCGCTGGCGGGGGTGCGCCTGGCCGCCGCCGCGGCGGGCATCCGCTACCGGGAGCGCACCGACGTGGTGATGATGGAGGTATCGCCCGGCAGCACGGCGGCCGGCGTGTTCACCTCCAACAAGTGTCCGGGCGCCCCGGTGGACTGGTGCCGCGGCGCGCTGAAGGGACGCAAGGCGCGGCTGGTGGTGGTGAACGCGGGCAACGCCAACGTGTTCACCGGCCGCGCCGGCCGCGTGGCCTGCGAGGCCACCGCGGAGGCCGCCGCCGCCCTGCTCGGGTGCCCGGCACGGCAGGTGTTCATCGCCTCCACCGGGGTGATCGGCGAGGTGCTGCCGCACGCGAAGCTGATCGCCGCCCTGCCCGCCCTGCATGGCGCGTTGCGGCCGGCCGGATGGGAGGATGCCGCGCGCGGCATCATGACCACCGACACCTTCCCCAAGGCCGCCACCCGCACCGCGCTGATCGGCGGCGAGGCGGTGAGGATCACCGGCATCGCCAAGGGCAGCGGCATGATCGCCCCCGACATGGCGACCATGCTGTGCTTCGTGTTCACCGACGCCAAGCTACCGGCGCCGGTCCTGCAAAAGCTGCTGAAGCAGGGGGTGGACCGGTCGTTCAACTGCACCACGGTGGATTCGGACACGTCCACCTCCGACACGGTGCTGCTGATCGCGACCGGCGAAACGCGCCATCCCCGCGTGCCGGCCGAGGGCGGGCCGATGCTGCGCGAGTTCGCGCGGGCGCTGGACGCGGTGCTGATGGACCTCGCCCTGATGGTGGTCCGCGACGGCGAGGGCGCGCAGAAACTGGTGCGGATCGACGTGAGCGGAGCGGTGAACGCGCGCTCGGCCAAACGGGTGGCGATGGCGGTGGCGAATTCGCCGCTGGTGAAGACCGCGATCGCCGGCGAGGACGCGAACTGGGGCCGCATCGTGATGGCCGTGGGCAAGGCAGGAGAACCGGCCGACCGGGACCGGCTGTCGGTCGGTGTCGGCGGGGTTTGGATGGCCCGCGACGGCGCGGTGGTCGAGGGCTACGACGAGGCGCCGGTGGTCGCGCATATGAAGGGAAACCAAGTGGAGATCGCCGTCGACCTCGGACTGGGACGCGGGCGCGCGAGCGCGTGGACCTGCGACCTGACGCATGGCTACATCGATATCAACGGCTCGTATCGGAGCTGAGGGTTGCGCGACCGTGGCGCCGGAACCATGCGGTGGCACCGGATTATAGTTGTAGCGCTCTGCGGCTCGGTCATCAGGACGATCCGCATCGCGGCGCCGGTCCCGCACGGGTGCATCGTCGCCACGATGGCGGGGATGTTATTGGACAGTATCAAGCGCATCGTGCTAACATTGCACGCGTAATCGACATCTCGCGAAAACCATCTTGCCGGCGCTCGGTGTCGCATCCTGGCCCCATGTTGGCCTTGTGGCGCGGTTGATGCTGTGTCGTCATCGATGCGGCGCCGCGATCGGCGCTGCGTGGCACCATCATTGCCTCGAAGATGATTGATAGTGTCGTTTCGCATTGCTGTAAGCTGCACCGCGCATGACGCAATGCCTACGGCGCAATCGTATGTTGCAATGCCTATGGTGCAATCGATCGCGCGAGCGGCTAGGGTAGCGCCCGATTCCGTCGGTATTCGCGGCAGAGCATGCGGCTCGACATGGCTCGCCGTCTCGCCTGTAGCCAGGAGGTCGCATGCCCACCGCCCTTATCACCGGTATCACCGGCCAGGACGGCGCCTATCTTTCCCAGTTCCTGCTGCGCCAGGGATATCGTGTCGTGGGGTTGCTGCGGCGTTCCGCGTCATCCGACGTGATCGGCACGCGCCTGCGCTGGCTGAACGTGCTCGATGACATAGAATTGATCGATGGCGACATCATCGACCTGTCCAGCATGATCCGCGTCGTGGAGAAGATCGGGCCGGATGAAATCT
This sequence comes from Acetobacteraceae bacterium, assembly GCA_035508435.1. GTDB lineage: Bacteria > Pseudomonadota > Alphaproteobacteria > Acetobacterales > Acetobacteraceae > JASHVB01. The sequence continues at coordinate 1,729 of DATJNA010000048.1, read as the reverse complement.
ATAATCTCGCGGCCCAGAGTTTCGTTGCGACGTCATGGCAGCAGCCGCTGCTAACAGGCAGCGTCACCGGCCTCGGCGCGGCCAACGCCCTCGAGGCGGTGCGCATCGTCCAGCCCGGGGCGCGCTTCTATCAGGCTTCGTCGTCGGAGATGTTCGGCAAGGCGCAGGAACCGCGCCAGTCGGAACGCACGCCGTTCTATCCCCGCAGTCCCTATGCGGCCGCCAAGTTGTTCGCCCATTGGATGACGGTGAACTACCGCGAAAGCTTCGCGCTGCATGCCTCCTCCGGCATCTTGTTCAACCATGAAAGCCCGCTGCGCGGCATCGAATTCGTGTCACGCAAGATCACCGACGGCGTCGCCCGCATCAAGCTGGGCCTGGCGCGGGAGCTGGCACTGGGCAATCTCGAGGCGAAGCGCGATTGGGGACACGCGCGCGACTATGTCCGTGCCATGTGGCTGATGCTGCAACAGGACACGCCGGACGATTACGTCGTCGCCACCGGCGAGACCCATTCCGTGCGCACCTTCGCCCGCATGGCCTTCAGCCATGTCGGCCTGAACTTCGAGGACTGGGTGGTCACCTCCGACGACCTGATGCGCCCGGCCGAGGTGCAGTTCTTGCTCGGCGACCCGTCAAAGGCGCGCCAGGTGCTGGGCTGGGAGGCGACCATCACGCTGGAAGAGATGATCGGCGAAATGGTCGAAGCCGATCTGGCCCGGCATCAGGCGCGGCTACGTTCGTGATATGAGGGAGCCGCCGCGCCGTATTCTGGTCACGGGAGCGTCGGGATTCGTCGGCCGGCACCTGCTGGCGCGTCTCGCCGCCGGCTTCCCCGATGCGGAGTTGCGCTGCCCAACCTTCGATGTCCGCGACCGTGGCGCGGTCGAGGCCGCGATCGGCGAATCGCGGGCCGATGTCTGCGTCCACCTCGCCGGCATCGCCGCCCCGAGCGCCGCGCGGCAGGACAGCGACACCGCCTGGCAGGTCAATCTGCACGGCACGCTGCACGTCGCCGATGCGATCCAGCAGCGGCTGCCGCGCTGCAAGCTGTTGTTCGCCTCCAGCGCCGACGCCTATGGCGCTTCCTTCCGCGCCGACCGTCCGGTATCGGAGGCGGCCGCGCTGGCGCCATTGAACCTGTACAGCGCCACCAAGGCTGCCGCCGACCTCGCCTTGGGCAGCATGGCGCGGCAGGGACTGCACGTGATCCGGCTGCGGCCGGTCAACCACACCGGTCCCGGCCAGTCGGCGCAGTTCGTCGTGCCGGCCTTCGCCCGCCAGGTCGCGCGCATCGCCGCCGGCCTGCAGCCGCCGCGGATTGAAGTTGGCAATATAGATACCAGCCGCGACTTCCTCGACGTGCGCGATGTCTGCGCTGCCTATGCCGCCTGTGTAAGCCGGGCGGATGATTTGCCGCCAGGCACGATTCTCAATATCGCTTCCGGAGAACCGCGCCGCATCGGCGACATGCTGACGGAACTGTTACTGCTGGCGGGAGTGGCGGCGGACATTACCGTTGACATGGCGCGGGTGCGGCCCGACGACCTGCAAGCGACCGCCGCCGACGCATCCCTGGCACGTGATTTGCTGGGATGGGCACCGACGGTGCCATGGCGGCAGACGCTGCAGGATGTATTGGTCGACTGGCGCGCGCGTGTGGTTTCAGAACAACAGGGGCAGGCGTGACCGTGCGGGTTTGGATCGATGTTGAGGATTTGTTCGAGTA
>DATJNA010000047.1:0-7472 GCA_035508435.1 Acetobacteraceae bacterium | reverse complement strand
TCCGCGTCGATCGCCAGCCGGGCGATCCCGATCTGCGCGCCGGCATGAGCGTGGAAGCCGACATCGACACCGGCCACCAGCGCTCGTGGAGCGATTTGATTCCTTAAGTAGGGTGGGAGCGAGTGAAAGCGCATTCCCCCTCCCCGTGCGGCAGGGGGGTTAGGGGGAGGGACGCGCATCAACGACGGCGCACGCACCCCTCCCGCTAACCCCCTGCCGCCAGGGGAGGGGGAATGCGCTTTCACCCACCGAGCCGCATTTCTCCGTCCCGCGAGTTCCCTTCGTGCCAGCATCGCTCAGCAATCCCACCCAGGTTCCCTATCGCCTCATCATCACGCTGTGCACCGTGGGTGCCACGCTGATGCAGGCGCTCGACCAGACCATCGCCAACGTCGCGCTGCCCTACATGCAGGGCAGCCTGTCGGCGACCTACGACGAGATCACCTGGGTCCTCACCTCCTACATCACCGCGGCCGCGATCATGACGGCGCCGGTCGGCTGGCTCGCTGCCCGGTTCGGCCGCAAATACCTCTTCATCACCTGCCTGGTCGGCTTCACCATCACCTCGATGATGTGCGGCGCGGCGCAGTCGCTGGATCAGATGGTGGCGTTCCGCCTGCTGCAAGGCATGTTCGGCGCCGCCCTGGTGCCGTTGTCGCAGGCGACCATGCTCGACATCTACCCGATGGAACAACGCGGCCAGGCGATGGCGATCTGGGGCATGGGCGTGATGGTCGGCCCGATCCTCGGCCCGACGCTCGGCGGCTACCTGACCGAGATGTACAACTGGCGCTACGTCTTCTACATCAACCTGCCGTTCGGCATCCTCGCCATCGCCGGGCTGCTGATTTTCATGCCGCGGTCGCATCCCAACTTCAACATGAAGTTCGACTGGATCGGCTTCGGCGTGCTCGCGGTCGGCATCGGCGGGCTACAGATGATGCTCGACCGCGGCCAGGACCAGGACTGGTTCAGTTCGCGCGAAGTCATCACCGAGGCCGTGCTCGGCTGCCTCGGCGCCTATCTGTTCCTGGTGCATCTGCTGACCGCGAGGAAGCCGTTCATCCCGCCGGCGATCTTTCGCGACCGCAATTTCTCCGCCGGCCTGGCGGTGATGTTCGCCTCCGGCACGATCCTGGTCTCCAGTTCGTCGCTGATGGCGCCGTGGCTGCAAGGGCTGGCGAACTACCCGGTGGAAACCGCCGGCCTGATCATGGCGCCGCGCGGCATCGGCACCATGATCGCGATGCTGATCGGCGGCCGGCTGTCCTCCCGCATGGACGGGCGCAAGCTGATGGCATTCGGCATCCTGCTGCTGAGCTGGTCGATCTGGGACATGACGCACTGGACGCCCGATGAATCGCAGTGGCGCATCACGCTGACCATCACCGCGCAAGGCGCCGGCCTCGGCTTCATCTTCATTCCGTTGCAAGTGCTCGCCTTTGCCACGCTGGCCCCGCAGTTCCGCACCGACGGCACCGCACTGTTTTCCCTGTTCCGCAACATCGGCGCCGCGGTCGGCGTGTCGGTGACCTCGGCCATGCTGGCGCACAACGCGCAGGCGCTGCATGCCGAGATCGGCGCCTCGGTGACACCGTTCAACCGCGCGATGCAGGCGGGCGGTGCGGTCCGCCATCTGTGGAACCCGGCCACCACGCATGGGGCGTCGCTGCTGGACCAGATCATCAACCAGCAGGCACAGATCATCGCCTATATCGACGACTACCACATGATGATCTTCACCACGCTGCCGTCGCTGCTGCTGTTGCTGCTGATGCGCCGGCCGGGACGGATAGCATCGGGGCCGGCGGAAGCGCATGCGATGGAGTGAGCTTGATCCCGACCTCCATTGGCACCGTTGGAGCACGAATGCGGGAAATGCATCGGCCCGACATTACGACGTGTTATGAGTCGGTTGCGAGTGTCGTGTGATGAGTATGCATCGCCATGATGCCCGTCAGGCCTTTGTTGCCCAACGCAAGCTTCAACTCGGGAAATTTTGCCGGGGCGGCGGGTGGATCAGTTGCTCGATTGACTCCTCGACGTCTTCCCGCGCGCGCACGGCCTTCGCGCGACTAACCGTCAATCCAGGCGCCGCCTTTTAAGCGGCGGCAGCAGCCGCTATACGCGAGAGCAGAAACTGGAGTCCCCCATGCCCGACTTCGTCATCCCGCCCCCCGGCATCGCCTCGGTGCCGGTCGCCGGCGGCGGCGCCTTCCCCGTTCGCCGCGTCTTCTGCGTCGGCCGCAACTATGCAGAGCATGCGCGCGAGATGGGCAGCGACCCCGACCGCGAGCCGCCGTTCTTTTTCATGAAGCCCGCCGATGCGCTGCTGACCGGCGATGCCGACATGCCCTATCCGCCGCAGTCCAACAGCCTGCATCATGAAATGGAGCTGGTGGTCGCGCTGGGCGAAGGTGGTGCCGACATCCAGGAGGCCGACTCGCTGCGCCATGTCTGGGGCTATGCCGCCGGCCTCGATATGACCCGCCGCGACTTGCAGAACCAGGCGAAGAAGGAAGGAAAACCCTGGGACATGGGCAAGGGTTTTGATGCGTCCGCGCCGATCGGCCAGATGGTGCCCGCCGCGAAAATCGGCCATCCGGCAAACGGCCTGATCGAGCTGAAGGTGAACGGCGTGGTGCGCCAGACCTCCGATCTGTCGAAGATGATCTGGAACGTCCCCGAGACCATCGCCTATCTCTCGCGTCTGGTGAAGCTCGCGCCCGGCGACCTGATCTTCACCGGCACGCCGGAGGGCGTCGCGGCGGTGCAGCGCGGCGATGTGCTGGACGGCGTGGTGGAGGGCGTCGGCACGGTGCGCACCCGCATCGTCTGATGGCCCGCCCGCGGGGGAAATTCAGGGTCGCCACCTGGAACATCAATTCGCTCCGCCTGCGGCTCACGCTGCTGAAGGAATTGGTGGCGGCGCTCGATCCGGACGTGATCTGCCTGCAGGAGACCAAGGTCCCCGACGACTTGTTCCCCGTCGAGGCGCCCGGCTTGCTCGGCTATCGGCACACCCTGTTCCGCGGCATGAAGGGCTATAACGGCGTGGCGATCCTGTCGCGCCGACCCATCCTGCTGCACGACATCGCGCCCGACTGGTGCTCCAAGGGCGATTGCCGCCACATCGCGGTGACGGTGGATGCGAAGGGCGGGCCGGTCGAGCTGCACAATTTCTATGTGCCCGCCGGCGGCGACATCCCCGACCGCTCACAGAACGTGAAGTACGGGCACAAGCTGGACTTCATCGCCGAGACCCGCAACTGGTTCGCCGCGCGCATGGGACTGACGCGTTCGGTGCTGGTGGGCGATCTGAACATTGCGCCGCTGGAGCATGACGTCTGGAGCCACAAGCAGTTGCTGAACGTGGTCAGCCACACACCGCCGGAAACCGCCGGCCTGACCGAGTGGCTGCATGCCGGCTTCGTCGATGCCGTGCGGCATTTCGTGCCGGCGGACCAGAAGCTTTATACTTGGTGGTCGTACCGCAACCGCGACTGGCGCGCCTCCGATCGCGGGCGTCGGCTGGATCATATCTGGGTGACGCCCGATTTTCAGGGTGCGCTGCGCCGCCACGTTATTTTGAAGGATGCGCGCGACTGGCCGCAGAGCTCGGACCATGTGCCGGTTTGCGTGGAGATCGCGCTGTAAATGCTCCGGTTGCCGGAAAATGCCCCGGTTGCCGGAGCCGATGCACGCCCTGACCTGATGGTCAACGTGAGTTGCTGCTTCGGCGCCCTACCCTAGACCAGCATCGCCTCAGGATCGGCCGGTTGCCCAGTAAGCAAATCATCGAGGGTGAACGGACACTCCTGGGACCAGGGTTGCGGCTTCTGATCGTCGTACGTCAGCAAACACACCTGCCGCAGGCAACGTTGGTAGATTCCAGCCAGATCGATCCTTTGCCGCATGGATGGACTGAAACGGTCGCTGAGTTCGGACTGGAACGCGACAAATTCGCTTCGCCAGTGTTGACAGGCCGAATGTCCCGGCCAGCCATGAAGCTTCAGCAAATGCACGATCATCTGGCGCAGACAGGAACGAACCGCGTTCAGTTCCGACAGTCCCACGTCCTCGATCTCCTCGACGACATGGTCCCAGTCCACGTCATTCAGCCGCTCGCCTCGGGCCACGCGACGGAGCAAGGCGGACTGACGTTCCGACCAGGCGAGGATGTCACGATCGTAGCGGTCGTCCGGCATGGTCAAAACATAGCAAGGGCGCGGCGTGCGCGCCACAAAACGGCGGCGGCTGCGACGCGTGCTGCCGCCGCGCTACCAGTACCGCGCCGGTCCCGGCTGGCCTCACAAGGCACAAAACCGATCGGTCGGGAGGCAGCGCGGGTGCGGTCAGGCCGCCGGGGCAGGCATTGCCGCGGGAATGCCCTCGGGGTCCAGCCGGTAGCCGCCGCCTTCCGTCACCAGCAGGCGCGCATTGGCGGGATCCGGCTCGATTTTCTGGCGCAGCCGGTAGATGTGCGTCTCCAGCGTGTGCGTCGTCACCGCCGCGTTGTAGCCCCACACCTCGTTCAGCAGCACCTGCCGCGCCACCGCGCGGGTTCCGGCGCGGTAGAGAAACTTCAGGATCGCGGCCTCCTTCTCGGTCAGCCGGATGCGTTTGTTCTTCGCCGGATCGGCCAGCAGCTTGGCCGACGGGCGGAACGTGTAGGGGCCGATCGAGAACACCGCATCCTCGGAATTCTCGAAAATCCGGAGCTGCGCGCGCAGCCGTGCCAGCAGTTCGTTCAGCCGGAACGGCTTGGCGATATAGTCGTTGGCGCCGGAATCCAGCCCGCGCACCACATCGGTCTCGGCGTCCGAGCCAGTCAGCATGATGATCGGCATCTTCTGCCCCTGCCGGCGCAGCTTCACGCAGAAATCGCGCCCGTCGCCATCCGGCAGCCCGACGTCGAGGATCACCGCATCGAACCGGGCGTCTTTGGAGAGCAATTTCTCCTCCGCCTCCATGACCGTGCCAGCTTCCGTGGCGACGAACTCGCCATCCACCGCCAATTGCTCGGTCAGCGTCTCGCGCAGGGCCTCGTCGTCATCTACGATCAGGATCGGTCGTTCGGCCGACATGTTTCGTTCCTCTCGAACTCCGGACACAGGTTAACACCCGTGTCGCGTTCTGGTGTCATGGCACGTGATACCACCATAGCGGGGAGCCGGTGGTGCCGAAATGGAAGCGCACAACGGGTCGGTATTGCATGATCACGATTCGGCGCGTTATGACCTTCCTCACATTCTCGTGAGCCGATCCGTCAGGCGCAGCTATCTCCGCCATATAGTTCTTGGGGCGGAAGGCGGTGCGGCTCATAACCGCTGCCATGCTCAGTTTCCGCGAAATCTTGACCAAATTAGGCCGGCATTGTCTCACATTCATGTAACCCGCGCGGTCGCCGTCCAATGAACCGTTTGCAGAGCCGTTCGCTGCCCCCCTCACCCGCGGCACCGCCGCCGGCGGAGACCGTGGCGCGGTTGCGCCAGGTGCATCGCGCCGCATCCGACCTGCGGCGCGGTATCCCCGTCGTCCTGGCGAGTGGCGAGACCATGGTGGCGATGCTCGCGGCGGAGGCGGCCGCGGCGGACAATGTCAGCGAACTGGTTTCGCTGGCAGCAGAACAACCACTGCTCTTGCTCGCCCCGACCCGCGCCGCCGCCGCGCTGCGCCGGCCGGTGGCGCAAGGGGAGGCGGCCATAGCGGTCCGCGTGCCCGAGGCGCTGCTGGTGCCGGAGACGCTGCGCGCCATCGCCGAACCCTCGGCACCGCCCGTCCCACCCGATCGGCTCGGCGAGCCAGTGCCGCTGCCGCCGATGGCCGGCGCGGCGTTGGCGCTGGGCAAGCTGGCGCTGCTGCTGCCCGCGGTGCTGATTGCGGTGCTGCGTCCCGGGGCGCAGGAGGAATTGGATCGCCGCCACCTGCTGGTGCTGCCGGCATCCGATGTCGCGGAATACCCGGGCGCCTCCGCCGCCGCGCTGCGCCAGGTCGCCGCCGCCCGCGTGCCGCTGCAGGATGCGCCCGACGCACGGGTGATCGCCTTCCGCAGCGAGGGCGCAGGCCTGGACCACCTCGCCATCGTGGTCGGCGAGCCCGAGAAGGCCGATGCGCCGCTGGTCCGCATCCACTCCGAATGCTTCACCGGCGATTTGCTCGGCAGCCTGCGCTGCGATTGTGGCGAGCAACTTCGCGGCGCGATCCGGCGCATGGCGGAGGAAGGCGCCGGGGTGTTGCTGTATCTGGCGCAGGAGGGCCGCGGCATCGGGCTGATCAACAAGCTGCGGGCCTATACCTTGCAGGATCGCGGCCTCGACACGCTGGACGCCAACCGCGCGCTGGGCTGGGACGCGGACGAACGCAACTTCCTGATCGCCGCGCGCATGCTGGAGGCATTGGGGCTGCGTCGCATCCGGTTGTTGACCAACAATCCCGACAAGCTGACGGCATTGGCGGCGTGCGGCGTGGAGATCGTCGGCCGCGAGCCGCATAGTTTCGCGCCGAACGGCATCAACGACGAGTACCTGGCCACCAAGGCGGCGCGCTTCGGCCACCTGCTGGACTGAGTCGTGGCGGTGCGCGCAACGGTCTTTCCGGACGGACGGCTGCTGCTGCGGGGACAGGCGTTCCGCGCCACGCTGGGCCGCACCGGCATTCGCGAGCATAAGCAGGAGGGTGACGGCGCCACGCCGGCCGGCGTACTGCCGCTGCGCCGCGTGCTGTATCGGCTGGATCGTGTGACGGCCCCAGACTGCGCCGTGCCGATCGAGCCGATCGGCGACACCGATGGCTGGTGCGACGATCCGGCCCACCGAGACTACAACCGCGCGGTCCGGCTGCCGCATGAGGCACATTGCGAAGAGCTTTGGCGGCAGGACAGGCTGTACGACGTGATCGGCGTGCTGGGCTGGAACGATGCGCCGGTGGTGAAGGGGCGTGGCTCGGCGATCTTCCTGCACGTCGCACGGCCGGATTATGCGCCGACTGAAGGATGCATCGCTCTGGCGCTGGCGGATCTGCTGCGTGTTCTGGCCGCGGGCGTGACCGAGCTTATGGTCGGCGGTTGAACCCAGGGCCGCCATCATAATGCGATGCGATGAATCGACAGCCTGGCAACATCGCCCGGGCGAAGTTTCCGCGTGAGTCGTGCAGATGTCATCGCGGGAAGCGTTGGTCGTGCGGATGTTATTGCGGGAAGCGTTGGTCGTACCGGTGTCATTGCGGCAAGCGTAGGTCGTACCGATGTCATTGCGCGGACCGCAACGACCAGGCAATCGCGGTCACGCGGCGCGGGAATCGTCGGGGCACTCCTCCGAACGAGGTCGCTGCGGCGCTGCACGCCTATCAAGAAACTACCAGTGCAGAGTGTGGCGAGCGGGTCACGCCGCCTCGGCCGCGGGCTGGATCTGCACGTCGAAGCCGAGCTTGTTCAGTTGGGCGACGAGCCTGCGGGCCTTGTGGTCGGCCGA
>DATJNA010000046.1:0-27838 GCA_035508435.1 Acetobacteraceae bacterium | reverse complement strand
CTGCCCCTTGGCGCCAGTCGGGGTGCTCCGAGGTCCCCAGGTCAAACTCGCAACCGGGCTATCCTGCACCAAGGAGAGACCGACCTCGCTGCCGGCGAACCACCAACTATTGCCCACGCACGCCAGTCCCGCCAGTTTCATCCAGTCGCGGGTCGGCCGCCCGGGACGGTGGCAACTCGCAATGACGTGGGTTTCGGCGCCACGTGCCGCGCAATGACGGAGGATCGCGGTTCCGAGTTGACGGGCGTACTGCCATGGCTTCCGATGCCATGGCAAAAAGAAGGAATCCCCAAATGCGGGTTTGCGTCTATGGCGCCGGCGCGATCGGCGGCCACCTCGCCGTGCGCTTCGCACGCGGCGGCGCCGAGGTGTGCGTCATCGCGCGTGGCCCGCACCTGGCGGCGATCCAGCGCGACGGCCTGACGGTGCATGCGGTCGATGGCGAGCACCATGTCAGGCTGCCGGCAAGCGACAACGCCGCCGAACTCGGCCAACAGGACGCCGTGGTCGTTACGGTGAAGGCGCCGGCCCTGCCGCTTGTGGCCGCCGGCATCGGTCCCATGCTGCGGCACGATACCGGCGTTGCCTTTGTCATGAACGGCATCCCCTGGTGGTACTTCCACGCCTTGCTCGGCAGGCATGAAGGCCATCGCCTGTCGCGCATCGATCCGGGCGACGCGATATGGCGCGCGGTGGGACCGGAACGCGCGATCGGCGGCGTGGTCTATGCCGCCAGTGCCGTCACTGCGCCCGGCGTGATCGAAGTAGAGCAACCGCGCAGCCGCGTCGTGTTCGGCGAGCCGGACGGCCGGAGGTCGGAGCGTGCCGAAGCGCTGGCCGCATTGCTCTGCGCTGGCGGCATCATCGGCGAGGCGTCGCCCGACATCCGCACCGAGATCTGGAACAAGCTAATCAGCAATCTTGCCGGCGGCACGTTGGCGGTGCTGGGCGGGGCAGCGCCGAAGGCGGTCTACGCCGACCCGGTCTGCGCCGCGGCGGGCGAGCGTGTGATGCAGGAGGCGGCGGCGATCGCCGAGGCGCTTGGTTCGCACCCGCACCGGAATTTCACCCAGCGTATCGCCAGCACCGCGGCGATGGATCATAAGCCGAGCATACTGCAGGACCTGGAGCTGGGCCGGCCAATGGAAGTGGACGGCTTGTTCGACGCTCCCTTGGAATTGGCACGGCTGGCCGGCGTCGCGACGCCGACGCTGGAATTGCTGGTGGCATTGGCGAAGGTGCGTGCCCGCGGGGCGGGCTTGTACGCGGGTTAACGCGATTGCTACGCGGGATAACGCGACTGCGCGGGACAAGGCGACCGCCCGCCGCATAACGCGACCGCGCGGGACGAGGCGACCCGGCGGCGTAACGCGACGGCGCGGGGTACGACGACGGCGCGGGATGCGGCGACGGCGCGGGGTAAGGCGATGCCGGTAAAGCGCGGCCGGCGCAGCAGCGCATCGCGCGGCGTACCGCGCTGATCGCCGGGGCCGCACACGGCGCTGAGCGCGCGCGGCGGAACCGCCCTGTCGCGCAACTGACTTTTTGCCATTTTGCCGCCCGACAGCCACAATCGCCGCATCCGTCGAGGCTTGGCAAGGAGAGGAGCAATGAGGTTCATGGCCGCCCCACGTTCACGGGCCAACCCGGAAGACCGACCGTCCTGGTTTCTGCCTCGCCTGTTGCGGCGCTTTCCCGCCTGCACGCGCGTGCTGCTGGCCTTGACCGTTGCATCGCTTTGCGCCACCGCGGCGCATGCTACTGCGCCGACCGAATGCAATATCGCCGACGTCGTCGGGCGTGCGCTTCCCTCGGTCGTCAATATCTCGGTGGTCCGCGTGCTGGGCAAAACCGAATCGGGCCAGCCGACCGACGAGCATTTTGAGGTTTTCGTGGGCTCCGGGGCCATCGTTGACCCGAGCGGCCTCATCGTCACCAACAAGCACGTCATCCAGGACGCCGCGATCATTCGGGTGACATTGCACAATCGCAAGCAGGTACCGGCGCAATTGGTTGCCGCCGCGGCCGCCACCGATCTTGCTGTGCTGAAGGTCAACGTGCCGGAGCAATTGCCGACCTTGTCGTTCGGCAACAGTGACGCGTTGCAGATCGGACAGCCGGCGATTGCGGTGGGCAATCCGCTGGGGATCGGCACCTCCGTCAGCACCGGCGTGATCAGCGGCGTGAACCGCGATCTGATGCGCACGCCATTCGACGATTACGTGCAGACCGATGCCTCGATCAATCCGGGCAATTCCGGCGGTCCATTGCTGGATTGCTCCGGGCACATCATCGGCATCGACACGGCATTGCTGTCGAACAACAGGACGCTCGGCTCGATCGGCCTGGGTTTTGCACTGCCAGCGAACGATGTCGCGTTCGTGGTTGGCCTATTGCGCGATCCCACCCACGTGGTCCCGAACTGGATCGGCCTGCATGCACAGGACGTGAATTCCCTGATGGCGGCGGTGTTCGGTCTGCCCGACACCGATGGCGCGATCGTCACCGGCGTCGATCCGGATAGTCCCGCCGCGCGCGCCTCGTTGCAGCGCGGGGATATCATCATCGGCATAGACAACCTCCATGCCGTCGATTCGCGCCAGGTGCAACGCACCATCGCGCACTACCGCCCAGGCACGCCGGTCAAGCTTACCGTTTGGCGCGATGACAAAACTGTCGAGATGACGATGAAGGGAGAGCCGTGGCCGAACATGATGGCGTTGCGCAGCGAGGTGCTTGCGAGTCCCGAGAACATTTCGCGCGCCGAATCGATTGGGCTCGGCATGTACGTCGCGAACATCATCCCGGCCGACCGGGACCGCTACGGCATCGATGACAAGACCGGTGTGCTGATCGACCAGGTGATCCCGGGATCGCGGGCGGAGGACATGGGTCTGGCGGCGGGCGATGTGATCCTTCAGATCGGGCGGCAGCCGGTTAAGTCGGCGGATCAGGTGAATACGCTTTTGATGATGCGTGATTCCTCGGCGCCCGGTCATCTCGTTGCGGTGCTGGTGCAGAATAAGGCGGGTCCGAAATGGGTCGCGCTCTGGGTCGGCCGCATCGATCCGAAGCAACTGGTCTCGGTTGCGTCTCCAAGTAGTGGCGGCGAAACGCATACGGCCTCGGCCAAAGCGCCCGAGCCGGCGGGGGGAAGATAATCGTTCTCGATCCGAAGCAGAGGCACGTGATGGAACAACGAATTTTTGGCCGCTCCGGTATGCAGGTTTCGCTGCTGGGTTTCGGCTGCGGTGGGGTTGGCGGGCTGATGGTGCGCGGCGCGCCCGCCGACCAGGACACGGCGATCGCCCGCGCGCTGGAGGCCGGCATCAACTATTTCGATACGGCGGTGCAGTACGGCAACGGCGAATCGGAGAAGAACCTCGGCCGCGTGCTGGCGACTCTGAAGCCGGCGAATGCCGTCGTCGGCACCAAGGTGCGGCTGCCTTCCGCCGATTTCGGCCGCATCGCGGCGGCGGTGACAGCATCCCTCGAAGGCAGCCTGCGCAGGCTGCGCCTGGAGCGCGTAGACATCTTCCACCTGCACAACGCCATCACCAGTGCCGGCGGCGGCGAGACGCTGAGCGTGCAGCAGGTGCTTGGCGAAGTGGTGCCGGCGTTTCAGAAGTTGCGCGAGCAGGGGAAGACACGGTTCGCGGGGATCACCGCGGTGGGCGATACGCCGGCGCTGCGCCAGGTGATCGACGCCGGCGATTTCGATAGCGCGCAGGTCAGCTACAACATGCTGAACCCGAGTGCGGCGATGGCGCTGCCGGACAGCTATCCGGCGCAGGACTATGGCCGCTTGTTGGAGCATACCCGGGCGGCGGGCGTCGGTGTGATCGGCATCCGTGTGCTGGCGGGGGGCGCGCTCTCGGGCGTTGCCGAACGCCACCCCGTTGCCAGCGCGCCGCCGGAGCCGATCGGCTCGGCGCTCAGCTACGACGCGGACCTGGAACGCGCGCGGCGGCTGATGCCGCTGGTGACGGAAGGCTATGCCGGTTCGCTCGCCGAGGCGGCGGTACGCTTCGTCATTTCGCACCCGGCGATGGGCACCATCCTGGTGGGCATGGCGAGTCCGGAACAATTCGAATTGTCTCTCGCCGCGGTGCTGAAAGGGCCATTGCCGCAACCCGCGCTGGATCGTCTGGCTGCCCTGCAACGCGGCTTCGCGGGTGAGGCACGCTAGCAGCGTTCGCGCGCGACGCGACACCGAACGTTCGCGCGCGATGCGACACCGAATGTTCGCGCGCGATGCGACACCGAACGTTCGCGCGCGATGCGACACGGAACGTGCTCGGGCGATCCGACACGGAACGTGCTCGGGCGATGCGACACGGCAAGGCTCGCGCGCGCCGCGGCAACGTGGCACGGCGAACCCGGCCGACACGATGGATTCAAGCAGCGAACGGGCCAGACGCTGCGAGTGGGGATGATTGCACGGACGCACCCCGCTCGCCGCCGCGGCCAGGAGACGACCCATGCTCAACCCTGCCACTGACCGTGTGCTGATCACCGGCGCCGCGGGCGCGATCGGCACCGCGCTCCGCACCGGCCTGCGCGCCACATGGCGCCATCTGCGCCTGACCGACATTCGCCCGATCCCCGACCCCGCCAACAACGAGGAACCCGTCGTCGCCGACATCGCCGACCGTTCCGCGCTCGAGCATATGATGCAAGGCGTGCAGGCCCTGGTTTACATGACCGGCGTCGGCGGCGACTACACGCTCGACGACCTGTTCCGCGTCAACGTGCGCGGCGTGTTCGACGCGTTTGAAGCGGCCCGGCTCGGCGGGGTGCGCTGCATCGTCTATGCCAGCAGCAATCACGCTTTCGGTTGCTATCCTATCACGGAACGTGTCACGCCCGACTTGCCGCCACGCCCGGACAGCTTGTACGGCGCGTTCAAGGTGTTCGGCGAGACCATGCTGCGCGAATATTTCGAACGCCACGGTATCCGCTCGGTGTCGCTGCGCATTGGCACCTTCCGCACGCTGCCGATCGACCAGCGTTCGCTGGCGACCTGGCTCAGTCCGGGCGATGTGGCGCGGCTGGTGGATTGCGCGCTGCGCCACCCTGATCCAGGCTGCCTGGTGGTGAACGGTTATTCCAATAACACGCGGATCAAGACATTCGATCCGAATTGGGAATTCCTCGGCTATCACCCGCAGGACAACGCCGAGGACCACAAGGAGATGCTGCGCGCACAGGGCGTGGATGTGGATGGTCCGTGGGAATGGCCGGAACATGGCGGCTCGCACGCCCGCGCACCCGAACGGCGGCCAGGATAAGGCAATCGCAAATCATGGCGTTTGCGTTGGATGTCGTTGTGCGGACGGTGGACAAAGCGCCCTGATGCGTACCGCGTCGATGGCCGGGTGGCGCCCGGCTACGACGGAAGGTGTAAACGCCGCGTCTTCATCCGCGGGCCGGCGGGCTCTGCCGGTGGCAATCCGCAATGACAGTTGGGGCGGCGGCAGTCACGTCAGTCCGAGACACTATCAGTGCGTGGCTCGCTCTCGCGCTCCGGATCCGCCTCGAACAAACTCTCCAGCTCCGCCGTGGCATCCTGGGTCGTTTGAATCAGCTTTTTTTCATCGCGATAGATGGCGTGGCTTGCCTCCAAGGCCTTTTCGTCATGGTCCCGGAACAGTACTGCCGACCGCGCCGCGACATCCGGCGCGATGCCCAGGGCGACCAGCGCTTGCTCCGCCAGCATCAGGCTGGAATGGAACGTCTCGCGCACCAGGCCGTCCACGCCGCGGTCCATCAGCAGATGTGCGTGCCGCCGATTGCGCGCGCGGGCCAGGATCTTCAAATGCGGAAAATCGCGCCGTGCCACGTCCACCACGCGCAGCACCGCCTCCATGTCACCGTGCAATACCACCAGGAGCTTCGCCCCCGCGGCGCCGGCGGCGCGCAATACATCGGGTCGGGTGGGATCGCCGAAATACACCTCGTTGCCGAAGCGGCGCACGACATCCACCTGCCCCGGATCGCGCTCCAGCGCGGTGAAGGCGATGCCGTGCAGCCGCAGCAGCCGGCCGACGATCTGGCCCATGCGGCCGAAACCCGCGATGATCACCGGGTTCGATTCCCCGACGATGCGGTCGTATTCGGGCTGCTTGCGCGGCCGCAGGCGGGGGATCACCCAGGCCTCGACGGCCGAGAACAGGATTGGCGTCGCCAGCATGGAGGCGGCCGAGACCAAGGTCGCCATCTGTGCCACCCCGAGCTCGAGGGCGCCGGCCGCGATGGCGGCGGAGAACAACACGAAGCTGAATTCGCTCGCCTGCGGCAGTGCGAGGGCGAAGCGCAGCGCGTTCACGCCGTCCTGCCGCGCCAGGCGCGCCAGGCCGTAGAGGATGACCGTCTTGGTGACGAGCAATGTGGCGGTGCCGCCGGCCAGCAGCCAGGGGGCGGCGCGCGCCAGTCCCAGATCGGCCGACATTCCAACCGAGATGAAGAAGAAGCCCAGCAACAGGCCCTCGAACGGGGCGATATCGGCTTCCAACTCGTGGCGATATTCCGACTCCGACAGCAGCACGCCGGCCATGAACGCGCCCAACGACGGCGACAGGCCGGCGGCCGAGGCAAGCAGGGCGGTGCCGGTGACGATCAGCAGCGCCACGGTGGAGAACACTTCCGGCGTGCGTGTCCCGCCAATGACACGGAACAATGGGCGGGTGAGGAAGCGCCCGCCGGCGAGGATGATCACGACCGCCACAGCCGCGCGGGCAACGTCGCGCCAGGGGACGTGATCCGGCACCGCGTGGCCCGCCAGCAACGGCACCAGTGCAACCAATGGAATGAACGCCGCGTCCTGGAACAGGAGTACGGCGAAGCCGTCGCGGCCGGCGCGGGTCCGCATCAGCATGCGCTCCGCCAATAGCGGCAGGACGATGGCGGTGGACGACATGGCCAGGCCCGCGCCCAGGACCAGGCTGCCGGCCCAGGCGATTCCGGCGAAGTGGGCCAGCACCGCCAGCGCTGCGCCGCACGCCACGAGCTGCGCGGTGCCCAGGCCGAACACTGCCCGCCGCATCACCCATAGGCGTTGCGGCCGCAGCTCCAGCCCGATCAGAAACAGCAGCATCACCACGCCGAGGCTGGCGATGCTGGCGATGGCGTTCACGTTGGTGACCAGCCGTAACCCGTTTGGGCCGATCGCCACGCCGGCCACGAGATAGCCCAGCACGCTGCCGAATCCGGCGCGGCGCGACAGCGGTACCGCGATCGTGGCGGCCGCGAGCAAGGCGACGAGGTTGGCCAGCATCAGCGCCGGCGGCGCTGACGGATGGGGGGCGGCACAGGCATGGTCAGGGTCTCCGCGATGCGGCGCCAGTCTGCGCGGCGAGCGGTCGATTGTCAGCGACGGCGAAAAGCGACGACGAAAAAAACGGGCGGTGCGGACTGGCCACACCGCCCAAGGAGGTCGCGCATGCCATAAGGGGGGGCGCGCGACATCGGGGAGGAAACAGGACACCGGTGAACCACCAGCGGCCATGCGCGGACTATGGACCAAAATTGTTAAAGCAAAGTTAAGCTCCGCGCGTCGTCATGCCGTGTGGGCGTTTTTTATCGCAGGCAAAAACGGAGGCTTGGATGATGGCGCTTCCCCGACGGTCCGGTTCCCTGGTGGGTCTGAAGGTGCTGGAGATTGGTCACTACATCGCGGCGCCCTTCTGTACCCGTATTCTGGCTGATCTCGGCGCCGAGGTGATCAAGGTGGAGCCGCCGGGCGGGGACCCGTTCCGTGGCTGGGGTGCGGCCAGAGATGGTCACTCGGTGTGGTTCAGCATTCATGGCCGCAACAAGCTGTCGGTGGTGCTGGACCTGAAGCGGCAGCGGGACACTGCACTGCGCCTGGCCGCGCGCGCCGATGTGCTGGTGGAGAACCTGCGGGCCGGCCAGCTCGAGCGGCTGGGCCTGGCGCCGGAGGTGCTGCATGGGGTCAATCCGCGGTTGGTGATCGCGCGCATCTCCGGTTACGGCCAGGACGGGCCGTATCGCGAGAAGCCGGCGTTCGGAGCGATCGGCGAGGCGATGGGCGGGCTGCGCCACCTCACCGCGCATCCCGCCGGTGCGACGGAGCTGCCGCCGCCGCGTTGCGGCATCTCGATCAGCGATGACCTCGCCGGGATGTATGCGGCGATCGGGCTGCTGGCCGCACTTTGGCAGCGGGATGTGGCGGGGAGCGGGCGCGGCCGGGTGATCGATGTGAACCTAGTGGATAGCGTGTTCAGCCTGATGGAGGGGATGCTGCCGGAATATGCCCTGGACGGGCGGGTGCGGCAGCCGGTGGGTGCCGCGATCGAGACCGCTGCGCCCACCAACACCTACCCCTGTGCGGACGGGCGCTGGCTGTGCATTGCCGGCAACTCGGACCTGATCTTCCGCCGGCTGATGGCGGCGATCGGCCGGCCCGAGCTGGGAGCCGATCCGTGCTACGCCACCAACGGCGACCGTTGTGCGCGGCGGGAGGAACTGGACACGGCGATCGCGGCCTGGACGAAGCAGCATCCCGCGCGTGAGGCCGAGGCAGTGCTGGAAACGGCCGAAGTGCCATGTTCGCGGCTCTACGACATTGCCGATTGCGCGAATGATCCGCATTTCGTGGTGCGGCAGTCCGTGCTGCGGGTGGACGACCCGTTGATCGGGCCGACGCTGCATCCGGGGCCGACGATCCGCATGGACGGGGCGGCGCCGGAGGATGTGCTGGGATGGCCGGGCCCTGCCGTTGGCGCGCACACGGAGTACGTGCTGCGGGAGTTGCTCGGGATGGCATGACTACGTTGGCCGCTGCCCAACTGCTACGGTCGCACTACCGCTACGGCCGCACTCGTCGTCATTGCGGGGGCAGCGGGACGAAGCAATTGAGGCCGCAGGGGAGCCTGAGCGGCTGGTAACTCTTTTTGACCGAGGTTGCATCATCCCGCTACGCTTCGCTTGCGGTTCTCGCAATGACACACGCGTTGCGGCGGCTGTATCACCCGCCGCTGCTTGACCCGCCATCCCAGACCCCGGATACCGCCAGATCATTCCAAACCCGGAGGGGAGAGCGAGCCATGGATCTCGGACTGAAAGGCAGGAAGGGCATCGTCTGCGCTGCCAGCAAGGGGCTGGGCCGCGCCTGTGCCATGTCGCTCGCGCGCGAGGGCGTCGAACTGGTGATCACTGCCCGCACCGCCTCCGACCTCGAACGCACCGCGGAGGAAATCCGCAAAGAGACCGGCACGAAAGTCACGCCCATCGCCGGCGACATCACCACCGATGCCGGGCGCGCCGCCGCTCTCGCCGCCTGCCCCGCGCCCGATATCCTGGTGAACAACGCCGGCGGTCCGCCGCGCGGCGATTTCCGCGAATGGGGTCGCGAGGAGTGGACCAGCGCGGTCAACGGCAACATGCTGACGCCGATCTTCCTGATCAAGGCGGTGATCGACGGCATGATCGAGCGCAGGTTCGGCCGCATTGTGAACATCACCTCGGCCTCGGTGAAGTCGCCGATCCCCGAACTGGGCATGAGCAATGGGGCACGCGCCGGCCTGACGGGCTTCGTCGCCGGCCTGGCGCGTCAGGTCGCGCGGCACAACGTGGTGATCAACAACATCCTGCCCGGCCCGTTCCTCACCGACCGTCTGCGCAGTGGCTTTGCGGAAGCGGCGCGCACGTCGAACCGCCCGATCGACGAGATCGTCGCGGAGCGGATGAAAGGCAATCCGGCCGGTCGTGCCGGCGATCCGGCGGAGTTCGGCGACGCCTGCGCCTTCCTTTGCTCCGCCAAGATCAGCTTCATCGTCGGCCACAATCTCTTGCTCGATGGCGGGGCATTCAATTCATCGATTGCGTGAGGCGTAGCGCGTTCCCCTGCCGCTGGCGGGCTTGGTTCGTTCACGGACCAGGGCCGCCAACGGAATGGGGCGGTTTCCTCGGCCACCCGCCGTGGCGGGTTGTCCTTCGCTACCCGCCGTATCGCGTCGCATCCTCCGCCAAGAGCAACCGCTCGCGCAGCAGCGTCTGCGCGCAGTCTCGCGCCGCCGCGGCATAGGCCGCGTCATCCGCATAACGTTCCTGCAACGATGGCCTTGGGTCGCCCGCCGTCTCCCGCGCCGCAGGCATCTCGCCGAAGGCGAGGAACGTGCCGTCGCGGTCGGCCAGCTCGCCCTCAGGATAGGGCGTGGCATAGAGATTCCAGCCGCAGAACGTGCCCCGCGGCACCGCGATGTCGGGCAGGCGGATGCCCGCGCGCTCATTCCCGTCCGCATCCACCTGCGGCACCAGCGCGCACCATGTTCGCGCCGGCGGTTGCGGGTTGGTCCAGTCCGTCAGCGGCGCAACATCGTTGGCCGCCCGCGGCCGCGTCAGCCCAGGCACCGCCGGCAGCGCCACCGACTCCGCGGGGACCAGCGTGCCGTCGGCGATGCGCGGCAGTCGGCTGTCGGGCGGCGCGCGGTCCGTCACCACCCACTCGTCCAGCGCCACCAGCAAAGCGCGCACCGCCGGCATCGGGTCGTGCCAGTTGCGTGGATTGGCGCACGGTCCCTTGTCGCGCGGCATG
Source organism: Acetobacteraceae bacterium (assembly GCA_035508435.1). Taxonomy (GTDB): domain Bacteria; phylum Pseudomonadota; class Alphaproteobacteria; order Acetobacterales; family Acetobacteraceae; genus JASHVB01. The sequence goes on along the minus strand of DATJNA010000046.1, from coordinate 17,280 downwards.
TTGGCCTTGCCGCCATGTTGCGTGCCGGCCAGCAGATACCCGCGCACGTTCCGCGGCAGTGCCACGTCCTGCGTGCCGAGCGGATCGGTGTGCAGCAGCGACGCACCCTTCTGCCAGTACTCGGTGGAGGTATTGGTCTCGATCAGCTTCGGATCGGTCGCATCACCGCGCATCAGCGCACCGCTGCCGCCGCTGATCGGGTCCACCATGGCGGCCGACGAGAACGGAAATTCCACTTCCGGGAAATCGTGGTCCTCGTGCCAGGTGCGCGTGCGGAACGGCTGCGCGAACGGCGTGTTGTGGAACACGCGGCCGATGCCGGCGACATGGGTCAGCACGCCGTCGAACACGCGCGCACCGTTCTCATCCGCGTTGAAGCCCTGCGCGATGTGATCGCGCAAATAGCGCCCGGCCTGCGAGATGCCGAAAGCGAGCGTGTGCGTCACCGCGCGGCCGAGCCATTCCGCACCATGATGGCGCAAATGGCTGATCAGGTCGCGCGTGGCGGCGAAGCCGACGCCCTGCACGCGGGGATTGGTCGCGTCGTAGTACAATTCGTAGATCGAGCCTGGCTCCGGCAGCGTGCCCTCCGGCGACAGCCGCACCGTGCGCGCATCGGCGAATTCGAAGGGGATTTCGCGCCGGGCGCCGGTCTGCGTTCGTCGCACTGTCAGCGTCGCGTTCCGGCCGGCGGCTTCATGCGACAGGCGGAACGCCTGCAACGCACCGAGCCGCGTGCCGGAGACGAACTCCTCGCGGATGCGCCGCACCATCGGCTTGCCATTGTCCGTGGCGATCGGCGCATCCAGCGACAGCCCGGTGGGTTTCGGCGCGCCGGCATCCCAGCCGGACCACACCAGCGTGAATCCCAGCCGCAGCGGCAGCGCGTTGCCGAGCTCCGCCGCACTTTGCCAGGTGTTGCCGGCGCTGCCCGCGCAGAGATTCGCCAGCATCATGATGCGGCCGCGATTGTTCACTTCATAGAGGATGCGGCCGTTGCCGCGCTCCGGCTCGGTCGGATGCAGGATCACGAAATCGCTGCGGTATTCCACCAGTCCGCGCGCGTTGCGTGGCGCCTTGTCGAGTAAGGCGATGCCGCGGTTGGCGGGATGCGACGGATTCAATTCGCCCGACGCCGTGCCGTTCAGCCGCGCATAGGCGCCGCTCGCGCCGAATGCCGCCCCGCCGACCAGCGATTCTTGGTCGCGGATTGTGATATCGGTGATCATGTCCTTACGCCTCCTGATATAGCGTCGCCGCAGAGCAAACCTGCAACGCCTCGAAGGTCAAACCGGGCACCATGTCGCGTACCACGAAGCCGCGCGGCGTCACGTCCAGCACCGCGAGGCTGGTGTAGACCCGCCGCACCACGCCCTTGGCGGTGAGCGGGTACGAGCATTGCGGCACGATGCGCGAGCCACCTTCCTTGGTGACATGCTCCATCGCCACCCATACGCGTTTCGCGCCAATGGCGAGATCCATCGCGCCGCCGATCTGCCGCACCGGCTCATCCGGCGAGCGCGCCCAATTGGCGATGTCACCGGTCTCCGATACCTCGAACGCGCCGAGCACGCACAGGTCCAGATGGCCGCCGCGCGCGATGGCGAAACTGTCGGCATGGTGCACGAAGGAACCGCCGGTGCGCAGCGTGATCGGCTGCACGCCCGCGCTGATCATATAGGGATTGACCTTCTCCGGCGGCGGCGTGGGGCCGATGCCGATCACCCCGTTCTCGGCATGGAAGATCACTTCGTGATCATGCGGCACCTGATCGGACACGCCGGTCGGAATGCCGATGCCGAGATTGACGAACCAACCTTCGGGAATGTCCTGCGCGATGCGGCGGGCGATGCCGATGCGGTCGAGCGGCTGGCAGGTCACTGCGGCCATAGGAGTTCTCCGATACTGCGAAGCCTCCCCCCTCTCCTTGCCGGAGGGGGTTGGGGGGAGGGGTGCGTACAGCCAGGGGAGGGGTGCGGACAGCCACGGGACCCGGTTGAACGCACTCCTCCGCCCAACCCCCTTCCGCAAGGGGAGGGGGGAGCCATTGCGCCTCTACGATGGCACATGAACGACGCGATGCACGAACACGCCGGGCGTGTGCACATGTTCCGGCGGGATGGCACCCAGCCCGACCACATGCCGCGTCATGGCGATGGTGTTCGCCGCACCCATCGCCATCACCGGGTTCAGATTCCGCGCGCTCTCGCGATAGGTCAGGTTGCCCCAGCGATCGGCCTGCCAGGCTTCGACCAGCGCCACGTCGCCGCGGATCGCATATTCGAGCAAGCAGTTCTTGCCGTTGATGATGCGGGTCTCGCGGCCCTCGGCCAGGATGGTGTCGGCGGCGGTGGGGGTGAAGAACCCCTCGATGCCGGCGCCGCCCGCCCGCACCCGCTCCGCCAGCGTGCCCTGCGGCACCACCTCGATGTCCAGCTTGCCTTGCTGGAATAACCGGCCGGCCAGACTGGCCGGGCGCACGAAACTGCACACCATCTTGCGGATGCGGTCGAGCGCGACCAGGCGTTCGATCTTGCTGCCGTCACGTCCGGCGGCGACAATCACGATCGTCAGGTCACGCGCGCCTTGTTCCGCCAGACCATCCAACAACGCCGCCGGCGCGCCGACATCGCCGAAGCCGCCGACCAGGATGGTGGCACCGTCCTCGATCCCCGCCATCGCCTCGGCCACCGAGCCAACGAACTTGTCGATCATCCCGCCGCCCTCATGTCATTGCGAAGACCGATGTCGTTGCGGGGACCGCGAGCGAAGCGCGGCGGGCCGAAGCAAGCCAGGTCGGGCATGGCACGAACGCTTCGTGAGCTCCTTTGAATGAGGTTGCTTCGTCGCGTCGCTCTTCGCAGTGACTGACCGCCCTCGAACGAGGTCGCTTCGTCGCGTCGCTCCTCGCCATGACCGACCACCCTCGAACAAGGTTACTGCGTCGTGTCGCTCCTCCCAAGGACAGAGGTTCGGACAACGACAGGGGTCCGGGCGATCGGCACGTCACTTTCGCACTGCCTCGGCCCCGGCCACTAATCCGTGTAGTCCGGCTCCTTCTTGTCGAGCAATCGCTTCAGCGCCGCGAAATGCCATTCACAGGCATGCCTGCCGCCATAAATGTCGTGGTTCGACCTGAAGTCCCGAATCGAGGCATCGACCACCGGTTGCGGCAGATAGCGCAGCGGACGCCCGGTCCACATCGCATAAAGCTGCACCTGCGCTGCCCGCTCGAGATAGTACAGCCGGTCATACGCCTCCGCCACTGTGCGCCCAAGCGTGACGGGGCCATGGTTCGCCATCATCAGCACCGTCTTCTCGCCGGTCAGTACGGCGAGACGCGCGCCTTCCGCCGGATCGAACGCCGGGCCGGCATAAGTGTCGTCGTAGGCGACCTCCATCATCGTGCCGAGCTCGGTCTGGCCGATCGGCAGGATGCTCTGGTCTGCCAGCCGCGACACCGCGCTGGCATGCGGCATGTGAGTGTGGAACACCGCCGCGGCATGCGGCAGGTCGCGATGCAGCGGCGCGTGGATGCAGTAGCAGGAACGCTCGATCTCGCCGTCGCCGGCGCGCCGCACGCCATCATAGTCCACTTCCATGAAGCAGCTTGCCGTCACTTCCGACCAGTGCAGGCCAAATGGAATCTGGTAATAGCGGTCGGAGCAGCCGGGCACGCGCAACGTCAGGTGGTTGAAGATCCCTTCGTGCAGGCCGTGCATCACCGCCAGCCGGTGCGCCGCCGCAAGGTCCACGCGTGCCTGCCATTGGGCCTCGGCGATACCCAGGTCTGTGGGGTCGATCGATTCCAACGGCATGACGGGCTCCTCGGCTGCGTGCGTTTCGGCGACAGCTTCGGCGAGCGCGGGCGGCCCGTCAATTCAGCCGCGCAACTCCGGCGGCGCCGCCTGTCATGCGAAATGCCCGCGGGTTAAGCCTTCGTCATGAGCCCGCGGCCGGCTTGCATTGACCGGCGATTGCGGTATGCCGCCGCCCTGATGCTGCCACGAACCGGGGAGGAACGCGGCTTGGTCGCCAGCGAAGCACCAACGCTGATCGAGATCGACGGCCTGACCAAGCGGTTCGGCGCGTTCACCGCGGTGGACCACGTGTCGTTCCGGGTGGCGCGGGGCGAGGTGCTGGGCTTTCTCGGCCCCAACGGCGCCGGCAAATCCACCACCATGCGCATGCTGGCCGGCTTCATGATCCCCACCGAGGGCACCGCGCGCATCTGCGACCACGACGTGCAGACCGACGGCGTGGCGGCGCGCCGCGTGCTCGGCTTCCTGCCGGAGGGTGCGCCCACCTATCCGGAAATGTCGGTGATCGGCTTCCTGCGCTTCTGCGCCAAGGTGCGCGGCTATCGCGGCACCGCACTGGAGTCGCGCGTGGCAGATGCGATCGGGTTGACGCGGTTGCAGAGCGTGCGGCTGCAGCCGGTGGAAACGCTGTCGAAGGGCTTCAAGCGCCGCGTCGGACTGGCGCAGGCGCTGCTGCATGATCCGCCGGTGCTGGTGCTGGATGAGCCCACCGACGGACTGGATCCCAATCAGAAGCATGAAGTGCGCACGCTGATCCAGCGCATGGCGCCACAGAAGGCGATCGTGATCTCCACGCATCTGTTGGAGGAAGTCGATGCGGTGTGCACGCGGGCGATGATCATCGCCGCAGGGCGCGTGGTGGCGGATGCGACGCCGGCCGGTCTGGCCGCGATGCACCCATCCGGCAAGCTGGAAGAGGTATTCCGGGCGCTGACGCACGAAGAAGCGTCCTCCGCCGGCACGGAGGCGGGTGGCGCAGCGCAGCGACAGACCGAGCCCGGGGCTCGCTGATGCGCAACATCCTCATCGTCGCGCAGCGCGAACTCGCGGGCTATTTCGCGACGCCCGTCGCCACCGTGTTCATCGTCATCTTCCTCATCCTGCAAGGCGCGCTCACCTTCAACCTCGGCGAGTTCTTCTCCCGTGGTCAGGCCGACCTGAGCCCGTTCTTCATCTTCATTCCCTGGGTGTTCCTGCTGCTGGTTCCCGCCATCACCATGCGCCTCTGGGCCGAGGAACGCCGGCTTGGCACCATCGAACTCCTGCTCACCCTGCCGCTGACCCAGACCCAGGCCGTGCTGGGGAAATTCCTCGCCGCCTGGTTGTTCTGCGCCATCGCGCTGGTGCTCACCTTTCCTTTCGTCATCACCGTGAATATCCTCGGCTCGCCCGATAATGGCGTGATCGCCGCGGGCTATGTCGGCGCGCTGCTGATGGCCGGCGCGTACCTCTCGATCGGCTCGGCCTTGTCGGCGCTGACCCGCAACCAGGTGATCGCTTTCGTGCTCGCGGTCGCGGTGTGTTTCGTCTTCACCGTCGCCTCCTATCCGGTTGTCACCGACTTCTTGTCCCGCAACACTCCCATCCTCGCCGACATCGCGCGGCGCATCGCCGTGCTCGACCGCTTCAACGACTTCACCCGCGGAGTGGTGAGCGTGAGCGACCTGGTGTTCTTCGCGACCTTCATCGGCTTCTGGTTGTACCTGAACGCCGTGCTGGTCGAGCAACGCAAGGCAGACTGACGCCATGCGCCGCCGCATCTGGTTCTCCATCGTCGGCGTGGTCGCAGTGCTTGCGATCGTGGTCGGCATCAACATGTTTGCCGACGCCCGCCTCGCCTATGTGCATGTCGACCTGACCGAGAACCACATCTATACGCTTTCCCCCGGCACGCGACAGATTCTGAAAGGCCTCAAACAGCCGATCACGCTGCGTCTGTTCTATTCGCGATTGCTCGGCAGCACGGTGCCGCCGTATGGCTCCTATGCCGATCGCGTGCGCGAGATGTTGGAACAATACGCCGCCGTCGCCGATGGCAAGATCCGGCTGGAGTTCTACGACCCCGAGCCGTTCAGTCGCGTCGAGGACCAGGCCCTCGCCGACGGGCTACAGGGCGTGCCGGTCGATCAGGCGGGCACTCAGGTCTATTTCGGCCTCGCCGGTTCCAACATGCTGGATGACGAGCGCACCATCCCGTTCTTCCAGACCGATCGTGAACGCTTTCTGGAATACGACCTGACCAAGCTGGTCTACGAGCTCTCCAGTCCGAAGCGCCCGGTGGTCGCGGTGATGTCGTCGCTGCCGCTGGATGGCAATCCGCAGCTCATGATGATGACGCACGGCCAGCAGGGCGGCCAGCCGTTCGCGTCCACCGAGCTGCTGCGCCAGACCAATACCGTGAAGATGATACCGCCCGACACGCAGGCCATCGATCCCGGTATCGACGTGCTGCTGGTCGCCGAGGCGCAGCACCTGTCCGAGAATACGCTCTACGCCATCGACCAGTTCGTCATGCGCGGCGGGCGGCTGATGGTGATGGTCGATCCGTGGTGCGAGACCATGGCGGCGCAGTCGAACCCCTCCGGCATGCCGGTCACCGACGCCCATTCCAACCTTGCCAAGCTGTTCAAGGCCTGGGGCATCGAATTCAATCCCAACGAGGTGGTGGGCGATCTCACGGGTGCCTGGCGCGTGCGCGATCCACAGGATCCGAACGCGCAGGCGGTGAACTATGTCGCCTGGTTCAACATCCGCGACGGCATCAACCACAGCGATCCCGCGACCGCCGACCTGAAGCAGGTGACCGTGGCTTCCCCCGGCTTCATTGCCAAGGTGCCGGGCGCGAAGATCGCCTTCACGCCCCTGCTGACCTCCTCAGCGAATTCCGGGCTGATCCCGGTGGACCAGGTGAAGATGCCGGACCCCGGCAAGATCCTGGCGAATTTCAAGCCGGAGGGCGGGCCGCGTGTGATCGCCGCGCGCATTCGCGGCGTGCTGCGCTCCGCCTTCACCGGCCCGCCGCCGGAGCCAAACGGAAAACCACGTCCGGCCAATTTCCCCGCCTATAAGGCGGAGACCAGTGGCCCGGCAGACATGGTGGTGGTGGCCGATGCCGACATCCTGGCCGACCGGTTCTGGGTGCGTGTCAGCGACTTCTTCGGCCAGCAGACCGCGCTGCCGTTCAGCGACAACGGCCCCCTTGTCGCCAACCTGGTGGATACGCTGGCCGGCGGCGAGGCGCTGATCGGGCTGCGGGCACGCGGTGATTCCAGCCATCCATTCACGCTGGTCAACACCATGCAGGCCGAGGCGGAGGCGAAATTCCGCCGCACCGAGCAAGCGTTGCAGCAGCATCTCGACAACGTGCAGAAGCAGTTGCAGGCGCTGCGCCAGGGCGGCAATCCCGGCGATACGGAGCAAGCAGCCAACGCCCAGGCAGTGATCACGCCGGCGCAACGCATGGCGATCGACGCGGCGCGGCGCGACATCGTCGAGACGCGGGAGAAGCTGCGCGCTGTACAGTACGACCTGAACCGCGACATCACGCGGCTGGAGAACGAGCTGCGTATGCTCGACATCATCGCCGTGCCGGCGGTGTTGACGCTGATCGCGATCGCCATGGGCGTCGTCCTGCGACGACAGCGCGCGAGGGCACGGGGATGAACGAGACTGTCCTTGCACCCATCGCGATGACGATCACCACGACTTACCATCGGGCCGTCACGCCATGGCGGCCGTTATCGGGTCATCTGCCATGACCGCCCGCAGCCTCGTGATCCTGGTCGTGCTCGGCGTCATTGCCATCGCCGGCGGCTGGTATTTCGGCGTTGCCACCATGCCCGCCGAGCAAAGCTCGCCCAACGCGGGCAAGCTGATGTTCCCCGACCTGGCCCAGCGCCTGCAACAGGCAACCAAGGTCGAAGTAACGCACCAGGGCCGGACCACCGTCATAGAGAAGCGCGACGTCGATGGCCATGTGCATTGGGGTTTGGCGGACCGCGGCGGCTACCCGGTGCGGGAAATGAAGCTGCGCGGGATGCTGACCGCGCTGACCGAGCTGCGTTTGGTTGACGAACGCACCTCGGATCCGCAGCAGTTCGCCACGCTTGGCGTGGAGGATCCCGGCGCGCCGACGTCCGAATCCAATCTGCTGCGTGTGCTGGACGCCTCCGGCAAGCCGATCGTGGCACTGATCGTCGGCCATCGCCGCGTCCGCACCGCCGGCAACGTGCCGGACGAGGTCTATGTCCGGAGCCCGCACGACAACCAGAGCTGGCTCGCCGAGGGCAGCCTGGCGGTGGACGCCGACCCGCAGCTCTGGCTAGATCGCGACGTCATGAATATCGATCACAGCCGCATCGCGAAGGTGACGGTGACGCGCGATGGTGCGACGCTGGCGTTCACCCGCAACGACGACAAGCTGACGCTGAGCGCGCCGGCGAACCATCCGAAGCTGGACGACTACAAATTGCAGGACGTGTCGCGCGCCCTGGAGTTGCTGACGTTCGACGACGTACATGCCAGCGCAACGCCGCCGCCGAACCCGATCGGCACCGGGGTGTTCTCGACCGCGGACGGGTTGACGGTGACAGCCTCGGTTTATCAGGCGCCGCCGAAACCAGGCGCCGCGCTGACGACCGACCAGGAAGTTCTGACCCAGTTCAACGTGACCGGCACCGGCAAGTCCAAGGCCGAGGCGGACAAACTGGAGGCACGTCTGGCGGGCTGGACCTATCAGCTCGGTGCGTGGAAGGAGACGTCGCTGGTGCCGTCGCTTGCCGATCTGACGGCGCCGCCCTCGTCGAAGCCGGCAGATGCCAGTGCGGCGGGCGGGACGAAGCCATGAGCGATCGGGAATATCCCACGCGTCCCATCGTCGGCATCGGCGTAATCGTGCTGAAGGATGACACGGTGTTACTCGTGCGCCGCGGCAAGCCGCCGAACATAGGAAGCTGGACGCTGCCGGGCGGCGCGCAGGAAGTGGGCGAGACGGCCGAGCAAGCGGCCCGGCGCGAGCTGCTGGAGGAGACCGGCGTGACCGTTGGGCCGCTGGTGTTCGCGGCGCATGTCGACAATATCCGCCGCGACCGCGACGGGCGGGTGCAATTTCACTACACGATCCTGGATTTTGCCGCGAACTGGGCGGCGGGAGAGCCGATGGCGGCGAGCGATGTGTCCGAAGCGGTGTGGGCGCCGCTGTCGGGTCTGGAAGCGTACAAACTTTGGACTGAGGCTTATCGGGTGATCGCGATCGCACGGGAGCTGGTTGCGGGGTAGGCTGGATGGGCCGGTCCGGTCGGCTGGGTCTTCAAGGTTTCTCACAAAGACTCTAGGAAATGGAAGCCGGCGTCCACAAAGGTTCATTTGAATTCGTTTTGAAGTTGGCGACGGACCCGCATCCGCTGCATTCACAAATGTTATCTTTGTGAATCCTTGCCTCAAGCGTTTCCGAGCTTTATGAAAAATTCCAGGCTGACTGACAGCGACGATGCCCCTGGCTGAGCCGCCATATATGCGACCCGTACGCGTCCCCCTTCACAAATCTTCCCCCTTCACAAACCTTCAGTCCTTTACAAACCGTCCGCCCTTTACAAACCTTCCCCCCTTAGTACCGACGCAGCCATCTCCGCCAGCCGCTCATAATCTTCGATCGCGTTGTAAGCGTGTGCCGACAGACGCAGCCATAGCGCGCCGTTGATCACGTGCGTCGGTGCGTCGGTACCGGCCGCCAGCAATCGCGCGCGTACATGCTCCGATCGCACCGGCGTCACCACGCCGCTCAGTGGCAGGCGCACCAGCCCCATCGCGCCGGCCTGGGCGCCTTGCGTGCCTTGTTCCGAATTCAGCCGCCGCGCCACCAGCGCCGCGGCCTCCGCCGCGAGCGCCACATTGCGCGTACGCAATGCCTCACCGCCGAGGCGGGCATGGAAATCGATCGCCGTGTCCACGCTCAGCCAGGCGCTGCAATCGCGCGTGCCGGTCCAGTCGAATTCCGCCAGGAAGCCGCTTCCGTAGCCATGCGAGATCGTCACCGGGTGCAGGTCTGCCTGGCGTTGCGGCGCCGCCCACAGGAAGCCGCAGCCTTTCGCCGCGCACAACCATTTGTGGCAATTGCCGACATACCAATCGGCGCCGAGCGCGGTGAGATCGAGCGTCACCTGGCCCGGCCCGTGCGCCCCATCCACCAGCACCGGCACCCCGGCCGCGTGGCATGTTGCGACGATGCGCTCGAGCGGCAGCACCAGCGCGCTGCCGGAGGTGATGTGGTCGATCACCGCCAGCCTGGTGCGCGGCGTGAGGGCGGTGGCTATCGCCGTGACGATCGCGTCGGCATCGGGACGCGGAAATGGCACCGCTGCCTCGGTCATGCGCGCGCCAGCTTGTGCTGCGACGTGGCGAACAGCGTTGCGCACCGCGCCGTAACCATGCGTCAGCGCCAGGACCTCGTCTTCGGGCGTCAGCTTCAGCGAATGCAGCACGGCATTGCAGCCCGCCGTGGCATTGTCGACGAAGGCGAGATTCTTGCCATCGGCGCCGACGAAGGACGCGAGGCGATCGGCGGCGTGGCGCAGCGCATCCGGCAGGATGGCACGGAAGAAACGGCCCGGCTGCGACTCCATGCGACGCTGCCACTCCCGCTGGGTCTCCAGTACCACCCGCGGCGTCGCGCCGAACGAGCCATGGTTGACGCTGACGAAGTCGGGGTCGAGCAACCATTCATGGCGCACGGCACGGCCGAGCAGGGGAGGGCGGTGCTGGGAAGTCATCGGCGGTTGTCCAATGCAAGGGGAGCGCGAGGCACGTGAGGCAGGGAGAGCGAGAGGCACGTCAGAACAGTGTCATTGCGAGGACCGCGAGCGCAGCGCGGCGGGACGAGCAAATGCGGGTCATGCTGACGCCCGGCTCGCCCGTGCGCCAACGCGACCGAGGTTGCTTCGTCGCTTTGCTCTTAGCAATGACGCTTGCGCCGACTCGACCGAGGTCCCTTCGTCCCGCCGCGCTGCGCTCGTGGTCTCGCAATGACATTGTTCCGGCGCGTGCCTCTCTGCCGGCCGTTCAGCCATGACGCGGCAAGTGCCACGACTGCCGTGCCGCGGGGGAGCACCATGCCCATGTCCAGACTTGCCCTGCTTGTCGCCACCCTCATTGCCGTCGCGATGCCGATCGTTCCAGCGCCGGCGCCCTCGCAGATCCGCCTCGACTCGATCAACACCAACTTCCGCTGGCTCGGACCGGACGACCGGATCGTGGTGGAACGCTACGCGGCGTAGTTCTTGCGCCACCTTGGGCGCCGCCCCTCGATGCCGGACCTGCGATGCAATGCCCCGCTTGCGGATCGCTGTGCCAGCGATTCTGGTGTTCTGACCCTGACGGATGATTCCCAGGGCGGCAGGCCCGTGCGAATCTGCCGCAATGCTATTTCGTTGGTGCGACCCAACTGGACGGAGCCGGTTCGGTCGCGGCTGCAATGGAGCCCAGCCAATCAGCCTGTCGCAGATGGTCTCGGGACGTTAGCCCTCCCCAAGTCACATGACTTCAATGACCGAGCCGCTTCGCGCGTTGCAGAATGAGCCTCTCCCGCGACAGTCCGTACCCGACCCACAGCGGCGGTAAGATCACACCGATGGCTACCGCGAACGTCGGTGCGGCGGGCCGGACGTTGTCCCGACCGCGGCAACAGCCTACCGACCCGGCAACGTCGCACCCTGTGCCAGCCGCTCCTCCAGCGCGGCCGCGGTCATGGCGTGGGCGAAGTACCATCCCTGCCCGGCATCACAGCCGATCGAGGCGAGGCGCCGCGCGACCGCTTCCGTCTCGATTCCTTCGGCTACCACCGACATGCCCAGCTCGTGCGCGAGCGATATCGAGGCGCGGACGATCTTCAGCGCCTCCGCATCGGTGTCGCAGTCCACAACGAAGGACCGGTCGATCTTGAGTTCGGTGAACGGCAGCCGCATCAGCGACAGCAGCGATGCGTGGCCTGTCCCGAAATCGTCGATGGAGAGGCCGATTCCCTTGATGCGCAGCCGGGTCACCACTTCGGCCGCCAGCACCGGGTCGGCGATGATCATGCTCTCGGTGATTTCGGCGGTCAGTGCCGAGGGCGGCAGGCCGGAGTCGCGGAGCATACCGTCGATCTCGTCGGGCAGAGCCGAATTGGCCAGCGCCAGCGGCGAGATGTTCACCGCGACGCCACAGCCGGGGAAGCGCGTCCGCCAATGGCGGCAGGCGATCAGTGCCTCCTGCAGGATTTGCTCCGTGAGGGGCACGATCAGCCCGCTAGCCTCGGCCAGAGGGATGAACACATCCGGCAACAGGTCCTCGGCCTCCGGGCGGTGCCAGCGGGCGAGCGCTTCCGCGCCGATCACCCTGCCGGCAGGCAGCGAGACCTTCGGCTGGAACGCCGGCTCGATGCGATGCCGCGCCAGGGCCTGGGCAAGTTCCGGTGCGGTGGGGCAGATCGGCGTCGGCCGCGCCGTTTGGGTGGCACGTTCCGGGCTGCTGCACAGCAAGGCGCGCAGGGTCGCCGGGGCGACCGGCTTCGCCACGGCGCCCGCAACTCGCAGCCCAAGCGTCGCCGCCAGCCGCGCACTGGCGATGCGCACCCGGTCGTCCATACCGGAGACGAAGACGAGCAGGGGGTCGGACGCGCTGGCGTGGAGCGTGGGAAGCAGGCTGATCCCTTCGGTTTCGCCGAGGGCGAGGTCGAGGACGATCGCCTGGTAGACATGCAGCGTCAGCAATCCGACGGCTTCCGGGATGCTCCCGGCCGCATCCACGGTAAAGCCCAGCGGGGCGACGGCACGGGCCAGCAACATGCGGTCCACCAGCTCGTCATCCACTACGAGAAGGCGTTGCGGCGTCGGTTCCGGTGCGTCCACATCAGGCTCCCGCCGGTCCTGGGTGGACCGCCCCGGCAGACTGGCAGCAAAAGGTTGCCAGCACGTGAACGCCGGGAAATTGACGCCCGAGCCAGAGCCGGGCGCGGCGCGTCAGCTCTCGCGCAGAATCTCGTGCGCCTTGCGGCGGGTCATCGGCACCGGACTGCGGTCACCTTGGTCGCTGCGGCCAGGGAACTCGCCAAGATTCTCCATCAGCTCGGCTTCTTCGACCGGTTGCTCGGGGGCCACTTCGCCGCGATGCTGTGTCATCGGGTTCGGCAGCAGGGCGGCGTTGGGATGGTCCTCGAAGGCCTGCAATTCGCGGGCGCGCTCGAGGAATTCGTCGAAGCGCTCCGCGGGGGAACCGTCCTCATGCCACAGCCGGATGGCACGGGCATGAATGCGCGCCTCATGCGCGTTTGCCGCTTTTGCCATCGTCCCCTCCATTCCTTTCAGCCTGTTATGGCAGGAATGGTAGGGCTGCGTGCCGATGGAGGCTTTGATCCAAATCAAGGCGGAGCGGAATGCTGTGTGCGTGTCCGGCGCGATCGCGTTGCGGGGGTGGGTCGATACCGGGGCCGAGGCTGGGCGTGCGCGGTGGCCACTGACGCCTGGCGGTCGGCGCACGCTACACGCCCAGCGCATCGATCGTCCGCGCCAGCACCTTCGCCTCGTCGTACAATTCCAGAGCCCGCGCCCGCCCTGCCTGTCCCATCGCCGCCCGCAGCACCGGATCCGCACAGAGCCGCCGCAGCGCCACCGTCAGCCCTACGGCATCGCGCGGCTGCACCAGCAGTCCCGTCACCTCCGGCACCACTTGCTCGCGTGGGCCGCGGATCGCGGTGGCGACGACCGGCAGTCCGCACAGCATCGCCTCGATCACCGACATCGGCAGGCCCTCGAAATAGCTCGGCAGCACGAAGACGTCGGCCGCCGCCAGCACCGCCGCCACGTCGCTGCGATAGCCGAGCATTCGCAGCCGGTCGCCGAGCCCGGCCGCGCGCAGCATGGCCGCCATATCGTCGCCGCGGTCGGATTCCAGCCGCTCGCCCACGACCCATAGTTCTGCGTCCGGTACATCCCGCATCGCGGCGGCCAGTTCGCGATAGCCCTTGCGCGCCACCAGCCGGGACACCGCCAGCACCACCACACGCCCGGCCGGCGTGCCCAGCGTCGCGCGAATCCGGCCGCGAACCGCGGCGTCCGGACGGAACATCATGGGGTCGCGACCGTTGCCCACTGCGACCGGACGGCGCGCGATACGCAGGCGGCGGGCATCGGCGGCCTCCTCGGTGGAGACGGTCAGGAAGATGTCGGTCACCCGGCCGCCGAGCCACTCCATGCCCAGGCTCAACGCGCGTTGCGGCAAGCCGCCCTCGCGGTTGTTGAAGATGAAGCCGTGGCAGGTGAAGGCGATGCGCGGCACGCCTGCCCACCACGCCGCGAGTCGCGCGAGAAACGCACTGATCGGCATATGCGCATGCACCAGGTCCGGGCGCTCGGCGCGGAACAAGGCGACCAGCGCACGAAAGGCGCGCCAGTGGGACAGCGGGGAGACGCGGCGCGCGAAGGGCGCGGGGACGATGCGGAAGCCCTCGGCGCGCGCGTCCGCGAGCAATGCGCCCTCGGCGCATACGCCCACCACCTCGTGCCCACGGTCGCGCAGCGCACGCATCAGCGGCAGCAGAAAGTGCCGCAGCGAAAAGTCGACGTTGGTCAGTTCGATGATTTTCAAGACGGGGAGCGGGCAGGGGCGACCACCGCATCAATGCAAGCAGAGGTGTGGCGGCGCAACCCAGCCCGTCGCGCGGGGATTGCCGCCACCCGGGCCAGCAACTACGACCCTGGCCTACTCAACCAGCCCGGAGTCTCGCCATCCCATGCCATCGATCCGCGCCCTGCGGCTTCTCGCCGATCGCGAGGTTGCGCTGGCCCACTGCGATCCGCCCCCGCGGCCCGCTGCGGGCGAGGTGCAGCTTCGCATCCGCACTGTCGGGCTGAATCACATCGACGTCTGGGGCTTTCGCGGCATGGCCTTCGCCAAGCGGCGCTTTCCCCTCGCCGTCGGCGCCGAGGCGGCGGGCGAGGTCGTGGCCATCGGCGATGGCGTCGCCAATCTGGCGCCCGGCGACCGCGTCGTGCCCTATGCCGCACTGGTCTGCGGCGCCTGCAAGCCGTGCCGCACCGGGCGCGAGAACCTGTGCGAGCACCCCGCCGGCGTGCGCGGCTTCCATATCGACGGCTTCGCTCAGGAGCTGACCAACCACCCCGCTCGCCTGACCGCGAAAATACCCCCGGGCGTCAGCTTGCATGACGCTGCCTGCGTCCCCGTCGCCTACGCCACGGTCGAGCATATGTTGTTCGACAACGCGAAGCTGGAGCCGGGCGAGTGGATCCTGGTGCATGCCGGCGGCTCCGGCATCGGCAGCATTGCCATCCGCATCGCCAAGGCACTCGGCTGCACTGTTATCACCACCGTCGGCAGTGCCGGCAAGGCGGAAAAGGCGCGGGTGCTTGGCGCCGACCACGTGATCAACTACCGCGAGGACCGCATCGAAGGCGTGGTCCGCAAACTGACTGCGCGGCGCGGCGTTGACGTGGTGTTCGAACACACCGGCGCCGACACCTGGGCCGGTTCCCTGCTCTCGTTGAAACGCGGCGGGCGGCTGGTCACCTGCGGCGCCACCTCCGGCCCGTCCGGCAACATCAACCTGATGCAGCTTTTCCAGCAGCAGTACCGCATCATCGGTTCGTTCGGTTCCCCCCTGTCCGCGCTGACCCGCGCGCTCGACCGGATTGCCTCCGGCGTCCACCCGGTGATCGACACGGTCTTCCCGCTTCAGGACTTCCGTGCCGGCCTGCAACGCCTGGAAAACCGCGACGTGTTCGGCAAGCTGCTGGTCGATCTCTGAATGCTGCGCCGGCTGTCGCTCTACACCGACCGCATCGTCGGGCGCATCGTGAAATGGCTGCTGCGCCTGCTGCGTCGCACCGATCCCGACCGCTCCGCCGACCTCTGCGCCGCCATGGCGCGCACGGTCGGTCCACTGCTGCCTGCCCATCGCACCGGCCGTGCCAACCTGCGCGCTGCCTATCCGGACAAGGACGCCGCCTGGATCGAGACCACGCTACGCGGCGCCTGGGACAATCTGGGCCGAGTGGCAGGAGAATACGTGCATCTCGCCCAGCTATGGGATTACGACCCGAAGCACCCCAACCGCGGCCGCATCATCACCGATGACGCCTCCCTGTTCCGCGCCCTGCAGGACGACGGGCAGCCCGCGCTGTGCTTCGCCGCCCATCTCGGCAACTGGGAACTGCCCGCCGTTGCCGCCGCAGCGCATGGGCTGCCCTCGGCGGTGGTCTATCGCATGCCGAACAACAAGGCGGTGGCGAAAGAAATCGTCCGCATCCGCGCCCCGTTGATGGGCCGCCTGATTCGCACCCGCGCCCAGGCCGCACTGGAAATGGCCGCGGCGCTGGAGAATGGCGAGCACTTGGGAATGCTGGTGGACCAGCACTTCACGCGCGGCGTGGATGTCAGCTTTTTCGGCCGAAGCTGCCGTGCCAACCCGACGATCGCCCGCCTGGCTCGCCAGTTCGATTGCCCCGTGGTTGGCGTGCGCGTGGTGCGCCTGCCGGACCGCCGATTCCAGGTCATGGCCGAGGGTCCGTTCACCCTGCCACGCGACGCCGCCGGCCAGGTTGACGTGCCGGCAACCACGCAGATGATTATCAGCGTCGTGGAGCGCTGGATCCGCGAGCACCCGGAGCAATGGTTGTGGTTCCATCGCCGCTGGCGCTGATGGACCGGACGTGCCCCGGGGGCCGACACCCGAAGTTGTCCAGGACCAACGCCGGGTCCTCACACCACAATGCAAGCTGCCACAATTGCGGCGCACGGCAGGGGTAGCGACCGGGTACTCCATTCGCAGCAAGGGAAATCGCTTCGATGCGCCCGATACTCCTCACAGCTCCGACTCTGGCCCTCTGCCTGGCCACGTCGGCCCTGGCACAAACCGGTGTCGCGCCGGCTTACCCCCCGCCACCCGCCTATCCGCCGCCAGGCTCCCCGGTTCCGTCATACGTTCCGCCCTCCACGTCGGTGCCACCCGGCGCCAACCCGCAGACAGGCGCCCGGCCGGGCAACGAGATCGGCACCGGCATGTCGATGCCGATGGGTACGAACGCAAGCAACATCGATCGGCAGAATACCCAATCCGAGATCGCACCCAACCTGCCGTCACCCGACATGGGACCGAACGCGACGCCCGTGGATTACCTGCGCGCCGCCCAGAGCGCATTGGCAGCCGGCCGCACCGGCGAAGCGCAGCAGGCCCTGGAGCAAGCACAGACGCGCTTGCTGGACCGTTCAGTGCCTTACGCACAGACCAATACACCAAGCGCCAACCCGGCGGTGGCACAGATTACCCAGGCACTGCATGCCCTGGCAGCCGGCGACCGCGATCAGTGCATGCAACTGATCCAGGCGGCGATTCCGCAGGCTCAGGCGATGGCGCAATAGGTTGGTGTGGTGATCCGGACGGAGGGGCCGCTTCACATGTCGTGCGCGTTGA
>DATJNA010000045.1:0-37691 GCA_035508435.1 Acetobacteraceae bacterium | reverse complement strand
CGGCGATGATGATGGGCGGACGTGCCTCAGGCGTGCCTGCGCCCCAGAGCGGACCATGCTTGGCCGGTTCAGTTCATCGCGGCCGGGTGGTCCGCAGCGCGTCAAATACTCCGAGCCAACGCCGGTAGTGATCGGCACGCCCGGCCGAGCCGCGGTAGATCGGCTGCCGCGCCTGCCAAACGCTGGGCGTCATGATGATATGCTCGTTGGCCTCGGGGTGCAGGCAGGCCGGATCCCAGGTCAACCCGCAAAAATCCAGCATCTGCCGCACCACCCGGTCAGGTTCGGCCACCAGAACCTCGTAGTCGATGTCCAGCAGCCGGTCTGCCGGCAGTACCGCGCGCCAGTGCGCCATCACCCGGAGGTATTGCTGATAATAAAACACCAGATCGTCGCGGTCATGGATGAAGTCCAGCGTATTGCCGAACGGGGTGGCCCAGATCGACAGGCACGTGTCCACCGGGTCACGCCGACAGTGGATGATGCGCGCCTGCGGCAGGAGGTAGTGGATCGTTCCTAACGCCAGGAAATTTCCGGGCATTTTATCGGTGACGTGGCGGGCGTGTGGCGCCATCCGGCGCAGCGATTGCAGGTACTCGTCTGCCAGCCGGCGTCCTGCCGCCAGGTCCAGGCGACCGGCGAGAACCTCGGACGCCAGCGCCAGGCGGTCGGTCCAGAAGCTTTGCTCCCCCGCGCCGCCAATCTCGCCGTGGCTGGAGAGGATTTGCTCGATCAGCGTTGTGCCGGAGCGCGGCATGCCGACAACCAGGATCGGCAGGTCGCTTGGCGAACACCGCTCGCCCGCTGGCGCCAGCAATGACGGGATGAATCCGACAATCGCCTGATCCACGGTCGCCTTGAGGCCGCGGCGATCGAACGACCGTCCGGCGCGGTGCATTTGCCTCGCCTCGGATGCCTGCGCCTGGTCGAAATGGCCGATCGCCGCCGCGTAGTCCCCAAGGTCCTCGCAGGCCTTGCCGAGCGCATGATGCAGCCGGCTATGCTCGGTCAGGCTCAGGGACGGGTCGGCAACGAGTTGTCGCATGCGCTGGATCAACGGCGCATCCGCCGGCTCGATCCGCTTGCCCTGAACCAGGCTGAGATAGGCCGACACCCGCTTCGGCTGGCATTCAATGGCCCGCTCGAAGCTGGCGGTGGCCTCGTCGAAGCGGCCACGCCGCTGCTGCAGGACGCCCAGAACCTGCCAGGCGACATCGGATGTCGGGTTGGCGGCAATTGCCTCGGTCAACCGCGTCTCGGCCGCGGCGGCCTCGCCCTGCTGCATCAACACCTCGGCACGGTGCAACGCGGCGAGCACCGGATCGGCGTGCGCGGCGGCGGCACGCTCGTAGCACTGCCACGCCTCCTGTTGCTCGCCATGCGTGGCAAGCAACTGGCCGAGGTGAGCCAGCGCCTCGGCGTTTTGCGGGTCCAGCACCGCCGCCCGGCGAAACGCCGCCATGGCCTCGGCGTCACGCGTCTGCAGTTGCAATGCCAGGCCGAGATTGTGGTGGAACATCGTGGCGGCCGGCATCAAACCGATGGCACGGTGCAGATGCGTGATGGCGAGCGGCACCTGGCCAGCCGCCAGGTAACAGAGCGCGAGATTGTTGTGGCTGCCGGCGTCGTCGGGTTCGATCCGCACGGCATGCTTCGCCTGGGCGACGGCCTCGTCGGTACGGCCCTGCGTGCGCAACAGCGTTGCCAGCTCGTTGCGGGCGACTGCGGAGCGGCGATCCAATGCGATTGCCTGCTGCAGCAGGCCGATGCCTTCGTCGGGACGCCCCACCTTGGCCGCGATCATGCCCAGCAGCAGCACCGCCGGAAAAAACCGTGGCCAGTCCGTGCGAAGCTGCACCGCAATCGCTTCGGCCTCGGCGAACTGACCGGATTGATAGTGCAGAACGGCGTCGTACAGACGATCGTCGCGCGCCTGTGAGCCGGCGCCCTGCCCAGCGGTGAGGCCGGACGAGACCGCTTCGCTGCCCGCCGCCGGTTTGCCAGGCCGGCCGCCAATGCTTTGCGCACTCGGCACGCTTTCGCTCGCTTCTCCTGCCACGCCGGCCTTGACACGAGCCTAGCATCTGCGCGATCGAAGCGGTAGGCAAACGCAACGGTGCTGTCGCCGCTCACGCGTGATCGGCGCGATCAGAATATTCGTTTCTGGAACACGAGAAAATTTCGGATCGAACCTGCAATGCCGACACGACGCGGCGCGCCGCCGCCAGACCCACGGCCTCGTCTGTTGCATGATGCAGGTGCGCTGCATCAAAGCGGCAAACTCGATGAGGCGGCCCGGCGCTACCAGGTGCTGCTGAGCATCGATCCTGATCATTTCGAGGGATTGCACATGTTCGGCGTGCTGCGCGCGCAGCAGGGTGCACTGTCTGAAGCGGCGGCGCTGCTGAGCCGCGCGATCGAGCGCAATCCGACATCGGCGCCGGCGCACAACAATCTCGGCATGGCGCTCAATCTCGCCGAGCGGCACCGTGAGGCGGTCGCGCCACTGGAGCGGGCGGTTGCGCTCGATCCGCACAACGCGATCGCATGGAACAGCCTTGGGATCGCCCTGCAAGGGGTTGAGCGCATGGCCCCCGCGTTGGCGGCGTTCGAGCGGGCGACAGTGCTGAAGCCCGACTATGTCGAGGCGCTCAGCAATCTTGGCGGCGCGTTGCAATCCGTCGGCCGCTACGACGAGGCGATGCAGACCCTCGAGCGAACGCTGACACTCAACCCTCAATTTGCCGAGGCGCATTTGAACCTCGGTGTCGTGCTGCATTCCCTGGAGCGACGTTCCGAAGCCCTCTCCTGTTTCGAGCGCACGCTCAGCCTCGATCCGCACAACCTGCTGGCGTACGCACAGATCGCCGGCATGCACCTGGAGACGGGTGATGCGGACGAGGCCCGCCGATGGTACGAGCGTGCGCTCGCGATTCAGCCGCGCAACCCTCGAATACTGTACAATATTATGCAATGCGGCAAAGTGACGGCGGAGCATCCCCATGTGGCACGGCTGGAAGCGTTGGCTCGGGATCCAGCCTCACTGCCAGACGATCAGCGGGTACGGCTGCACTTCGCATTGGGCAAAGCCTATGCCGATCTTCGACAGGACGATCGATCATTCAATCACTATGTCGAGGGAAATACCCTCAAGCGGAGCCGGATCGTTTATGACCTGCAGCAGGACCTGGACCTGTTTCGCCGGGTGGCGTCGGTGTTCTCGGGCGAATTTGTCCAAGCCAGGGCGGCAGTCGGAGCATGCTCCGATCGCCCGGTCTTCGTGCTCGGGATGATGCGCTCTGGTTCGACCTTGGTGGAGCAAATCCTGGCGAGCCATCCGGCGGTCGCGGCCGGCGGCGAACGGCCGGATTTCGATGCGGCATACCGGGAGGTGCGCCGTGAGTTGCATCTGCCGGCCACGTATCCCGAGGCAGTTCCACTGTTGACCGACGAGCAAGTGCGGCAGGTTGGCGAGCGTTATATCAGGCGACTGGAGCAGGCAGCGACCCGCGGTGCCGCGGTCCGGATCACGGACAAGATGCCGGGCAATTTCAGCGCCATCGGGTTTATCCATCTTGCCCTGCCCAATGCCCGGATCATTCACACTGTACGCGATCCGATCGATACCTGCCTGTCGTGCTTCTCCAAATTGTTCGCCGAGCCACAGCCATTCACCTACGATCTGCGCGAGCTGGGCGCATATTACCGCGCCTACCAGCAATTGATGAATCACTGGCGGCACGTGCTGCCGGAGGGCACGGTGCTGGAGGTTCGCTACGAGGATGTGGTTGCCGATTTCGAAATGCAGGCGCGGGGGATCGTGGCTTATTGCGGGCTGCCGTGGAATGACGCCTGTCTGGCATTCCATGAGCATGATCGTGCCATCAGGACGGCGAGTCAGTTGCAGGTGCGGCAGCCGATCTATCGAACTTCGGTCGGGCGCTGGCGACCTGCGCCCGAGCTCCTGCGGCCGCTGCTGGAAGGCCTTGAAGATCCTGCGGTCAACATCGAACGATCACTCGCCACATGAGGCACACATGGGGGAAATAACCAACGCCAGGCTCGCCAACCTGTTCGCCACGCCACTGATCGCGCATGTCTGGAGCGACGCTGACGCACTCAATCAAGAGCTGCGCACGCACATCCTGGCGCATGCCGAGGCAACCGGCGGCGAACACAAGACCAATGTGGGGGGCTGGCATTCTGAAGCTGGTCAACTTGAGTTCTGCGGCGACGCAGGCCGGCGGCTGATCCGCCACATGTATGAAATGGCCGACGAAGCGACGCGCCGCGTGTTGATGGAGCATGGGCACAAGCCGCGGCCCACACGGTGGACGATGCACGCCTGGGTCAACGTGAACCGCTCAGGCGATTTCAACCGTGTGCACACGCATCCCGGTTCGACCTGGTCGGGTACGTACTACGTGGCCACCGGCGATCCCGACGATCCCGACGTTGGCACGCCGATCCATTTCTTCGATCCATGCCAGGGGCGGGCCAACACGTTCCTGCCGCCGCTGGTTCCGTCCAGCGTGACGCAGCGTCCGGAACCAGGCCTGATGATATTGTTCCCAAGTTACCTGCCCCACATGGTGTACGCCCACCGTGGCGCGCACCCACGCATCTCGATCGCATTCAACCTCCGCAAGGAGCCGTTTCCGTGAGTGCGGCAGACGATCCCCTCACAGTACCGGAAGCAACATTTGCGCAGGCATTTGCCTTACATGAGCAAGGCGAGCTTGATCAGGCCGAAGCGCTGTACCGTGCGGTGTTGTCGGCGGACGGCACGCATGCCGGAACACTCGTGCAGCTCGGTGTGCTGCGCCTTCAGCAGGGACTGCATGCAGCGGCGCTGGACTTTACCCGTGCCGCGCTGGCACTCGATCCCGACAATGCCGAGGCATATGGTAACCTCGGCGCGGCGCTGCATAGTTTATCACGTCACGTAGAAGCCATAGAGGCCTTCGAAACAGCGCTTTCGCTCGACCCGGATCGCGCCGAAAGCCATTACGGACTTGCAGTGGTGCTGCATGCTCTCTGCCGCCACGACGAGGCGATCGCCTGTTATGACAGGGCGCTGATCATTGATCCAGAATATGCCGAAGCGGCTTGTGGCCTTGGCTCTGCACTGAGCATGACAGGTCGCCACGAACGGGCGATCGGCTACTACCAACGAGCACTCGACGTCGACTCCGACTATACCGAGGCGATTTGCGGTATTGCGGAGGCGCAGCAGTCGCTGAACCGCCATGACGAAGCGATTTCCGGATTCCGGCGCGCCATCGCGCTTCAACCTGGCGTGGCGCAGGCCCATCTGGGCCTGGGCGCGACATTGCAGCAGATGGAGCGGCACCGCGAGGCAGAGGCAAGCATCCGCGCGGCTGTCGCGCTCGCGCCTGGTCATGCGGACGCTTACCGGCAGCTTGGCTCTGTCTTGAACGAACTCGGGCGCAATGAGGAGGCAAGCCGTGTCCTGGAGACGGCGGTCTCGCTCGACCCGAGGAATATCGGCACGTTGTTCACGCTGGTGAGTCTGCGCCGTGTCCGGGCGGATGATCCGGCGCTGGCAGCGCTTGAAGCAATCGCGCAGCAGCCGGCCCATGGCCGCGGCAGCGAGGACCAGATCCGGCTGCATTTCGCGCTCGGCAAGGCGCTCTCGGATGTTGCGCGCGAGGCGGAGGGATTTCAGCACCTGCTTGCCGGCAACGCATTGAAACGCCAGGAGCTTGAGTACGAGGAGGCGTCTGCACTGGCGCTCATGCAACGCATGCGGCCGGTGTTCACGTCGCGCTTCATTCGCCGCCGCGGCGGCATCGGCGATAGATCCAGCTTGCCCATTTTCATCGTCGGCATGCCGCGGTCGGGCACCACTCTGTTGGAACAAATTCTGGCCAGTCACCCGGATGTATTCGGGGCAGGCGAACGGTCTGACTTCGTCGTGACGATGCAATCTCACGGCATCGACAGCACCCAATCCTCGTTCCCTGAATTGGTGACGGATCTGACCGACGCACAACTGCAACGGCTCGGTGCGGACTATGTGGATCGTCTGCGCGCCACAGCCAGCCACGCGGGGGCGGGTGTGGTGCTCCGCATCACCGACAAGATGCTGGCCAATTTCTGCGTGGCTGGACTGATTCATCTTGCCTTGCCGGGCGCCCGCATCATCCAGATGCGGCGTGATCCTGTTGATACCTGCCTGTCGTGCTTCAGCAAATTATTCGCCAACGGCCAGCCGTTTGCCTACGACCTCGGCGAGCTCGGACGGTACCAGCGTGCGTGCACGACGCTGATGGACCATTGGCGGCTTGTACTGCCCTCGGATGTGGTGCTGGATGTCTGCTACGAGCAACTCGTGGCGGATTTCGAATCGCAGGTCGGGCGGGTCCTGGCCCATTGCGGCCTGGCATGGAACCCGGCCTGTCTTGCGTTCCACAAGACCGATCGTGTGATTCGGACCGCCAGCGTGTCGCAGGTGCGAGAGCCCCTGTTTCGTACATCCGTCAATCGCTGGCGGCCCAGCCCTGATCTGCTGCAGCCCTTGCTCGACGCCATCGCGACGTAACGGGCGGGATCGGGGAGGCAGCGTGCAATCAGGCGGAACGCCGGTGTGGATTGCCGTGGCCGTCAGCGAGCCGCGCCCTCGCCGGCGGGAGACAACGGGGAACGGCGGAGCTCGCCATCGATCCGAGCGGCAAGCAGCCTCGTCGAAACATAGCGCATGATGGCTTATATCGCACTCCCGAGATAATCCGGTTGGGGGTCCTTACCGCCGGCTCGGCCCGAGCGGTGCGCTTCCGTGCCCGGCCCGCGCTACCAATGGAGCAGCGTGCT
Source organism: Acetobacteraceae bacterium (assembly GCA_035508435.1). GTDB lineage: Bacteria > Pseudomonadota > Alphaproteobacteria > Acetobacterales > Acetobacteraceae > JASHVB01. The sequence continues at coordinate 30,857 of DATJNA010000045.1, read as the reverse complement.
GCAAGCAAGGCCTGGTTCGAAGCGCGCATCGGTCGTATCGCAGACACAGCCGCGAAAGCTCTGTCGCGAAAGCCGTTGCTGAGCATCGCCGGCGAAGGCAGGCTCAGGCTGCGCACCTGGCGCCGCTCATCGCCACACCAGGCGGCCGCCGCGGAGATGCGCCGATCGAGCAGGAGGTCACTGACAGAGACGGATTGGTATCCTGAAGCGAAAGAACCCGGCAAAGAGGTCATCCTCGTTTCAAGGATTCGGACATCGACCTCGGATCGCAATCAAATTCAGGGAGGATGCCGTGTCTGACATTCATGCCGCCGGGCGAACCATGAATTCCGGCTGGCTAAAGCCGTCGGCGTACTGGCAATCGCCGCCTCGGCCATCTGCGCCGAGTACGGCTCAGGTATCAACTACGTCTCGGTTCAGAGTCTGTCGGTCTATCCCGACGTGAAGGGGCTCGTACCGCTCGCCATGTTCGTCTGCGGCGTCGCGATGCTGCCGAAGGCCTATCTTTTCGCGGCCTTCTCGCGGGTCATGCCGCGCGCCGGCTCGAAGCACGTCTGGCTGGCGCGGAGCCTCGGGCTGCCGGCAGGCTTTCTCATCACGTTCGTGTACTGGGCGACGGGCCCCGCCGGCGGCGGATTTCTCGCCTACGCCTTCGGCACCTTTCTCGGCAATGCAATGCTGCCGTTGAGCCCAGCCTGCGGCCATTTTCTGTTATCGAGCACCGGACATATCCTGACCGGGTTGGCGGCGATCTGGCTCACCTTCTGGGTCAACGCTGTCGGCGTCCGGCATTACGGTCTGTTCGTAACGATCCTGATGTTCGTCATCTGCGGCGTGGCAGCGCTGATCACCATCTACGGCTTTGCGACCCCGCCACAGGCCTTTGTCGTGGCCGCCAGCAAAGTGGCTCACGTGCAACTCGCGCCGCCGGGCACGACGTCGCCGGCAAGCCTCTTCCACTTCGTTTCGGTGACGTCGCTCGTTGTTTTCGCCTATGCCGGACTGGGCGCCGGGCCGGCCCTGGGCGGCGAGGCCTTGCACGCGGAGAAGAAAGTGCCACAGGGCATCATGTGGGGATGGCTCGTCGCCCTGGGCCTGTTTACCGCAGTCGCCGCTGCGCTGTTCCACGCTGCGCCGTGGTGGGCGGTCACCGGCCTGATCGCGGCCGGCAAATCGAGCTACGCGACGGCGCCCGGTCTCATCGGCCTCGTCGCACCCGACTGGCTGACTGTCGCACTCAATTTGCTCGTCGCGTTGATCGTCGGCAAGACGCTCGCGCCAGGGCTCATGGTAGCCTCGCGTTACTGCTTCGCCCAGGCACAGGACCACATGCTGCCGGCGGTGTTCGCCGAGACCTCGGTCCGCAAGGTGCCGCTCGCGGCGCTGCTGTTGATCGCCGGTCTCACTTCGTTGTTTCTCTTGCAATCAGTCTTTGTCGGCTGGGCGATGGGCGTCGCGGTGCGATCGCTTGCCGTCCTTGGCATGTGGCTCGCGCTGGCAATCGGTGCGCTGAATTTCCATTGGCACAGGAGATATGGCGCTACCGAATGGGGCCGGGGAGTGAGGAGCCAGCCGCTGGTCGTGCCGGCGGCGATCGTCTCGATCGTGCTGGCGGTGCCGCTCATCGTCTCGCTCGCGGTGCTGCCAAAGACGCCTCTGATCTTCCAGCCGCTCTTCCAGGGCGCGGTGGTGCTGGCAATCGGCGCAGTGATCCTCGCCACCGCAAGTGCCAGACTGAAGGCCCGCGGTGCAAGCTTTCGGGCGATCGCCGCACAACTACCTGTCGAGTGAGGCAGCCTGGCGAGCCCGGCGTTTGCGGGCTGTCGATGGATTGGCCATGCTCTCGGCAATGCCGTCCGCACCACGATCGGCGCAGATGCCGGTGGCGTCGCTGCCGTGCCTTGACGATCGCGGCAGCGAGATCAGCAAGATTGCCGCGGTTCGCCGGGATGAGCAGGCACCCCTGTCCGAAGCTTCCCATGCCGCGAAACTGCGCGGCCGATCCACGCCAGTCCCCTTCAGCGGCTCTCGATCCCCTTCAGCGGCTCTAGATCCCCTTCAGCGGCTCTCGACAAGATACCATCAAAGGCGTCCCGGGTGCCATGTCACGCCGCATCGATCTCGAGCCGGTCGTAGCCGCGCGCCTTGAAAATGATGACAGAGGCGATCCACCCCACGGCAAAGATGCCGATGATAAGATAACCGATCGTGCCGAAGCGGCCGTTCAATGCGCCGATGCCGGCCCAGAACGAGCCGGTCAGCCTGAATCGATCCGCCGCCAGACCGAGCGCCTCGATCCCGCCCACCGCCACGGCCACCACCACCGAGACGAAGGTGATGGTGATGTTGTAGTACAGCTTCCGCACCGGCCGGATGAACGCCCAGCCATAGGCACCCAGCATCAGGATGCTGTCGGTGGTGTCCACCAGCGCCATGCCGGCGGTGAACAAGGCCGGGAACACCATGATCGACCAGATTGGCATGCCCTTCGCCGCCTGCGCGGCGGAAATGCCGAGCAAGCCGACCTCGGTCGCGGTGTCGAAGCCCAGCCCGAACAGGATGCCGAGCGGGTACATGTGCCAGCTTTGACGGATCATGCGGAACAATGGCCGGAACATCCGCGCCAGCAGACCGCGGCCAGCCAGCAGCATGTCCAGGTCCGCTTCGGCGTATGGCTCGCCGCGGCGCACGCGGCGGAAGCTGACGCACAGCTTGACCAGGATCAGCAGGTTCATCCCCGCGATCGCCAGCAGGAACAACGACGAGACCAGCGTGCCGATCATGCCGCCCACGGTCTGCAAGGCCTCGAACCGGTCCTTGAACGCGGTCGCGGTGGCCGCAACCGCGGCCGAGGCCAGCACCACGATGCTGGAATGGCCCAGCGAAAAGAAGAAGCCGACCGCGGCCGGCCGCCTGCCATCCTGCATCAGCCTACGGGTGACGTTGTCGATGGCGGCAATATGATCAGCGTCCACGGCGTGGCGCAGGCCGAAGCCATAGCCCAATAACGCGGTGCCCAGCAGCACCGGGTACCGCCGGAACGCGATCAGCGCCCAAGCCCAGGCGCCGAGATTGACGACGGCCAGCGCGATATAGAGGACGGCAATTCTACCGCGGAGGTTGCCGGCGGCGGCGGCGAGACCGCCAATCAGGGTGCTTGAACGGCCCGGGGAATGCTGGTCGGACATGGTGCGTCAGACTATTCGCCGGAAATCGCGTACGTCCATGCGCGTGAACTGGTCCGCATCTGAACTGGCCCACGCTGAACTGGTCCGCCCGGGATGGACGCACGCGGCATTCCGCGCCATCACTCCGCCATCAGGCCAAAGGGGAAACCGCCATGCGCAGCGCCGTCATCGTCTCCACCGCGCGCACGCCGATCGGCCGGGCCTATCGCGGTGCGTTCAACGATACCCAGTCGCAGACCCTGGGTGGCCATGTCATTGCCGCCGCGGTGCAGCGCGCCGCCATCGCGCCTGGCGAAGTCGACGACGTGGTGATGGGCGCCGCGCTGCAACAGGGCGCGCAAGGCTTCAACCTGGCACGGCAGAGTGCGTTGGCGGCGGGACTGCCTGATAGCGTCGCCGGCATGACGGTCGACCGGCAATGCTCGTCCGGCCTGATGGCAATCGCCACCGCCGCCAAGCAAATCATCGACGACGACATGCAGATCGTGGTGGGCGGCGGGCTGGAGAGCATTTCGCTGGTGCAGACGCAGCAGATCAATCGCGCCCGCGCGCAGGACCCCGTGCTGGTAGAGCGTATCCCCGCCCTCTACATGACCATGATCGAAACCGCGGAGATTGTTGCCGACCGCTACAACGTCTCCCGTCCGGCGCAGGACGAATACGCGCTGCGGTCGCAGCAGCGCACGGCGGCAGCGCAGCGGGCTGGGCGGTTCGACGACGAGATCGTGCCGCTGCCTGCGACGATGGTGGTGACCGATCGCACCACCGGCGAGACCAGCCGCAAGCCGGTGACGCTGGGCAAGGATGAAGGCAACCGGCCCGACACCACGCTGGAGGGTCTTGCCGCGCTGAAGCCAGTGTTCGCGGATGGCCAGCTTGTGAAGACGGGACGCTGGATCACCGCCGGCAATGCGTCGCAACTGTCGGACGGCGCATCCGCCGCGCTGCTGATGGAGGCGAAGGAAGCCGAGCGCCGCGGGTTGCAGCCGTTGGGCATCTATCGCGGCATGGCGGTGGCGGGCTGCGCGCCGGACGAGATGGGCATCGGCCCGGTGTTCGCCGTGCCCAAGCTGCTGGCGAAGCATGGGCTGAAGGTGGACGACATCGACCTATGGGAGCTGAACGAGGCCTTCGCCTGCCAGGTGATCTACTGCCGCGACCGGCTGGGCATCGATCCGGACAAACTGAATGTGGATGGCGGGGCGATTGCGATCGGCCATCCCTATGGCATGTCGGGCGCGCGCATGACCGGACACGCACTGATCGAGGGCAAGCGGCGTGGGGCGAAATACGTCGTGGTAACGATGTGCGTCGGCGGCGGCATGGGCGCGGCGGGATTGTTCGAAGTGGCGTAGCACCTGGCTCGCATTCGCGACGAAGTCCGGGCTCTCCCCATCATGGTTATGGCTGATGCGCGACCCGGTAGAGATAGAAGTCCTCGCCTGCCTCGATGGCGCCGGTGAAGTCCGCGAGGCGCTCGAGATGAATGCCATGCGCTGACAGGGCATCGCGCTGTTGGCCGGTGACCGGATGATCATCGACCAGCACGGTCGGTCGCGTTCCGGCCCATGCCACGGCGGCGACGAGCCGGGTTGGGAATTGTTCCGCACGGTAGTCGTCGCGCCGCTTTTGGAACCACAGGAAGGTGTCGACGCAACTGCAATCGAGAAAGTAGATCGGTCGTCCCAGCAGCTCGGCGACGCCGGCCGTCGAGGTGTCCGGCGAGCCGATAATCGCCGCATCGCGCATGTTGTGATCCTCAAGCCACGTTGCGGCGGCACTGGCGTTCGAGAACGGGTGCAGTGCGGCGAACACCCAGAAAATGCCGCCGGCGACGGCGCCCAGCCAAAGCACCGTGACGGTCGTCAAGGCGTGTCCTGGCCGGCGGTAGCGCTGCATCCACAGGGCGACGACGAACGCGACGAAGACGATCCCCCAATGCCGCGGGCTGCCGGGATAGATCAGTTGTCCGAATGTTGTGGCCCCGATTGCGGTCAGGCCCAGCGTTGCAAGCGAGCGCCAGTCGCGCCGGAATGTGCGGATCAGCGCGCACCACAGCAGCGCGACCAGGGCGAGGTCGGACAACGCCATGCTGATCGACGTCGGTGCCGGCAGCGCCGCGAATGCCGGCACCACGCCGATACCGAGATAGCCGATCAGGACCTTCGTCAACTGTACGCAATCCAGCGCATGCTCGAACGGCCGGTGTGTCGTTCGCCAACTGAGATCCGGCGCCGGCATGATCGTGGCAGCGCAAACTACGAGGCAGCCAATGAACACCGCGGCACCGGGCGCAAGTTCGCGTACCGTTTGCAGCACCGACCCTCGACGGGTCACCAGGCGATCGAGCGCCAGTTCGCACGCCAGGGCGCAGGACAGGATCGTCGCGTAGATATTGGTATTGGCCAGCAGCCCCAATACCAGCGCGGCAGTGATGAGCCGATCGGGCCGCCTGAGGCGCAGATCGACATAGATCAGTGCCAGCAACAACCCGATGCCGTAATTGCGGCTGATCACCGCGTATTCGAATACCGCGTAGTAGTTTAGCAGCAGCAGCACCTTCTCCAGCCTGGAGAAGGGCGAGCGGAATGCGATCAGCGCAATGAACGCTGCCGCGATGATGCCCTGCACGACCTTGATTGCCGCCGGGTCCGACGTCACCCGGGCGGCACACCAGAGCAACAGATGCCACAGACCGGGATGGCCCTCGTAGTGGAGATGGTGGAACAGCGTGGGCAGCGTCGGGCTGGCCAGCACGATGCCCCAGGCATTTGTCTCATCGCGCCACATCTGGTGGTGGGCGATTCCGATCGCCATCAGGCCGACAAACGCGACACCCATGATCAGGTCGGCAATGCAGGCGGAGTCGCGTGCTCCGGCAAACCAGAGCCGCGGCACGGCGCCGGCGCGAGGCGCGTCGTCACCCAGTGTTCGAACGGTTGCGTTCACGGCGTCGCCTCCGGGGAATCTCGCGCTGCGTTACGTTGGCCGCGCGGATGTGCCGAGCAACCCGCATCGCGACATGAACCAGCCGAGCCTCACGGTAAGGAGCAATGTCGCCGCGGCCCCGAGCACGATGCTGGCGGCCTGCAACGGCTGCCACCCCGGCGCCAATAGCCCATGACGAGCCAGCGCGCCGGCGAGAACGAAGCCAGCCAACGCGGGAAGCGAGGCAAAGGTTCCCACCAGATAACTCGTCGTCGAAATCGAGGAGAGCGCCAGGCCGTAGCTGGTGGCGGCGAACGGCATGACCGGCGACGCGCGCAGCAGACAGACGATTTTCCAGCCGTCACGGCTGACAAGACGGTCGAATTCCTTGAAACGACCGTGCCGCTCTACCCATGGTGCAATCCAACGACGCAGCAGGGACCGGCCGAGCAAGAACGCAATCAGCGCCCCTGCCAGCACGCTGACAGCGGCCAGAGCGAGACCCGGCACAAACCCATATACCAGCCCTGCCGCAATGCCGACGATCGAGGCTGGCAGCACTCCGCTGATCACGATCGCCAGTTGCGCCAGCAGGAAAGGGACCCACCCGATCCGGCCGATCCGCGCGATCATGGCGGCCATTGCGACCGGATCACCATGATCCGCCGAGATGGCCGGCGCGATGTGTGGAACCAACAGCATGCCGGCGACGCCGCAGGCGGCAATGCCAAACAACACTACGCCCCGCGGCCAGGACGACCCGGTCAGGGCTGTTGGCGAGACAGGCATCAGGCGGGTAGCGGAACCGGCGCGGCCGCGGGCAGGTGTCCTGCCCCATCATCGAACAAGGACCATCGCGCCAGCCCCATCCGCTGCAAGCGAAAGGCGGCGGCGGTGACCAGCACACCAGCTCCGTACTTCACGCTTCGGCTGAAGTTGATCGACGAAGCCTCGGCGAAGTATTTCGTCGGACATGAGATCTCGCCGATGCGGAAGCCGAAATGCACCGCCTGCACCAGCATCTGATTGTCGAACAGGAAATCATCGGAACAATTGAGCAATGGCAGGCGCTCGAGCACCTGTCGGCTCCAGGCGCGATAGCCGGTGTGATATTCCGAAAGCTTCTGCCGGATCAGCAGGTTCTCGACCAGGGTCAGAAACCGGTTGGCAACGTATTTGTAGAGCGGCATGCCGCCGGTCAGCGCGCCGCCGCCGAGGATGCGCGAGCCAAGGATCGCGTCGTAGTGGCCTGACGCGACCATCGAGGCCATCGCCGTCACCAGCCGCGGCGAATACTGGTAGTCGGGATGCAGCATCACGACGATATCGGCGCCACGCTGCAAGGCGGCGGCATAGCAGGTCTTCTGATTGCCGCCGTAGCCGCGGTTCTTGTCGTGCCGCAGCGTGTAAATGCCCAGACTTTCCGCCAATGCCACCGTGTCGTCCGCACTGGCGTCATCGGTCAGGATGACATCGTCGACGACGTCATGCGGGATCTCGGCGTAGGTCCGCAACAAGGTCCGCGCTGCGTTATAGGCCGGCAGGACCACAACCACCTTTCGGCCCATCAGCATGTCCCGGCTCCTGCGGTCATCGAACGTGGCGTAGCTGACGCGTGACAGTGCTCTGGCAACGGCGAACAAGCGCATCAGCAAGCCTGTTCTTCGGCAGCAGGATTCCACGGTGGCAGTTACATGGGTGTTTCGGTTCCCGCTACGGCTTTGCTTTGGGCCCTACGCGGCACGCAGCACGCCCGACGGTCCACGTTCCAGCGCTACACTCCGTGCCGCACGCTGCCACATCGACACTGCGCACTCCACGCTTCCGGGGCGACACTCCGCGCCCCACCCAGGCCTGTGCTCGTCATGTTCGGAGTCCGGAGTCGCAGCGGACGGCGAAAATAGCCTCACGCTTAGGTTGTCTTGTTTCGCGCCTTACTCGCATATGATGCAACGAATCCGCCCGCAGTGACCGCGCAGTGGCCTGTCCCGCGCCGGACAGCCCGCGATCCGAAACACGCCCGTAACCGGTTCACCGCTACTGTCGACCCGAACGATCGGGCACGGCGTCTTCATCATGGCAGACGGCGGACGTGGGTTTGCATTGCATCGAACCGAAGGCGGCGCACCGGTGCTCGGCCCCGGCGGCCCCGTGTGGTCGCCGTTGCCGGCGTTCGAACCGGCAGCCGCGCCCCGCACCACCCCCATGCTTTCCATCGTCGCGCCCTGCTACAATGAGCAAGAGTGCGTGCTCGAATTCCATCGCCGCGCCACCGCGGCGGCACAGATGGCGCTCGGCGCGAGCTACGAGATCGTGCTGGTGAACGATGGCTCGCGCGACCGCACCCTGGACCTGATACGTGCCCTCGCCACACACGACCCCCACGTGGTCGCGGTGAACCTCTCGCGCAATTTCGGTCACCAGAAGGCTTTGTCCGCCGGTCTGCACGTCTGCCGCGGCGAACGTGTGCTGGTGATCGATTCCGATCTGCAGGACCCGCCGGAACTGCTGTCGGACATGATGCAGCGGATGGACGAGGGCTACGACGTGGTCTACGCCCAGCGCCGCCACCGCGCCGGCGAAAGCGCGTTCAAGACCGCAAGTGCCGCCCTGTTCTACCGCCTGCTGCGGCGCATGACCGACATCGACATCCCACGCGACACCGGCGATTTCCGCCTGATGAGCCGCCGCACGGTCGACATCTTCAAGGCGATGCCGGAGCAATTTCGCTTCGTTCGCGGGTTGGTAAGCTGGATCGGTCTGCATCAGGTCCCGGTTACCTACGATCGCCAACCGAGACACGGCGGTCGCTCGCATTACCCGCTTCGCAAGATGATCGCCTTCGCCTTCGATGCGATCACCGGCTTCTCTGTCGTGCCGCTGCGCCTTGTGTCGTACGCCGGCTTGTTCGCCGGCATGGCGAGCATGCTGCTGTTTTCCTACGCCGTGATCCAATGGCTGCGCGGCATGACCGTCGCCGGCTGGACCAGCCTCGCATGCATGATCCTCGCGATGGGCGGCATGCAGTTCCTGTTCCTCGGCGTGCTCGGGGAATACGTCGGCCGCATCTACCTCGAAGGCAAGCGTCGTCCCCTGTTCATCATCAGCGATATCTATCAATCGCCGACACTCGATGCAGGCGACTGACTCGACGCTGACTGCCGGCCGGCGGCTCGATCCGGTCGGCGCGGCGGCCGCACTCATCAACCGCCTCACCGGCGGCCGTACCTGCTGGTGGTCACTCTACGCGGCTCTGTGCCTGGCATTGGTCGCGCCGCTGTTTGTCGTCCAGATCCCTCCCCTGACCGACTACCCAAACCACCTGGCGCGTGAATTCGTGCTGGCATTCGGTGCCCACGACCCGATCCTGTCCCGCATCTACGGCCAGTCCTGGGGCATCATCCCCAACCTGGCGATCGACATCGTCATGCCGCCCCTGCTGCATATCGTGCCACTGTACGACGCCGGGCGGATGATGCTGGCACTCGCGTTGCTGCTGCCCGTCGCGGGCGTTGCGGCCTATCACCGCGCGGCGTTTCAGACCCGCTCCTTCTGGCCGCTCGCCAGCGGCTTGGTCGCCTACAACGGACTGTTCTTGCTCGGCTTTATGAACTTCCTCATCAGCGTCGGCATGGCATTGCTCGGCGCTGCCGCATGGGTCGCCTGGCGCCAACGGCGTCCCTTCGCGCTCGCGGTCCTCGGGGCAGTCTGGTCCTGCGCAATCTTCTTCGCGCACATATTCGGCCTGCTGTTTCTCGTGTTGATCATCGGCGGATGGGAATTCGATCGCTTGCTGCGGCTGCGGCGCGAGCATGGCCGCCTGCTGCCCGACATGCTGCGCACGGCATCTGTGCTGACGCCCGTGTTCCTGCCACCGCTCGTGCTGAGCTGCCTGGCACCGATCGCCGATGCGCGCGGCATGGTCGTTTGGCGTCCACCCGCCGATCGGCTGAGATTGCTGCTACAGCCGTTCATCACCTACGACCCGCTCACCGGCCTCATTATCGGCATCCTGTTCCTGGCACTGTTGTTCGTTCTGGTAAGGCAGCGTCGATGCCGCCTGGCTCCCGGGGCTGGCTGGACGATGCTGGTGCTGCTGGCGGTCTATGCCGTTTGCCCGTTCATAATGAACAACACGGCATTCATCGGCGACCGCTTTCCAGTGATGCTCGGGTTCATGCTGTTCGCCGGCACCAGGCCGCAACAATTGCCGGCCGTCGCGCGATCGGCGATCGTCGTGCTGCTGACTGCGGCGTTTGCCATCAAGACCGTCGGACTGATGGCGGTGTGGCAAGATCACAATGCCGATCTCCGCGAGCTGCGACAGGTGATCGCCCCGGTGCCCGCCGGCAGCCGCACGCTGGTCGTTTCGCTGGAGCCGACCGACAACCCGCAGTACTGGCTGACGATGCGCGAGGGACGCTGGATCCCAGGCCTGTTTCGCACCGACATTCACCTGCCCGCGCTGCTGTTGATCGAGCATCGCTCGTTCTGGCCGCTGCTGTTCACCGCGCGCGGCAAACAGCCCTTGGTGCTGCTGCCACCGTACGACCGGCTCGACGGCAAACAGGGCGTTCCCCCGGACTATCACGTGCTTGAACATCCGATAACGGCCAAAGAACTCTCCGTCAGCCCGTACCTGGCACACTGGCAGACCGACTTCGACTACGTGTTGCTGCTGGATGCCGGTGGTGCCGGCGATCTGCACCACTACATGCCGGATAAACTGCAATTGCTGGAATCCAGCGACTTTGCCGCTCTCTTCCGGATCGTGCACTGACCGCGGCAAGACGCCCGAGCAAACCTCGGCATGGCTGGGCGCAATCTCGGCACCGCTGCGCCCGGCGCGGCAGCACAATCGGCTGGTTCGAGCGCTGAACCCGAGCCTCGCGGCGAGGCGCCAGACCACGCGAGGGTGCGCCATCCGGTATCAGCGGAATATGGCTGGCCGCCGGCCGATCCTGGTCGTCCTCGATCCAAATTTCTGGCCGGCCATCAGGGTCGCCAGCCAGCGGATCCCGGCAGCAGTCGAGACCTCAAGTCCTGGTACCCAGGTGACCGTCAACATTCCGAAATTGCCGCCTCGCCGCCGTGCCATCTGATCCGGGGTTGTTTGGCGCTCCAGGGTCCGGCTCCTGCCGCAACAGCCATGACCGCCGCGCATGCAATCGTGCTTTCCCCCGGCACGACGCGACCATACCTTCGGCCGGATGCCCCCGGACACCACCGCCCCCCTCCCGGCGCAGCCCGGCGCTCCGGTCGCCCTCGCCGCCCCACCTCCTGGCCGGTCCCTGTTCCTGACCGTCTTCCCCTCGGTCATGCTGCCGATGTTCATGGCGGCGCTGGACCAGACCATCGTCGCCACCGCCCTGCCGGCGATCGGCGCGACCCTCGGGGACCTGGAGCGCGTATCCTGGGTGGTGGTCGGCTACCTGGTCGCCAACACGATCGCCGCACCGGTCTACGGCCGCCTCGGCGACGCCCTCGGCCGCCGACGCATGATGTTCGGCGCACTCGCCGTGTTCGTTGCCGCCTCATTGCTCTGCGCCGCTGCCACCAGCGTGCTGATGCTGAGCTTCGCCCGCGTCTTGCAGGGCCTCGGTGGCGGCGGGCTGATGACCCTCTCCCAGGCGCTGATCGCCGAGGCCGTGCCGCCCCGCCAGCGCGGCCGCTACCAGGGCTACCTCTCCGGCATGTATGCCACCGCCGCCACCTTCGGCCCGGTGGCCGGCGGCTGGCTGACCCAGCATTACGGCTGGCAGTCGGTGTTCCTGGTGAACCTCCCGCTCGGCGCGCTGGCGATCGGCCTGGTGGCGCGGCTGCCCGCCCCCACCGTCCGCGCCGGGCGGCTGCAATTCGACGTCTGGGGCACCATCCTGTTCGCCGCCGTCATCGCCCCGACCTTGCTCGCACTGGAGCGCGCCCAACGCTTCAGCCTCGCGGCGCTGCCAATCGTCGCTGCGCTGGTCGCCTGCGCCGCCGCGGCGCTGGTGATGCTGCTGCGCCAGGAACGCCGCGCCCCCTCCCCCCTGCTGCCGGTGCAGATGTTCCGCAAGCCCGGCATCTGGCGCACCGACTTGCTCGCCGCCGCCGTCGCCGCCCAGACGGTCGCCATGGTCAGCTTCCTGCCGATGTATCTACAGGTCGTGCGCGGCGAGAGCGCGGAAGATTCCGGACTGCTGTTGCTGCCCCTGACCCTCGGCGTCGCCATCGGCTCCCTGATCGGCGGCCGCACCATCGCCCGCACCGGCCGCACCGCGATCATGCCCTCTATCGGCCTCGCCCTCAGTGCAGGCGTGCTGGTGATCCTCGCCTGGTTCGCACCGCTGATGAGCAACGCCACGCTGATCGCGGCGCTCGCGGTGCTGTCCCTCGCCAGCGGCCCGACCATGCCGGTGGTGCAGATGACGGTCCAGGTGGTGGCGGGCCCGAGCTTGCTCGGCGCGGCGGCCGCATCGGTCCAGTTCTCGCGCTCGGTCGGCGCGGCATTCGGCACCGCCCTGGTCGGCGCGGTATTGTTCGCCGCCCTGGCGGCGCGCGATCCCGCCACCGCCGCCTCGTTCGCCGCGCTCGCCGAGCAAGGTCCGCGCGTGCTGGCCGCACTGCCCGCGGCACGGCGCGCGGTGGTGCAGAGCGAGATCCGGGAAGCCTTCCGCGCCGCCTTCCTCACCGTCTCCTTGTTCACCACCGGCGGCATGGCAATGGCCTGGTGGCTGCCGGTGCGACGCATCTGAACGTTCGGCTTGTGCGCCGCCAGCGCGCTCCGTAGCTTCCGGCCGCGCAAACGGAGGAACGTCGATGCGGCTGCGTCCCGCGGGGCTGGTGGTGCTGATGGGTCTGGCCGGCGTCCCGGCGGCACGTGCCGATCAGGTGGCCGACGAGATCGCCAAAGCCACCGCCGCATGGCAGGCGCACGACAGCCAGGGAACCCTCGCCGCACTGAACGCCGCGGGCAACCTGCTGCGCCAGGCCCGGGCCGAGGCGCTGGAAACGCTGCTGCCGGTGCCGCTGCCCGGCTGGGCCGCCGACCCCGCGAAGACCAGCGCCGTCGGCATGGAGATGCTGGGCGGCGGCATCTCCGCCAGCCGCACCTACCATGACGGGTCGCAGCAGGTGGACGTGGAGATCACCGCCGACAGTCCCATGCTGCTGAACATGGCGACCTTGCTCTCCAGCCCCTACGCCCAGGCCGCCGGCGTGAAGACCGTCACGATCGGCAGCCATAACGCGTCCTACACCGCGAACGACAACACCTACATGGCGCTGATCGCCGACAAGATCATCGTCAAGGTGGCGGGCAACAAGGACACGCCGGAGGCGACCTTGCGCACCTACGTCACCGCGATCGATTTCGATCGGGCGGCCAGCATGGCGAAATGAGCAAGCCGGAGCCGGGAACGGCAGCCTTCAGTCCTGGTTCACCCGGTCCTGCCGCCGGTGCGGCCCCAGCGGTGTGAACACCGCCGGACCATGCAGCGCCGAGCCGCGGCCCGACAGCGAAGGATTGGTCATGAAATAATCGTGCGCCGACACCGGCTTCTTCCCGGGCGTCACGCGCCGCCAGGTGCCGTCCTGCTTCAGCTCCCAGGACTGCAGCGAATCCTTCAAATTCACCACCATGATCTGGTCCTGCACCTGCGCATGCACGGTGGGATTATGAATTGGCACCAGCGTTTCCACCCGCCAGTCCATGTTGCGTTCCATCCAGTCCGCCGAGCTGATGTAAACCCGCGCATGCTTGCTCGGCAGCGGATGGCCGTTGCCGAACGCACAGATGCGCGCATGTTCCAGGAAGCGCCCGACGATCGACTTCACCCGGATGTTCTCCGACAGCCCCGCCACCCCGGGCCGGAGGCAGCAGATGCCGCGCACCACCATCATGATCTTTACGCCGGCGCGTGACGCCTCATACAGCGCATCGATCAGCTTCTCATCCACCAGACTGTTCAGCTTCACCCAGATGCTGGCGGGGCGTCCGGCGCGGGCAAATTCGATCTCCTTGCGGATCAGCTCCAGCAGGGTGTGCCGCGTGGTCAGCGGGCTGAACGCCACTTCCTCCATGCGCTCGGGCCGCGCGTAGCCGGTCACGTAGTTGAACAAGCGCGCGGCATCTCGCGTCAACGCCGGCTCGGTGGTGAAGAACGACAGGTCGGTGTAGATGCGCGCGGTGATCGGATGATAGTTGCCGGTGCCGAAATGCGCATAGCTGCGCACCGATCCGGCCTCGCGCCGCGCCACCAGCGACAGCTTGGCGTGCGTCTTCAGCCCGGGAATGCCAAACACCACCTGCACGCCGGCCGCCTCCAGCGCGCGCGAAAGCTGGATGTTCATTTCCTCGTCGAACCGCGCCCGCAGCTCCACCACCGCGGTGACGAACTTGCCGGCGTCCGCCGCCTCGATCAGCGCCTTGGTGATCGGCGAATCGCGGCTGGTGCGATACAGCGTCTGCTTCACCGCGATCACGTTCGGGTCCTGCGCCGCCTGCCGCAGGAACTGCACCACCACGTCGAAACTCTCGTAGGGGTGGTGGACGATGATGTCCTTGGCGCGGATCGCTGCGAAGCAGTCGCCGCCGAAATCGAGGATGCGCTCCGGGAAGCGCGGCGTGTAGGGCTGGAACAACAGGTCGGAGCGATCGTCCACGATCAGGTGGCGCAGATCGGCGATCCCCAACATGCCGGCCGAGACATGGATCTCGTCGTCGGTGGCATCGAGTTCGTCGGCGACCAGATCGCGCAGTTCCGGCGGCATCGTCGCATTCACGCCGAGATGGATCGCCACGCCGCGCCGCCGCCGCTTCAGCGCGGTTTCGAACGAACGGACCAGATCTTCCGCTTCTTCCTCGAATTCGACGTCGGTGTCGCGGATCAGCCGGAACATGCCCTCGCCGGTGATGCGGAAGCCGGGGAACAGACGGTCAAGGAAGAGCACGACCAGGTCGTCGAGCATGATGAAGCGGATCATGTCGGCGCGCGCCGGATCGGGCGGCAGCCGCACGAAACGCTCGACCTGGGACGGCAGCGGGATCAGTGCCCGCATCGCCTGCCCGTCCTCCTCGCGCAGCAGCAACAGGGCCATGACCAGGCCCATGTTGGGGATGAACGGGAACGGGTGCGCGGGATCGATCGCCAGCGGGGTCAGTACGGGGAAGACGCGCTCCATGAACCAGGCTTCCAGCCAGCTCAGGTCGTCACGGGTGAGGCGGTCGGCGGCGCAGACTTCGAGCCGCTCCTTTTGCAGCAGTGTCTTCAGCTCGCGCCAGACCCGCTGTTGGTCGCCCAGCAGCGCGTCGGCGCGGACGCGGATTTCCGCGAGTTGCTGATTCGGCGTGCGGCCGTCGGGCGAGGTCTTGGTGAGGCCCGCCTTGGCCTGGCCGATCAGGCCGGCGACCCGGACAGAGTAAAACTCGTCGAGGTTGGAAGCGCTGATCGACAGGAAGCGCAGGCGCTCGAGCAAGGGATGGCGGGCGTTCTCCGCCTCTTCCACCACGCGATGATTGAAGTCGAGCCAGGAGAGCTCGCGGTTGATGAAGCGCTCCGGGCTGTCGGGAGCGATGGCGGGCGGTCCCGGCGGCACAGCCTGCGGGGGCCGGGCTTCTCGCTCCGTCGTTGATTCCGGCTCGGCGAGCGCAGCCTGGGCGGGCGGGGGGTTCATGCCGGCGATCCTACAAGAGGGACGGCGCGGTCGGCGAGAGGGGGACGAGTGATGAATTCGTGGCGTGGTCGGCACCGCGGGACTGCCCCGGCGCCCGGCACCGGTTTCATCGCTTCGCTGCCACCCGTCCGGTATCATTGCTTCGTAGCCACGGGTCCCGCATCGTCGTTTCGCATTCGCCAGTCCCGCCGCGTCGTTTCCCAACCACCAGTCCCGACATGACAAGACAGCCTACGCCGCACCCGACCCTGCTGACCCCTCGCCTGCGACTGCGTCAGTTCCGCATTGAGGATACCGACGCGATGCACGAATGCTTCGCCGACGCGGAGGCGATGCGATTCTGGAACACGCCACCCCACGTCAAACGAATCGAGACCGAGCGGGCCGTGCGCCGGTGCATCGACTGCACCCCCTCCTACCATCGATTCTGGGCGGTGGCCGATGCCGCGACCGATCGCAGCCTGGGGATGGTCAACTATCACGACGGCCAGATCCGCAATAAGCGTGCGGCGATCGGCTACATCATCAATCCTGCATGCCAGCGGCAAGCGATCGCCACGGAAGCGGTCTCGGCAATGCTCCACCACTGCTTCGATATGCTCCGTCTGCATCGCGTGCAGGCGTTCATCCATCCCGACAATGCCGCGTCGCGCGCACTGGCCGGGAAGCCTGGCTTCCGCTGCGAAGGCACGCTGCGCGACAACCTGCGGGTGGGGAACGCCTGGCGCGACGAACTGCTGTATACGCTCCTCGGCACTGACCGCGACAGCAAAGTCGACACTGACCGCACCGGCAAAGTGGCCACCGACCGCATCAGCGAAGGCGGCGCTGACGGCATCGGCAAACGCGGCACAGATCGCATCAGCAAACGCGGCACAGATCGCATCAGCAACGGGTGACGCTACCGCGCATCGCTGACGTCGCCGCCGCCCATCTCCGCCACGACCGCCGAGGCAATCGCCCGCGTCACCGCCCCGCCGGCGGCCAGCGCGGCCCGGTCCAGCCGTGCCACCGCCTCGCACAGCGCGGCGGGCGAACGGGGCACGCGCAGCAGCAGCCAGTCCTGCAGTCCCGGTCCCATCGCGAGCTGCCGGTCGGCGAGCAATCGCAGCAGCAGGGCCCGCAGCAGCGAATCCTCCGGCGGCAGGATCTCGACGGCGGTGATCGCGCGCAGCCGGCTGGCGAGATCCGGCAGGCGCACGGGCCACCGCGCCGGCGGCGTGCGGGCCGCCAGCAGCACCGGCACTGCCGCCTCACGTGCCGCATTCAGCAGGTGCAGCAGCGCTGCCTCATCGGCCAGCGCCTCGGCATCGTCCAGCGCAATGCCCGCCGGCGATGGCGGTTCCGGCAGCATGCTGAGGGCGGAACCAGGCAGCAGACGCGCGCCACGGCGGCCGGACCAGAGGGTCAGCAGATGCGTCTTGCCGCAGCCCGAGGCGCCCCACAGCGCCAGCCGGTGATCGGGCCAATCCTCGGTGCGGTCCAGCCAGGTCAGTGCAGCCTCATTCGAGGGCGCCGCCAGGAAATCGGCGGCGGCGTAGCTGGGACGGTGGGGGAACGGCAGCGGAAGCTGGTCGCGGGTCATGGCGGTCCCGTTGTGGCCCTGGTTGCCGTCGCCGGGCAACCGACGACAGTGCGCGGATGGCAGGCGTTCGCCGGGTGATCGTTCACGCCATCGTGCGGGCGCGCCGGGCATTGCGCGGAGCCGCCAGAGCGCGGACATAACCGGCGGCGCATGCGCCGGCTCACGCATTCTCCGGTCGAACCGGAACGCCGATCGGCCCTACTCTCAGAGGCAGCGGCGGATCAAGCTGGCCGGGCCGCCGACCCCATCAGCCAAGGAGGGCACGCAACATGCCGATCGTCCGCAATATCGATGTTACCATGCAATCGCAGGTCAGCTTCGACGACGCGTGTCGTGGCGCCGTGGCCGAGGCCGCCAAGACCCTGCGCGGGATCATGTCCTTCAAGGTGAGCGACCTCGAGTGTGTGGTGGAGCATGACCGGATCATCGCCTATCGCGTGACGGGAAAGATCGTGTTCCAGGTCGAACGCTAGCCGCGCCGGCCCGCGACGCTTGCAGAGCCGTGCCAGACGACTGCCGGGCCGGGCAGCACAGCACCGGTTGCTGGCGTTGTCGCTGCTGGCGCTGGCGCTGACGGGATGCGCCGATCGCATCCGCGAGACGCTGCAATCCGGGACGGACCTGTCTGAGGGCAGCCGCTGGGCCGGTCCTGTGGTCCCGACCGGTGCGGATTGCGGCCAGCAGACCACCGGCCTGATGACGCTGGGCGGGGGTCGGTTCTCGTTCGATCCTTTCCAGAGCGTGACAGCCATCGCCGGCAAGGTCGAGCGAGGTCGTCTCGAGGGCGAGTCGACCAGGACCGTGCCCGGAGCAAACGGCGTCACCATCCGGTTTGTCGGAACCATGAACCGCCCCGCCGATGGCCCGGCCGCGATCGACGGCACCGTCAGCTCCGGCCGATGCGCATGGACGGTGTCTTTGCATCCCGGTTGACGCCGTCCGAACTGGCGCCGGCGCGTCTCACCCCGGCGACCCGTCTTGATCCGGGAATGCGCCTATCCGGTTGGCGCGGGAAACCGCGCCACGATCGGCCGGGGGGCGCCGGCCAGGCCACCAACCTGCGCTAACCGGATAGGCGCATCCAGGGCACCGCGCGGCGGCACTCTCCGGCTCAGGCGCGATCCCCGGCTCAAGCGCGATCCCCGCTCAGACGCGATCCCCTGCTCAGGCGCGATCCCCGGCTCAGGCGGAAGACCGCAGCCGTGGTGAAAACCGCTTCCCGAGCCTTATCGCGCATCGGCGACGTTGATCCGATGCTGGTGGCGGCCGGAGGCAACACCGGCATAGCTCGCGCGCGGCCGGATCAGCCGCCCATCCGCATGTTGCTCCAGCGCGTGCGCGATCCAGCCGACAGCGCGGCCAACAGCGAAGATCGCCAGGGCGCTGCCGGGTGGCAGGCGACATCGGCGCTCGAGCGCGACCAGGGCAAAATCGATGTTGGGTTGCAGGCCGGTCAGGTCGTGGATTGCCGCCAGCACGGCATGCCACCACGGATCCGGATCCAGGGCCGCCAGCAGAGCCGCCGCGCGGGGATCGCCATCGGGATACAGCCGGTGGCCGAACCCGGGCAACGAATCGCCGCGTGCCAGACGCGCCCCGATTGCCGCGTGTGGGTCGGCAGCCATGCCCGGTTCGGCAAGACAGGCGGCGACGCGCTCGGTCGCGCCGCCATGCAGCGGGCCGGTGAGTGCGGCGAGGCCCGCGAGCAAGCAGGCGGGCAGCGCAGCGCCGGTCGAGGCAACCACCCGGACCGCGAAGGTCGAGGCATTCAGTTCGTGATCGGCACACAGGACGAGGGCGCGACGGATCAGGTCGGCGCCGCCCGCGTCCACCCCCCAGGCGCGCGCCAGCACCAGGTGCAGCGGGCCCTCGGCAGTTGTGTTGCTGGCTGCCTCGCCGACATGGCGCAGCAACATGGCCGCGTCCACGATCAAAGCTGCGGGGTTTCGCGCCCAGATGCTCCGACCGTGCAGGCTGGCGATCCGGCGCAGGCAACGCGCGATCGCCGACAGTTCGTCGGCGGACACGAACTCGGCGGTGGCCACGTCGGGTAACGCCGGCGTTTCCCAAAGCACGGCCGCCGTCTGTTCCAACGTCGCCGATGCGGCCAGTGCAATGGCGTCGTGCCCGCGATACAGCAGGGCGCCATCCGCGATCTGCGTGATCCGCGACGCCAGCAGAGGTTCGCCAAAGTCAATCGTTGCGGCCGCGACGGCGTGACGCGCGCGACCGCGTCGGCGGCGTTCCACCAGCGCGTCGATACTGCGCGGGTCGTAAAGGCTTCGGCGTGGGTCGTCGGCAGCCGCCCGCGTCCGCACCAGCCCGCGACTGACATAGGCGTAGAGCGTCTGGCGGGCGATGCCGAGGCGGCTGAGGGCGGTCTCGGCGGTGAGCCATTCGGCCGAAGGGTCGGTCATATTGATTCACTTGATCAAGATTGACGTGAAATACTCTCCGCGCTGCTTTCGCGCCGGTCAACGGCGAGCAGGAGCCACACCATGACATTCAATAACGGGTTGGAAGGGGTCGTCGCCGCGGAGACCGTGCTGAGCGAGGTCGATGGCGAGGCCGGCCGCCTGGTGCTGCGCGGCCATCGGCTGCCCGACATCGCCGGTCAGCGCAGTGTTGAGTGGTTGATCGCGGAGCTCTGGCGCGGCTTCGCCCAGGGCAACCTGTCCGAACCGGTGGTGCGGCGAGATCTCGCGGCGATGCGCGTGGCCGTATTCGACGACATCCTGCCACTGCTGTCCCAGGCGAGCCGGCTGGCGCCGATCGAGGCCTTGCGGCTGCTGGTCGCGGCGATTTCTGACGATGCACCGGATCTGCCGCTGCGGCTGACCGCGACCGTGGCGGTCGGATTGGCGGCGACCTTGCGCGCCCGAGGCGGGGCAGCGCCGGTGCCGCCGGATGCAACCCTGGGGCACACGGCGGATCTGCTGCGGATGCTTCGTGGCGCCCCCGCGGCGGCCGATGAGATCGCGGCGCTGGAGACCTATTTGCTCTCCGCGATGGATCATGGACTGAATGCATCGACGTTTACCGCACGTGTGGTGTCGTCCACGGCGGCGGGGCTGGCGTCGTCGGTCACCGCCGCGCTGTGCGCGCTGAAGGGGCCGCTGCATGGCGGTGCGCCAGGGCCGGTGATCGACATGCTGGATGAGATCGGCACGCCCGAGAATGCCGAGGCGTGGCTGGACGCCGCGGTGGTCCGCGGCGACCGGCTGATGGGGTTCGGCCATCGGGTGTATCGCGTGACCGATCCGCGGTCGGATGTCGTCAAGGCGGTCGTGGAGTCCCTGGGGCGCGACCTCGGGCGGCTGCGGTTCGCAGAGCAAATCGAGCAAGCCGCGCTGGCCGTGCTGGCCAAGCGGAAGCCGGCGCGATCGTTGCAGACCAATCTCGAATTCTATACCGCGCTGCTGCTGGAGGCGCTGCAAGTGCCGCGCGACGCGTTTACCGGCGTGTTCGCTTGCGCCCGGGTGGCGGGCTGGGTGGCGCATGCGCTGGAACAAGGCGGCGCGGGGCGGCTGATCAGGCCACAATCGGTCTATGTGGGACCGTTGCCGGCCGCGGCCTGAGCTTCGAGCATCGCGCGCCGTCACACCGCCAGGCCGTCACACCGCCAGGTCGTCACACCGCCAGGCCGTCACACCGCCAGGTCGTCACACCGCCAGGTCGTCACACCGCCAGGTCGTCACACCGCGGATCCCTTGCGCGCCGCCGCGGCAACGTCGCGCAGACCCGCCACGGCGTCATCGAGGGCGTCGGCCGCGATATCGGCCAGCACCACGTGCATCTCCGTCTGTGCGAAGGCGCGGCCGAGCGCGAAGCCGGTGCCGCTCGCCCCGCCGGTTATGAAGGCCGTCCTGCCGGCCAATTCGCGCATGCCGGTCTCCGAGCGTTTGTTGGCTGCCTATGTCATCGCGAGGACCGCGGTCGCCCGATCCGTGCTGCAATGACAGCGGTCGCACGATCCGTGCTGCAATGACGGCGGTCGCCCGATCCGTGCCGCAATGCCGCTGGTCGCCCGATCCGTGCGGCACCGACAGCGGGCATCGGGCGGCTTGCGACGAGCCACTCGGATCGAGCGCACAGCCAGCCGCTGGACGACCGAGCCCGCCGCCTTGCCACCCATTGCCGCCCCGCTATCATCGCAATGAAAGCATCGCACGACCAACCGGAGGAACCGTATGCCGAGCCGCCGATCGGGCGCCTATGAACTCATGATCATGGTGCTGCTGGTGTTGTTCTGGGGCTGCATCGGCCTCAACCGCGTCGGCATCGGCTTCATCTTTCCGAAGATCGTGCCCGAATTCCACATGGCGCTGTGGCAGGCCGGGCTGCTGATCTCCGGCACTTCGATCACCTGGGCGTTCAGCAGTTGGATCGGCGGCTGGATCTCCGACAACCGCGGCCGCCGCATCGTGCTGGTGCCCGCCGTCGGCTTCACCGCGCTGATGACGGCCGCGATGGGCGCCACCTGGGACTTCCTCTCGATGTTCATCGTGCGCGACCTGCTGGGGCTGGGCGACGGCATCGGCTGGTCGGTGGGCCAGGCGACCATCAGCGAGGCAACCGCGCCGCAGCGTCGCGGCATGAACCAGGCGCTGTACAATGCGGGCTATAGCTTCTTCGGCGTCGGCCTCGGCGCCTTGATCGTCACCACGCTGACCGCGCATTTCGGCTGGCGCTGGGTATTCCCGATCATTGGTGTGGTCACCGCACTGGTCTGCCTCGCCTTGTTCGCCGTGATGCGCGAACCCGCCGCGCGTGGCGCGCGCCGCAAGGTGGAGTGGCGTGCCGCCGCCGGCCTGCTGCGCGACCCGTCGGTGCTGCTGCTGACCCTGATGGGCTGCGCCACGCTGGCCTGGCTACAGCTTTCGGTGGGATACAACGTTTTGTTCCTGACCAGGATGCGCGGCTTCAGTCTGGTGCAGGCCGGCACGGTGATGTCGGTGTGGGGTTTTGCCGGCACCGCGGGACAGATCGCGCTGCCATTCCTGTCGGATCATCTTGGCCGCCGTCCCGTGATCGCCGGCGCGGCCCTGCTGTGCGCGGCCACTCTCGCGGCGTACATCATGGGCGGCTTCGACCTCGACACCATGCGGCTGTTGGCGGCGGCCAGCGGGTTCTTCGGCTTCGGCCTCGGTCCCATCGTGATCGCCACCTGCGTCAGCGAGGCGGTGCCCAGTGAGCTGCGCGGCTCGGCGCTGGGCATGACGAACTTCTTCGCGGTGATCGTCGGCACCGCGGTGATGCCGGTGGTGGGCGGCATCGTCGCCGACCATTTCGGCCTCGCCGCGTCGCTGGCGTTGGCCGTGATGGTGCAAGTGGCGATGGCCGGCCTGGCATTCGGTATCGCCGAGACGGCGCCGCGGGTGCTGGCACGCCGCGGCGTGGCGGCTGCGGCGTAGTCGGTCAGCGCGCCGGCCCGCGCGCCCGATCAGAACCCCTTCAGCAGCCGCCGGTAATAATCCAGCTCCTGCTGCGGCCGTTCGCGGTCGGCGTCGCGGCGGCGCAGCTCATTCTCGATCTCCCGTGTGCGCTGGTGGGCGCGTTGCTCCGGGATGGTCACGTCGTCGCCCTCGTCGGCGCCCGAGCCGCCCTCACCGTATTGCCGCCCCAGCGGATCGAGCCGGTTGTTGCGCCGCCCCTGCGCACCGGGCAGGTCGCCGTTGCCGGTGCCGTCGCCGCGGCCTTCCTGCAACATGAACTGGTCACCCTCACCGCCGCCCTCTGCCTCGCCTTCCTCCCCCTGTTGGCCGGAGCCGAACTGCTGCGCCATCGTCTGGCCCATCTGCTGGCCGCCCTTCTGTAAATCCTCGATCGCCTTTTGCTCTTGCCCCCCGGCGGCCTTGTCATCACCGGCACCGAGCCGCCGCCCCGCCTCCTGCATCGCCTGGTCGGCATCGCCCAGGCCCGGCGGCAGCTTGCCGGTCAGGTCGCTGAACTGCTGCATCAGCTCGCCGAGCGCGCGCCGCAACGCCTGCTGCACGCGCCGGTCGGCCTGCCGCTCCGCGTTCGGATCCGCCGCCTGCGTCGGCGGGGGCTCGCCAAACCGCGAGCGGTTGTCGTCGTTCACGCGGCCCTGGGCATGATCGAGCAAGCCGCCCTGACGGCCGATCATGTCCTGCAACGCGCCCATCTGCTGCCGCCCACGTGCCCGCTGCTGCGCGCGCCGCTGCATCGCCTTGCTGTTCGCCATGCGCGCGTTGCGCAGCTCATCGAGCATCCGCTCCAGCTCGGCCATGCGCTGCTGCGCCTGGTCCATGTTGCCTTGCCGTGCGGCCTCCTCGGCTTCCCGTGCCATATGCTCGAAATCGCGATCGCTGAGGTGTTGCGCGCTGGGATCGAACGGCAGCTCCTGGTGGTTGCGCAGCGCCTCTGCCATCAGCGCCTGCATATGGCGCTCGATCGCCTGTTGCAGCTCTTGCAGGCGCTTCTCCAGCGCCTCGCGGTTGGCCTGCGACGGATCCTTCATCGCCCGGTTCAGCGCGTCCCGCGCGGCCTGGCGCGCGCGCTCGAGCTCGCGCGCGGTTTGCTCGGTCTGGCCCTCCTCCAGGTGAAGCGCCAGCTCCCACATCTGCTGCTGCGCCTCGGGCACCGCCCTGGCGGACTTGTTGAACTCAAGCAGGTAGTAGAGTGCGCCGAGATTGACGTAGGCGGGTATGTCCCCGTGCAGCGCCTTCGGGTCCATGATCAGGGCGTCGAGCCCGTCCACCGCGCTGTCGCGGTCCTCCGGGTGCAGGCTCAGTCCTTTGCGGATCGCGATCAGCGCGCGCGCCACCGGATTGGTGAACAATCGCTCGGGCAGGGTGAAGGTGGCATAGCTGCTGTAGCCGGGCTGGCCGGGCGCATCGCGTGCCACCAGCCGCGCCGTCACCGGCAGGCCGGCCCAGGGATGCGCGGTGAGATCCTGCTGGTCGACGCCGTGGGCGGATTTCGGCTCACCGCCTGGGAGCGGGATAGCGACCACCAGCGGCGGCCCTTGCGGCCGGTCCTTCAGGCGCAGGTCGGCCTGCAACGAGACCACGCCGTAGTCGTCGCTCGCCTTCCAGGGCAGCCGCGTCTCCTGGCCGGTGCGGGTGGGGCCGGGTGGCTCGGCCCAGGCAGCGGTGGGCGGCTGATCGACCAGCACGCTCAGCTCCCATGCCGCGAGATCGCCGCCGTTGCGCCGGACGACCAGGTGGCCGCCCTGGCTCAGGTCGCGATCGGCCTGGAAGCTGTCCTTGGCGAGCATGTGGAAGTCCGTGCGCTGGCCCTCCAGCGACAGGCTGGGCGTGCCGGAACCGCCGGTGACGCTGACCGTCAGATGCGAACCGGTCGGCACCGCCAGGATCCCGCCATCCGGCTTGAGGAACACGGGTGCCAGGTGGGTGTAGGCGGGCGGTGTGATCCACGCTTGCAGCTCGGTCGCGGCCGGCTGGGGCAGGCGCGGCAGCGTCGGTTGCAGTGCCAGCGCGATGCGGGTCGGCGCGTCCGCCCCCGCGACCCCGAACGCGGCGACCAGCGCCACCACCAGCCCGCCGCGCAGTGCATGGCGGTCGCGCCGCGGCAGGCCCGGATGCGGTGCGCCGACGCGCAAGCGGCGGACCTGACCGATGGTCCGCGCCACATGCGCCTGCCACAGGGCCAGGCCCAGCGGATCGTGCTGCGCCGGCTGGTCGGAGAGCACTTGCAGCGGGCGATGCGACAGGCCCGAATCCTTTTCCAGGCGGCGGTCGGCGGCGGCCTCGTCGGGCGCGCGGATCGGCCGCAGCCCGCGCAGCGCCAGCACCACCACCGCGGCGGCGGTGCAGACCAGCAATGCGAGGTGCCACGCCGGCGGCAGCATCTGCGGCAGTTGCAGCAGCGCGGCGCACAGGAACAATCCGGCGATGCCGAGCGGCGGCCACAGGGCCGGCCAGACATGCTCGAACATCAGCACAAGCCGGGCCAGCGCGCGGCGTCCGGCGAGGCGCCGCAGCAAGGGATCGAGGTCTTCGGGGGGGTTGGTCATGTGAGAAAGTCCGGAACGCGTTCGCCGTGCCACAATGCCTCGACCGGCTGGCGGTCGCGGATCACCGACCAACGCGCGCCGTCCACCATGACCTCGGCGGCGAACGGGCGGGCGTTGTAGGTGGAGCTCATCACCGAACCATAAGCGCCCGTGTCGAGAATCGCCACGCGTGCATTGCGTTGCAGCAGCGGCAGGGCGCGGCCGCGCGCGAACGTGTCGCCGGACTCGCAGACCGGGCCGACGATGTCGGCGGGTGTTGTGGCTGCGACGGCGTCCGTGGCCGAGACCGGGACGATGCCGTGCCAGGCGTCATACATGGCGGGCCGCACCAAGTCGTTCATCGCCGCGTCCAGCACCACGAAGCGGATGCCGCCGGCCTGCCTGGACAGCGCGACCGAGGCCAGCAACACGCCGGCGGGTGCCACCAGCCAGCGGCCGGGTTCCAGCTTCAGGCGGACGTCGAGATTGTGGAACGCGGATCGCAGGGCGCCCGCCACGCCCGCGGCGGTGGGCACCGGCTCGTCGCGGTACGGAATCCCGAAGCCGCCGCCGCAATCCACCATGCCGACGCCATGTCCCGCGGCACGCAGCTCGGTGACCAGCGTCGCCAGCCGCGCGTAGGCGGCGCGGAGCGGGGCGAGGCTCATGATCTGGCTGCCGATATGGCTTGCCAGGCCGACCGGGCGGATCGCCGGCAACGTCGCGGCGCGGGCATAGAGTGCGGCGGCATCGGCCCAGGGGATGCCGAACTTGTCGCCGGCGCGGCCGGTGCTGATCTTGGCGTGGGTCGCTGCGTCCACGTCAGGGTTGACGCGCAGCGCGATGCGGGCGGTGCGCCCGCTCGCCGCCGCGAGCGCGGAGAGCATGTCCAGCTCCTCCGCGCTTTCCACGTTGATCTGGCCAAGGTCCTCCGCGAGCGCGAGCCGCAGGTCGGCCTCCGACTTGCCGACGCCGGAGAAGACGATGCCGGCGGCGGGAATGCCCGCGACGCGGGCACGGCGGATTTCCCCCGCGCTGACCACGTCGACGCCGGCCCCTGCCGCGGCGAACAAGCGCAGGATGGCCAGGTGGTCGTTGGCCTTCATCGCGTAGTGGACGTCGGCGGCGAGGCCGGCGTCGCTGAGTGCGCCGGTGAGCGCATGGTAGCGGGCGCGCATGGTGCCGGCGCCGTAGACCCAGGTGGGCGTGCCGACCGCGTCCGCGATGGCATTGAGCGGCACGGACTCGAGAACCAGCCCATCCATCGCATGCATGGTCAAATGCGGACGGGCAGCGAGAAGCTCGACAATGGTGGGATCTTCGGCGGACGCGTCGTGGCTGGGCGCAAGGTCGGGCATGCTCTGAGGCTTAACATGGCGCGGTGCGTTGCGCGATGGAAAGGCTTCTCGTCCCTTCGGGGGCCTGTCGCGCGGGAGCGGATGATGCCGCGCGGCGAGTCGGTCGACCGATGCGTAGTCCCGCCTGTCGGATGAGACTCACGCCTCCCCCGGCCCCTGCCGCATGGGCCGTGCCGTTCGCGCACAACCCGGAGGGGATGAGACTCACCCCTCCCCCGGCCCCTGCCCATGGGGCGGGGAACGATTTCATTCGGGCCACGGGTCGGCGGTTGTCCGCCGTTGGTCATCCGCGATGATGGCGAGACACTACGACTTCAGCAGGCCCATCAGGATCATGAACAGCAGCAGGGCGGCGCCCTGGAGGATGATACGCCAACGCATCAACTGGTTCGACTTGCGCGGATCGCCGCCGCCACGTACCAGCCCCACCATGCCGGCAATCAGCACGCCCAGCGTGGCGAGCATCAGAATCACGACCGCGACGGTCAGAAAGGTCTTCATCGCCGGACCATAGGCGCCCGGCGGCTGGCGCGCATCCCCCGGCGACGCGCGTAGCGCATCACAGTCCTGCCTGCTTTCTGTTGTGTCCCTATCCGGTCAGCGCAGGTGGACCCAGCCGCAGTCGCCGCACGATCGTCAGGGGTTGTCAGCCTGCGCTAACCGGATAGGGACATTCTGTTGACCGTGCCGCCCGGAGTGTGGTCGGGAGCGCCCGCATGAGACCCAAGCTGATCGGCCTGGTCGTCGTCCCGCCGCTGCTGCTGACGGTGGCGCCGTGCCGCGTCCTGGCGCAGCCGCAGCCGGCGCTCACGCCGGCCGAGGCCCGCGCCGCGCTGGCCGTGTTGAATGACCCCAAAAAGCGCGCCGAGGTGACGGCGACGCTGGAGGCAATCGCCAAGGCGCAGCTCGCGCCGCTCGCCCATGCCGCGGCGGCCCCTGCCGCTCCGGCGCCCGCTCCCGCCAAACCGGCGCAGCCGGAGCCGCCGAAGGCGCTGGCGCTCGCCCCCAACAGCCTGGGTGCCCAGGTGCTGCGACACGGCGAATCCTTCGTCAGCCAACTCACCGCCGACGTAACCAACGCGTTCCGGGCCATGCAGAGCCTGCCCTTGCTGTGGAGCTGGCTGGTGGTGATGGCCACCACGCCGCTGGCGCGCGGCATCCTGCTGGATGCCGCCTGGCGGCTCGCCGTGGTGCTGGCCTGCGGCATGGCGGTGGAATACCTGTTGCGCGGTCTCATGCAGCGGCCCATCGCCGCGCTGGAGAAGCCGCAGGCCGGCCCCCCGACGGAGCAAGAGGCCGCGGTCGAAGCCGCCCAGCAGGCCGTGGAAGCCGACGCGGAGGCGGCGGAAGCCGACGAGAAGGCTGCGGCAGTGGCCGGGAAGGCTGCGGCAGTGGCCGAGAAGGCTGCGGCAGTGGCCGAGAAGGCTGCGGACGCCGAAGCCGCGGCCACCGCCGCAGCTGCGGAGCATGCCCTCGCGGGACCGGCGCGGCACGCCGGCGCCGAAGCCGCGGAGCCTGGCCCCGCCGAAGCCACGGAGTATGCCCTCGCGGCACCCGCGCGGCACGCCGGCGCCGAAGCCGCGGCGCCTGGCCCCGCCGACGCCACGGAGCATGCCGCAGCCGCAGCCGACGCGCACGCGCGGGAG
Source organism: Acetobacteraceae bacterium (assembly GCA_035508435.1). Taxonomy (GTDB): domain Bacteria; phylum Pseudomonadota; class Alphaproteobacteria; order Acetobacterales; family Acetobacteraceae; genus JASHVB01. The sequence goes on along the minus strand of DATJNA010000045.1, from coordinate 2,520 downwards.
CCATCGCCCACCGAGGCGGTGGAACGCGCCGAGGCGGGCGAGATCGAGCCGCCGGCACGCCCCCACCACCGCATCCCCGCCTGGGCTCTGCTGCACCGCCTGCCCCTGGTGCTGGCGCGCCTGCTGTTGGACCTGGTGCCGGTGGCCGGGTTCACGCTGGTCGGACACCTCGTGACCGCAAGCCCCGTGGGCGAGCAAACCGGCACCCGCGTCGTGCTGCTGGCGGTGGTGGACGCCTACGCGCTCTGCGCCGTATTGCTCTGCATCGCACGGATGCTGCTCTCGCCGCACACGCCGCGCCTGCGCTTGTTCCAAATCCCGAGCAAGCTGGCGGCCTACCTGATGCGGTGGATCCGGCGGATCGTCGTGGTCGGCGTGGTCGGCTACGTCATCGCCGAGGTCGGTCTGCTGTTGGGCATGTCGGAGGAGGCCCACCGGGCGGTGCTGAAGACCGACGGCTTCATCTGGCACGCCTGCCTCGCCATCATGGTGCTGCAGCAACGGCGCGCGGTGCGGCGCCGGCTGCGCGCGCCGCCGGACGCCGCCACCGTCACCGCCCGCGTGCGCAATGCGCTGGCTTCCGTCTGGCACTGGATCGCCTTGTTCGTGATCATCGCGACCTGGCTGGTCTGGGCGGTGGAAATCCCCAACGGCTTTGCCTGGGCGCTGCATTTCTCCATCGTCACCGGCCTGCTGCTGGTCGGCGCGCGGCTGCTGCTGATCGTGCTGGACGGTTCGCTCGACCGCTTGGTCGCGCTGCCGCCCGACACCGCGCTGCGCTATCCCGGCCTGGAAGAGCGATTGCGGCTCTACCACCCCGGGCTCAGCGTTCTGCTGCGCGGCATGGTCTACGTGCTGTGCATGCTGGCGCTGCTGCAACTCTACGGCGTCGGCAGCTTCACCTGGTTCGCCGAGAGCGAGCTCGGCAACCGCATCGTCTCCGCCTGCGGCACCATGGTGGTGACGCTGCTGGTGGCTCTGGCGGCATGGGAAGCCGCCAACGCCGCGCTGCAACGCCATCTGTCGAAGCTGGCCAAGGACCAGCAGATCACGCGCTCGGCCCGGCTGCGCACGCTGCTGCCGCTGGTGCGCTCGGCGCTGTTGATCACCATCCTGGTGTTTGCCGGGCTGACGGTGCTGTCGCAGATCGGCATCAACATCGCGCCGCTGCTGGCCGGCGCCGGCATCATCGGCGTCGCGATCGGCTTCGGCTCGCAGAAGCTGGTGCAGGACTTCATCACCGGCATCTTCCTGCTGTTGGAAAACGCCATGCAGGTGGGCGAGTTCGTCACCGTGTCGGGCCTGTCCGGCACGGTGGAGGCACTGTCGGTGCGCACCATGCGGCTGCGCGCGGGCGACGGGTCGGTGCATATCATCCCGTTCAGCTCGGTCACCACGGTGACGAACGTGAACCGCGGGCTGGGCAACGCGTCGGTCAGCGTCACCGTGGACTATGACGAGAGCACCGACCGGGTCTGCGACATCCTGACGGAGATCGTGGCGGGCATGCGGGGCGAGCCGGATTTCGCCACCCGGATGCTGAGCGATCTGCAGCTCTGGGGGGTGGACAAGGTGGACGGCGCCGGGGCCACCATCGTCGGGCAAGTGGTCTGCACCGATTCCGGCCGGTGGTCCGTGCAGCGGGAGTTCAACCGGCGCATGAAACTGCGATTCCAGGAGCTTGGCATCCGGCTCTACAACCCGATGCGGAACGTGGCTGTCACACTGACCTCCAGTGGGCCGCCGCCGGAGCCATTGCCGGAAGCCGCCGCCAAGGACCAGATGCATGAACGCTCTCGAGCGGCTGAGTGACGCGATCCGCGAGGCGGGCTTCGCCTTCGAGCCGGCGGATGCGATGCGCGCGGCGCTGGGGCAGGCCGGCTCGCTGGCCGATTGGGAAAGCTTCGCGGCGAGCTGGGACGATCTTGGGCTCGACACCTACATGGCCGATGGCGGGCGCTATCGGAAGCGGCGCTTCGCGGTATTCGGCGCGCGCGCGGGCGAGGCCGCGATCGCGCGCAAGCCGCATCAGCCGCACTACCAGAGCCGCGACTACAACACGCTGAATGGCGGCATCGAGCGCTGGTTTCCGCCGATCCTGCCGGCGATCGGCGAGAGCGCCGCGCTGACCACGATCCTGCGCTGGTGCCGCGATTTGTTTGAGCGCCTGGCGGGACCGCGGGACTGGCATATCGAGCTGCACCAGTTCCGCATCGAGGCACGGCGTGGGCTGGAGGGCCGGCCGACGCCGGAGGGCCGGCATCGCGACGGGGTGGATTACGTGCTCGTGCTGCTGGTGAACCGGCGCAACATCCAAAGCGGCGTGACGACGATCCACGCCCCGGACGGCCGCACGCTGGGCAGCTTCACACTGACCAATCCGCTGGATGCCGCGCTGGTGGACGACCATCGCGTGCTGCACGGCGTGACGGCGGTGGAACCGATGGATCCGCGGGCTCCGGGGTTCCGGGACGTGCTGGTGGTGACGTTCCGACGGGAGGAGCCATAAGTGTCATCGCC
>DATJNA010000044.1:0-75568 GCA_035508435.1 Acetobacteraceae bacterium | reverse complement strand
GCACGAAGCCGGCGGCCAGGTTTACATGGACGGCGCGAATTTGAACGCGCAGGTGGGGCTGACCTCGCCGGCGATCATCGGCGCCGATGTGTGCCACTTGAACCTGCACAAGACGTTCTGCATCCCGCATGGCGGCGGCGGGCCCGGCGTCGGGCCGATTGGCGTCGCGGCGCATCTCGCGCCGTTCCTGCCCAATCACCCACTGCGCGCGGACGCCGGTCCGGCGACGGGCTTCGGTCCGGTGTCGGCAGCACCGTTCGGCTCGGCGCTGATCCTGCCGATCTCCTACGCTTATATCCGCATGATGGGCGCGGCCGGCTTGAAGCGCGCGAGCGAGGTCGCGATCCTGAACGCGAACTACATCGCCCAGCGGCTGCGCGGCGCCTATCCCGTGCTGTACAGCGGCCCCGGCGGATTCGTCGCGCACGAGTGCATCGTCGATTGCCGCGGCTTCCAGGCGGAGGCAGGCGTGATGGTGGAGGACATCGCCAAGCGTCTGATGGATTTCGGCTTTCATGCACCGACCATGTCCTGGCCGGTCGCCGGCACGCTGATGATCGAGCCGACCGAAAGCGAGACCAAGGCCGAGCTGGACCGGTTCTGTGATGCGATGCTGGCGATCCGCGCCGAGATCGCGGCGATCGCCGCAGGCAAGCTGGACCGCGCCGACAATCCGCTAAAGCACGCGCCGCATACGGCGCAGGAGGCAATGGCGGAAACCTGGCCGCACCGTTATTCGCGGACGCAGGCTGTGTTCCCGTTGCCGTGGGTGGCGGCGGCAAAATACTGGCCGCCGGTCAAGCGCGTGGACAACGTCTATGGCGACCGCAACCTGGTCTGCACCTGTGCGCCGCTGGAGTCCTACGCCGCCGCGGCGGACTGACGAACGCGAGAGTCTCGGCCAGGACACCGTCGGCGCGATGCTTGCTTCGCCGAAGCATGGGCCATACGTATCGACACTGTCGCTACATCGACGCGGTTGATGCGCGTGCTGGTGAAACAATGCGGCAACAGTGCGTCGGTTCGCATCCGCGCGCCTGTGATGGCTACTGCACCATCGTGATCGCGTTCCGGTTCTTCGCCCAGGCGTCCGGCGTCGAGCCGGTATCCGTCGGCCGGTCCTTGCCGTAGCTGATCGTCTGCACGCGCCCCGCGTCGATCCCGTGCGCCACCAGGTAATCGCGATCCACATTGGCACGACGCTGACCCAGCGCGAGGTTGTACTCCTCGGTTCCCCGCTCGTCGCAATTCCCGGCGATCATGACACGCACGTTCGGATAGCGTTGCAGCCACGCCGCCTGCTTGTCCAGCGTTCCCCGCGCCTGGTCATCCAGGCTACTCCGATCGGTATCGAAAAAAATCCGATCGCCGACCGTCTGCACCAGGTCTTCCTCGCTGCCGGGCGCGGCACTGCTGGCGTAACCCCCGGCCCCGCCCGCGCCGGCACCGGCGCCGTTGGCGCCATAAGGACTGGCCCCGCCTGCCCCGGCGTTGGTGCCCAGGTTGTCGGACGAGCAAGCCGCCAGCGACAGGACCAGCACACCGGCAACCACAGGGTTGAGACGCATGACGATTCGCTCCAAGGTCAGGATGCGCGGAAACCTACAAGCCAGAGGCGCGCGCGCAACCGGCAAAGCACGCAGCGAAATCATTTCGACTGCCGGCCGGCACACCGTGGCCAGTCGCGTTCGCCGTCACTCCGACTGAAACCGCCGGGCTGCCGCTGCCCTGGACGTTCGCATAACAGACCCGCACGCGCGGGCTCACCAAATCACACGAACTCTCCCGCGCGCATCAGCGGCTCCGTCGCGCCCTCCGCCGTGATGCCATCGACATCGACTTGCTCTGAACCGATCATCCAATCGACATGGATCAAACTGCGGTTGGCGCCGCGTGCCTCGAGCGCCGCCGCTCCCGCCTTGCCACGATCGGTGAAGCAGCGGCTGTAGGACTGGCCCAGCGCGATATGGCAGGCCGCGTTCTCGTCGAACAAGGTGTTCAGGAACAACAGGCCGCTGCGCGCGATCGGCGATGAGGCGGGCACCAGCGCGACCTCGCCCAGACGCCGCGCGCCATCATCGGCCGAGATCATGCGTTGCAGCACGTCATCACCGGTGCGCGCCGTCGCCAGCCCGATCACGCCGGCCTCGAAACGCACCACAATATCGCGGATCAGCGTGCCCTGATACGACAATGGCTTGGTACTGCTCACGACGCCTTCGACGCGGCGGCAATGCGGCGTGGTGAACACTTCCTCGGTCGGAATGTTGGGATTGCCGGTGATGCCGTTGCGCGCTGTGCTGAGGCCGCCCATCCATTCGTGTTCGTCGGCCAGCCCGACCTGCAGATCGGTGCCGGGGCCGCGGAAACGCAGCGCGGCATAGCGCTTCTGGTTCAGCATCCGCCGGCGCGCCATCAGCGTGGCGTTGTGCGCGATCCAGGCGGCGACCGGGTCCTCGGTGTCCACACGAGAGGCGGCGAAGATCGCGTCCCACAGCCGCGCCGTCGCGGCGTCTCGTGGCAGATCCGGAAAGACCGCCTGCGCCCAGGCCGGCGTCGCGGCAGCACAGACCGACCAGTTGATCGCGGTGTCGGTGATCAGTTCCAACGCGGGACGATAGGCCAGCGAGCGCGCATGGTTGGCGCGCGCCACCTTCGCCGGATCCTCCGCCGCAAGCAGGTTGGGGTCGTCGCCGGCAATGGCGAGACGCGCGGCACCGCCGCGGAACGCAGCAGCCATGCCGTCGTACAGCCAGCCTGCCGCCGTATCGAAGCTGGCATCGCCGGCAAGGCGGTAGCGCAGCAGCGTGGATTCATCGTCGGTGAGCAAGGTGGTGACCAGCGAGGCGCCGGCCTTGTAGGCCTGCGCCGTGATGCGGCGGGCCAGCGGCAGGGCCTCCACCGGCGCGGTCATCAGCAGTTCCTGGCCAGGATGGAAGCCGCCAAGGCCGACGCGCACCGCGACCTCGGCCAGCCGGTCGAGGCGGGACTCGTGGTCCGTTGCAATTGTCGTCGCGATGTCCATCGCCGCTCTCCCACTGGGGCGCCCGATGGCAGGTTGTGCGCGGTCATGCCCGGCGTCGCAAGCAGGCGACGGCGATGGCTCGCGCGACAAGTCGCGCCAATGCGAGGTGTGCCCTGCCCCAGTCGGCAGCAGGCTGCGCTGCGATGCCGGCTGCATTGCCACGATGCGCCGCGCCGCCGCAGCGGCGGGGTATCGGCACCGCGACATCATCTCCGGCGCCGCACACGATTCGGTCTATTAAGCACGATTCGGTCTATTGGGCACGATTCGGTCTATGTCGCCCGCGTCGCCCCCGCCAGCCTGGCGCCCCCACCAGCCTGGCGTGCGTGCCATGCCGAAGCGGGCTGAGCCACAACGCAGCAGAGCATGCGGAGAAGGCCGATGTGATCGCCGGCGCCACCGTTTTTCTCCGCGCGGTGCCGGCGACCAGCCAACGCCTGGCAGACCGCGCAAGCCATGGTAGCCGACGGCAACAACGTCCCTTCACCGCTTGCCGCTCGCACCGCTTCGTGCCTTCGTGCGTTCTTGCTCTACCCAAATGCCGGAGGCACCCGACATGGTCCATTTCGCGCTCGCCTGGGACTCCCGCTGCGGCGTCGGCGAATCGCCGGTCTGGGACGCCGCCAACCGCCGGGTATTGTTCTGCGATATTCCAGGCAAACACATCCATGCGCTGTCGCTCGATGACGAGCGGCACGAGACCTGGGACCTGCCCGAAGTCGTAGCCAGCTTCGGCCTTTGCAGCTCCGGCAAGCTGGTGGTCGCGCTGCGCCATCGCGTGGTATTGTTCGATCCCCGCACGCGCCGCATGGAGGATTTTACCGGCGCGGTGGTCGAGCCCACCACCAACCGCATGAACGACGGCAAGGTGGGTCCCGACGGCGCCTTCTGGGTCGGCAGCATGGACGAGAACACGCCACGCCAGCCCACCGGCGCGCTGTATCGGGTCACGCCGGACGGCAGGATCGAGCGCAAGGCGGAAGGCTACCGTACCTCCAACGGCCTCGCCTGGTCGCCCGATGGCCGCACGATGTATCATTCCGATACCAGTCCGGGGAATCTCGAGGCGTGGGACTTCGACCCTGCCACCGGCGCGATCAGTAATCAGCGCCATCTTGCGACGCTGACCAACGAGCAAGGCCGCCCCGATGGCGGCGCGACCGACCTGCAGGGCGATTATTGGTCCGCCGGTGTCTCCGGCTGCATCAACCGCTTCTCGCCCGACGGCAAGCTGCTGGAAAGCATCCCGTTCCCCGTGCCCGGCCCCACCATGCCCTGTTTCGCCGACGGCCACCTGTTCGTGACCTCGCTGCGTCAGGGCAAGACGGCGGAAGTGGTGGAACAATACCCCACACTGGGCGGATTGTTCCGGGCCGAGGTATCGGTGCGGGGCGCGCCGGTAGGATTGTTCGCAGACGGCTGATGCCCCGGATTGATGTCATCGCGAACCCCAATGTGGCCTTCAGGTCATTGCGAGGCGCAAGCGGCGTTCATGTCATTGCGAGGGATCCACGTCATTGCGAGGGACCCACGTCATTGCGGCGCTTCAACGGGACCGTCATCTCATCGCGAGGTCCCAATGGCCCGCCATGTCATTGCCCCGCCATGTCATTGCCCCGCCATGTCATTGCTCCGCCATGTCATTGCGAGGCCTCAGACGGGCCGAAGCAATCGTGCTCGAATGCCCGCCCTGCCGTCCGCGCGCGTGCCCGATCGAGATTGCTTCGTCGCTCCGCGCCGCGCAATGACCAGTTGGCGCCGGCAGTCGCAAACCACCAACAGCAGGTGCTACTCCGCCGCTTCGCGCTTCAACCGATCGATGAACTGCTTGCGGAACTTCGCGACCTTCGGCGCGATCACCACCTGGCAATAGCCGCTCCAGGGGTTGCGCGCGAAATAGTCGTAATGCTCTGGCTCGGCGGGATAGAACGCCTGCAACGGTGCGATCTCGGTCACCACCGGACGGTGCCACAGCTTGGCGGCATCGATCTCCTGCTTCACCGCCTCCGCCGTCTGCTTCTGTGCCTCGGAATGGGTGAGAATGATCGAACGGTATTGCGTGCCGATATCATTGCCCTGGCGGTTCAGCGTCGTCGGGTCATGGATCGCGAAGAACACGCGCAGCAGGTCCCCGTACGACAGCTCGGCCGGGTCGAACTTCACCTGCACCACTTCGGCATGGCCGGTGTCGCCGCCGCACACCTGCCTGTAATTGGGATTGGCGACATGGCCGCCGGCATAGCCCGATATCACGCTGGTGACGCCGCGCAGATCCTTGAACACCGCTTCCAGGCACCAGAAGCAGCCGCCGCCGAGGGTCGCGATCGCTTCGCTCATGGCTCTCCCCATTCGCTGTCGGCGGTCAGCTTAGCGCGCGCGAGCGGCGCTGTCAGGCCGCCACCTGCGCCCGCACCAGCGCGTCCGGAGCACGATAGTTCGCGGTGGCGGGCTGGCGGCCAGGCTGCGCATCGATGCCGCTGCGGCCGCCCTTGTTCTCGTAGATGTGGATGTGCGGGGTCACCGGCCGCATGTTGCGTTCCGCATCCAGCCACAGCCGCAGCATCAGGCGCTTGTTCTCCGGCTCGTCCCAGTCCTCGAATTCGGAGCGCGCATGCATCGTGGTGTAGTTGTTGAGGAAGGTGGCTTCACCGGCCTCCAGTCGGGTTTCGAATTGCAGCTTGCGGGCGGTGGCGCGGAACGTGTCGATCGCGTCGATCTCCTGCGGCGTGAAGGCGCGCTTCAGCTCGCGGAACGCGGCGTTGCAGATCTCGCCCACGAAGAACACGCTGACCTTGCCGCCGCGCTCGCTGAACACCGGGATGTCATAGGGCGTGATCGGCGCCGCGTCGGGCGCCTCCTCGCCGCGGCGGTGATAGGGAAAGCCGCGGCACAGCACCGGCATCAGGTCGGGCCTGGTCGCGAGGATCTCGTTGTAGATCGTCAGTCCGGGCGCGTATTGGCTGAACCCGCCCGCGCGCGCCTGGCGCACGCACATCAGGCCGACGATCTGGCCAAGATCCACGTGCAACGACAGCTCGCGCCGGCTGGTATAGCCGCGGGCGCTTTCGTCCTGACCGGGCGGGGTCTCGTCGCGCACCAGGCCCAGCACGTCGCCGCGCGCGCTCTGCGAGACGCCGCGGCCGAAATGCGCGCCAATCGCCCAGAACATCGTGCTGACGTCTTCAATCGAATGGTCCGCCACCGGGATGCCGCGCACGATCACGATGCCGCGGCCGTCCTGGATTTCCTCGAACACACGCGCAAGATCGGTGTCCAGCCCCGGATGCCGGCAATGCTCTGGCTTGATGTCCGCCACCGCGAGACCGGCCTTGCGCACGCGAAGCAACACGTCTTCCAGAGCGGCGGCCTGCGTGCGCGACAGATCGAAGGCGATGCCGTCCTTGCGAAGCTCGGCGCCGCGCCATGTCATGGGGCCTGCGGCGGGCGTGGTAAGCACAGGGCCGGTGGCGAGGGACATTGCAGGCCTCTCGAGTGTCGGTGATGGTGCAACCAGCGTGTCACCGTGGGAGTGGTTGAGCAATCCCCCGGCGCGGTGCGCGGCCCGGCATCAGCGACCAAGGCGCCACCTGTGCTTGCAAGCGAGGCGAGGCAACCTCCTGTCATTGCGAGCGAAGCGAAGCAATCTCCTGTCATTGCGAGCGCAGCGAATCTAACTCCTGTCATTGCGAGCGAAGCGAAGCAACCTCGGCCGGGCTGACACACGTCACTCGACCCGGATTGCGTCGCTTCGTTCGCAACGACAATTACCCGCAATGACCGTTATTCGTAATGACAGATACATGTAATGACAGTTATTTGCAATGAAATCTACCCGTAATGAAAGTTGCTGGGAATGACGGTAACGAGTGCGGGCGTCAGGTGTCAGCACCGGTAGCATGGCTCAATCCGCCAGCGGCACGCCGCGTGTTTCGGGACCGAACCAGATGGCAATGATGCCGACGGCGTAGATCCAGGCGATGGTCAGTCCAGCCGAGGCAACGCTGCCGAAGGCGCCGACCAGGGCGCCGGACGTGAATGGCCCGATGGCGGTGAATGCCCGGGCCATGTTCCAACAGAATCCCTGGCCGGTGGCGCGAATCCGTGTCGGGAACAATTCAGGCAGATAGACGGCGAAGGTGCCGAACCCGCCAACGGCGAAGAAGCCGTAGGCGATCATGAACCAACGCAACGTTCCCAGGCTGTGCACCTGGGTAAACATCGTGACGTTCACCACCGCGCAGCCCACCACGATCAGGAAATACGAAACACGCCGGCCCAGTGCGTCGGTCATCCAGATCAGCGCCAGGTATCCCAGCACCGCGCCCACATTGCTCAGCATGAAGCAGGTGCTGGTGGCATGGATGGCGGCAAGCCGTTGGCCGGGCCCGACGAGTTGATTGACCCAGATCGGGATCAGCGTCGAGGCGCCCCAACTGCCGATCATCATCGTGGAGGCGATCAACACGCCGACGATGGTCCGGCGGCGAAACGCCGGCGCGAAGATCGCCGCGAAGGTGGCCCCGGCCGAGTCGGCCGCACCGCCGGTCGCGGCCTGGAGGTCGCGTGCGCGCACCCAGCGTTCCGGTTCCGCCACCGAGCGGCGGATCAGCAAGGTCAGCAACGCCGGGACAGTGCCAAAGAACAGTACGTAACGCCAGCCAAACGGGCCGATCGTGAGGTTGATCAGGGCGGCGAGGAAGAAGCCAAACGCGAAGGACATCTGCATGACCTGCATCGCGCGGCTGCGGGTGCGCTCGGGCCAGGTCTCGGCCACCAGTGCGGCGCCGGCCGCCCATTCGCCGCCGATGCCGATGCCCGCCAGCGCCTGCAGGATCGCCAGTTCCCACCAGTTCTGCGCCAGGCCCGACAAGCCGGTGAAGCATGAAAAGATCAGTACCGTGATGATCATGGTGCGGGCGCGGCCGATACGATCGGTGACCACGCCGAACACGATGCCGCCGAGGCCCCAGGCAACCAGCTTGCAGGCCAGGATGACGCCGCCGAACCAGGCAATGCGTCCCGGATCATGCGTGCCAATCAATTCGCCAACGCAAGGGAACAGGATCAATGTGAAAATCTGCAGGTCCATCGCGTCGAACATCCAGCCCAGGCAGGCAGATGCCAGCGTGGTCCAGCGGGCAGGCGCTGTTTGCGCGCGTCCGATCACCGAGCCGTACATCTATGTCGTTTCCCCCGATCGATTGGGCAGAGCTAGCTGGATGTTGCAACAGCGTGTGGTGTCGCATGCCGCCTGTCAATCATGTCTTCGTATCGTTTCGCCGTACGCCGTTGACATTCTTGCATCGCCCCACAAGGCTTGGACGGTCGATCGGCGCACGGACATCGGCGCACGGACATCGTGGCGGGAGAAGATGGACGCATGAAACCAGAACGCCGCGAAGGCGCTCCCGGAGGCCGGCCATGAAGCCAGCGCCGTTCACGTATCACGATCCGGCAACGATCGAGGATGCGGTGTCGTTGCTGGCGCGGCTCGACAATGCCCGCGCGCTGGCCGGCGGCCAGTCACTCATGCCGATGATGAATTTCCGCCTGGCGATGCCGGAGCATTTGATCGACCTGAACGGCGTGGCCTCGCTCGCCGGGATGCATCGCAATGGCGGCAGCGTGACGATCGGTGCGATGACGCGGCAACGCGACCTGGAGTTTTCGCCACACATCGCCGCGGACCTGCCGATCATGGCGGAGGCGCTGCGCCATCTCGGCCACCGCCAGACGCGCAACCGCGGCACGATCGGGGGTTCGTTGTGCCATCTCGATCCGTCGGCGGAGCTGGTGAACCTGGCCGCGCTGCATGACGGCGTGCTGCACATCGCCTCGGCGCAGGGCACGCGCGAGGCGACATTCGACGCCTTCGCCGTTGGCGCCATGACCACCACCCTGGCAGCGGACGAATTGCTCACCGCGATCCGTCTGGCGCTGTGGCCGCAGCCGCATGGCTACTGCTTCACCGAGACCGCGCGCCGCCGCGGCGATTTCGCCATCGCCGCGGTCGGCGTGCTGCTGACGCTGGACCGCGCCGGCGCGATCGATCGCGCGGCCATCACGGTGTCGGGCTTGTTGCCGATCCCGGTGCGACTGACCGCGGCCGAAACCATGCTGCGTGGCCAGACGCCGGGGCACGAAGCGTTCCGTGCCGTCGCCGCCGGCGCAGCGACGCTCGACGCGATGGAGGATCCCTATGCCAGCGCGGCATACCGCCGGCATCTGGCGCGGATTCTGCTGTATCGGGCCATGCAGACCGCGGCGCAGCGCGCGCGGCAAGGAGTCGCCTCGTGAGCGATACACGCACCGTCAGCATCGCCGTCAACGGCCGCAGGCTCGAGCGGACCGTGGAGACGCGCACCACCCTGGTCGATTTCCTGCGCCACGAGCTCGGCCTGACCGGCACCCATGTCGGGTGTGAGCATGGCGTCTGTGGCGCCTGCACCGTATTGCTTGACGGGCTGAGCGTGCGGTCCTGCCTGATGCTGGCGGTGCAGGCGAATGGCCACGCCGTCACCACCGTGGAAGGTCTGGCCGCGCGCGAGACCAGCCTCAATCCGCTGCAGCAGGCATTCTGGGAAAAGGGCGCCTTGCAGTGCGGATTCTGTACGCCCGGGATGCTGATGACGATTACCGAATTGCTCGCTGCCAACCCGGCGCCGACCGAGGCGGAGGTGCGGGAGGCGGTCTCGGGCAATCTCTGCCGCTGCACCGGGTATCAGGCGATCGTCGAGGCAACACTGCTGGCCGCGGCCCGCATGCGCGGCGAGAAGGAGGTCGCCTGATGCCCAGTACCTGGTTCGGCGCCTCGGTCCCGCGCAAGGAGGATCCCACCTTGCTCACCGGGCGTGGCCGCTTCGTCGATGACATCCACCTGCCGCACATGCTGCATGCCGCGTTCGTGCGCAGCCAGCACGCGCATGCGCGGATCGTCCGCGTCGATACCGCGGCGGCGCAAGCGGTGCCCGGGGTGCACCTGGTGCTGACGCACGCCGATCTGCCCGAGACGATGCGCACCCGGCCGATCCCGGTGATGATGCCGAACCCGATCATCAAGCAGCCGTTCATGCCGCTGGCGCTGGCCGGCAGCGAAGTCTGCTTTGTCGGCGAGCCGGTGGCCGCGGTGGTCGCCGACAGCCGCTATGTGGCCGAGGACGCCGCATCGTTGGTAACAGTGGAATACGAGCCGCTGCCGGTGGTGACCGATGCGCGCGCCGCGATCGAGGCGGGATCGCCGCCGGTGCATCTCGGGTCGCCATCCAACATTGCGGCGCGCCTGCCGATCGCGCATGGCGCGGTGGATGCCGCATTCGCCACGGCGCCGCATGTGTTCCGCGACCGGTTCCATCTGCATCGCGGCGGCGCGTTCTTCATCGAATGCCGCGGCGTGGTCGCGGAGCATGACACGTCGCAGGACAGCTACACGCTGCACGTCACATCGCAGGGCTCGCACCGCATCAAGGAGGGCATGCTCGACTTGCTCGATGTGAGCGAGCACCAGATCCGCGTGATCACGCCGGACGTCGGCGGCGGGTTCGGGCCGAAGGGTGCGCTGTATCCGGAATATCCGGTCTGCGCGGCGGCGGCGCGGCTGCTGGGCCGGCCGGTGAAATGGGTCTCCGACCGGCACGAAGACTTCATGTCCACCAACATGGAACGCGACCAGTTCTGGGATATGGAGATCGCGGTCAGCAAGGACGCGAAGATCCTTGGTATCCGCGGCCAGTTGATCCACGAGCAAGGGGCGTATCTGCCGTCCGGGATCGTGCTGCCGTGGATCGCGGCGACCACGGTGCCGGGCCCCTACGTCGTGCCGTCGTTCCGCATGGACGTGATCGCCGCGATGACCAACAAGCCGGCATGCTCGCCGGTGCGAGGCGCCGGGCGGCCGCAGGGCATCTTTGTGATGGAACGGCTGATGGACCGCGTCGCGCACGCGCTGGGCCTGGACCCGGCCGAAGTGCGGCGGCGCAATTTCATCAAGCCGGAGCAAATGCCGTACAAGGTCGGCATTATTTTCCGTGACGGACGGCCGGTGGTGTACGACAGCGGCGACTACCCCACCTGCCAGGAGAATGCGCTGGCCGCGGCGGACTACGCCGGGTTCCGCGCACGCCAGGCCGCGGCGCGCGAGCGCGGCAAATACCGCGGCATCGGCATCAGCAACGTGGTGGAAGGCACCGGCCTCGGGCCGTACGAAGGTGCCACCGTGCGAGTGGCCCGCACCGGCAAGGTGACAGTGTTCACCGGCGCCACACCGCAGGGCCAGTCGCACAAGACCACGTTCGCCCAGATCGCCGCGGAGCAACTGGGCGTCGGCATCGACGATGTCACGATCGTCACCGGCGACACCGGCACGATCGCCTGGGGCATGGGCACCTTCGCGGCGCGGTCAGCGGTGAATGCGGGTTCCTCGGTCTATCTCGCCTCGATCGAGGTGGGAAAGAAGCTGAAGGAATTCGCCTCCGCCATGATGGAAGTCGCACCCGAGGACCTGGAACTGCGTGACGGCCAGGTGGGAGTGCGCGGCGTGCCGGGCATGCAGAAGAGCTTCCGCGAAATCGCCATCCACGCGATCAGCGCGCCGGGGATGTCGAACCTGGGCGGGTTGATTCCGGGCCTGGAATACACGGCGTATTTCACCCCTGACCAATCAACCTATTCCAACGGCACCCACGTCGCCGAAGTCGAAGTGGACATCGAGACCGGCGAGGTGGCGATCCAGCGCTATGTCGTGTTCCATGATTGCGGCCGCGTGATCAATCCGCAGGTGGTGGAAGGCCAGGTGGTCGGCGGCGTCGCGCATGGACTCGGCAACGCATTGTTCGAACGCATGGTGTACGACGACCAGGGCCAGCCGCAGAGCACGACATTCGCCGAATACCTGCTGACCACGGCGCCGCATATGCCGAATGTCGAGGTGCATCACATGGAAACCCCGTCGCCGCTGAACCCGATCGGGGTGAAGGGCGCGGGCGAGGCCGGCACCAATCCGGCGATCGCGGCGATCGTCAATGCGGTGAACGATGCGTTGCTGCCGTTCGGAGTCTGGATCACCGACACGCCGGTGACGCCGCAGCGGATCGTCGAGTTGCTGGGTGACGCGGCATTGGGGCGGACCCGGTAGCACCCACTATCGCGGACGCGCGAGTTGGACCCGCCGCATCATTGCGAGTCGCCACCGGCCGAAACGGCCGACCCGCGGTTGCAAAAACCGCGGCTCCGGGATGGCAGGGCGGCGGAGCTTGTTCGCCTTGTGTCTTGCGAGGACCGCGAGCGAAGCGCGACGGCACGGTCATTGCGACAACCGCGAGCGAAGCCTCGCGGCACGAAGCAAGCTCGTTCGGGCAGGCGCACAAACGTGCGTGCGCTCGTGTGAGCGAGGTTGCTGCGGCCCTTTGGACCTCGCCATGACATGGGTGTGGCCGGTCCGCGCAGCCGGGCCGGCGCCCCGCACCGGCTCTTCTCGGCACCGCTCGTCGCTCTTGCGTGCCGCTCGCGGCCCTTCAGTGCCGCTGGCCGCCTCCCTTTTGACGTGAGTCAATGCATTGACCGTTCCCATCGACGATGGTGCAGGCACGATCACCGGAAAGCGCCCGTGGCCGAGCCCGCCAGTCTCCACGTCGACCTTGCAAGCCCATGTGGCCGCACCGACCAGGGCAGCGAACACGCATCCGTACGCAACATGCGGCGCGCCAACCCGGCGCTGCCTGCTTCGATCGCCGTGATGGATGCTTCGGTCGCCCTGATCAACAGAGCAAGCGTGATCTTGCTCGCCGGCCTCATCCTGGCTGGGCTGCCCGGATGGGGCTCGTCGCGCGCGGCGCCTCCGCCGAGCCAGGCCGCGGTCCCGGTGGCCGCGGTGCCCGTTACCTTGCAGGATGTCCCGGCGTTCCTGCGCGGCCTCGGCACCGTCCGCGCCTTCACCACCGTGGTGATCAAGGCCCAGGTCAGCGGCACCTTGCTCGCCATCCCTGCGCGCGAGGGCCAGGAGGTGCGCCAGGGCGACATCATCGCGCAGATCGATCCGCGCCCCTACCAGGCGGCGCTCGACCAGGCCCGGGCACAACGCGCGCAGGACGCGGCGCAACTGCACGGCGCGCGGCTCGACCTGCGCCGCTACCAGGACCTCGCTGCCCGCGACTTCGCGCCGCGCCAGCAGGTGGACGACCAGCAGGCCACGGTGGAAAAGCTGGCCGCCAGCCTGCAGGCGGATGAAGCGGCGATCGAGACCGCCACCATCAATCTCGGCTTCTGCACCATTCGCGCGCCGATCGGTGGCCGGATCGGGCTATATCAGACCGACCCCGGCAACCTGATCGAAGTGGCGACGCAGGCCGGCATCGTCTCGATCGCCCAGTACAAACCGATCGCCGTGGTCTTCACCCTGGCCGAGGACCAGTTGCCCCGCCTCCGCCAAGCCATGACGCATGCCACGGTGCCGGTGCTGGCCTACGGCAATGACGACCGCACGCGCCTGGCCGAGGGCGTGCTGACCGCGCCGGACAACACCATCGATACCACCACCGGCACGATCTCGCTGAAGGCGACATTCCCGAACGCCGACGGCGCGCTTTGGCCAGGCGCGTTCGTCAATGCCCGCGTGCTCGTCGAGACGTTGCACCAGGTTCTCGCGGTGCCATTCGGCGCCATTCAGCACGGGCCGGACGGGCTGTTTGCGTATGTCGTGACGCCTGACGGCACGGTTGCGCAGCGCGCCATCGAGATCGGCTATTCCGACGACGCGGTCGCGGTGGTCACGGCCGGGCTGCGGGCCGGCGAGAGCGTCGTCGTGTCGGGCCAGTCGCGCCTGGTCCCGGGCATGCGCGTGAGCATCGCCCCGGCATCAACGGCCGCACGATCCGCCGGCGGGAACGGCTAGCGGGCACGCCGGCATGAGCCTGTCAGGCCTCTTCATCCGCCGGCCCATCGCCACATCGCTGTTGACCCTGGCGATCTTCCTTTGCGGCATCGCCGCCCTGCCGCTGCTGCCGGTCGCGCCGCTGCCGAACGTGGAATTCCCTACCCTGACGGTTACCGCCAACTATCCGGGTGCCAGCCCGGAGACCATGGCCTCCACCGTCGCCACGCCGCTGGAAACCGAATTCGGCCAGATGCTGCCGGGCCTGGCACAGATGAGCTCGAGCAATGTGCTCGGCACCACACAGATCACGCTGCAGTTCGACCTGACCGCCAACATCGACCGTGAGGCGACGCTGCTGCTGGAGGCGATCAACGCCGCTGAAGGCTCGCTGCCGAAGGGCATGCCCAGCCTGCCCACCTTCCACGAAGTGAACCCTTCCGACTCGCCGATCCTGATTCTGGCGATGCATTCCGACCAGGCGCCGATCACCGATGTGGACAGCTATGCCGAGAACCTGGTGGCACAACAGGTTTCGCAGCTTCCCGGTGTGGGACAGGTCCTGGTGGGCGGCCAGCAGACGCCGGCCATCCGCGTGCAGGTCGATCCGGCGAAGCTCGCCTCCATGGGCCTGACACTGGAGGACGTCCGCGGCGTGCTGGCAACCGTCACGGTGGACAATCCGAAGGGCAGCATCGACGGACCGCGCCAGTCCTTCGCGATCTATGCCAACGACCAGATCACCACCGCGGCGCCATACAACAACGTCATCATCGGCTATCGCAACGGCGCACCGATCCGCATCGGCGATGTCGGGCGTGCGGTGGACGGGCCGCAGAACCGTGAGCTGGTGGGCTGGGTGGATGGAAGGCGCGCCGTGCTGCTGATGGTGTTCAAGCAGCCGGGCGCCAACGTGATCCGCACCGCCGACGGCGTGAAGGCGGAGCTGCCGCTGCTGGAAGCCAACATCCCGCCCAGCATCCGCCTGACAGTCGCATCGGACCGCACCCGGACCATCCGCGCCTCGGTGCAGGATGTCGAATTCACCCTCGCCATCGCGATCGCCCTGGTGGTGACGGTGATATTCCTGTTCTTGCGCAACGTGTGGGCGACGGTGATTCCCAGTCTCTCCATCCCGGTCGCACTCGTTGGCACGCTGGGCATGATGTACCTGCGCAATTTCAGCCTCGACAACCTGTCGCTGATGGCGCTGACGATCTCGGTCGGCTTCGTGGTGGACGACGCGATCGTGATGCTGGAGAACGTGTTCCGCCACATCGAGGACGGCATGCGGCCGCTCGATGCGGCGATCACCGGCGCCGGCGAGATCGGCTTCACCATCATCTCCATCAGCCTGTCGCTGATCGCCGTCTTCATCCCGCTATTGTTCATGAGCGGCATCATCGGCCGGTTGTTCCAGGAGTTCGCGATCTGCGTCTGCCTCGCGATCGCGATCTCCGCCATGGTGTCGCTGACGCTGACCCCGATGATGGCGGCGCGCTTCGTCAGCGCGCAGGCGCACGGCGACAGCCGCTTCGCCGTCGCGATCGGCGGGATGTTCGACGCGATGCTGCGGTTCTACGCGCGCACGCTGGATGTCGCGCTGCGGCACCGCCGCATCACCCTGTCGGTGTTCCTCGCCACGATGGCATTGACCGCGGTGCTGTATGTGGTGATCCCGAAGGGGTTCTTCCCCGCGCAGGACACCGGCGCGCTGATGGCGATGACCGAGGGCGCACAGGACAGCTCGTTTGCGGCGATGGCGGCGCTGCAACAGCAGGTGGACCGCATCGTGCTGGCGGACCCGGCGGTGGAGTCGGTGGCATCAATGGCGGGGGTCGGCGGCAGCCAGACCGCGAATATCGGCCGCATGTATGTGACGCTGAAGCCGTGGCAGCAGCGCCGCGATTCGGCGGCACAGGTGATCCGCCGCCTCGATCGCGTGGCGGCCGGACTGCAAGGCATCCGCCTCTACCTGCAAGCGGTGCAGGACGTGCGCGTCGGCGCGATGTCCAGCCGCACCGAGTTCCAGTACACCCTGCAGGATGTGAGCCAGACGGAGCTGAACGCCTGGGCGCCGCGGATCCTGGCGCGATTGCGCACGTTGCCGGAACTGGCCGACGTCGCGACCGACCAGCAGATCGCCGGCACCACCGAGACGCTGACCTATGATCGCGACCAGGCGGCGCGGTTCGGCGTGCAGGCGGCCGACATCGACAGCATCCTCTACGACGCGTTCGGCCAGCGCCAGGTGGCGCAGTATTTCACCGGCAACAAGGCGTACTGGGTGATCCTGGAGGTGCGCCCGGAGCAACAGGGCGAGCGCGCCACCCTGGGCAAGCTCTATGTAAGGTCGAGCAATGGCGCGGTGGTGCCGCTATCGACGCTGGTGCATGAAACCACCATGCCGGTGCAGCCGGTCGCGGTGAACCATGTGAACCAGCTTCCGGCGGTGACGATCTCGTTCAACCTGAGCAATGGCGCGTCGTTGGGTGCGGCGGTGGATGCGATCGAGCATGCCGAGGCGGAGATGGGCACTCCGATCACGCTGCGCCGCACGTTCCAGGGAACCGCGCAGGCGTTCCGGGTGTCGCTGAGCAGCGAGCCTTATTTGATCGCGGCGGCGCTGGTTGCGGTCTACATCATTCTCGGCATTCTTTACGAAAGCTATGTGCTGCCGCTGACGATCCTGTCCACCTTGCCCTCGGCCGGCGTGGGCGCGCTGCTGACGCTGATCCTGTTTGGCCACCAGTTCACCGTGATTGCGCTGATCGGCATCATCCTGCTGATCGGCATTGTGAAGAAGAACGGCATCATGATGGTGGATTTCGCCATCACCGCCGAGCGGCGTGACGGCCTGTCGCCGACCGCCGCGATTCGCATGGCCTGTCTGCTGCGCTTCCGCCCGATCATGATGACGACGATGGCCACCTTGCTCACCGGTCTGCCGCTGATTTTGGAAAGCGGCGCGGGGGCGGAGCTGCGCCAGCCGCTCGGCATGGCAATGGTCGGCGGACTGGCGCTCAGCCAGGTGCTGACGCTGTACACCACGCCGGTGGTGTATCTCTACCTGTCGCCGTTGCAGCGGCGACTGTCGGCGAGCCGCCCCACCCGCCTGCCGCGGCTCGCGACATTGCTCCGCACCCCGGCGGTGGCAAGCGAGACGCTGGCCGCGGCGCCGGAGTGGGAACGGGAGCGGGAGCGAATGTGAGGCATTCCATGGCGCCGATTTCACAATCACCGCTCCGTCGTGGCGTATACCAGACATGACGCGTCGTGGCGGGGCCATGACGAGCAGGAGGGCCGTATGATCGAATCGATCAGCGCCATCACGCTGGCAACGCACGACATGGCGCGGTCGGTCGCGTTCTACGCCGCGCTGGGGTTCGAGCTGAAATATGGCGGCGCGACCGAGCGCTTCACCAGCTTCCAGGCCGGCAGCGGCTATCTGAATCTGACCGCTGCTCCCGGGCGGAGCTGGTCCTGGTGGGGACGCGCGATCTTCTACGTCGATGACGTGGACGCGCAGCATGCGCGCGCGGTCGCGGCCGGGTTGTCGCCCGCTTTCGCGCCGCGCGACGCGGCCTGGGGCGAGCGCTACTTCCATATCACCGACCCCGATGGCCACGAACTCAGCTTCGCCCGGCCGTTGTAGCAATCCCGACCGAGGCCGCAGCGCATCACGCGCCAACCGACCGCGTCAGTGCCCATCACATCCCCCGCCAACCACCCGGCCAGCCCCGCATCGCATCCCCCGCCAACCACCCGCGCCAGCCCCGCATCGCAGCCGCTACCAACCAGCCGCGCCAGCGGCCCATCGCATCCCCCGCCAACCGCCCGCGCCAGCCCCGCATCGCAGCCGCCACCAGCCAGCCGCGCCAGCGGCGCATAGCATCCCGCCGCGAACCATCCGCGTGAGCCGCGCATCGCGTACCGCACCAGGGCAATCGCATTTCGAAACCGGGCCAGCAACTGGGCGAGATAGGCGTCGTCCCAGCCGGCCCGTTTGAGCTTGCCGCGCAATGACCCCTTGGTGGGATCCTTCTGCACCAGATTGATCGCCATGTGGCGCAATACCGCGAGATTGTGCGGGCTGTTGTCCATGCGGCTGCGGTCCTGGTCCTCGTTCATCACCACATCCAGCCGCCAGTGCAGCCGGTTCTCGACGCCCCAGTGCGAACGGACAACCTGCCCGAAGCGTTCCGGCGTCAGCGGCGCACTGAGCAGGTAATAGGCCGTTTCGCTGGTTATCTTGTCGGCGAACTCGCGCCGCCGGGTCACCTTGCCGATCGCCGCCAAGCCGGGCCAATGGTGCGTCTCCTGCAACCAGCCGATATCAGTTGATACTGTCGCCGCGCGGGTCTCGATCCGGCCATGATCGCCATCGACCATCGGCTCGGCCGTGCTGACCGTGGCGGCCGGATCATCCAGGAAGGTCTGCACATCGGCATACAGCGTCGGCTGATTGCCCTTCAGTGACAGCGCGTAGTCGCCGCCCTGATCGACGATCTGCTGGGCGATCGCGCGCTGGCAGTTGAGCGCGTCCACGGTCACGATGGTGCCCTTGAGCGACAGCATCTCCAGCAGCTTCGGCACGGCGGTGATCTCATTGGATTTGGCGTCGGTGGCGATCTGCGCCAGCACAAGGCGCTGCTCGCAGCCCCAGGCGCTGACCATGTGCAGCGCCGACTTGCCGCTGGCATGGTCGAACGAGCGCCGCAGCACCTTGCCGTCGATCGCGATGACACCCTGGATGGTTTCGCTGAACCGGGTCATGAACCGCTGGAACGTGGCGCGGAACTGCTCGGGGTCCAGCAGCCGAAACAGGCGGCTGAAGGTATCGTGGCTCGGTGTGCCGTGCTTGAGCGTCAGGAAGCCGCGCAGGAATGGCTCCTTGGCGGTGGCGAACAGCGCCATGTCGACGGCGCTCTGCCCGCCGCACAGCACGGCGCAGAAGGCGATCATCAGGATCTCGTAGAAGTCGTGCCGGCCGGCGTTGCCGGTGCGTGGGTCCTCGAGGCCTTTCAGGCAGGCGATGAATTGCTCCACGGTGCTCTCCCCGCTGCGTGATGCGGGCTTCCGTAGAATCCATATCTGTCGAGCCGGGCAAGGCCTGCGACTCGGCCGTCAAGTGAAATCGAAGTGCGATTCCCCTGCGTACCGCACTGCTTGCCCTTCCCGACTCGGAATGCGGCCTGTAATGCCGCACCATGAACCTCATGCTGTTTCCTGCCTCGCAGCACCGGGCCGACGACGTTCCCTCCGACGCCGAACTCGCCCGCTTCATCCCCGCCAATGCCATCGCCGCCGGCCGCGCCTATGCCCAGGCCGGGCGGGTGCTGCGGCTGGAGATCTCCGACGACGGCACGCGCATCACGGCGGAGACCCAAGGCAGCCGCCGCGCCCCGTATTCCGAGACGATCGTCCTGCGGCGCGACCCCAAAGGGGCGCTGCGGATCATCGGCCTATGTTCTTGCGCCGTGCACAGCAACTGCAAGCATGTCGCGGCCGTGTTGTTCGTCGCGCGCAGCCGCCACAAACTGGGGCCCGCGCCGGTGCTGGCCTCGCCGGCTCCCGCGACCAAGCCCGCCACGCCGATGCCCGCGGTCCGGCCCGCTGTGCCGCAGCCGGCGCCCCCACCCGAGGAGCCCCTGCCCTACCCCCTCGCCAACTGGCTGAGCGAGCTGGAAGCGGCACAGCAGGCGGACGAGGAGGATTATCCCCCCACCGTCCGCCAGCGCCTGCTGTATGTGCTGGACACAGCGGTGCAACCAGGCAGCGTCCCCACGTTGGCGATCCAGCCGGTCTCGGTGCAGTTGCGCAAGACCGGCGAGATGGGCGCCAGCCACAGCCAGGTGCGCCCCGAGGTCGTGCGGAACGCCCAGCCGCCGCGCTATTTGCGGCCCTCCGACCGCATCATTCTGCGCCGGCTGTCTCGCCGGCCGTACAGCGGCGATGAGGACGAGGACCCGCAGGACACCCTGCGCCGGATCATCGCGACCGGTCGTGCCCGCTGGGGTGCCCCCACCGGCCCCACGGTGCAGGAAGGACCGCCGCGCCAGGGCGATATCACCTGGAAGCTGAACGAGGACGGCACGCAGCGCCCGGAGGTGTCGGTCGATGGCACGCAGGTCGCCCTGCTGCGCGTGCCGGAGCCCTGGTACGTGGAGCCAGCCAGCGGGACGATGGGGCCGGTGGCGCTGGAGATGCCGGGCGGCCTGGCCCGGCGATTGCTGGCCGCCCCCGCCATCGCACCGGAGCAAGCGGTGCGCGTCCGCAGCGAACTGGCGCGGCGGCTGCCGAACCTGACGCTGCCGGCGCCCGAGGAGCTGCCGCCGCCCGAGGAGCTGAACGAAGCACCCCGCCCGCATCTGCTGCTGATGTGCGGCAGTCCGCCGCTGCCGCCGAGCATGGTCCGCTATGGCGGCGGATCGTCGATCCCGCTGGCCCGGCTCAGCTACGGCTACGGACCGTTCGTGATCCGCTCACACGAGCGCCGCACCACCATGGCCCGCGCCGGCCGGCTGTATCGCCTGGTGCGCCACCGCGACGCCGAGGTGGACGTGGTCGAGCGATTGGAGGCGACCGGCCTGCAGCGCGTCGGCAGCGTCGTGACGAGCTGGTACCAGAACCAGTGGTCCGACGACATGATGCTGCCCGGCGACCACGACGGCGCCGCCTGGCTGCGGTTTCTGCTGCATGAGGTGCCGGAGCTGCGCGCGGAGGGCTGGACCGTCGACATGGCGGACGACTTCCCCGTGCGCCTCGCCGAGCCGGAGGGCGATCTGTCGGCCGCGCTGGAGGAAGGCTCCGGCATCGACTGGCTGGAACTGCATCTGGGCGTGATGGTGGATGGCCAGCGGCTGGACCTGGTGCCGCCGCTGGTGGCGATGCTGGCGACCTCCGAGACGATGGGCCTGGATTTGGCGGAGAAGCTGAACGCGGCGGACGGCGACGAGCCGTTCCTGGTGCCGCTGAAGGACGGCCGCTTCCTGCCGCTGCCCCTGCCCCGCATCCGCCCCATCTTGCTCGCGCTGATGGAGCTGTTTGCCCGCGGCGGGATCGATCCCGCGGATGGCGGCAAGGTCCGCTTCACCCGCCTGGACGCAGCGGATGTTGCCGCTCTGGAGGAGGCGAGCGGCGTCGTCTGGCAAGGCGGCGAGGCGTTGCGCACGCTGGGGCGGCAGTTGCGCCAGGCGGGCGGCTCCATCCCTCATGCCGCGGTGCCGGCCGCGTTCCTCGGCACGCTGCGCGGCTACCAGGCGCAGGGCGTGGACTGGCTGCAGTTCCTGCGCGTGGCCGAGCTGGGCGGCGTGCTGGCCGACGACATGGGCCTGGGCAAGACCGTGCAGACGCTGGCACATCTGTCGATCGAGCAAGCCGAGGGCCGGCTGGACCGCCCGTCGCTGATCGTCTGCCCCACCAGCGTGGTGCCGAACTGGGCGATGGAGGCGGCGCGGTTCGCGCCCTCGCTGCGGTTGCTGACCCTGCACGGGCCGCTGCGCAAGGAGTTGTTCCACCAGATCGGCAAGAGCGAGCTGGTGATCACCACCTACCCGCTGCTGACGCGCGACCACGCGGTGCTGACGGAACATGAGTGGCACATCGTCGTGCTCGACGAAGCGCAGGTGATCAAGAACCCGAACGCCGAGACCACGCGCCAGGCGCTGCGGCTGAAGGCGCGGCAGCGGCTGTGCCTGTCGGGAACGCCGCTACAGAACCACCTGGGCGAGCTGTGGTCATTGTTCGATTTCCTGGCGCCGGGCTTTTTGGGGTCGGCGCGGTCGTTCCGGGCCCGGTTCCGCACACCGATCGAGAAGCATGGCGACACGGCGCGGGGGGAAATGCTGGTGAAGCGGGTGCGGCCGTTCCTGCTGCGCCGGACGAAAGAAGAAGTCGTGCTGGAGCTGCCGCCCAAGACCGAGATCACCGAACCGGTGGAGCTGGAGACGGCGCAGCGCGGCATCTACGAAAGCATCCGGCTGGCGATGCACGCGCGGGTGCGGCAGGCGATCGCGGAGAAGGGGCTGGCGCGGTCGGGCATCATCATCCTCGATGCGCTGCTGAAGATGCGCCAGGCGTGCTGCGACCCAAGGCTGCTGAAGCTGAAGGCGGTGGAGAAGAGCAAGGCCGGCTCGGCCAAGCTGGACCGGCTGATGGAGATGCTGGGCGTGATGCTGGCCGAGGGCCGCCGCGTACTGCTGTTTTCCCAGTTCACCGAAATGCTGGGACTGATCGAGGAGCGGCTGGCGGAGGAGAAGATCGGCTACGTGCTGCTGACCGGGGACACGCGGGACCGCGCCACGCCGGTGAAGGCGTTTCAGGCGGGGAAGGTGCCATTGTTCCTGATCAGCCTGAAAGCGGGTGGCGTTGGGCTGAACCTGACCGCGGCCGATACGGTGATCCATTACGATCCGTGGTGGAACCCGGCGGTGGAGGACCAGGCGACGGACCGCGCCCACCGGATCGGCCAGGACAAGCCGGTGTTCGTGCACCGGCTGGTCACGCTGGGAACGATCGAGGAGAAGATGGAGGTGCTGAAGGAGAAGAAGCGGGCGATCGTGGCGACCGTGCTGGAGGCCGAGCATGGCGGCGCACTGCGGCTGACCGAGGGGGATGTGGAGGAGCTGTTCGGGGTGGGGTGACAAAATGCCGTGTCAGCTCAACCGCGGACCGCCGTGGAGCGCTCGGCATGAGCAAAGGGCAGAGGCACCATTACATCCCGGAATTTTATCTGAAGCAGTGGGGCGACCCAAAGCTGGGCGGCCAATTGTTTGAGTATTGCAAGCGGTATGAAGGTCTGGTGGCGCGGCCAACCCATCCGGCCGGCACTGGGTACGTACCGGGTCTCTACACGTTTTCGGAGCTTGACGATGCGGGCAAGAACTTCCTTGAGGACGTGTTTCTTCTCACAGCAGATACTAAAGCCAGTATTGCGCTACAGCGCCTACTGGCGCACGACCTAGATCTGAGCATAGAGCTTCAAAGCTCGTGGTCGCGTTTTCTCATGACCCTGATGTTTCGGAACCCCGAGGCGGTCGCGCGGCTTCGTACGACGATCGCCACCGGATTACCATCGGCGTTGAAGGAGTTACGCGCAGAGTGGGAAACAGCGCGGCGCCCGGACCATCCCGAGACATTCGAAGAATATGCTGCTGCAATGCCTCGGCGAGACACGCAGCAGGCAGCTCTCATGCTTCTTCGTGGGATGATGGACAACAAAAACATTGGTCAATTCCTAAACCGGATGGTTTGGGGCGTTCTCACATTCAATCGTCAACGATATCCCCTGCTAATCTCGGACCGTCCTTACTTGATGACGAACGGAATAGATAAGCCAAACGGGCATATAGCGTCCTCAGACCCCAACACAACTGCCATCACCCTGTCGTCCTCTCTGAAGGACGACAGGTGGCCCGATTTTCATCGCGTCCCGCAATGTGCTGCCGCGACCCCGCTTACGGATCAACGCCCAATACCGCGTCTGCTTCGAATGGGCGCCGCACCCGCCGGTGGCACCTGGGACCGACGCGCTACAGGCAGCCGGCGATGCGTACGATGTAGAGATCACCGACTATCACTGAGCCGACATGTGCAAGGATAACCAGTCATGGCCTACCCGGTCGACAACCTTCCTCCAATCCATCCCGGCAGCTTCCTGCGTGACGAACTCGAAGCGCTGGGACTGAGCGCCCGCAAATTCGCGGAGCATATCCATGTGCCGCACAACGCAGTGACGGGCATTATGAATGGCGACCGCTCGATCAGCGCGCAAATGGCGATCCGGCTGAGTCAGGCGTTTGGCACCACGCCGCAATATTGGCTGAACCTACAGGCAATCTACGACCTCAAGCGCGCCCGCGCCGAGATGCCGGCCGAAGCGCTGCGCATCGCGCCATGCGTCGCTGCGTGAGCGATGGCGATTCAGCACATCGTGGACCTCGCGACTAATCCAGCCGACAGAGAAAGAGCAGATGGCAGGCAGCAACCCGTTTGAGCACTTGCGCATCCGTCCTCGCCCGACGCCCAGCGCGAGGCCGCTGATCCCACCGACGCCATGCAGCAGGAGGTGTCGCCTGCCGAGCTGCGGCGGGCGCGCGCCATGACGCAGAAGCCATTGGCCTCCGGCCTGCATGTCGGTCAGGCTTCGATCGCCAGGCCGGAGCGCCGCACCGACATGTACCTGTCCACGTTGCGACGCTTCGCCGAAGCGGCGGCGAGCTGGACATCGTCGTGCGCTTCCCCGACCAGCGGCACGCAATTACATGGGCCTCGCGAGACAGCAGGCTGCCTCAGTGCGACGCAGTCGCCAGCCGCCGCAGTTCGCCCAATACCCGATCGATCACCGGCCCCCAGCCATCATGCCCGGCGCGGAACAATCGCGCGGTCGGGTACCATGGACTGTCCTCGCGATTTTCCAGCCAGCGCCAGTCCGCGACGCGCGGCAGCAGCACCCACACCGGCCTGCCCATAGCGCCCGCCAGGTGCGCCACCGCCGTATCGACCGTGATCACCAGGTCGAGGCCCGCGACCACGGCGGCGGTGTCGGCAAAATCCTTCAACTCCGGACCAATCTGACGCAGCCGCGTGCACGCGTCGACCGCGGCGGCGTCCTGGGGCCGCACTTCGACCTGCAGGCTGACGAACGTCCCCGGCAGTTCCGTCAACCGCAGCATCTGCTGCGCCGGCATCGACCGTCGCGCATCGTTGTGGTGCGATGGGTTGCCTGACCACACCAGGCCAATGCGCGGCCTCCCACCGCCTTGCAGCTTCGGCGCCCAGTCCAGTACACGCGCGGGATCCGCCAACAGGTACGG
Organism: Acetobacteraceae bacterium; assembly: GCA_035508435.1. Lineage (GTDB taxonomy): Bacteria > Pseudomonadota > Alphaproteobacteria > Acetobacterales > Acetobacteraceae > JASHVB01. The sequence continues at coordinate 50,862 of DATJNA010000044.1, read as the reverse complement.
CACCCCGGCAGGGATCGTCTCCAGCCGCGTGTCAAACACGCGCGCCAGCGCCAGCGTGGTGCTGTGATAATTCAGATTGGTGCCGAACAGGAGTTGCTCGCTCACCGCCGCGAATGGCGCGGACAGGCGGAACAACGGCGCCAGGATCGGGAACGCGACATGGATCAACCGGGCCGGCCCGCGCGCCGCCACCATCGGCACATAGCGGAAGAACTGGATCGCATCGCCGATGCCTTGCTCGTCCTGCAGCACAATGGTGCAGCCGCGCAGGTTTTGCCCGACCCATTGCAACTCGTCGGGCAGGGCCAGCGCCTGCCGGCGCAGATGCAGCATGCGGTAGCGCCAGGCGTATTCGGCCCAGCCCTCCGGGTAGCGGCCGGCACGCAGCAGCCCGATACCCAGACTCATGTGCTGCACCGCGTCGTGCGGCCGCAACAGTACCGCACGCCGCATGGCATCGATCGCGGTAGGATCGCCCTCGGCCTCCAGCATTTCGCCCAGCAACCCATGCGCGCCGCCGGCTACGTCCGGGCGACGCCCCTCCAGCGACAGCAAGGGTCGCACTGTGGCGCGAGCCTCCTCCTGTCGCCCCAGCGCCATCAGCACGCGCGCAAGCAGCAAGGAATGGTTCGGCTCGGCGGGTTCCAAGGCACAGGCATGCCGCCCATGCACAAGCGCCTCGTCCAGCCGATTGCTTTGCAGACAGGCGCGGCCCAGCCCGCTGACCGCGGGGGCGAAGCGCGGCCTGACGCGCAGCACGCCCAATAACCGGCCGATCGCGTTGCCGCACTGCCCGTGGTCGATCTCGATCTCGGCCAGCCAGGTCGCCGCGTTGGCATGGCTCGGCTCCCGCTGCAACACGCGCAGCAGGGCATCGGCTGCATCGCGATACTGGCCTGCCGCGTAGGCGACCGCGGCCTGGTCCATCCAGGCCTTGACGTCGCCGCTCACTTCCCTCTGGCGGAGCGGGCGATCATGTCAGCTTTGCGCCTGCGATTGCTCGCGAAGCTGGCGAGCGCGGGCGAGCACCTTGTCCTCGATCTCGCCCACCGTCATCGGGCTGATGGAGGCATCCACCCATTGGCCGTTCTGCATCACCTGGCGGAAAATCGCGACGCGGACACCGTCACTGCGCAGATCGCGGCCCATCACGTAGGCGGTCGCCTTGAAGCGCTCTGTGGGGACGGATGGCGGCGAGTACCAATCGGTGATGATCACGCCGCTGAACGGATCGGCTGAGGAGAGCGGCATGAACGCCAGCGTATCCAGCGCGCCGCGCCACAGATAGGCGTTTACGCCGATGCCGGCGCCGCCACCGCCATTGCCGTTGTCCTGCTGACGGCTCTTGGCAGTGCCAAAACTGAACAGGCTGTCCTTGCCGGTGAGACTGCCGTAATTGTCCAGCCCTGAACCGGCTTCGCCGGCATAGTCAGGCGAGTCGGGCCCCTGATTGTTGGCGCGAATCGTCGGCGTGCCGCTGCAAGCCGCCAGCAGCGGCAGACAGAACACCAACGCCAGGGCCGTGCGCAGCGGAAAGCTCATTGGGGGCAGCCTGCCATGATGAATCGCGCCTGCCATGCGGCACGCGCTTGGTCATGCAATCTAGCGTGACCCACCCGATATCGCCAAGGCGCGATTCGGGTCCACCGGTGAAAGGCTGGTCAGGGCTGGCCTGGTCGCGGCGGTGGCTGGTCCTGCTTCGGCGCGGCAGGCGGGCAGTCGATGCATACCGGCAGCCCCGCGGGATTGCCGAATTCGCCGGCATGCTCCGGCTCGGTGGCACTGGGGCCCAGTACCTCGGTGAAGCCATCGATGGTGGTGCCGACCGGCGGTCCAGGCGCCTCTCCGATGAACCGAACGGCGCCGGCGCTGCCCGGCCAGGCCGCCGCCACGATCACCAGCAGCAAGGCGAGGCAACGCGGCATAGTCTCCTCCATTCCGCCAGGACCGTCGGATGCGCCGTATCACGCCAGGGCGCCGATCGCGCCGACGGCACGGCATAGCCCCTTGGGCAACCGTCGCACCGTAAGATGGTTGGTCCCGCCCAGCGCCGCCACCGGAATTCGCGCGATCCGCGCCAGATTCGACCAGCGGGCGGCGCCGAGGCCGAGCGCCTCGGGATGACTCGGCGTCGGAAAGGCCGGGGAAAGAAACGCAAGGTCGGCACCGGCTCGCCGTGCGCGGCGCAGCTCGGTCGCTGAGTGAGCGGAACTGGTGAGCCAGCCGCGCCGAACCCGCACGCGATCGGGCCAGCGCCCGCCGCGCAGATGGACGCCGGCGCCGAGAGCCGCTGCGAGGCGCACGTCGCCCGCCACTACCAGCACCAGGCGCCGCGCTCGGCAGATGCGAGCCAAGGCGCGGCCCAGCGCCGCGCGGTTCGGGTCGCCGTCATGGCGCAACACCACCCCGGCCAGCCCACGGGGCATCCGAGCGACCGACGGGCAGGGATCGGGCAGCCGGCGGTCGTCAGTGAACAACCACAGAACGGGCGGGGGATGCCGCGCATGCCGCTGGCGCGACTTGACGGCGCGCGCCCAAGCGACAAGCCTTGTCTCCATGTCAGCCCCCGTTGCGACCGTCGAAGCCAGTATCGCGGAAAACCTGCGCCGCGTGCGCGACCGCATTGCCGATGCCGCGATCAAGGCCGGACGCAGGCCCGAGGACGTGACCCTGGTGGCGGTCAGCAAGACGAAGCCGGTGGAGGCGATCCGGGCAGCCCTCGCGGCCGGGCAGACGGTGTTCGGCGAGAACCGGGTGCAGGAGGCCGCCGCCAAGTTCCCCGGCCTGCGGTCGGATCATGCGTTCAGCCTGCACCTGATCGGCGGCCTGCAGACCAACAAGGCGCGCGACGCGGTGCGAATGGCGGACGTGATCGAGACGCTGGACCGCGCGCATCTCGTCAACGCGATTGCCGCCGCCATCACCAAGGAGGGCCGCACGCCGACCCTCCTGGTGGAGGTGAATGTCGGCGACGAGCCACAGAAGTCCGGCGTCAGCCGATCGGACGCGGACCAGTTGATCAAGGACTGCAAGGCGCGCTTCGGCGCCGCACTGGCGGGCCTGATGTGCGTGCCGCCGCTGGATACCGATCCGCGGCCGCATTTCGAATGGCTCGCCGACCGCGCCGCAAAGCATGGCTTGCCAGTGCTGTCGATGGGCATGTCGGCGGACTTCGAAACGGCAATCGCGTGCGGCGCCACCTGGGTCCGCGTCGGCACCGCCATCTTTGGTACGCGATAGAAGCTTCGGCACTGCCATCTTTGGTACGCGGTAGAAGCTTCGCTCCTACAAATTACCCGCGATCCACTCCTTCAGCCTGCTCTTTGGCAGCGCACCAACCTGAGTTGCCGCCGGCTTGCCGTCCTTGAACAGGATCAGAGTCGGAATGCCGCGCACAGCATAGTTGGTCGGGGTCATCGGGTTGTCGTCGATGTTCACCTTGGCAACGGTCAGCTTGCCTGCGAACTCGGTCGCCAGTTCCTCCAGCGCAGGGGCGATCATCTTGCACGGGCCGCACCATTCGGCCCAGAAGTCGACCAACACCGGCTCCTTGGCCTGCAATACGTCGGTCGCGAAACTTTGGTCGCTGACCGGCTTGGTATTCGCGCTCATCTCCTGGGTGTCCTTGTTACTTGGGGTGCAGACGACGTGGGGTGACCGGCGGAGCGATCAAGCAACCGCTTGCTCAAGGCGGCCGCGTGCCGGGCGCATGCGTATCCAGCAGTTCGTCCGGCAGCATGACGACGCGGGCGGCGCGGGTCCAGACCAGGGCGCAGTGAACCGTTCGGTCAGGAAAGATGCCACGCAGCACGGCGCGGTAGGCAGCCATCTGGCGCAGATACATCACCGGCGTTGCTTCGGCCCGTTCCGGCGTATGGCGGTTGGTCTTGTAGTCCACCACCAGAACGCGGTCCGGCAGCACCGCCAGCCGATCGACCAGCCCGCCGACAACCGCATCGCCGATCAGTCCAGTCAACGGCACCTCGGCACGGCTGCCGGGGGCGAAGGCAGGGGCCAGGTCGGGATGATCGAGGATGGCGAGTGCCTCGGCCGCAAGCGTCTCGACGGCACCGTCGGGCAGTTCGTGCCCCGGCCGATCGAGCCAGCGCCGCGCGGCGGTCTGTCGATCGGTGGACGGCACGTCGGGCAGGTGTTGCAGCAAAGCGTGCAACAACCGGCCACGGCGGAAACGATCGCCCATGGCCTCGCGCTCGGCCAGCGGCGAGGCGGCAGCGGGAACCGCTCCGAGCTCGACACCCTCCGGGCGGCTCGGCGCGAGCGGTTGGGACCGGGCGGGTTCAGCCGGCGGGGGGGCAGAGCGCCAGTCGGGGGCGGTGCCGAGCCAGGCCGGGAGTGGCGGGGCTGGGGGAAGACCGAATGAACGCTCCCCCGCTTCCTGCGAACCTCGATCCGCTTCAGGGCCCAGGCCTGCAAGGAGCGGGGAAGCATGACTCGCCTGCCCCGCCTGGATTCCTTGGCCTTGCATTCCCGCCTGCATTCCTAGGCCTTGGCCTTGCATTCCAGTCTGTTCCGACCCAGCCCGCAGCCGCGTCCCGTCCCACGCGTCGAACGGCGTTTGCTCGGTCGCCAACCGCGCGAAACCACGCGAGACCAGGTTGTACCAGCAGCGATCCGGCAGTCCCCGCCTGGTCTGCCAGCCGCAGACCACCAGCCGATCCTCGGCGCGGGTCAGCGCGACGTAGAGCAAGCGGTTATGCTCTTCCAGGCGGCGCGCCGTCAGATCGTCGCGGATCCGCTGGGCGGCGGCGCTGCGAAATTCCTTGCGCGGCGAAAACAGGGGAACCTGGGTGCGCGTCTGCGGATCTTCCGCCCAGATGATGGCGCCCTCCGGCGGCGGGATCGCCGTGGTGTCGGGGATGATGACCAACGGCGCCTGTAGCCCCTTGGCGCCATGCACCGTCATGACGCGGACCTGGTCGCCGGCGGTTTCCGCCTCACGCTTCACCTCGGCACCGGAGCGGCGGAGCCAGTGCAGGAAACCTTGCAGCGATGGCGGATGCAGCCGCGCGTAGGACAGGGCGGCATTGAGCAATTCATCGACGGGCTCCGCCGCCTCGGGACCGAGACGTGCCAACAGGCGGGCGCGTCCGCCCAATGGTCCGAGCGCCTCGGCAAACAAGGCGTAGGGCGAAACGTAGTCCACCCGGGTGAGCAAGGTGGAGAAGAACTCCCAGGCGCGCTGCCAGTGCGATTGCTCCGGCGCCCGCGCACGCAGCGCCTCGTACAGCGATCCTTCGCGATCGATCGCCAGCGCCATCAGGTCGTCGTCGTCAAGGCCGCCGAGCGGGCTGGTCAGCAGGCAGGCGAAAGTGAGGTCGTCTTGCGGCAGCAGCAGCGTGTCGGCGAGCGCCACCAGGTCCTGCACCGCCGATTGCTCGGTCAGCACCAGCCGGTCCAGGCCGGCGACCGGCACGCCACGCGTTTTCAGTGCGCGCACCAAGGCGCGGGCGAAGGCGTTGCGGCGGCGCACCAGCACCAGCACGTCGCCGGCGTGCAGCGCACGACGTTTGCTCTCCGGCATCACGTCGCCGGCGGTCTGCGTGCGGATCCAGTCGGCCAGCGCATCGGCAAGCAGTTGCGGGGCCGAGGGCTGGTTGTGATTGGCCTCCGCGACTGCCCAAGGTTTCGGCTCGACCAGGTCCGGCACCGGTGCGAGCGGCCACAGCTCCACCATGCCAGGATCATGCTCGCGGTCGGCATGATGCTTCAGGGTCTGCCCGGGATCGACGACGCCGCGTGCTGCGTCCGGGTCGGCAAACACCGCGTCCACCAGGTCGAGCACCGGGCGGGTGGACCGGAACGACACATCCAGCGGCGTGCGGCGGAAGGCCTTGCCGGCCGCCTGAACGCGACGCTGCAGCCGATCGCGCGAGCGGTCGAACTCGTCGGCGTCGGCACCCTGGAACGAGTAGATCGACTGCTTGCGATCGCCGACCGCGAAGACCGTGCGGTTCTGGTCCTCGCGCGCGCCGGCGCCGGCGAAGAACTCGGCGGTCAGGGCGTGGGCGATCTGCCATTGCGAGGGCGAGGTGTCCTGCACCTCGTCCAGCAGCAGGTGGTCCAGCCCGCCATCCAGCTTGTACAGCACCCAGGCAGCGCCAGGGTCGCGCATCAGCCCGGAGGTGCGGCCGATCAAATCGTCATAATCCATCAGGCCGCTGTCCTGCTTGTGCGCCGCATAGGCGTGCAACACAGGCGCAGCCAGCGTCAGCAGGGCGGCGGACAACTCCGTCATCGCCAATGCACGGCAGGCGTCGGCGACTGCCAGGACGCGCTCACATTCGGCGACGAAGGTGGGGGAAATGTCGCCATGGGCAGTGATGACCGCCTTGCTGACGAAGCTGCTGCCGGCGCGCGCCTCGCCCTTCGAGGTGAGGAACAGATCGCGCCACTGGTCCCAGCACTCGGTGCGGGTATCGTTGTCGAGGCCGAGCCATTCCAGCATGCGTGTGGCACGCTCGGCGCAGGTTCTGGCGCCAATCTGCTGCACCTTGCGGGCGGCCGCGCGGATGTCATGCTCCGCCTGCCAGTTGACGCTGGCGGCGATGATCCCGGCCTCGGAGTTGCCCGGCACGCCGACCGTGCGGCGTTGCGCGGCGGCAAGGTCGGACAGGTGCAGCGCCGCGGCGAGGCGCTCGCGGTCGGATTGCAACGCATCGACGTGGCGGCCGAACTGGTCGGCCGAGGCAAGGCCGGCGAGCATGCGCAGCGCGTCGCGCCGATCCTCGGTGTGGGCCTGGGCGAGCATGGTCTCGCGCGCTTCGGTCAGGGCATCGGCAGAATCACGTTCGTCGATCAGTTGGAAATGCGGGGACAGCGAGGCTTCGAGGGGGAAGCGGCGCAGCAGGGACTGGCAAAAGGCGTGAATGGTGCCAATCCGCATGCCGCCAGGCAGATCGAGCACGCGCGCGAACAATGCGCGGGCGTGCTGGCGGCGATCGTCGCTGGGTTCGAGGGCGAGTTCGCGCAGGGCCTGGTCGAGCGTCGCGTCGTCGAGGGTGACCCAGCGGCCGAGGGTGCGTTGCAGACGAACGGCCATCTCCGCGGCGGCGGCCTTGGTGAAAGTAAGGCATTGGATGCGCTCTGGACGCGCCCCCGAGAGCATCAGGCGGAGCAAGCGGTCGGTGAGCAACTTGGTCTTGCCCGAGCCGGCCGAGGCGGCCACGAACGCGGACACCGCCGGGTCCGACGCCGCGCATTGCTCGGCGTTGGCACGGTCGCGGGGGGTGGCATGGGCAGGGAGGCGTGCGGAGGCAGAGACGGGCAAAGCAGGCGAGGCATGGCCCGGCTCCACGTTCTGGCCTGGGCCGTGAAGCGGACCAAGGTTGCAGGCCGGGGTGCGCCAAAGCGACGGCCCCGGTGGTTCGCCTCCCGACCCCCGACCCTGCTGCGTTTCGCGGCCCAATCCCGCGAGGAGAGGGGGCGTACTCGCCTCGCCCTGCCCTGCCTTCCCCGTCATGCCTCCTCCCCCGCCGCGGACCATTCGGCGACGCGGGCAAGTTGGGCGTAGTCGGAGAAGCGCGGGGCGCGCGCCGGATGGGGGTGTGAGAGGTAGCAGCGGTCGGGTTGGTCGTAAGCGTCGATCAGTGCGCCCAGGCTGTCGCATGCCGCCGCCACGGCGGCCGCAATCGCGGCGGGGTCGCCCTTGAACAAGGAATGGACCTCGCCGGTCTCGTAGCCACCGGTCAGATGCCAGTACGCGAGTTCCCCGGTTGCGCCGGCATAGTCCGATCCGAAGGCGGCCGCCGCCGCCATCGCGGCCTCCAGCAGAAGCTGCGGGGCAAGGCCGGCATCGACCTCCTTCTGCGTCGGCGGAGTGCCGGTCTTGTAATCCAGGATCGCCAGCGCGCCGTCGTCGCGGCGCTCGATCCGGTCGGCGCGGCCGGTAAGAACGAAACGGCCGCCGGCGCGCAGCGAAGGAAACGTGCCGCTGGCCTCCGGCTTCAGCGCCAGGACCTGGTGGCGGGCACGGCGCTCGGCTTCCACCTGCGCCACCCAGTTCGCGATGCGGTCGAGACGCGGCGCCCACCAGGCGGCGAGCGCTTCGCGCAGGCCGGCCTCGGCCAGCGCACGCGCCATCGCGCGGCGCAGATGGTCGGCCGCACCCGGCGGCCAGCGCGTGCCATGCTCCGCCAGGAACAAGCGCATGCCATTGTGCACCAGCGAGCCGTAATCGGCGGCGTCGGTCGCCTCGTCGAGCGGCCGCAGCGCCGCCAAATTCAGCACGTGGCGGGCGTAGATGGCGTAGGGGTCGCGCAACCAGGTCTCGATCTCGGTGACGCTGAGCTGGCGAGGGCGCTTCGGCACGGGCGGGCAGGGTCGCGGCGGGACAACGGGACGCGGCCGCCCGGCGGGTTGGTCCAGGGCCCGCACCCAGGCGACCGCCGGATGCTCTGGCAGGCGCTGACCGTGCCCGGCGAGAAACATCTCGATCCGCGTCAGCCAGCGCGCCGGCACGGCAGGCGCACCCTCTCGCCGTGCAGGGCAGGACAACACGACGCGAGGCGCCGCCATCGCCGCTGCGACGAAATCATGCGCGGCCGCGCCGACGGCCTCCTCCGGCGAGGCGAGGCCGGTCTTGGTGCGCATCGGGCGGGACAGCCAGGGACCGGGATCGGTGGCGGGCGGCCAGACGCCTTCGACGAGCCCTCCCAGCACCAGCGTGTCGGCAGTCTGTAGCCGCGCTTCGAGCAAGCCCCAGATGAACACGCGCGGGTGCTCCTGGCCGCCGCGTCCGCGCAGAGCGCGGCGGCTCCGCACCACCTGGCCCTGCAACACGGCATCCAGCAGCCCCGGCAGCACGGCGCGGCGCTGGTCCGGAAGATACCGCAAGGCGGCGTTCACCTCGGTGAGCGCCGTGGCGAGCATATCGCCTTCCTCACCAGCCCACAGCAATGCCGGACCTGGGATTTCGTCGGTCGTGGCAAGGCGCTCGGCCGCGTCGATCAACGCGGCAAGGGCATCCGCGGGCGCGACCTCGATCGCGCTGGCGATGCGGAGGGTGGGCGCGAGGCAGGCCTCGATCCGTTGCAACAGGTCGGCGGCGTCGGCGGGCGCGCGGGCGCGGTCAACGGCGCGGCGCAAGCCGGTCAACCCGGGCGAGGGACGCGGGCCGCGCAGGCACTCTTGCTCCAGCGAGCGGGCAGCCGCGCGGCAGGCGGCCGGCGACAGGCCGGCGGCTGCCAAAGGGTGCTTGAGCAATGCGAGCAATGGGACGGGCGCCAGCTCTTCGGCGACCGCGCGGGTCAGCAGGCGGAGGAATACCGCCGGCGGCGTTTCGGCGAGGGGCTCGCCCGCGCTGTCGTCGGCGACAACACCGTGGCGCAACAGTTCGGCGGCGACGCGTCCGGCAAGTTCGCGGTCGGGCGTGACCAACGCGGCGCGGGCGCCGGGCGTTTGCAGCGCGTCGCGGAGAACCAGAGCGATGGCGGCGGCTTCCTCGTGCTGGTCGGCGGGGCTGAGACGGGCGACGTCATCGAGCGGTGCCGGCGGCTCGGCGCGCCAAAGGTCGAGCGCCTTGGCGGGCAGCAGCGCCCGGCCCAGCGTGGTGAAGCGCCGCGGCGGCACCGAGGATGATGGCTGGACCGGCCACGGGCGCAGATCGCCGCGTACCATGTCCAGCCCGGCCAGCAGGCGCTTGAGCCCCGCCTGGGGGTGGGAATCCTCCAGCTCGTTCCAGATCGCCGCGTCCAGTGCGGTGTCGACCGCCGGCAGCAGGACGCGCCCGGTCGGCAAGCGCCCGACCACACGCAGCAAGCGCGCGACGGCGGGAATGCCTGCGGTGGTGCCGGCGACCAGGATGGGGTGGACCGGCGGGTCGCGTTCCCAGTCGGCGGCCTGGGCGTTCAGCAGCGCGACCTGGCGGGCGACCGGGTTCATCAGCCCGGTCTCCGCCAAGTGCGCGGGCCAGGCGGCGGTGACGATGTGCAGGAACTGCAGCGTCCGCGCCCAGTGGCCGGCATAGGCTGGATCGGCGGCATCCGGCAGGCGTTGGGCGAGGTCGATCTCGGCGCGTTCCGCCTCGTCCATCAGCAGGGCGAGTTCGCCCGCCAGCAGCCAGGCGCGGTCGGCGGTACGCGGAGCGCCGCCCTCGCCGCGGCGTGCCAAGATCAGGCGGGCAAGCGCCGCAAGGCGCTGGGGGGGCGTGATCGCAGGCGGCAGGTCAAGGGCTCCGGCCAGTGCCAGGGGTGTCTCGTCGAGCGCGCCGAGGGCGATGATGCGCGGCAACAGCAAAGGAGCACCCTCGGAGGCACGCAGGAAGGCGTCGGCCAGGGCACGCGCGGCGCGGCGGGTCGGCAGCAGGATCAGGCCGCCGGCGCGCGCCATCGGATCGGCGGTGCGGCGCAGCCACTCGTGAGCGACGGCGTCGACCAGGGAAACATGGGGTGGGAGGCAATACACCTCGCGTGCGTAGCGGGAGAGATTGGCTGAGGGGCCGGTCACCTGGTCTCCCCCGTCAGCCTGGCTTGCAGGACGGACTCTGCATCGGCCAGGTCCGCCGGGGTGGAGAGGTGGAACCATAGTCCGTCGTGCACCACCGCCCGCAGCCGCCCCGCCGCCATTGCGCTGTCCCACGCCTGGTTCATGCTGAACGGGCCCTCCGGCATCCCCTGGAGCAATGCCGGGACGATGAGCTGCACGCCGGCGTAGACGTAGGGCACCACCTCCCGCTCGCGGCGGCGGCGCAGGTTGCCCCACGGGTCCACCGCAAAATCGCCGAAGCCGACATCGGCGTGCACCTGGAAGGTGCGATGCACCAGCAGGACGCCATCCACCGTTTCGTCGAACGCCGCGGCGAGCCGCAGCAGCGCCGGTCGAGTGGCGTTCAGCCAGAAGGCGTCACCGTTCACCACGTAGAATGGATCGTGACCCAGCATGTCCAGCGCCGCCCGCGTGCCGGCCCCGGTGTCCAGCAGCGCCGTCTCATGCCGCAGCAGGGTACGGGGAGGCTTGGCGCGGGCCTTGAGATGCGCGCCAACCCGGTCGGCCTGCCAGAATGCATTGACCACCACGGTCTCGACGCCCGCCTCGGCGAGGTGGTCGAGGGCATGGTCGATCAGGGCACGGCCGCCGAGCGTGAGCAGGGGCTTGGCAGTATGCTCTGTCAGCGGGCGCATGCGCTGGCCGATGCCGGCGGCGAGCAACATGGCGGTGCGGGGGCGGACGCTCATGCCGCGAGGTCTTGCGGGTTGCCGCGTCGGGCGGGCGGGATCCAGCGGTCCATGGCGGCCGCGAGCGGGGCAGCGGCCGGGTAACGCAGCGCGGCCGCCAGCAATCGCCAGGTGCGTGGGCCGTGCGCGAGATAGTGCGGACGGCGGTCGCGGACCGCGAGACGCACCCATTGGCAGGCGACCCGCAGGTGCCGCTGCGCGGCACAGATCGCGTAGGCGCTGCGGAATGCGTCGGGATCCAACTCCGGGCGGAGGGCGAGGTAGTGGGCCAGGGCAGGCGCTTCGGCGTCCGGAGCGGCGTCCTGGCGGGCATCCTGCAACAGCGAGACGAGATCATAGGCCGGGTGCCCCAGCGCCGCGCTCTGGAAGTCGAGGATGCCGACGCGGCGCAGGCCGGCGCGCTGCGGCAGCCACATCAGGTTGCCGGCGAAGAAATCGCGGTGGACAAGGCAGCGAGGACCGCCGGCCAGGGGATGCAGCATGGCGGCGAGCGCCGTGCCGAAGTCGGCGCGGGCCGCGGACGGGGCGTTGGCGTGGAACGCCGCCGGCCACCACCAGTCCAGCAGCGTTTCGAGTGCTGCCTGAGCCATGGCGGCCGGGTTCCACAACGGCAGATCCGGCGACGGTGCCGCGCGCTGCAAGGCTACCAGCGTGGCGATGACCACAGCGGGTGCGGCGAGAGAACTGTCGGCCGCCGCCTCCACGGAGGCAGAGAACGCCGCTTGCGACCCCAATGCCGGCGCGTCCCCGAGATCCTCCTCCAGCACCAACCCGTTCGCTTCGTCCGCGGCGATGATCGCGGGCGCGGACAGGCCGATCCCCGCGATATGGCCGGCGATGCGCAGGAATCGACCGACGTCCTCGGGCGGGGGGGCGTCCATAAGGACGGCGGGGCGAGGGCCGCCGGCCAGTCTGACATAGCGGCGGAAGCTGGCGTCCGGTGCGAGCGGCGCGCGCCTGGCCGATGCATAGCCGTGGCGCGCGAGGAAGGCCGCGATCAGCGCCTCGCGGTTCATGCCAGGCGACCGATCCGGTCGGGCCAGCCGGACAGCGTGGCGCGGCGTGCCTCCTCGCCGCTGGGGTTCAGGGCGATGGTCAGCGCGTCCGGCGGGCGCAGCGCGCCGAGGCGGTCGGGCCATTCCACCAGCGCGATGTCGTTGCGCGCCTCGTCCCAGCCGAGTTCAGCCAAGGCGTCCGGACCACCCAGGCGCCAGAGGTCGAAATGATGCACAACGCCACGGGGCGTGGCGTAGCTTTGCAGCAGGGTGAAGGTGGGGCTCGGCACCTCCAGCGCCGGATCCTCGGCGACCGCCCGCAGGAAGGCACGGGCGAACTCGGTTTTGCCCGCGCCCAGGGGACCATCGAGCAGGATGGCGTCGCCAGGGCGGGCGAGAGACGCGACCGCGGCCGCCAGGCGTGCAGTGGCTTGCCGGTTGGGCAGGGTCATGACACGCGTGGAGGCGGGGCCGGACATCGGGGGCAATCTGCCCCAGCGGGCGGGTCGCGGACAACGGCAAGGGCGTGGCATCATGGTCGGTGGAGCGCCAGCGGCAACGGTGCCTGATCGTGCGGTGCTATAGCGGGTTCGCGCGGCCGAGCGCGAGGGACGTGGGTGTTGGCACACGGCTCCGCCGGTCGGCCGGTCGGCAATTCTGAACCTCGTGGCGGATGCTTGCGGCGCAATGCTTGAAACGGTGCAGGGCTGAGGAGTTTCTTGCAGGACTGGCCTGCGGCCTGGAATGAGTCGTCGGTCAGCAATCGAGCAAACTTCGCCTCGCCCCGAGAAACTCCTCCACCGCCCCTGCCAGCGTGTCGCACTCGGCATCGCCGATCGGCAGCGACAGCGCGAACATGCCGCGGCGCGCCAGCCAGATGCCGTGCGTCAGCATGTCGAAAAAGAACAGTTCCTTGAGTTTCGCATCGCCCTGTGTCGCATCGGCGGGAGAACGCACCGGCCCGCGCAGCGCATGGACCGCGATCATCGAGCCGATGCCGGTGAATTGCAGCGGCGCATCTGCGGCTCGGCACAGCGCATTCAGCCGCTCGCGCAACGCGTCGCCGCAAGCATTCAACGCGACCGCCGCCTCCGGCGTATAAACCTGGGTCAGGCCCGTCAGTCCCGCCGACATGGTCAGGACGTTGTTGTTGAACGTGCCGGCATGCGGCAACGCATCCGGGCGGCGGGGATCGAACAAGTCCAGGATGTCGGCACGGCCGCCGAAGGCGCCGAAGGACATGCCGCCGCCGATATATTTGCCGAACGTCGTCAGGTCTGGCTTCACACCGCGCACCGACTGCAAGCCTCCGGGCGCGAGACGCGACGTCATCACCTCATCGAAGATCAGCAGCGCGCCGACCCGCGTGCAGGCCCCGCGCAGCGCGGCCAGGAACTCTGGCGCGGCCGGGATGCAGCCGCCGCTGCCGATCATCGGCTCGAGGATCACCGCCGCCAGTTCCGGCCCATATTGCTCTATCAGCGCCACCGTCGCCGCCATATCGTTGTACGGTGCCAGCACGAATGGGAACGGCGCGTTCACCGGCGAGCCGCCGCCGGCGAAGGTGAATACCGCGCCATGGTAAGCGCCGTCGAACGCCATCAGCTTCGGCCGCCCGGTGAACACGCGCGCCAGGGTCAGCGCGAGCAAATTCGCTTCGGTGCCGGAGTTGGTGAAGCGGACTCGGCCAAGCGAGAATCGCTCGCACACCGCGCGGGCGAAGCGTGCCTCCAGCATGTTGTGCGCGCCCATGCTGATGCCGCCGTCCAGCGCCCGATCGATGGCGCTACGGATGACTGGATGCGAATGTCCATACAATCCTGCGGTATATTCGCCGAGGAAGTCGATATATTCCGCGCCGTCGATGTCCCACAGCCGACAACCGTCGGCACGCGCCATCGCCAGGGGGAATGGAGGGTAGAACAGTACGGTGCGGGTATTGCCGCCCGGCATCACCGCGGTTGCTTCGACGTAGCGGGCGAAGCTCTTGGGATTGCGCGAGACATACGCCTCCTTCGCCTCGGTCAGCGCCGCGTCGATATCGGCGTTGCGCAATGCGGTGTCGTTCATTCCGGTCTCCGCAGGCCTGTTTTGTTGCCGCCGGCGTTGTCGCGCACGCCGGCAATACGCACAACATCAGCCGACCATACGCGCGATATCAGGCGGAACGCAGTATCTTCCCTGCGCACGTCGCTTTATAGTGAGGCGCATGCCATTTGACGTGCGGGATTTCCCTGGCGCTCCGCCGGAAGATCGAGCGGCCGGCCGGCGCAATCGCCGGCTGGTGGCGACCTGGCTGTTCTCGGTGGCGGGCATGATCCTGGTCATGGTCGTGCTGGGCGGCGTCACCCGGCTGACCGGATCCGGACTCTCGATCATGGAATGGGCGCCGGTGAGCGGCATCCTGCCGCCGCTGAGCCACGCGGACTGGGAGAAATTGTTCCACCTCTATCAGCAGATCCCCCAATACAAGTTGCAGCACCAGGGGTTCGGCATCGATGGCTTCCGCCATATCTTCTGGCTGGAATACATGCATCGCCTGTGGGGCCGGCTGATCGGTCTCGCCTTCCTCGTCCCGCTGGTCTGGTTCTGGGTCACCGGCCGGCTCGAGCGCCGCCTGCGCCCCTGGCTCGCCACCTTGTTCTTGCTCGGCGGGCTGCAAGGCGCGGTCGGCTGGTTCATGGTGTCCTCCGGCTTCTTCCCCGATTCCACCCATGTCGAGGCCTATCGCCTCGTCATTCACCTTGGTCTTGCATTAGTGCTCTACACCGCGATCGTCTGGACCGGCCTCACCGTACTGCACCCCACGCCGAAGCACCGGCCGCAAACTCACTATCTGCGCCCGCTTGGCCTCGCCTGCACCGGCTTGCTCGCGCTGACGATCGTCGCCGGCGGCTTCGTTGCAGGCACGCATGCCGGCTGGGACTACAACACCTTCCCACTGATGGATGGCCAGCTTGTGCCACAGGGCTACGCCCGGCTGACGCCCTTCCTCAGCAACCTCACCGACAATATCGCAGCGGTGCAGTTCGACCACCGATTGCTCGCGACGCTCACGGCACTGATGGTCGCGCTCACGGTCGCGGTCGGCTTCGCCACCCCTGCTCCGCTTGCCGTGCGGCTGCCGCTGTTTGCCCTCGGCTTCACTGCCGCTGTGCAATATGCCCTGGGGGTGGCCACGCTGTTGTTGGTGGTTCCCCTCGGCCTGGCCGCCGCCCATCAGGCCAACGCCGTGTTATTGCTCACCTCCGCCATCGTGCTGGTCCACGTGCTGCGGCGTCCGCCATCGGCGGTAGCGACCTGAGAGCCGCACGCATGGCCCGACGGGGGGAAACGACGGTGGCGGCGATCCCGGCGATCGAGGTCGATCCGGTACTGGAAGCACTGCCGGTCGGCGTCGCCATCGTCGATGCCGCCCGCCGCATCGCGTACATGAACCCCGCCTTCCTCGACTCGCTCGATCTGCCGCCGGGCAGCATCCTGCCGGGCACGCCGGTGGAGGACGCCGTGCGTGCCTCCGCTCATCGCGGCGTCTATGGCCCTGGCGATCCGGAGGCGCAGGTGGCCGCGATCATGGCCGCGGATCGCTCCCGCCCGGCGCGCCTCCGTCGCCGCACCTTCCATGGACGCAGCTTCGACCTGCATATCGCCCCGTTGCCTGATGGCGGCTACGTGGTGTGTGCGCTCGAGACCACCTCGCTGATCGAGGCACGGGCCGAAGCCGAGCGCGCACTGACCCAGACCAACACCGCGCTGGCCACCTTGCAGCTCGGTCTGGCCGCTTTTGGCGCCGCCGGCACGCTGCTGTTCGCCAATCCCCGCTTCATCGAATTGCTTGCCCTGCCCGTCGACCATGTGCGACGCGGCATGCCGTTTTCGGCGATCCTCGAGCTGATGGCGTCGCGCGACGAGTTCGCCGGCGTCGACGGCGCTTCCTTTATTGCCGCGCAGCGGGCGCTGGACCGCACGCGTCAGTCCGCCACACGGCGTATCCGCAGCAACGGCGAGGTGATCGATGTCACCTCCGACCCATTGCCTGATGGCGGCTGGACCATGGCGGTGGCGGACGTCACGGCGCAGGTCCGCGCCGAGGATGACGCGTCGCGGCGGGCGCGGGCGCTGGATGCGATCCTGGAAGCGATCCCCAACGGGATCTGCGTCTATGGGCCGGACCTGCGCGTGACGATGTTCAATCGTGCCTACTTGCAGGTGATGTCCGGCGCGCCGCTGGCGATCGGCGACCACCGGCTCGAGGTGATCCGCCGCCGCGCCGAAGCCGGCGAATTCGGTCCGGGAAATGCCGCCGAGATCGCCGCGCAGCAGGCCGCGTTCGAGGTCAACCGGCCACAGCGGCGGCAGCGCACCAGACCGAACGGCACCGTGGTGGATGTCCGCACCGCACCGCTGCCGACCGGCGGCTTCATCAGCGTGGTGACCGACATCACACCGCTGACCCTGGCGGAGGCCGAGCTGTCGCGCCGGGCGGAGGAGATGGCCGCCATGCTGGCCTCGATCCGCCATGGCGTCATGCTTTGGGGCGCGGACCGACGGCTGATCGCCAGCAATGCCGTGGTCACGGAGCTGATGAACCACCCGCCCGGCTTGCTCACACCCGGCCGCACCCAGGATGAGATTGTCGACAACATGCGGCTGCGCGGGGAATTCGGCGATGGTGACGAGGCGCGCGCCGTGGCGGAAGGCTTGCGGTCACGCGACCGCTCCACCGTCTATATCCGCACGCTGCGACTGCGTACCGGCCGGCAGGTCGAGGTCCGGTCCGATCCGATCCCCGGCGGCGGCTGGATCTCCACCTATTCCGACGTGACCGAAGCCCGCCTGGCGGAAGAGGAGCTGCGCCGCGCCAAGGAAATCGCGGAGACCGCCAACCAGGCGAAGTCGCGCTTCCTTGCGACCATGAGCCACGAGCTGCGCACGCCGTTGAATGCGGTCATCGGCTTCTCCGATGCGCTGCTGCGCGAGGCGACCAACCCGGCGCCCGCCCGGGTCGCCGAGTTCGCCCGCCAGATCAACGAATCCGGGCGCAACTTGCTCAACCTGATCAACATCATCCTGGACGTTGCCCGGATCGAGGCGGGCCGCTTCGACCTCGCCTCCGACATCGTCGATATCGACCGTCTGGTGCGCACCGCGGTGCGGCAGGCGGACGCCGCGGCCCAGGCGGCGGAGGTGACCCTGACCGCGGAGCTGGCAGACGGCCTGCCCCGGCTGCGCGGCGACGAGCGCCGGCTCGCCCAGGTGCTGCGCCACCTGCTGTCGAACGCTGTGAAGTTCACCGAAATCGGCGGTGCCGTCACCGCCGGCGCGAGCCTCGAGCCCGATGGCAGCCTGCTGATCTTCGTGCGCGACAACGGCATCGGCATCCGCGAGGCGGATCTCGATCGCGTCTTCGAGCCGTTCACGCAGCTCGATTCCACGCTGGCGCGTCGCTACCAGGGGTCCGGCCTCGGCCTCTATGTTTCCCGCGCCCTGGTCGCAGGACATGGTGGCACGTTGACCCTGACCAGCCGCGCCGGCGCGGGCACCACGGCCGAAATCCGGCTGCCGGCCGCGCTGCTGGTGGCAGAGCAATCTGACGGCGCTGCCGGGGGGCTCGCACTGTGATGGCGAACCGGCCCCGGCGATCCCATCTGACCACTCACCCACTGACGATTGGTGACTGCCCATGACCCCGCTCACCGAGACTGACCGGCTGTTCTTTGAGCGCGCCGACGCCGCGCTGGACCGCACGACCGCGGAGCAAGTCGTGGGCGAGGCATTGGGCGCCAGCGATGACGGCGAGCTATATCTCGAATACCGGGAATCGGAATCGATCAGCCTCGACGACGGCCGCATCCGCAGCGCCGGCTTCGACACCAATCTGGGCTTCGGCCTGCGCGCCGTCGCCGGCGAGGCCACGGGCTACGCGCATGCCGGCGAGATCTCCGAACCCGCGTTGCGGCGGGCCGCTGCCAGCGTTGCGGCCGTCGCCGCCGGGCATTCCGGCACCACGGCCGAACCGCCGCGCGCCACCAACGCGCGGCTCTATTCCGACGCCAATCCGCTGGGGGCCGCGGATTTCCCGGCCCGCACCGCGCTGTTGTCAGAGATCGACGCTTTCGCCCGCGGCAAGGACCCACGCGTGAAGCAGGTCATGGCCTCGCTCACCGGTGAGTGGCAAGCGGTGCAGATCATGCGCCCGGATGGTACCCGCGTCGCCGACCTGCGTCCGCTGGTGCGGCTGAATGTCTCGGTGGTGGTGGAACAGGACGGCCGCCGCGAGACCGGCAGCTATGGCACCGGCGGCCGGTTCAACTACGACAAGGTCACCGACGCCGCGACCTGGCGCGCCGCGGTGGACGAGGCGTTGCGCCAGGCACTGGTGAATCTCGAGAGCGTGCCAGCGCCGGCTGGCGAGATGGAGGTGGTGTTGGGCGCTGGCTGGCCCGGCATCTTGCTCCACGAAGCGATCGGCCACGGGCTGGAAGGCGATTTCAATCGCAAGAAGACGTCGGCCTTCGCCGGCTTGCTCGGCCAGCGCATCGCCGTGCCCGGCGTAACCGTGGTGGACGACGGCACCATTCCCGATCGCCGCGGCAGCCTGACGGTGGACGACGAGGGCACGCCCACCAGCCGCACGGTGCTGATCGAGGACGGTATCCTGACCGGTTTCATGCAGGACCGGCTAAATGCGCGGCTGATGGGCATGGCACCCACCGGCAATGGCCGCCGCCAGTCCTACGCCCACGCGCCGATGCCGCGCATGACCAACACGATCATGCTGGGCGGCACGGCGACCGCGGAGGAGATGATCCGCTCGGTCAAGCGCGGCCTGTTCGCGGTGAATTTCGGCGGCGGGCAGGTGGACATCACCTCCGGCAAGTTTGTGTTCTCGGCCTCCGAGGCGTACCTGATCGAGGATGGCAAGGTGACCGCCCCGGTGAAGGGCGCGACGCTGATCGGCAACGGGCCGGATGCGCTGACCAAGGTGACGATGGTCGGCAACGACATGGCGCTGGATCCGGGGATCGGCACCTGCGGCAAGAACGGGCAAGGCGTGCCGGTAGGGGTCGGCCAGCCGACACTGAAAATGGCTGGACTGACGGTGGGCGGCACCGCAACGTGACAGCCGCGTTAAAACGGCGACTCTGACCCGGTAAATCATTGCTGGACAAGATGGCATTGTTGCGATTGAGTGCGCGTCAATGCCACTCACGACGAAATTACCGGCCCGGGTTGTCGTTCTCGCTCTGGTGCTGCTTTGCGGCGCGGGATTAGCGTGGGCCGACGCGCCGTGCCCTGCCGAACCCCCGGCGCCCCTGCTGCATCTCCGGCATCTGCGCGCCACGCTGGAGCAAGGCAGCGAAGCGCTCCTGGTGGCGATCGGCTCGTCGTCCACGCTTGGCGTGATGGCATCGGACCCGGCACACAGTTATCCGGCCGAACTACAGGCGGCGCTGGAACACGCGCTGCCCCGCATGCATATCGCGGTCATCAATCGGGGTGTCGGCGGGCAGGATGCACCAGAGGAGCTGGCGCGGCTACAGACCGATGTAATCGCCGTGCGGCCGCAACTCGTGGTCTGGCAGGTCGGCGCCAACGGTGCGCTACGCCATGCCGATCCAGACACGTTCCGCACCATGGTCACCGAGGGCGTGGAACGGCTGCAGGCCGCCGGCATCGACGTGGTGCTGATGGACAACCAGCACTCGCCAAAAGTGGACGCGGCGCCAGAGCATGCGCTGATGGATGCCATCCTCGCGCAAGTGGCCCAGGCCACCGGCGTCGGCCTGTTCTCGAGATCCGCACTGATGGCCGCCTGGCAGCAGGAGGGGGCGCCGGAGCCTACCTTCATCTCCTCCGACGGGCTGCACCAGAACGATCGCGGCTATGTCTGTACGGCGCGGGCGCTCGCAGACGCCATTCTCGACGGCTTGCGCGCGACACGAACCCTGTCCGCCAAGCGGTAGCAGCCGTCCCGGCAGCCGTCATGGCGCCAGGATTGCGCCGGGCCGCCACGCCCCGGCGAACCGGCGTCCCCGGGTCGGCCACCGCGGCTGACCGGCATCTCGCTGACAGCCACCGCGGCTGACCGGCATCTCGCTGACATCCACCGCGGCTGACCGGCATCTCGCGCTGACAGCCACCTCGGCTGACAGGCATCTCGCTGACAGGCATCTCGCTGACAGGCATCTCGCGAGGACAGCACGGCGTACCCCGCAGTTACCGCCGTTGGTCTGCCAGCGCCAACGCCCGCGCGTACACCAGCTTCCGCGGCAGGCCCGTCGCGGTGGATACCAACGCCGCGGCATCCTTCACGCTTCCCGCCGCCAGGGCTGACCGCAACTGATCGTCCAGGGCCGCGGCATCGGCCGCCGCCGCCGCAGGGGGACCGACCAGCACCGTCATCTCTCCCCGCATCGTCTCGCCTGCCGCCCGTAGCGCAAGGTCGGGCAACCTGGCGCGATGAACTTGCTCGAACCGCTTGGTCAGTTCCCGCGCGACTGCGGCCGGGCGGTCGCCAAATGCCGTCACCATGTCGGCCAGTGTCGCCGCGAGGCGGTGCGGCGCCTCGTGCCAGATCAGCGTTGCCGCCAGCCCCGCGTGCTCCTGCGCACGCAGCCGCCCGAACGCCGCCTGCCGCGCCGCCGCCCGAGGGGGTGGGAAGCCCAGAAACAGGAACGGCACCGGCGGCAATCCCGACAGGATCAGGGCGGTGAGAGCAGCATTGGGCCCCGGAATCGCACTCACGCTGAGGCCCGCCGCCAATGCCGCGCGCACCAGGCGATAGCCCGGGTCCGACAACAGCGGCGTACCCGCGTCCGATACCAGCGCGACGCGCTTCCCGGCCCGCAGCAGCGCCAGCACCGGCGCGATGCGTGCGTCCTCGTTATGCTCGTGCAGCGCCTCCGTGCGCGCGCGCAGCCCCAGCGCCGAAAGCAATGTCGCGGTGTGGCGCGTATCCTCGCACAGCACCAGGTCGCACGCCGCCAACGTGGCACGCGCCCGTGCCGATACGTCGCCGAGGTTGCCGATCGGCGTGGAAACCAGCACAAGACCGCCGGGGACGAACTCGGCGTCCGGCGGGTCAACGGGAGAAGCGGGGCATGCGTCGTCGGGCATTATTGCTCCTCGGGCCTCTGGCATTGGCCGGCTGCAGCGAGGGGACGGGCGGATACTACTACCCCGGCGCCCCAGGCACTGCCGCGCCGATCGGACTCGGCATGAACCAGCCGCTGTCGCAGGCGGCGCCGCGCAGCGCCCTGGTTGCCTTGCTGGTGCCGCTCACCGGGCAATACGCCAATGTCGGCCAGGCATTGCAGCAGGCGGCGCAGCTTGCCCTGGACGTGCCCGGCGCGCCACAGCTCGATGTAAAGGACACCGGCGGCACGCCACAGGGGGCGGTCGCCGCGGCCCGGGCCGCCATCGCCGATGGCGCCGGCCTGATCATCGGCCCGTTGCTGTCGAGCGAGACCGCCGCCGTGGCACCGATCGCACGCGGCTCAGGCGTGCCGGTGCTGGCCTTCACCAACGACCCGTCCCAGGCGCAGCCCGGCGTCTGGACCCTGGGCATCACGCCGGGCCAGCAGGTCCGCCGGCTGGTGGCGGCCGTGCAGGCGCAGGGACGCACCCAGCTCGCGGCGCTGTTGCCGGACAGCGAGTTCGGTCATGTGATGGGCCAGGCACTCGGCCAAGCAACGCAGGCCGATGGACTGCCGCCGCCGCAGATCATGTACCACGGGCAGGGGATGGGCTCGATCAACACCACCACGCGGGCGCTGTCCGACTACGCCAATCGCCGCGGGCCGATCGACGCTCAGATCCAGAAGGCGAAGGAGTTGGGCACGCCGGAGGCGCGGCGCGAGGCGGTGGAACTGGGCAAGACGCCGATTCCGCCGCCCAGCTTCTCCGCCCTGCTGCTGGCCGACACCGGCGAGGCCCTGGCCGAGGTCGCCGCGATGCTGCCCTATTACGACGTGAATCGGTCGCAGGTGCAGATTCTGGGGCCGTCCCTGTGGGCGTCGCGGGCCAGCGGTTCCGGCCAGATGGGCGGTGCGTGGTTCGCTGCGCCGGATCCGGCGGCGCGGGCGGGACTCGAGCAAACCTATTCCGCCAAGTATGCCACCTCGCCGCCGGCGATCGCCGACCTGGCGTTCGACGCGGCATCAATCGCGCGCGTGCTTGGCGCCAGCGGCGGATATTCGGTCGCCGCACTGGCGCAACCGGCCGGCTTCATTGGCGCCGATGGCTGGCTGGCGCTGCTGCCGGACGGGCAGGTGCGGCGCGGGCTGGCGGTGTTTCGTGTCGCGGCGGGCGCGCCGCAGATCATCGAGCCGGCGCCGCAATCGGCCGCCGCGCCGGGCACCTGAGATGCCGCCCAGGCCGTCGCGCGCTGCCCTCCTGGCGCGCTTGCTCCGCCTGCCTCAGGCGCGCGCTCCGAGCGCCCACGACAGGGGCACTGACAGCGGAAACCCGCCAGCCCTACGATGCGCGCGATGCCTGACAGTGCCAGCCCGCTGCCCTCGCTCGATGCGCTGCTGCGCTCCCCCGAGGCTGCGCCCCTGATCGAACAATACGGTCGCCATGCGGTGACCGCGGCTTTGCGCACGGCACTTGCCAACCGGCGCATGGTGCGCGCCTTCGATATCCCGCCTGCCGCGATAGTGCGGGAATCCGCCGACATCCTTGCCCGCCGGTTCGCCGCCAGCCAGCGGCCGGTGTTCAACCTCACCGGCACGGTGCTGCACACCAATCTGGGCCGCGCGCCGCTGCCGCCGGAAGCCGCCGAGGCCGCCGCCGCCGCGCTACGCTCTGCCACCACGCTGGAATTCGACCTGGCCACCGGCCGCCGCGGCGAGCGCGACGACCATGTCGCCCCGCTGCTCTGCCAGCTTACCGGCGCCGAAGCCGCTACCGTGGTGAACAACAATGCCGCCGCGGTACTTCTCGTCCTCAACACGCTGGCGCTCGGCAAACAGGTCCCGGTTTCCCGCGGCGAGCTGATCGAGATCGGCGGCGCCTTCCGCATTCCCGAGATCATGTCCCGCGCCGGCGCCATCCTGCGCGAGGTCGGCACCACCAATCGCACCCACCCGCGTGACTACCAACAAGCCATCGGCCCGGAGACCGCGTTGCTGATGCGGGTGCATCCCTCCAACTATGCCATCACCGGCTTCACCGCCGCGGTCGGCACCAACGAACTCGCAGCCATCGCCCATGCCGCCAACCTCCCACTGGCGGAGGACCTGGGCAGCGGCACCCTGGTCGATATCGCCGCCTGGGGACTGCCGCACGAGCCCACGCCGCGGGAGTCGCTCGCGGCCGGCGCCGACGTGGTGACGTTCTCCGGCGATAAGCTGCTGGGAGGTCCTCAAGCCGGCCTGATCGTCGGTCACGGAAAAGTGATAAGGCGCATCAACGCCAATCCGTTGAAGCGTGCGCTGCGGCTCGACAAGGCTCGGCTGGCGGCGCTGGAGCAGGTGCTGCGGCTCTACCTCGACCCCGATCGGCTGCGCCAACGGCTGCCAACCCTGCGCTTGCTGTCGCGCGCTGAGGGTGAGATTCGCGCCACCGCCGAGCGCGTGTTGCCCGCCCTGCGGGCCGCCTTTCCCGACCGAGCGGTGGCAGTGGAGGCGTGCCGGAGCCAGATCGGATCAGGCGCATTGCCGCTCGACCTGCTGCCATCGGCGGCCCTGACGATTGGTGGTAGTGGATTGGAGACGCTGGCGAATACGCTGCGCAACCTGCCGCGGCCGGTGATCGGGCGGATTGCCATGGGTCGACTCTGGCTGGACTGCCGCTGCCTGGAGCCGGGGGAGGAAGCGGCCTTCATGGCGCAGCTTCCCGGCGGCATCCGGAGCGGTCAATAATCCGCGAGGAGGAGAAGCGGTCCCGGTGGGCCGGCCGGACTTCAAACCCGGTTGGGGCTGCCAAGCGGCCCCGGGCAGGTTCGACTCCTGCTCTCTTCCGCCAGATTTCGGCGCAACCGCACCCTGTTGCCGCACTGCCGATCGCGTGTGGCAGACAAGCAACAGAATCTGGCCAAACACCTGCCACCCCTCCCCACGCGCAGTCCGCATCGCTATGGTTTTTTCAGCGTAAGGGGCCGTTGCAGCCGTGTTTTGACGCGCTCAGGGGCCGGGAAACATTCGGACGAGGAGAATGAAAATGCAGCTTCGGGGCGCACTCCTGGCGGCCAGTCTGCTGGCCCTGCCGGCCAGCTTCCTGGCCCTGCCGATCGCGGCGAGTGCCCAGCCGGTGACCGGCCTCTATATCGGCGGCGGTGCCGGCGTGAACCTGATGCAGGATGAGGACGTCAAGTCGGTTACTGTCGGTGGCAGCACGATAGGCACGTCCGGCAGCCTCGGCTCGCGCGTTGGCCCGGCGTTCGACCTGGCGATCGGCTGGGGCTTCGGCAACGGCTTCCGGGTCGAAGTCGAAGGCGACTATCGCGCCAACCAGTTCGACTCCATCAGCAACAGCAGCGCAAGTGTCGGGGGCTGGGAGCAGAAGTACGGGCCAATGGTGAACGTGGCCTACGACTTCAATGGGCTCGGCCCGGTGGTGCCATATGTCGGCGCCGGCGTCGGCTACCAGTGGGCGTTCGAGCAAGACGTCCATGCCTATAGCGGCTCGTCATCGGCAAACCTGTATGGCCACACCCAGGGCGCTTTCGCCTATCAGGCGATCGTCGGCGTCGGGGTGCCGATCGCGGCCGCACCGGGCCTCACGCTCACCGCCGAATACCGGTTCATGGGCCTGGCCGGCGATCGCAGCTATCCTGCCTACGGCACTGCGGCGGGCGTCTACGGCACCGGCAGCGTGAAGCTGGACGACGACTACAACCACACCTTCCTGATCGGCTTCCGCTACAATTTCGGCCAGGTGCCGCCGCCGGCACCCGCCCCGATGGCCGCTCCGGCCCCTGCGGTGCAGCCGGCGCGTTCCTACCTCGTGTTCTTCGACTGGGATAAGGCCACCCTGACCGACCGCGCCCGCCAGATCATCTCGGAGGCGGCCGACAATTCGCGGCACGTGCAGGTCACCCGGATCGAGGTCAACGGCTACACCGACACGTCCGGCACGCCGCAATACAACATGGGCCTCTCGATTCGCCGCGCCAACGCGGTGAAGGCCGAACTGATCCGTGACGGCGTTCCGGCCGGCGAGATCACGACCCAGGGCTTCGGCGAGACGCATCTGCTGGTGCCCACCGGCCCCGGCGTGCGCGAGCCGCAGAACCGGCGCGTCGAGATCATCCTGCACTGACGTTTGACAGATGAATCAGTGATGCCTACGGAAAGGGCGCCGCAAGGCGCCCTTTTCATGAGGCCTCGCAGGGGGAAAAGCAGCATGCGGATTCGAGACGGGGCGCTGACACTGGCATTGCTCGCTGCCCCGCTGACCGGCTGGGCGCAGCCGTTCCAGGGGCCGTATATCGGCGCCGGTGCGGGCTATAACCTGCCGGAGAACGATCCACTGGCCGGCGGTGGCGAGATCAAGCCGGGCGGCGGCTTCGTCGGTCTCGGCAGCATCGGATACGGCCTCGGCAACGGCTTCCGCCTGGAGCTGGAAGGCAACTACCGAGAAGCACCCCTGCCCTCGACTGCCAACGCCACGGTCGCCGGCAACAGCGGCAACCTGCACACCTACGGCGTCATGGTGAATGCGCTCTACGATCTCGACATCGGCCTGCCGTGGATGTTCCCTTATTTCGGCGGCGGCGCCGGTTATGCCTGGGATCATTTCTCGGGCGATCGCACTTTCACCGCGGCGGCCCCATCGCAGAGCATGCGCTTCGACTCGACCGAGGGCGCGTTTGCGTTCCAGGCAATCGGCGGCCTGTCGTTTCCGGTGCCTCGCATGCCCGGCCTGATCATAACCGCGGAATATCGTTTCTTCGGCATTCCGGGCGATGAGACCTTTACCGGCGAGAACACGATTGCCGGCGCCACCGTGCCCGTCGCACTCAAGGTGCAGCACCAGTATGACCACAGCTTCTTGCTCGGCGTACGCTACGCCTTCGGCCAGGTACCGCCGCCTTCGCCCGCCATCGCGCCGGCCGCCGCCCCTGCCCCGGCGGTGCAGCCGGCGCGTTCCTATCTGGTGTTCTTCGATTGGGACAAGGCGACGCTGACCGACCGCGCCCGCCAGATCGTCAAGGAAGCTGCCGACAATTCGACGCACGTGCAACTCACGCGGATCGAGGTGAACGGCTACACTGATACGTCGGGCACGCCGCAGTACAACATGGGCCTGTCGATCCGCCGCGCCAACGCGGTGAAGGCCGAACTCATCCGCGACGGCGTGCCCGCCGGCGCAATCACGACGCAGGGGTTCGGCGAGACGCACCTGCTGGTAGCAACCGGCCGCGGCGTTCGCGAGCCGCAGAACCGCCGCGTCGAAATCATCATGCGCTGATGCGAGAGCTTCGCCGGCGCTGCGTGCGGGAGCGGACGTAACGGCGCGACGGCGGCGAAGGCGCATGCGAACGGGAGGCTTTTCCCAATCTGGTCTCTGTCACGCGACCAATCGTGCGGCAATTCGGCGCATTGATTACGATTGATTCACCCGACTTCTGAGCCTGCACAATGCAGCGTGAAGCAAGTCCAGGTGATTTGCCCCGCGGTCGCCGATCCACATTATGCGGCCCGGCCCGCGTTCATTGCGCGCGCCAATGCACGAACGCGGATGCGGCAGCCGATAGGCGGGCCTGCTCGCAGCAAGCGGACAGGAGACGAAGACCATGAGACATTGGGGTACGGTGCTGGCGACAGCCCTCCTCGCGATGCCGTTGGCGGCGATCGCCCAGCCGGTCAGCGGCCTCTATATTTCCGGCGGCGTCGGCGCCAACCTGCCACAGAACACCGATATGGTCCCGAGCACGCCGGTGGATCGCGCGAGTCGCCTGACACTGAAAAACAACGTTGGCGTCACCGGCATCGGCGCCATCGGCTACGGCCTGGGCAATGGGTTCCGCTTCGAAGTCCAAGGTGACTTCACGCGCCAGGGCGTGAACGAACTGCAGACGCCCTTCGCCTCGGCGACCAAGGGCATCCAGCATACCTACGGCGTGATGGGAAACGCGCTGTACGATTTTGATATCGGTTCGCCATGGATCTATCCGTACCTTGGCGCCGGCGCCGGTTACCAGTGGACTCATTTCGATGGCCTGAGCGTCACGCAGACGGGAGGGCCGTTCACGCTGGCTACCGATGGCACCAGCGGCGCGTTTGCCTGGCAGGCGATCGTGGGCGCGTCGATGCCCATCGCCAGCGTGCCTGGCCTGTCGTTCACCGCCGAGTATCGTTTCATGGACGTTCTGGGCGGCGAAAAGTTCGGCGCACTGGAGACGCCCGTCGGCGGCGGGCCGGAGGCAATCACCAATCTGAAAATGCATAACCAGTTCGACCACATCTTCCTGATCGGGCTGCGCTATGCGTTCAACACGCCGCGCCCGCCCGCGCCGGCGCCTGCCCCAATGGCGCAGGCTGCGCCCGCACCGGCGCCGTCACGCTCGTATCTGGTGTTCTTCGATTGGGACCGCGCCGACCTGACCGATCGCGCGCGCGAGATCATCCGCGAGGCCGCCGACAATTCCCGGCGCGTGCAGTACACCAGCATCATGGTGAACGGCTACACTGATACATCTGGCACGCCGCAATACAATATGGGCCTGTCGATCCGCCGCGCCCGCGCGGTGGAAGGCGAATTGGTGCGCGACGGCGTGCCACAGAACGTGATCGCCATCCGCGGCTACGGCGAGACGCATCTGCTGGTGCCCACCGGCGCCGGCGTGCGCGAGCCGCAGAACCGCCGGGTGGAGATCATCATCCAGTAGTTCCGCCGGAGCGTGGCGGATCGGGCCGGCGCGCCGGCAACGCGTGCCGGCCCGTCACCCTGTTATGCGGCCGCTTTCCCGGCCACGGCAGCCACCGCAAGCGCACTGAGATTGACGATGCCGCGCGCAGTGACGCTGGGCACCAGCACATGGATCGGCCGCGACATGCCCAGCAGGATGGGACCGACCGCCAGTCCGTCCGCTGCGGCCCGCAACAAGGTGAACGCGATATTGGCGGCATCCAGGCTGGGCATGATCAGCAGGTTCGCGGCGCCATGCAGTGTCGAATCCGGCACCGCCTGACTGCGAACCGTCTCCACCAGCGCGGCGTCCGCGTGCATCTCGCCGTCGATTTCCAGTGCCGGATCACGCGCTCGGATCATCGCCAGCGCGTGCCGCATCTTGCGCGCCGACTCGCTGTCGCTGGCGCCGAAGCTGGAATGCGACAGCAGCGCGGCCTTCGGCACGACGCCGAAACGGCGCACCGCGTCTGCCGCCAGCAGCGTCAGTTCGGTGATTTGTTCCGGCGTGGGGTCCACCACCATGTGCGTGTCGCCAATGAACAAGGCGCCGGAGGGGAGGATCAGCGCCGACAGCGCATAGACACGGTTCACGCCCGGGCGCCGCGCAATGATCGGCAGCACGTATTGAATCTGCCGCCACCAGTTTCCGGTGCCGCCGCAGATCGCGGCGTCCGCGAGCCCGGAGTGCAGCAGCATGGCAGCCGCAACCGAGGGACGGGTGCCCACGCGGCGCGCTGCGACCTCCGGCGGGGCACCGCGGCGGCCGGCGAGACGCTGATATTCCGGAACCAGCGGACCGAACACGTCGTGATCCTGCGTCGGGTCCAGCACGTGCACGCCGTCGGTGAGGTCGATGCGCAATCCCATCTCGCGCACCTTGCGCGCGATCACGTCGCGGCGGCCGAGCAAGATGGGGGCAGCGATGTTGTCGTCGACCAGCGTCTGGGCGGCGCGGAGGACGCGGTCTTCCTCGCCTTCCGAGAAGACGATGCGGCGCTTCGGCGCCTGCCTGGCCACCTCGAACACCGGGTGCATGAGCTGGCCGGAGCGGAACACGAAGCGTTCCAGTTCGCGGCGGTAGACGTCGAAATCCGCGATGGGGCGTCGCGCCACGCCGGTCTCCATCGCGGCGCAGGCGACGGCGGGGGCGATCTCGAGGATCAGCCGCGGATCGAACGGCTTGGGAATGATGTAGTTCGGGCCGAACACCGGCGCCGAGCCGCCATAGGCCGCGGCGACGACTTCGCTCGCTTCCATGCGCGCGAGACCGGCGAGTGCTTCAACGGCAGCGATCTTCATCGCCTCGTTGATCGTGGTGGCGGAGACGTCCAGCGCGCCGCGGAAAATAAACGGGAAGCACAGGACGTTGTTGACCTGGTTTGGATAATCGCTGCGGCCGGTGGCGACGATCGCATCCGGGCGGGCGGCATGCGCGATGTCGGGTGCAATCTCCGGATCCGGGTTCGCCAGCGCCAGGATCAGCGGCTTATCGGCAAGTTTCGGCAGCCATTCCGGGCGCAGAACGTGCGGGGCGGACAGGCCGAGGAAGATGTCGGCGCCGTCCAGCACGTCGGCCAGCGCGGCGGCGTCGGTGTCGCGGGCGTAGCGCGCCATGTTGGGCAGCATGTTGGGACGATTGGTGCGCACCACGCCATTGATGTCGGTCAGTGTCACATTGGCGGGCCGCAGCCCCATCGCCACCAGCAGATCGACGCAGGCGAGCGCCGCGGCGCCGGCACCGGAGGTGACGAGGCGGGTGTCGGCCAGCGACTTGCCTTGCAGCAGCAGGCCGTTGCGCACCGCGGCGGCAACGGTGATGGCGGTGCCGTGCTGGTCGTCGTGGAACACCGGGATGCGCATGCGGGCGCGCAGATCGGCTTCGACGGCGAAGCACTCGGGGGCCTTGATGTCTTCGAGATTGATGGCGCCGAAGGTGGGTTCCAGCGCGGCGACCACGTCGCAGAAACGCTCGGGGTCGGCGGCATCCACTTCGATGTCGAACACGTCGATGCCGGCGAATTTCTTGAACAGTACCGCCTTGCCTTCCATCACCGGCTTGCCGGCGAGCGCGCCGATATTGCCGAGGCCGAGGACCGCGGTGCCGTTGGAGATCACCGCGACCAGATTGCCGCGGGCAGTGTAGTCACGCGCGGTCTCGGGATCGGCCTTGATCGCCTCGCAGGCGGCGGCGACACCGGGGGAGTAGGCGAGCGCGAGATCGCGCTGGCTGGCCATGCGTTTGGTCGGCTCGATGGCGAGCTTCCCCGGGCGCGGAAGGCGATGGTAGTCGAGCGCCGCCTGACGAAAGGCATCGTCCATGATCGTGTCCCCTGCGATCGTGTCCCCTGCGATCGTGTCCCCTGCGATCGTGTCCCCTGGGATCGTGTCCCCTGGGATCGTGTCCCCTGGCCTCGGGCGGATGCGGTCATAGGGGAGGCCGCGGGAAGGCGCCAGACACAGCGTCGGTTGGGCGGTGCTTGGCGGCCCAGCGCAGCACGCATTCGCTGCATCGCGAATTTTAGCGGAGCAAGACGGTGCGGGCAGCTACCCCACAAGACATCCGGCTGCACAACGCTGTAGTCGTGACGAAGGACGTTGCCAATCCCGGCAATAGCGCGCCACGGGATGTCCGGTTGGCGGTGCCTGGCTTGATCCGACAGCCTGCGGCTCGCCTCGGAGATGATCGCGAGATTGCGTTCGACCAACTGCCTGCCTGACGCGCCGATCTGCGGCGAACCCGGGAAGATCGAAACCGGCGGTGTCCGCCTCTATGTTGTCCATCGCCGTGAGGATGTCATCGATTTAGGCATGCGGATCGCGGGGCGTCATCCGAGCACCGGCGAGGCCTCGGCAAGGATGCGATCGCGCATCATCGGCGCAGCGACTTTTGCTCGACGACGTCCACGTCTCGCCCAGGCGATCGGAGAGCAGGTTCTTGCGTGCGACAAGATCGATCAGGTCGAAGCGCGCCGCGGCGCGGCACGAACCACATCGCCCGGGCCGTTGAATGATCCGGCAGCGACCTTGCGCTGAATTTACTCCTCAAGTTCCGGAGCCAGCGTGATGTCCATGCCTTCTCAATCCGGTTCCCTGCGCTGCCGCCTCTCATTGCAGCTAACGGTCTGGGAATGAAGCGCAGCGGCAACCCGCGCCGAGTCTCTGGCGCCGAACTTGACGCCTGACCGAATCGCTGATCCTCTGCGGTGTAATCTCAAACAACGCCTCGAAACCGGAGGGAACCCCATGCGCACCTGGCTTCGCCTGGCGACCGCCGCCGTCTTTGTCATTTGTGCAAACGCCGCTCGGGCCGAGACCATCACGATCGCCACCGTCAACAACAACGACATGATCGTGATGCAGCAGCTCGCCTCGCACTGGGAGCAGCAGACGGGGAACAAGATCAACTGGGTTGTGCTGGAGGAGAACGTGCTGCGCCAGCGCGTCACCACCGACATCGCCACCGGCGGCGGGCAGTTCGACGTGATGACCATCGGCTCCTATGAGGCGCCGATCTGGGGCAAGCAGAAATGGCTGCTGCCGCTCGACGACTTTCCCAAGAACTACGACTACGACGACATCTTCAAGTCGGTGCGCGATGCGCTTTCCTCGGAAGGGCATTTGTGGGCGGTGCCGTTCTACGCGGAAAGCTCCTTCCTGATGTATCGCACGGATCTGTTCTCGAAGGCCGGGCTGACGATGCCGGCACAACCGACCTGGACCGAGGTCGAGGGCTTCGCCAGGAAGCTGACCGACCGGGCCCACCAGCAATACGGCATATGCCTGCGCGGCAAGCCCGGCTGGGGCGAGAACATGGCGCTGATCGACACCATGGTGAACACGTTCGGCGGACGCTGGTTCAACGACAAATGGCAGCCGCAGCTCAATACGCCCCCAT
Source organism: Acetobacteraceae bacterium (assembly GCA_035508435.1). Classification (GTDB taxonomy): domain Bacteria; phylum Pseudomonadota; class Alphaproteobacteria; order Acetobacterales; family Acetobacteraceae; genus JASHVB01. The sequence goes on along the minus strand of DATJNA010000044.1, from coordinate 18,919 downwards.
GGCACGACGCTGTGACATTCTACGTCAACCTGTTGCGCGCTGCTGGCCCGCCAGGCGCCAGCTCCAACGGCTTCAACGAGAACCTGGCATTGTTCTCCACCGGGCATTGCGCGATGTGGATCGATGCGACCGTTGCGGCCGGGTTCGTCTCCGACCCGAAGAAGAGCCAGGTGGTCGGCAAGGTCGGTTTCGCGCCGGCACCGATCGCGAAAGTGCCAAACGGCAACCACTGGTTCTGGGCCTGGGCGCTGGCGGTGCCAAAGAGCTCGCACAAGGCCGCGGTGGCGAAGTCCTTCCTGCAATGGGCGACGTCCGCCGACTACCTCAAGCTGGTGGCGCAGACCAACGGTTGGGTCGTGGTGCCGCCAGGCACGCGCAAATCGATCTATGACAACCCGCAATACCTCGCCGCGGCGCCCTTCGCCAAACAGGTGGAGCATGCGATCGAAACCGCCGACCTGGCGCATCCGACTGCCCAGCCGGTGCCTTATACCGGCATCCAGTACGTGGCGATCCCGGAATTCCAGGCGATCGGCACCACGGTCGGGCAATTGATGGCGGCCGCGCTCACCGGCCAGAGCACGGTGGACCAGGCACTGGCGCAGGCACAGACGCAGGTGAAGTCGGCAATGGATCAGGCGGGCTATACGCAGTAGCCCGCGTACGCCCTGGCAAAGGAGGGCGGCATGGCAGTGACGAACGGCGCGATCGCAGCACCGCCGCCAGTGCGCTCCGGCCGGATGCGCACCGCGTTGCGCGGACGCGGCGGCGCGGTGCCTACGCTGCCGCTGGTCGGACCTTCGGTGGTGCTGCTGTTGCTGTGGTCGCTGGTGCCGCTGGCGATGACGCTGTGGTTTTCGTTCCGCCGGTATAACCTGCTGAACCCGATCATCCACGGCTTCGCTGGCTGGAACAACTATCGCTTCCTCTTCCAGGATCCGGCACTGGTCTCCTCGCTGATCGTCACCGTAATATTGGTGGCGGCCGTGCTGGCGATCACCGTGGGCCTCGGCGCGGTGCTGGCCGCCGTGTTCGAAACCGGCTTCCCCGGCCGCGGTATCGCGCGTGTGCTGATGATCTCACCGTTCTTTGTCATGCCCACGGTCAGTGCGCTGATCTGGAAGAACCTGCTGATGAACCCGGTGAACGGCTTGTTCGCCTGGATCCTGCGCGGGGTTGGGCTGCCGGCGTTCGACTGGTTCGCAACCGCGCCGCTCGCCTCGATCATCATGATCGTGTCCTGGGAGTGGCTGCCCTTTGCCTTCCTGATCCTGATGACGTCGCTGCAATCGCTGGACGAGGAGATCATCGAAGCGGCACGCCTGGACGGCGCGGGATCGGTGGCGATGTTCCGCTACATTCAGGTGCCGCACCTTGGACGTTCGATCAGCGTCGTGGTGATGGTCGAGACCATCTTCTTGCTCGGCATCTTCGCCGAGATCTATGTCACCACTGCCGGAGGGCCGGGCGTCGCCACCACCAACCTGGCGTTCCTGATCTACCAACGGGCGCTGCTGGCGTTCAATGTCGGCTCGGCATCGGCGGCAGGCGTGATTGCCATCGTGCTTGCCAACATCGTCGCCATCTTCCTGATCAACACCGTGGCAAAGCGGCTGGACGTATGAAACCGCGCGACAAGCAGTTCCATCCGGTGGCGGCGACCGTCGCGTGGCTCGCCGCGCTGCTGATGTTCTTTCCGATCTTCTGGATGGTGTTCGCCAGCTTCAAGACCGAATCGGAGGCGATCCAGACGCCGCCCGTGCTCGTGTTCCACCCGACGCTGGAGAACTACCGCGACATCTTCAGCCGCGCGGACTACCCGTTATTCGCCTGGAACAGTACCCTGATTTCGCTGGCGGCGACGGCGATCATGCTGGCGGTGGCGGTGCCGGCCGCGTTCGCCATGGCGTTCTATCCCACCAAGCGCACCCGCGGCACGCTGCTGTGGATGCTGTCCACCAAGATGCTGCCCGCGGTCGGCGTGCTGATGCCAATCTACCTGATCGCAAAGCAAACGGGCCTGCTCGATTCCCGCATCGCGCTGATCCTGATCTATATGCTCAGCAACCTGCCGATCGGCGTCTGGATGTTGTTCACCTTCTTCCGCGAGACGCCGAAGGCGATCATCGAGCAAAGCCGCATCGACGGCGCCGGCGTGTGGGATTCGATCGTGCACGTACTGCTGCCGCTCGGGCTGCCGGGCATTGCCTCCACCGCACTGCTTTCGATCATCCTGTGCTGGAACGAGGCGTTCTGGAGCCTGAACCTCTCCGCGCACGATGCTGCGCCGCTGACCGCGTTCATTGCCTCGTTCTCGGCGCCGGAGGGATTGTTCTGGGCCAAACTCTCCGCCGCGGCGACGCTGGCAACGGTGCCGATCCTGTTGTTCGGCTGGTTCAGCCAGCGGCAGTTGGTGCGGGGCCTGACCTTCGGCGCGGTGAAGTGAACGTCGTAGCCTTCGATCTCATTGCCTCGCTCGATGTCATCGCTCGCTCCATGTGACATGAGAACACCATGCCCACTCCGCTCAGCATCGCCACCATAGGTAGCCTGCCACCATCCGTCGCAGGTCCGCGCTACGATCTGACACAACGGCGCGTCGGCATCGTGCATCTCGGTCTCGGCGGGTTCCATCGCGCGCACATGGCGCGTTACACGCATGCGCTGATGCAGCAGGACGCATCCGCGCTGCAATGGGCGATTGCCGGCGCGGGACTGCTGCCGGCGGACCAACGCATGGCGGCGGCGCTCGGGCCGCAGGCTGGCCTCTACACGCTGATCGAACGGGGCGGGGATCGAGAGACGGTGGCGGTGATCGGCTCGATCGCGCGTGTCATCTATGCCGGCGATTCCAGTACCGCATTGCTTGATGCGATCGCGCGCCCGGGCGTGCGCATCGTCAGCCTGACGGTCACCGAGAACGGCTATTGCCTGAACCCCGCGACGCGGCAGTTCGATCCCGACCATCCATTGATCCGCGCCGACCTTGCTGCGCCGGAAACGCCGCACAGCGCGATCGGCATCATCGTCGAGTCCTATCGCCGGCGCATGGCCGCGCAGCGTTCCGCCTTCACCGCGCTGAGCTGCGACAACATCCAGCACAACGGCAACGTGCTGCGCGCGGCGGTGCTGGCGCTGGCGAAACTGCGCGATCCGGCGCTCGCGGCGTGGATCGAGGCGCACGGCGCATTTCCCAACACCATGGTGGACCGCATCACGCCGGTGACCGCGCCGGAGGACGTCGCATACCTGGAGCAAACCTACGGCATTGCCGACCGTTGGCCGGTGGTGTGCGAGGACTTCACCCAATGGGTCATCGAGGATCGCTTCGTCGCCGGTCGGCCCGCCTGGGAAACGGTCGGCGCGCAGTTCGTGCCCGACGTGACGCCCTATGAAATGATGAAACTGCGCCTGCTGAACGGCAGCCATCTGGCCGTCGCGGCGCTGGGGCGATTGGCCGGCCACACCTATATCCACGAGACGATGCAGGACGACCTGCTGCGCCGGCTGATGGCCGCACTGATGGATCGCGAGACCGGCCCCACTTTGCCGCCGGTGCCCGGCATCGATCTCGCCGACTACCAGCGGACGTTGATCGCGCGCTTCGCCAATCCCGCGATCCGCGACACCGTGGAACGTGTGAACACCGACGCACCCCTGAACGTGCTGGTGGTGCCGATCATGGCGCGGCTGGAGATGAACGGGTCGGTCGAGCTGCTGGCGCTGTCGCTGGCCGGCTGGATCCGGCGCGTGCGCGGTGTCGATGAACAGGGCCAGCCGATCGACGTGCACCATCCGTTGGCAGCGCTGTTGCGGGAAAAGGCCGAGCAAGGCGGCCCGGATCCCGCGCCCGTGTTATCCATTACGACTCTGTTCGGATCCCTCGGACAGGACCAGCGCCTGGTCGTTCCATTGCGGCGCTGGTTGCAATCGTTGTACGATGTCGGCGCGCGGCGCACCCTGGCGCTTGCCGCGGAGACACTGAACTTCTGAGTTGGTGCCGAGGCGGAGCCGCAATCGGATCGACGAGGCCCGCCGACATCACGGGAACTGCCGGGCATTTATCGCGAATTAACCACCAGGCAGCCGGGCTCGCGCGCATGGCCAGGCGACACTGCCAGGCTCGTCGCAGTCCCGCAATCATGCAAGCCAGGCCGTGGCGCGGCTCGTTGATTCGAGCGCAAGTGAAATTATGACAGCCCTCCTATTGATCGCGAATGCAGAGCGAGCCGGCGATGCAATTTCCGACTGAAGACGCGATCGTTGCGGACTTTCGTTGACACCCATCGCTCTGGCCTGTTTACGGCGTCGCAATTCGACATGGGTGAAGCATGAGAGGCTGTATCGGATGGCAAACGTAACCCTTGATACGGAATTCGACTCGCTCGGCACGATTTGGCAGCCCACATATCCGTGGAGTCCAGATGGCTTTACCTTCGGCGACAGCTCGTGGATGGCGAATCCTGCGCTGGTGCCGCCGGACGCGGATCCGATCTCATGCAATAATGGGACGGTCACGCTTGCCAATTTCCCCACGCCGTCCGATGTGAATCCGGCGTCCGTTGGTGACGAGCCGCGGATCGGCGGTCTGCTTACCACTGATGGTACTTTCTCGCAGACTTATGGGTATTTCGAAGCCAGTATCCAAATGCCGGCGGGGCAGGGCATAACCGCGGGATTTTGGCTGGATACGCCAAGCGGTCTGGCACCGCAACTCGACGTCGCGGAAATGATCGGTGGCGATCCCACCACCTTGGTGAACACCGCGTGGCCATCCGCCACCGCCGAAAGCAACTGGACCGACGTAACCGACATGTCCCAGGGGTTCAACACCTACGCGGTGGATTGGGAACCGGACTACATCACGTGGTACTTCAACGGCCGGCAGACAGCTCAGATTCCGACACCGTCGGACATGAATCAGCCGATGTTCCTGGTTGCCGACATCAACAGCGGCACGGACGGGTCATGGGAAGGGGCACCGTCTGCCTCGCTCGTTGCCCAGATGAAGATCGCCTATGTTCGTGCCTACACCGCCAACCCGTACACCACAGGCGGAGCGCTGACTTACCAATCCGGGGACCCGTCGAGCCAATCGGCAAGCGCCACTCCAACCACGTCAACGACGAGCGGGCAGACCGATCCAACCACTGCCGCATCGGGCGATCCCGCCGCGGGCTCACCGACCGCCTCCGGCAGCGCAACGGATGAGACCGTCGCTGCGATCAACACCGTCACCGTGCAGAGCGGATCCCGGCAACTGACCGCGGTCTCAGGGCCCGACATGTTCGTGTTCGACGGTACGGGCTACCGTACTGTCATCAAGGACTTTGTGCCAGGCGTCGACACACTTGACTTCGAAAGCGGAGCAGCTCCCGGCAGCATTGCCGTGACGAGCAATCAACATGGCTGGGCGCGCATCGCTTTCGATGGCAGCCACATCGTGCTGCCCGGGGTCACCGCGGATCAGTTGAATTCGGGCAATTTCATCTTTAACGGCCAAAGCAGCGGCTAGTATCCGCCATGAATACAGGGTGCGGGCGCGCGTGCGGTGGCGGCAGCTAATGACACGGGCGCGCGTGCGGTGGCGGCAGCTAATGACACTTGAAGGCTTCGAACGGCTCGCGACATGCCAGACATCGGTGCAAGGCTTTGCACGGCGTCGCGCCGAACGCGCTGATTTGCTCGGTTTGGCCGCTGCCGCAGCGCGGGCAAATCGGCTGACGCAGCGCTCGGTCCGGTGGCGCGATGCCGCTCTCCGCCAGCTTGCGCCGTCCTGCTGCGGTGATCCGGTCACTGCTCCATGGCGGCGCCAGCACGGTGCGCACGCGCGCGTGCGGAAAGCCCGCGCGTGCCAAAGCCGCCACCACGTCCTGTGCAATCGGCACGGTCGCAGGGCAGCCAAGGTAGCTGGGCGTGATCGCCACCTCGACCGTATCGCCACACAGCGTCACATCGTGCAGCATGCCAAGGTCTTCGATGGTCAACGCGGGGATCTCCGGGTCCGGCACCGAAGCCGCGGCCGCACGAGCATGTGCCAGACGGTCGTCCGCTACCATGTCGCCCCCGGATAGGCGCGCTGGAGAAATTGCAGTTCCGCCAGCAGATGCCCCAGATGCTCGGTGTGGCGCCCGGTGCGCCCCCCCGACTGCATCCAGCCGTCCGCGGGTCGGGCGAGCGTGGCGCGTGCCAGGGTGGCGGCGACCGACGCCTCCCATGCCGCCCGCAATGTCGGCGGATCGGGGATGACGCCGGACGCGACCAGTTCGGGGGCTTCGGCTGCCAGCAACTCACCCGTGTAGGGCCATAACGCGTCCATCGCGTCCTGCGCTCGGCGGTGCGACTCGGCGGTACCGTCGCCCAGCCGGATCAGCCACGCTTCGGCGTGGCGATGATGGTACTCGGTCTCCTTGACCGCCTTCGCGCCGATCGCCGCGATGGCGGCATGCGACGATCCAGCGGCCACCCGCCAGAACGGCACCGCGAACGCCGATACCACCAGCAGCCGGGCGATGCTGAAGGCGAAGTCGCCGTTCGGCACCTCCATGATCAGCGCGTTGCGCCATTGCGGCGCATCGCGGAGATAGGCCAGCTCGTCCTCGCTCTGCCCAATCAGCGCGCCGGCCTCCGCGTAGAGCGCGCGTGCCTGGCCGATCAGGTCCAGCGCGATGTTGGCAAACGCGAGTTCTTCCTCGAGCAATGGCGCGTGGCCGGCCCATTCGGACAGGCGATGGCCGAGGATCAGCGCATCGTCCGCACGTGCCAGCAAGGCAGCGACGAGAGGCGAGCCGAGAACGGTGATGGAGGCAGCAGCCATGGCATTTTCGCATTCTCGCTTCCACCAGGCGAAGCGAAACCTGGTGGTCCGTTACATGTTGCCGACTTCGTCCGGCACTTCGTAGAACGTCGGATGGCGGTAGATCTTCGCGCCGGTCGGTTCGAACATCACGTCGCGATCCGCCGGGTCCGAGGCGGTGATCGCGGTCGATGGCACCACCCAGATGGAAAGCCCCTCGCCGCGCCGCGTGTAGACGTCGCGCGCCGCCTGTAGCGCCAGCGTCGCGTCCGCCGCATGCACCGAGCCGACATGCTTGTGCGCCAGCCCGTTGCGGCTGCGGATGAACACCTCCCAGAGCGGGGTTGGCGCGTCGGGCATCGCTAGAGCAATTTCGGCGTGACCAGGACCGCCGCGCCGCCGCTCATCGCGAGCGGCAAAGCGACGCAGCGATGTCGCTCGAGCAGCGCACCAACGGTCCGACCACGCGTTCGAACGGGATTGCCTGGTTGCTTCGCTTCTCGCAATGACACGATTGATACTCCGTCGCCGCCGACCACGCCGCCTTCGCCTGCCCGCAGACTACGCCGCCTTCGCCTGCATCGTGGCGCGCTGCTTCGCCGCGTGCGCCAGCGCGGCTTCGCGCACCCAGGCGCCGTCCTCATGCGCCCGGCGCCGGGCGGCGAGACGTTCGCGATTGCACGGGCCGTCGCCGGCCAGCACGCGGCGGAACTCCGCCCAGTCGATTTCGCCGAACACCCAATGGCCGGACGCCGCGTCAAAATGCAGGTCGGGATCGGGGAAGGTCAGGCCCAGGTACTGTCCCTGCGGCACCGTCGCATCGACGAATTTCTGCCGCAGCGAATCGTTGGTGAAGCGCTTGATCTTCCAGCCCATGGATGCGTCCGAATGCTGCGACTGCGAGTCCGGCGGGCCGAACATCATCAGGCACGGCCACCACCAGCGGTTCAGCGCATCCTGCGCCATCGCCGTTTGCTCCGCCGTGCCGCGAACCAGCGTGAGCATGATCTCGTATCCCTGGCGCTGGTGGAACGACTCCTCCCGGCAGATGCGAATCATGGCGCGCGCATAGGGACCGAAGGAGCAACGGCAGAGCGGGATCTGGTTCATGATCGCCGCGCCATCCACCAGCCAGCCGATGGCGCCGATGTCCGCCCAGGTCAGCGTCGGGTAGTTGAAGATCGAGCTGTATTTGGCGCGGCCGGTCAGCAATTGCTCCACCAGTTCCTCGCGGCTCACGCCCAGGGTTTCCGCCGCGGCATACAAATAGAGGCCGTGGCCGCCCTCGTCCTGCACCTTGGCAAGCAAGGCGGCCTTGCGGCGCAGGGTGGGAGCACGCGTGATCCAGTTGCCCTCCGGCAACATGCCGACGATCTCGGAATGCGCGTGCTGGCTGATCTGGCGGACCAGCGTGCGGCGATAGTCCTCCGGCATCCAGTCGTTCGGTTCGACGCGTTCCTCGGCGTCGATACGCGCCTGGAACCGGACGGCCTCCGGGCTGCTGTCGGCGACAGCGGTCGGGGTGTTGAGCGCCTGGCTGTACATGCCCGAAATATGGGCCGGCCCAGCGGCCAGCGGAAGAGAGAGCCGCGGCAGCACCTCTTTCACGGCGATCGGACGAACCGCGTGATGACGTGGTCATTGCCGCGCCGCCAATCGTGCGTCGGCCCGCGCGGCCCTGCGGTTGAGCAAGCGGTCATTCGACATAGCACGGCCGTCGGCCGTCGTGCCTGCCCCCAACGCAACCTGCGGTCCGTCGCGGCTCCGCCCTCGTTCACCCAATCGCGTTGTCACGCTCCATCCGCGGCGCTTGCCGACAGCGAGGCGTGATAGATATACCAGCAAAAAGTTTATCCAAACAGGAGCCTCCCTATGCAGGTCAGTCGCTGGGGGAACAGTCTGGCCGTGCGTCTGCCGGCTGCCGTGGTAGAGAAGCTCGGCTTGCGCGAAGGCGACGAGGTCGAGATCGAGGCCGCCGATCCCCACCATTTCCGCGTTGCACGCGATACGCGGCGCGACGAAGCGTTGGACGCGCTGCGCGAACTAGGCTGGACTCTGCCAGAGAACTACGGCTTCTCCCGCGAGGACGCGAACGCGCGAGATGAATGACCGGGCGCTTCTTCCTGGACAGCAACATCCTGATCTATGCGGCGCTGCAACCGGATCGGCGATCGGATGCGGCGCGTGCTCTGCTGGCGCGGCGCGGCATCGTGAGCGTCCAGGTGCTCAACGAATTTGCCAACGTGGCGCACCGCAAGCTGCGGCGGTCGTGGGTCGATATCGATCATGCTCTGACGGCGATTCGACGCTTGTGCCTGCCGCCGCTGCCGCTGACGGTCGCGATCCACGAAGCCGCCCTGCGGATCGCGGCACAAACCAGCTATCAACTTTTCGATGCATTGATCATCGCGTCGGCGCTCGATGCCGGCTGCGAGACCCTGTTCTCGGAGGATCTGCAAGATGGCCATGTCATCGAGCGGCGGCTGACGATCCGCAATCCATTCGCGTCAGCCGGCCCGTGAGGGCCCGCCGCGCCGCCAATCATCGCCCCGCCGGGTGGAAGGCTACGCTTGCCCCTCCGGCGTCACGCCGTTCTCGATGAACTCGCCGATCCAGGGCGCCCGGGTCGCCTCCACGCGCCAGGCCGAGAGGATCGCGCGCCCCACACAGCGCCCCTCCGCGGTCAGCCGCAGGCTGGCGCCGCGGCCATACAGGCGCACATAACCCTCGGCGGGGCCGAAATCGCCCGCAACGCTCATCGACGCCGGCAGCCGCTGGGTCAGCAGGAAAGTCGGCGCGCCATCCAACTGCGGCAGTCGCAGCAGCGACGCCAGCGCCGTCTGCCGCGGTGCCAACTGGATCGGCGCGGGTTTGCCCGGCACGGCCGCAACCCTGGTGCGCCCCAGCGATAAATGCTCACCGGCCGTGCCCCAGCGCGAGACGATGATCCACTCCCACACCGGCTCGCCCTTGGCGGTGGTGACTTCGGCGCGCATGGCCACAACAAAGCCGGTGCGCGACGTTGCGGCGGTCATTGGCTTCGAGATCGCGTTCATGGCGCCGATTGACGCACGGCGAGCGTGATGCCACCGTGAGTCGATCACCGACTCGCGATGCCCTGAGCGATGCAACCGCGCCCGGACCCGGATATGCAGGCGCTGGCGGCGACGTTGCATGCCGCCGCCCTCATCCTGCTCGGCGAGGCTGCCCCCGAAGGTGGCGGTCAGGAGCTTCTCCAGCGTCTTGGCTACCTGGGCGACGATCCGGCCCGAGCCCGACATCGCGCCGCCTTGCTTCGCGCCGCCGCCGGGTTCCACCGCATCTTCACCTTGCCGGCCGAGGACGCGCCCGGCCTCGTCGCGCTGGGAGCCGAAGTCGATCCCGGCTCGGTCGGCGCCCCCGATCTGCCCCTGGGCAGCGTCTCGGGCACCGGACTCACCTTCCGCCACGCGTTCGAGGCGTGTGTCGGCGAGGGGGTGGAATACCTGGCGCAGTTCGCCACGCCGCATGACCCGATCGAGTACCTCACGGCGGACGAAGCCCTGACCGGGGCGCCACCCAGGCTCACGGCGCTATGGCACGACCTCCAGCCATTCCGGCGCAACGAAGCCGCGCGAACCGCCTGGACCATCGCGGCGGCCCTCGCCGATGGCGGCGCGGTGCGCCTGCCGGCCGATCTCTGCTTCCGCCGCGCGCCTGATGCGCGCGACATCGACCCGCCATGGCCACTGAGCACCGGATGCGGCGCCGGCACCGATCATCTGCACGCAACGCTGCACGGATTGCTCGAACTGATCGAGCGCGACGCCGTGTCGCTGTGGTGGCGCGGCGGACGGCGCGGACGGATGCTGCCGCCAGGCCTCGGCGCTGCGGTCCTGGCGCAGCTTCGCGGCGGCCGGAGCGGTCGGCAAACCTGGTTGCTCGACGTCACCAGCGATATCGGCGTGCCGGTGGTGGTGGCGGCATCCTGCGGCAGCGACGGCTACAGCCTGTGCTGCGGACACGCCGCGGGCCCGACGCTCGGCGCGGCGGCGGACCGGGCGATGCGCGAGATGACACAGATGGAACTGGCTGCGCGCCTTGCCGCGATCAAGCGCAGTGCTCGCGGCGAAGCGGCACTGAACGAGACCGACCGGCAGCATCTGCGGCGCTTCACGACGATCGACGTGGCGACAACACCGGCCCTGCAACCTCTGGCGCCTCCCTCGCCGCCACGCGACCTGCCGACGGAAGATCCGCTCGCGACGCTGGCGGAGCTACGCCGGCGCCTGGCCGCGGCGGGACTGGCGCCCTGCGCGCTGAACCTGACGCGGGCCGCGTTCGACATTCCCGTCACGCGCGTCGTCTGCCCGGGACTGGAACAAGGCATGACATCGCCGCCAGGTTCCCGCCTGCTGCAGTCTGCGAAATTGGCCGGTATCGATCCCATCGCGATTGCGCCGTTGTGATGAAAGGCTGACATTTGCCCCGATGAGTCAGTCATTGATCCTGCCGGGCACGGACGCGGTTGTTGCCCTGGAGACCGCCGCGCCGGCGCCGCTACTGCTGGTGTCGGTGATGGGCGGCGCCACCTTTCTGTACGGTGACCGCGAGATCCGCCTGCGCAACCGCAAGGGCCGCGCAATGCTCGCCTATCTCGCGCTCAGCGAGACGGGAGAGGAGCAACGCGAGCGGCTCGCCGGCATGTTCTGGAGCGAGGCGAGCGAGCAACATGCCCGGGCCACGCTGCGCCAGGCGGTCCACGAGTTGCGCGAGGCGATGGACGCTGCCGGCTGCCCCGCCCTGATCGGCACCCGGATGACGGTGGGGCTGCGGGCGGGATCGTTCCGGGTCGATCTGCACGAATTGCTCGGCGCGGTGGCGGCGGGACACGCGCCGGATGCGCTGCTGCGCCAGGCACGGCTGGCAGAGACGCTGCTGGAAGGGCTCGACGACCTCGATCCGTCGTTCCACGGCTGGGTGACCGCGCGGCGGCAAACGGTGCATGACCGGCTGATCCGCGGCCTGGAGGAAGCTTATCGCGAAGCGTCGCTGCCGCGGCGGCAACGGCGGCGGCTGGCACAGGCGGCGCTATTGCTCGATCCGACGCATGAGGAAGCCTGTCGGGTGTTGATGCGCTGCGCCGCCGAGGATGGCGAGATCGGCGCGGCGCTGCGGGCCTATGACGAGCTGTACCGGCTGCTGGGCGAGGAGTACGATCAGGAGCCATCGGCGCTGACCCAGGAACTGGTGGCGGAGGTGAAGCAGGGGAAATTCGACGCGGCAGTGTCGAGCGCCGACGGCGCGGTCATATCGGCTGCCGAAGTGAACCAGGCGATGGTCGCGCCGCGCGATTCGGCGCCACGCCCCCAGCAGCAGGGGATCCAGCCGCCAAAGCCGGCGCTGTTCCTCGCCCCGTTCGCCATCAATGGCGTGGATCCGGATCGGGTCCATCTCGTTGAGGGATTTCGGTTTGATCTGATCGCGTGCCTGGTGCGGTTTCGCGAGTGGTATGTCGCCGGCAGCGACGCCGAGGCATCGAACGAACATGCCGGCGCGCCGGTCGCCAGCCGTTACCGGCTGGTCACCACGGCCTATCAGGCGGGCGCAACCATCAATGCGGTCATGGTGCTGGAAGAGCAGGCGACCGGCCTCGCGATCTGGAGCGAGCGTTTCGAGTTGCGGATCGACAACTGGTCGGAGACACAACAACGCGTTGTTCGCCGCATCGCGGCGACGCTGAACGTTCAATTGTCGATCGAGCGGCTGACACGTGTCTCCGGAGTACCCGACGTCTCGCTTGAAGCGCACGATGCCTGGTTGCGCGCACAGTCGCTGTTGCGGCACTTCAGTCCGGAAAACTGGAACCGGGCAGTGACGATCCTGGCGGAGGCTGCCGAACGGGCGCCCAACTACTCACCTCTGTACAGCAGCCTGGTGCAGATGCACAATTCGGTGCACATCGCGCATCCTGGCGTGCTGCGCGACCACGCGAAAGAGGAACGTACCCTGGCGCTGGCGCAGCGGGCGGTGGCGCTCGATCCTCGCGATTCTCAGGCGGAACTCTGCCTCGGCTGGTCGCTGGCGATGAACAAACGCTACGGCCAGGCCCAGGTGCATATGGGCATCGCGTGCGATCTCAATCCTTATGATTCCTGGACGTTGGTTTCGGTTGCGCTGTTCCACGCATTTTCCGGCCAGGTCCAGCAGGCGCAGGCCATGGCGGCAAGGGCGCTGGAAATGTCGTTGCTGCCGAGCCTGCGGGATTGGACCTACTACGCCACGGTCTGCTTTTTGTGTGGTGACGATGAAAAGGCCGTCGCCGCCGCCGATCTGGCGCAGACGATGACCCCGACATTGCTCGCATGGCGGGCCGCGGCATTGTGGTATTTGCAGCGGCACGATGAGGCTCGCGAGGATGCGCGGCAGTTTCTGGCGGTCATCCGGGGGAACTGGTTTGGCGTACAACCACCGACCGACGCCGCTATCGGCCGATGGCTGCTCCATCTTTACCCGATCGGGCACGCCCCGAGCTGGGAGCGGCTGCGTGCCGGCGTGACGGCGGCCGGCATCCCGGATGGCGGCATGGCTCATCACGGGTGGTGAAGCGCAGCCTACTGGCACAGCCCCATGCTGTAGTCGCCTACCCTGTTGGCATGAAGCTGCATGATGCCGGATTTGTCGGTCGGCAACTTCTGCTTCGCCGGATTGGCGGTGTTGGCCGGGTCGCGGTATATATCGCCATAAAAATCGGGGATCGCGTATTGGCTGCCGGGCTGCAGAAGCTGTTGCTCCGACTGCTGAATACGCAGCTTCGGCGGCAGCCGCAGCACTATGGTGGTATTGTCGCCTTGCACGATGACCACGTTCGCCGCGTTGGAGGGATTGCTGATCGTGCCCATCGGGAGGACATTGTTCGCGTTGTGCAGGATGCCCTCGAACGTGTTCCAGGTCATGGCGACGGCACTGATCGTGGCCGGCGTGGCGCTGCCGCCGATGGCAACATGGATCGCGCTCATCGCCGGCAACGCCCAGGTTGCATCCGCCGCGATCGCTGTGGTCGGGGGCTGGGCCGTATAGGCGGTGGTGACGTAATCCAGCCCTGTCGCCCAGCTTTTCACCAGGCGGCCAAATGCTTCGACGTTCGAGACCGGACTTTGCACGTGTTTTCTCCTCTTGTTATCTGCGGACTTGTCGCCGTCAGATGAACGGCGCTTCGGCGACATCGCCGAATTGCGCGACGAACCGGACCAGCTTGGGCATTGAGTCGACGCCGCCGACCGCCTTCGCGAGATCGTCCGGAAGTGCGGTCTGGGCCGCCGTGCGCAGCATTTCCACCCGCGGACGCTCCATTGCGAGGCGCCTGAACATCACGTCTCCCACCACAATCGAGCCAAGCACGCCCATGCACTGGCCTTGCACGTTGGGGTCCAGACCTGCCTCCAGCAGTACGAACAGCGGCAGCGGCGGATCATTGCTCAGCATGGCGATATCGGCGGCGGTCAAATTGCCTGCCGTCGGCTTGCTCGACAGCCACTGATTGATCGCGGAACGGCGCAGCGCCGCATTGGCGAACATCCAGCCGGGCGGAATCAAGCCGGGGCTGCGCTGCATGATCGTGGTGATCATTGCGTCTACCGACCAGGTCCGCGCCGCCGCCGCGCTGAGCAAGTCGCGAAACGTGATGCCATCGGGCGAGGCGCCGTTGGCGTTGGGAAACAGATTGCGGAAATCGAGGCTCGAGCGGCTGGCGCCGATGCGTCGGGCGTAATTGGGCGTGCCGCCGAGATCGAAGAAGCGCGACCACTGCACGACCCAGTTGGCTTCCATCGGAGTCCGCAGGCCGCCGGCGAAATTCTTGTTGTGACCGATCACGTCGGTGACATCCTGCAGATCCAGCATGTCGTTGAGCAAGTAGCTGGACCTGACCATTGCGTGCCCGACACGGAAAGCCCCATGGGAGAATTCCAGCGGCAGCCCTGGCTGCCGCCACAGCCAGTGCTCGCTGTCAGGGTTGCGCGCGTTCAGCGCCTGCCAGATGGCGGGATGCAACAAACGTTGCAGCAGATCGTAGCGGATGATGCTGTGATAGATCGACAGCATCGCGGCGCGCGCATAGGCGAAGCGCGCCTCCGCCCGCACCGGCTGTACCTTGGCGGCGATGATGTTGTGGGCAAGCGAGAACAGTACGGTGAGCTGCGACAGGATGACGCTGTCGTCGTTGCGCTCGTCGGCGAGCTCGATGGTGTGGGCGCTCGGGAAGTTCACCGAATCGGAATCGCCGACGATGGTGGCGCCGGGCGGCCGGCTGGTGCCCACGAAGGGCTTTTCCACATTCACCCGGGCAAGGTCGCGGACGGGGCAGGCACCGGCGCCGCCCGGGATGGGAGCAACGCGGCCGAGGCGCAGGAAGGTGCGGTCTTCGTCCTCGTTGGCGCTGCCCCCGGGCGGCGGCTCGAAGGCGGCGGGGCACGCGATCGGGCCGCCGCCATACAGCGCATCCAGCATCAAGCCGCGGCTGCGGCAATTCGCACTGTCAACACCGAGGTCGGCCGCTGCCCAGAACGGCATTGCCGACTGCACCAGGTCGTGGGCAGCGAACTGCAGCAGGTAGGTGTAGCCCGCCGGAATGAAGGGATTGTCGTCCGCCGCCACACCGGCTTTCAGCGTGGCGGCCCAGCCGGCGTCGCCTGGCATCGCCTGCGCCAACCGCGCCATCGCGCCGCGAGCGGCGGTGAAATCGTCCCCCCATTTGCAGCGCTGCGACGGCAGCGGATCGCCCAGTAAGTAGCCGAAGCCGGCAAAGCCTTTCGGGTCGATGATGGTCTGCGATTGCGGTTGCGCGTTCACCGCGTCGGTCGTGCGTAGTCCGCCCCCGTGGCCCATCTCGCGGCTCCCCGTTTTCGGCAAGCCTACTCAAGCCAACGTGAAGCCAGCGTGAGTCGGCGATGCACCGGCGCCGACACCGTGGTTGCCGTTGTCAGATGAAGGGCAATTCGCCGCACCCCTCCAGGCCGGCGAACCTGGCGACGAACTGCACCAGCCCCGGCATCGAATCGATGCCGGCCACCGCCGCGGCCAGCTCGGCCGGCAATGCGGTCCGCGCCGCAGTGCGCAACATTTCCAGCCGGCCATGTTCCACGGCGAGGCGCCTGAACATCACCTCCCCGACGATGACCGAACCGAGCACGCCCAGGCACCGGCCGCGCAGGATCGGGTCCAACCCGGCCTCCAGCAAAATGAACAGGGGCAGCGGCGGATCGTTGGAGAGCTGGAAGATGTCGCTCTCCGTCAGGCCGCCTGCATCACGCTGGACCTGGCGCAGCCATTGCGCGATCAGCGAGCGCCGGCGGACCGCATTGGCGAAGGTCCAGCCAACCGGAATCACATCGGGGGTGCGTTCCATGATCGCCTCGATCATGGCTCCGACCGACCATAGCCGCGCCGCCGCCGCGCTGAGCATGTCCCGGAAGCCGATCGCGTCGGGGAAGCATGGGTCGGCCGCGGGCAGCAGGTCCTGAAAGTCGAAGCCGGAGCGCGTCGCACTGATCCGGCGGCTGTAGTTCGGCGTGCCGACGAGGCTGAAGAAGCGCGACCATTGCACCACCCAGTCGGCCGGCAAAGCCACGTGCGGCGTGCCGGCATCGCCCCGTTTGCCGAGCAATTGCGCGATGTCGATAGGCGGCTGGCGGTCGTTCAGTGCGTAGGACGGCCGCACCATGGCATGACCGACGCGAAGGGCGCCGTGGGTGAATTCCATCGGGATGCCGGGCGACTGCCACAGCCAGTCCTCGGGCGTGGCGGTGCGCTCGTTCATGGCGCGCCAGACCGCGGGATGCAGCAGGCGCGGCAGCAGGTCGCAGCGAATGATGCTGTGATAGATCGCCAGCATGACAGCGCGCGCGTAGGCGAAGCGCGCCTCGGGCCGCACTGGCTGGACGTGGCTCGCAATGATGTTGTGGGCGAGCGAGAACAGTACGGTGATCTGCGCCAGGACCGGGTTGTCGGCGTTGCGCGAATCGGCGGCCTGCGCGGCGGCGACGGCAGGGCAGCCGGCATGGTCCGCCACCGCGGCGTGGTGGCCGGGCTGTGCGCCGGCGTGACCGCGCGGCAGGTCGCGCGAGGCGCCGATCTCGGACGGGGCGACGGCGCCGGCGACGCGGCCGAGGCGCAGCCGCGGTGTGTCACGCGCCGCGTTCGTGCTTGCCGCCCGTTGCTCGTACGCCGCGGGACACGCTGACGGTCCGCCGCCGTAGAGCGCATCCAGCATCATGCCCTCGCCGCGGGTGTTGGCGCTGCCGATACCGTGAGCTGCCGCCTGCCAGAACGGTGTGACCGTGTGGATCAGGTCGTGCGCGACGAACTGCAACAGGTAGGTATAGCCGGATGGGAGGAAGGGATTGTCGTCCAAGCCGATGCCGGGCTTGAGCGGGCCGGTCCAATCGACGGCCTGCGGCAGCGCCCGCGCCAGGCGTGCCAGGGTGCCGCGTGTGGCGTCCGGATCGTCGCCCCACCGGCTGCGCTGCCAGCCCTGTGGCGGACCGAGCAAATAGCTGAAGCCGGGAAAGTCCCTGGGATCGGGTGCAGCCTGCGACTGCCGCTCTCCCCGGACGAGGTTGATATGCCGCAATCCAGCACCATGCCCCATATCACTTCTCCCCCGTTTCCACGCAGACTGGGCGGGAGGACGTTAGGGCAGCGTGAGTCGGACGTGGTCGGGACGCGGCCGCGCGTTAGCCTTGCGCCGGGCAACGGAGGACTGTGTTGCCAGCCCATCATTGGAGATGGCGGGGGGGGATGGCGGGCCGGTTATGTCATGACACAGTACCAATGTCCGACCCGCGGGCGCATGCAACCGGAACCCTGCTCGTCATGACCGGGCAACCGTGGTCGTGACGAGCGCGGGCGGCGCGGACTCATCCCGGACCGGGATTGCCTCGGCCTGGCGGCCTCGCAATGACAGTGCTTCGACCTTGCAATGACACTGCTGCGGCCGCACAACGACAGCGCAGCGCGGCCGCGCAATGACAGCGCAGCGCGGCCGCGCAATGACAGAGTACCAGGTAACCTGCGCGGCCATGGTTCGAGGCGCAGGCGGAGGTCAGTTCCTGGTCTTATCCACCAGTGCGTTCTTGGCGATCCACGGCATCATCGCGCGCAGCTTCTCGCCCACTTGCTCGATCGGGTGGTCGGCCAGGCGGCGGCGCATGGCCTTGAAGCTGGCCTGGTTCACCTTGTTCTCCAGCATCCATTCGCGAGCGAATCTGCCGCTCTGGATGTCGGCCAGCACGCGCTTCATCTCCGCCTTGGTATCCGCATTGACGATGCGCGGTCCGGACACGTACTCGCCATATTCCGCGGTATTGCTCACGGAATAATTCATGTTGGCGATGCCGCCCTCGTAGACCAGGTCGACGATCAGCTTGACTTCGTGGACGCACTCGAAATACGCCATTTCGGGGGCGTAGCCGGCTTCCACCAGGGTCTCGTAGCCGGCCTTCATCAGCTCCACCAATCCGCCGCACAGCACGGTTTGCTCGCCGAACAAGTCGGTCTCGCATTCTTCCTTGAAGGTGGTCTCGATGATGCCGGCGCGGCCGCCGCCGATCGCGGACGCGTAGGACAGCGCGATTTCCAGTGCGTTGCCGGAGGGGTTCTGCGCCACCGCCACGAGGCAGGGCACGCCGCCGCCGCGCTGGTATTCGCTGCGCACCGTGTGGCCGGGGCCTTTCGGCGCGATCATGAACACATCCAGATCCGGCCGCGGATCCAGCAGGTTGAAATGCACGTTCAGCCCATGGGCGAACGCAAGTGCCGCGCCGTTCTTCATATTGGGGCCGAGCTTGTCGCGATACAGGTCGCCCTGGCCCTCGTCGGGGGTCAGCACCATCACCACGTCGGCCCATTTGGCGCACTCGGCCGGGTCCATCACCTTCAGGCCGGCATTCTCTGCCTTCGCCACGCCACCGGAATTCGGTCGCAGCCCGACCGCGACCTGCGACGCGCCGCTGTCCTTCAGGTTGTTGGCATGGGCGTGGCCCTGGCTGCCATAGCCGATGATGGCGACCTTCTTGCCCTTGATCAGGTTCACGTCGGCGTCGCGGTCGTAGTAGACGCGCATGGCAGGAGTCCTTTCCAAGCGAA
>DATJNA010000043.1:0-30586 GCA_035508435.1 Acetobacteraceae bacterium | reverse complement strand
AATTTCTCTTGAATTCCGCCCTGGGCAACAGCTTCGCGAAATTCGTCATCGAACGACAGGATACCGATAGGATGCAGGCTTTCAGTCTCGCCGCCTGAGCCGAGGTGGCGACAGAACTCTGGACTCACGAGATAGAATAGTAAGTGATTTAATACCAGGTCACATAAAGATTGACTCATGACGGCTCGGCTAAACGTTTGAAAAGCCTATCAGTTGGTGGCCGCGTATGAGTCAACCTTTACGTGGGTTGGTATAAGATGAAGGGAGACTCGGCTTACAAATGCGAAAATTCCGACGCAAAGTATCCCAGCCAGTTTAGCTGCTATGCTATTTCCGACCGGGAAGCACGCCAATGGTTTTGCTGATTGCTCGGTGCTGTGGGTCGTTGCGAAATTCTTGAGTTCCGCACCCCGGCCGCCGGCGTTTCCCCTACGATATCACTGCCGGCGCCAATTCGACACTGAGACGCGGCGTGACAAAATGCCACGCGGTCGGCGCCAGGCGGCCAAGCTCAACTTCGCCGCAGATGCCCGCAGCGCCGTCGAAAATGGCAGCCCATCGTGGCCACGATGGCAAAGCCAGCGCAACCGTTGAGCCCAGCAAGGAGCCACCACGGATCGGGTCGGTACGCGACATCCGCGTGCATCCGCTTCTCATCTGCGTTGAACGCTTGCTTCTCTGCGAGACCCGATCATATCGGGAGTACCCCGAGCTGCTCGTGCCGCGGGCGGCAAAGCAAGGGTCCTACGCAGATATCGGGAGATAAACGCCGATGCACGCAGATGTCCCGGTGCGGCGTCCGCGCACGCCGCGACGGCCTCGTCGCCAGCCAGTTCGGAACCAGCGCATCAGCCTCGCCGGCGCATAGGTGCGCCACGGCGTGATGTGCCGCTCGGCGGGCACCAGTCCGCCCGGCACGTCCCGCGATGCCGCTGCGGCCACCAACAACACCGGCATGGCGCGGGACACACGCGTCCCGATCGGCCGCGCCAGCGGCCATTTCATGCCATTCATCGCGGCGGTCGACTGGCGCAAAGCGCCTGCGTCTCCTGTCGAGACGCCACGCCTTGGGACGCCGCCAGAACACCGCCCCCTCGACGGCCTCCTGGCGGAGAAGCCATCGGGTCATCGTGCACCGCCGCCGGCAACATCAGCCGAATGGTCATCGCCACCAATCGAACCGCGTTCGGTTGCGGGCGAAACATTCGCGTGGATCGGAACCCTGCCGGCCAAACACCAGCCGGTTGCGTTGCCGCTATCGCGGGAGGTTGCCGCCACAGCAACCATCTGAATTCGACCTGACAACATCACCGCAAGCTACCGGCCCCCACGCCAACACGCGTTCTCTGCCCGGGGGCAGCGGGCGCGTTCACGCGCCTGCCACGCATGTCGCTGGCTCCATTCCAACACCAGGATCCGCGCCAGCCCGCCGACGGAACGCGCACGTCACCGCATCCCGTCCCCGATCCGCCGATGTCCCCAGCCGCTACCGCACGACGCGGCAGCCATCTACTCTCTCGATCAAGCCAACGCCCGGGAGAAAACGCACATGGACTGCAACGACATCACCTATGACGTCCAGAACACGACCGCCATCGTCACCCTCAACCGCCCGGAAAAGCGCAACGCCCTCAGCGCCCGGCTGCTGCGCGAACTGAACGCCGCGCTGCTGGAAGCTGACGAGCATAACGCGGTCCACTGCGTGATCCTGCGCGGCGCCGGCCCGCATTTCTGCGCCGGCGCCGACCTCAGCGAATATTCCAGCGGCCGCGGCCCCGACTATCGCGGCCGCCAGGAAATCGACGACGACGTCTGGCGGCTCGAACAAGGCCAGCGCATGCGCATCCAGATCTTCGACATGCACAAGCCGGTCCTCGCGCAGGTGCACGGCACCTGCATCGGCATCGGCACCGAACTCGCCTGGTTCTGCGATATGGTGATCGTGGCGGACGATGCGCGCATCGGCTTCCCACCGGTGCGCGACCTGGGCACGCCGCCCGGCTCGATGTGGCTCTATCATTGCGGCCCGCAATGGGCGAAGCGGCTGCTGCTGACCGGTGACAGCCTCACCGGCAAGGACGCCGCGCGCATCGGCCTCGCCTTGAAATCCGTGCCGGCGATGCAATTGCAAGCCGAAGTGATGCGCCTCGCCAATCGCATGGGCCTGGTCGATCCGCACCTGCTGTCGGCCAACAAGCGGCTGGTCAATCTCGGACTGGAGCTGATGGGCGCGCGGACCCTGCAACGTATCGGCGCCGAGATCGACGCCCGTGGCCATCTCGCCCCGAAGGCGCGCGCGTTCCGCGAGACCATGCGCCAGCACGGGGTGAAGCACGCGTTCCAGCAACGTGACGCGGCGTTCGGGCGTGGCTACGCCGCGGTCGAAGGGCCGGATCCCGAATGAGCCCCCGCTTCGCCCGGCCCTGCGCCCCGTCCCGACCGGTGACCCGGCGCGATAGGAAGCGGAACGCCCTTCCGCTATAGGGGCGGCATGCCCGCCGCCCGCTCGCTGATTCGGATTGCCGTCAACATCGCCCTGGACGGCGTGCTCTCCGCGCTTGCCGTCCCCGCCGCGCGCTGGATCGCCGACCCGGCTCTGCCGCCCTTCACCCCGCCATGGACGCTATTGCTCGGCGCGGTGATGCTGTTGGTGGCAGGCCTGCCCTTCCGCCTGTCCACCCAGTACTGGCGCTTCGCCGGCATCGACGACCTGCTTGGCGTCGCCGCCTCTTCTGCGCTCGGCGCAGTACTGTTCTTTTCCATGCTCACCGGCGCCGGCGTCACGCTCGGCAACCCGGCTTTCCCCGTCATTCACGCAATGACGCTGCTGATCCTGCTGGGCATGCCGCGCGTCGCCTACCGCCGCTTTTTCGCCCGTGGCGCCATCCGCCCACGCGAGGACGCGGCCCGTTCCATCCTGCTGGTCGGCGCCGGCGAGGACGTCGATTTGTTCCTGCGCGCGCTCGCCCAGGACCGCCGCCAGGGGTTCCGCGTCGAGGGCTTGCTCGCCATCGGCTCCCGCCAGATCGGACGGCGCATCCAGGGCCAGCCGATCCTCGGCTCGCTGATCGACGCCGGCACCGTGCTGGACCGGCTCAGCGCCGAGTCCCGCCTGCCCGAGACGATGGTCGTCACCACACCGGATCTGTCCGGTGCCGACCTGGCCGGTCTCGTGGCGCAGGCCGAGCGCTTCGGCCTGAGCGTGCGCCGCGCGCCGCGGCCGACCGCCCTCAGTCCCGCCGCATCGGACAGTCCCCGCCTGGAACTGCGTCCCGTCGCCATCGAGGACTTGCTCAATCGCCCGCAAGTGCCCCTGGACCGCGACGGCATGGCGCGGCTGATCCAGGGCCGCCGCGTCGTCGTCACCGGCGCCGGCGGCACGATCGGCAGCGAACTCGCCCGCCAGGTCGCCTCCTTTGGCCCCGAGGAGCTGATCTTGCTCGACAACGGCGAATACGCGCTGTGGCAGATCGACGTCGAGCTGGCCGAGTCCTATCCCGATGTGCGCCGCCGCGCGCTGATCGCGGATGTCCGCGACGAAGCCCGCATCCGCGCGATCTTCCAGGAGCAATCCCCGGAGCTGGTGTTCCACGCCGCGGCCCTGAAGCACGTGCCGATGGTGGAGGACAACCCGCTGGAGGGATTGCTGACCAACGCCGCCGGCACCCGCCATGTCGCCGACGCGTCACGCGCGGCGGGCGCCCGCGCCATGGTGCTGATCTCCACCGACAAGGCGGTGAACCCCAGCTCGGTCATGGGCGCGTCGAAGCGGCTGGCGGAAATGTACTGCCAGGCGCTGGATATCGCCGCCCGCACCACCGGCCAGGGCATGCGCTGCATCACCGTCCGCTTCGGCAACGTGCTGGGCAGTACCGGCTCCGTGGTGCCCTTGTTCCAGCGCCAGCTCGGTCGCGGCGGACCACTGACGGTGACGCACCCTGACATGCGCCGCTACTTCATGACGGTGCGTGAGGCGGTAGGGTTGGTGCTGCAAGCGAGCGTGCTGGGCACCTCCGATGCCGACCTGCCGGCCGCACGTCAGGGCGGCATCTTCGTCCTCGACATGGGCGAGGCGGTGAAGATCGTCGACCTGGCACGCCAAATGATCCGCCTCGCCGGGCTGCATCCCGACAAGGACGTGGCCATCCGCTTCACCGGCCTCCGCCCCGGCGAGAAACTCCACGAGGAATTGTTCCATGGCCATGAACCACCGGTGCCGACGGGCCACGCCGGTCTGTTGATGGCCTCTCCGCGCACCGCCGATCCGGCCATTGTCGGGCGCTCTCTGGAGGAAATCGCCGCCGCCTGCCGCGGTGGCCAGCCGCGCCTGGCACTGACATTGCTCGCCCATATGGTGCCGGAGTTCGCCCCCAGCGCTGTCGGCGCAGCCAGTGCCGAGGGCGCGACGCCGCGGTGAGATGTTATCGTCCGGCTGTCGCTGCGAGTGTCGCATCGTGCAAGTGTCACCGTTCGCTCGCCAATGAGACCGAATGTCTGTGGTTCGCAATGACACGCACCGTGCGCGCCGCGATGATGTTTGGTTATTGGCCGCAATCTCCGTTGAATCGAGTCAGTGAATGGCAACAACGAGTCCCCGCCCGATCCCCTTCCTGGACCTGAGGGCCCAGCAGGCGCGCATCGCCGCCGATCTGCGCGGCCGCCTCGACCGCGTGCTGGCGCATTGCCAGTTCATCCTTGGCCCGGAAGTCGCGGAACTCGAAGCCGCGCTGGCGCAATTCTGCGGCGCGCGCCACTGCGTCGGCGTCAGCTCCGGCACCGATGCGATCCAGATCGCGCTGATGGCGGAAGGCATCGGCCGTGGCGACGCGGTCTTCCTCCCCGCCTTCACCTACACTGCCACCGCCGAGGTGCCGCTCGTGCTCGGCGCCACGCCGGTGTTTGTCGATGTCGATCCGCGCACCTTCCAAATCGATCCGGCGCATCTCGCAGAGCGCGTCGCCATGGTGCGTCGCGGGCAAAAACTGCGGCCGCGGGCTGTGATCGGCGTGGACCTGTTCGGCCAACCGGCAAACTGGCCAGCCCTGCGTGCCGTCGCGACCGCCGAGGGCTTGTTCTCGCTTGACGACCTGGCGCAGAGCTTCGGCTGCACGCTGCACGGCCGCCCGCTCGGCGCCGCAGCCGATGCGACCGCGACCAGCTTCTTCCCCTCCAAGCCGCTTGGCGCCTATGGCGACGGCGGCGCCCTGCTGACCGAAAGCGATGACCGTGCGGCGCTGTATCGCAGCCTGCGCACACACGGCGAGGGCACCACACGTTATGACGTGCTGCGCACCGGCATGAACGGTCGCCTCGACACCATACAGGCCGCGGTATTGCTCGCGAAGCTGACGGTGTTTCCCGAGGAGCTCGCCGCCCGCGAACGGATCGCCGCCTATTACGATTCACGCCTGGGCTACGCCGTCACCACCCCGTCGCGGGTACCGGACAGCACCAGTGCCTGGGCGATCTACGCGATCCTGCTGCGCGACGCCGCGCAACGCGATGACGTGCAGGCGGTGCTGAAGACGGCGGGCGTGCCGACCGCGATCTATTATCCGCGGCCACTGCACCGTCAGCCCGCCTATCGCGATCACCACGATGGTGCGGCACTGCCGGTTTCGGACGATCTTGCGCAGCGCATTCTGGCCTTGCCGATCCATCCCGACCTCACCGAGGCCGATGCCGAGCAAATCTGCGATTCACTGCTGACGGCGGTTGGCTAGGTCGCGAGCGAGGGCGCCCTCACCGGCCTCGTGACGCTGCTCTATGGTGCTGTCGCGCACCGCGGCGCGGTCCCCCGGAGCGCCGGCCCCGGGGAACCGCGCAAAATCGCTACAGCGCCGCGATGACCGATTCGGCCTTGCTCACGTCGAACCCGCCTGGCGGCTCCACGGCGAGATGTGTCACCCTCCCGTCCTGGGCCACCAGCGCATAGCGCTGGCTGCGCGTGCCAAGCCCGCGCGCGTTCAGGTCAAGCTCCAGCCCCAACGCCTTGGTGAAGGTGGCCGAGCCATCCGCCAGCATCGTCACCTTGCCGTCGGTGCCCTGACTCTTGCCCCAGGCGTCCATCACGAAGACGTCGTTCACCGCAATGCAGGCGACGGTGTCGACCCCCTTGGCCTTGATCGCGTCCACGTTCTGCACGAACCCAGGCAGATGCTTGGCGCTACAGGTCGGCGTGAACGCCCCTGGCACCGCGAACAATACGACTTTCTTGCCCTTGAAGATGTCGTCGGTGGAGACCTCCTTCGGTCCCTCCGACGTCGCCATCATCAACTTCATGGATGGAATGGTATCGCCGACCTTGAGTGTCATGGGCTCCCTCGCTCCCCGTTCGGTTGGGCATGCGGGCTCGACTCCTAGCCCTGTCGCGGACCGGTGTCACGCCGCCCGCCGGGGGGCCGGCGCGCCCTGCCGCACGCTGATCCACGCATCGGTGTTCAGGCTTGCGCTGGTGGCGCAATCGCCCCAGATTCGCGGCATGGCAGAAGATCCCGACAAAGCCGCACCGCCCTCAGACCCGCCGGACTCCGAAACTGCGGGCGGCGGGAATCCGCGATCGGGCGGCAGCCAGGACAAGCCGACCAGCCGCAAAACCGTCGTACTGCCATCCGGCGTTAAAATGGAGGCGGGCCCTGAAGGCGCCCTTCCCGCGCCTGCCGAGGGCTTCATGACTGGCCAGTTGCTGGTTGCCATGCCGGCCATGGCGGATCCGCGCTTTTCCCAGAGCGTGATCTATGTCTGTGCCCATACGCCCGACGGCGCCATGGGCCTGGTGGTGAACCGCCCGATCGTCAAGCCGAGCTTCGATGACCTGCTGCGCCAGCTCGACGTGGCGCCGGTGCCGCCGATGCGCCGGATTCGCCTGTGTGCCGGCGGACCGGTGGAGAACGGCCGCGGTTTCGTGCTGCATACGGTGGACTGGACCGGCGACGGCAGCCTCCGCGTGAATGATTCGCTCGCGCTGACCGCCAGCCTGGACGTGCTGAAGGCAATCGCCGGCGGTGGTGGCCCCCGCGAGGGCCTGCTGGCGCTGGGCTATGCCGGTTGGGCGCCGGGCCAGCTCGACAAGGAAATGCAGGATAACGCCTGGCTTTCGGTGCCGGCCAGCGAGACGCTGCTGTTCGACGACGGCCACGAAAGCAAGTGGCAGCGCGCACTGGCGAGCCTGCACATTGACCCGCTGCTGCTGTCGAGCGTCGCCGGCCACGCCTGATCAAACCGGCGGGTGTTAACCCTTTAGTAGTGATGATCGCGTTAATTCCGTGCTGCGTCCGCAGCAGTCCGGAGGGAACGCAGCATGCCGTCCAGCATGACCCTCGACCGGCCGGTGATCGCCCAGGTCGCCGATATTTTCCGCACGGTGCTGAACCAACCTGATCTCGAGCTATCACTGCGCTCCACGCCCGACGACGTGCCGGGCTGGGATTCGATGACCCACATCACCCTGCTGGTGGAAGCGGAATGCCGCTTCGGTATTGAATTCCATCCGGCCGAGGTCGAAGCGTTGCAAAGTGTGGGCGAGCTGGTGCGGGCCATCGAGGCCAAATGCGCGTCCGCCGCCTGATCGTCCTCCTGCCGCGTGATCATTCCCGCCGATGAGCAGCGAAGCCGAGCCCGCCGTTGCGGGAATGCATCGCAACCACGCTGTTGTCTATCTTGCAGTCCTGGGCGCCGTGGCAACGGTGTGCTTCGCCGCGGTCTGGCTTTGGATCGCGGCCGTGCCGATGGCCTATCTCGATCCCGAATACCCGGTCTGGCGCGCCAAACTTGCCATGCTGCGGCGATGCGATCCGGGCCAGGTGCTGATCGCCGGGGATTCCCGTGCCGCGGTCGATGTCATCCCCGCTCTGCTACCCGTCCCGGTCACCAACGCGGCGGTCGGCGGGGGAATGCCGGTGGAGGCGTATCTTGCGGTGAAGCAAGCCCTCGCCTGTCCTGTGCCGCCGCTGCGCGTGGTCATCTCGCTCGATGCGGCCCATTTTGTGCAGCCCGATCTGTTTTGGGAGCGTAGTGTCAAATATGGCTTCGTCGGCGCGGCCGACCTCATGCAGTTGCAGCGTGTTGCGCGGGAGACCGGGGATGCGTCGCTGAATACGCCCAGATTCGCGGACGGCCTGCCCGCCTGGCTGCGCGCCAGACTCTATGCCTGGCGCTTCCCGTCGCTGTATTTCGCCAGCCTCGCCAAAGGCGGCGTGTTCCTGCGTTGGTGGCACAACCACGCGACGTTCACGCGGGCGACCGCGGCGCGGGGCCAGTATTTCTTCGGGCGCGGTGCCGGGTCGGCGACCGTGGCGAGCGAGGGCCATATGACTGCATTCACCCCTCGCCCCGTGCTCGACCGCTATTTCGATCGCACACTGGCATTGCTCGCCGCGCGACGCATACCGGTGGACTTCGTGGCCATGCCGATGAACGAGTCAACCGGTCGTGCCGTGCGGCCAGAGGTGCGTGCCGGCTTCGCCGCATATCTTGCGCGCTATGCCGCGCGCTACCCGAATTTCCATGTCGTCGGCCCGTCGATGCCCACGTGGCCGGACCGTTATTTCGGCGACGAATTCTCGCATCTCAATCCGGCGGGCGCCAGGTTGTTCAGCGCACAGTTTGCCGCCTGCCTGAAGGATCTATTGACGATGGATAGCGCCGGCGCGGAACCCGGACCGCATTGCGACGAGCATGCTGCCTGTCATTGCGAGCAATACGCTACGTGCCACTGCGAGCAATACGCTGCGTGCCACTGCGAGCAATACGCCGCGTGTCGTTGCGAGGCGCACGCTGCGTGTCTTTGCGGGCAACGGAGTGACGCAGCAACCTCGTTCAGAACAGTGCCCGAACCGACCGTGCCGATCGCGACCGGGATTGCTTCGTCGCTACCTTCCTCCCAATAACGCGGGGAGCCCTGGCTACGTCTTGCTACCGGCTGCATGCCGCGCCGCCCAGCACGCAGAACGATGCGCAAAACGGGTGGTTCAGCGCCACCGGCCGGGCAGCCTCGGCCAGCGTGCGTCCCAGTTCGAATTGCGCATCGTAGGCCAGCAAGGTGCATGACAGCACCACCGGCTGCGCCGCGTCCTTGCGCTTGGCCACCATGCGCGACGACGCGCACATCACGTCGTCCGGCGACTTGTGCAATATCCCCCAGCATGCCGTGGTGATCTCCGGTACGTCCTGGTCCGGCGCCATTTCCGGAAACAGCATCAGGTGCACCGGATCGAAGGCATCGACGGGTATATCGAGTTCCGCGAACAACCGCGCATAACCTTCGCGCAGCGTCGCCTCCGCTTCGCCGGTGAAGCGGCGGCCGGCGACATCCAACCGGAACCCGTTGCGTGCCAGCCAGATCAGTCCATCGATGGTCGGTGCCCAACTGCGCCGCCCACGTTCCTCCTCGTGCACCGCCTGCGTGTAGTGATCGAGCGACACGCGAATCGTCAGGTGATCGCCATACGCATCGCACAGCGCCAGCATCTTGGGCCGCAGCCGCCGCAGCGGCGCCATGGCGTTGGTCAGCACCAGCGCGCGCAGGCCGCGCGACAGCACGTCTTCCAGCATGCCAATGATGTCGCGGTTCATGAACGGCTCGCCGCCGGTGAAGCCGATCGTGCCGGTGGGCAGTCCGTCCTGTGCGATCTCGTCGAGAAACCCGCGGACCTCGTCGCGCGTCAGATAAGCCAGCCGCTCATTGCGCGGCGATGATTCGATATAGCAGTTCCGGCAGGTCAGGTTGCACAGCGTCCCGGTGTTGAACCACAGCGTCTCGAGCCCGCGCAGCGCCACGGTGGCGCGCGTCTCGCCGCGCGCCGTCAGTGCGGGATTGCGGAACTTGGCGGGATCGAGCGCGCGAACGATCTGGTCCATGTCTGCCCTTTGCACCACTGTGCGCCGTCCGTGCACCGTCTGTGCACTGTCCTTGCGAGGAACCTAGCGACCAAGCAGGCTCGGTCAAGCAACACGATGCAGCAACACGATGCTGTCGGTGCGTCGCCCGACCGCGATTGCATCATACCGACCGCGATTGCATCATACCGACCGGGATTGCGTCATACCGACCGAGATTGGTGCGTCGCTACGCTCCTCGCAACGACAAGACATGTCATCGACAAGACCTGTCGTCACTGCGTTTCCCGATGACGAAGCATGTGGGCGCTACGTCGGCCAGGCGCGCCGGATCGGGTCGCTGCCGTCCCAGTTTACCGCCGCGGCGCGCACCGCGTCGAAGATGCGCTTGCGCATCGGCGTCGCGTGCGACATTTCGATGACCGTGCCAGGATGCCCCTCGCGCCGGAAATATACGAACCTCCCGCGCGGCGCATCGCCCTCCTGGCAAACTTCGTAGCCGTTCGCCAGCGCCTGTTGGTACAACTCATCGTAGTTTTCCGGCCAGCTCGACCAGTGCTGCAGCCCGCCATCCGGATGTCGCTTCAGGAATTCCCGCGCCATGCTCGGCGTATCGCAGCGCTGCTGAATCAGCTCGATCTGCACATCGCCTGAATTGGCGAGCGCGATCGACATGTGGATGTCGTCATGGCGCTGGCCGTTATAGCGGAACGAGGTCAGCGGCAGCTTGTCGGCGATGAACCACGGACCGACGCCGCACACTTCCACCCAGTGCCGCATCGCGGCCTCCACGTCGGGCACCACGTAGCCCATCTGGCGCAATGGTCCGAACAACCGGCTCATGGTGGCTGCCTCCCACGGATCGGCCCATCATAGACTACGACGGCCGCGTCAGCGCCAGCCAGCGACTACGACGGCCGCGTCAGCGCCAGCCAGCCGTCGAGCAAGCGCTTGCGGTCTGCGGCGAAGCTGTCGGCCAGCACGCTGGCCGCCTCGATCCGGTCGGCCCGGAAATGGCGATAGCCGTCGCGCAGTTCGCACCAGGCGCACACCAGCGTGGCCTGGACATAGTACTCGATGGCCACCGGGCGGATCACCCGCTCGCTCGCCGCGCCATTGCCGTCGCGATAGCGAATCCGCAGCTTGTTTGCCTCGCGGATGGCGACGCGGAGCTCCGCCAGGCTGATGGCACTGGGTTCTTGCGCCTCTCCTTCGGAGACATGGAACGGCGGTGTATCCAGCGCGCCGCGCAGCGGCTCCGGCAGCACCGCCGCCAGCTTCGACAGCACCGAGTCCGCGGCCTGCTGCAAGCCGGGATCGCGCGTGCGGCGGAGCAAGCGCATGCCCACCAGCACGGCTTCGACTTCGTCGGCGGAGAACATCAGCGGCGGCAGGTCGTAGCCGCGGCGCAGTACATAGCCGAGCCCGGCCGCGCCTTCGATCGGCACGCGCCGCGCCTGTAATGTGGCGATGTCGCGGTAGACAGTGCGCGGCGTCACCTCGAGCTCGGCCGCGATCGCCGCCGCGGTCATCGGACCGCGCGCCGTGCGCAGGCGCTGGATGATATCGAACAATCGGTCAGAGCGGCGCATGGAGGAACGATTCTGCTGACAGAACGCTGTCAGTGGCTATGGGCCATGATGGCGCCAGTCAACCGGAGGAGGCGACCATGATCACCCTGACCGATGTTCCCGACCCGCGGCTGGAGGCGATCCTCGAGGACGGCCTCGCTGCCTACAATGCCGAGCAAACCCATTGCCGCGATTGGCGCCCGCTGGCGGTGACCGCGCACGACCCGGCAACCGGCGAGCTTTGCGGCGGTCTGCTTGGCCGCACCTCCCTCGGCTTGTTCTTCCTGGACCTGTTCTATCTACCGGACCGCATGCGGCGCAACGGCTCCGGCAGCGCCATAATGCGCATGGCCGAGACCGAGGCAATCCGCCGCGGCTGCCGTGCCGCCACACTGGTCACCGTGAATTTCCAGGCGCCCGGCTTCTATGCGCGCCACGGCTGGGAGGAGTTCGGCCGCATCCCGAGCATGCCCGGCGTGGAACGCATCTTCATGCGCAAGATGCTGGCTGCCTGAGCCAGAACATCATAGGCCTCGCACACCAGCGTGCGCTCGCGGCTGCGTGATTGGATGCGCCTCCCGTCGTAATGACGAGGCCGGTCGTCCTGTGGCAGGTATTGGACCTTGGGGCCATTGCCGATCCGTGCTCCGGGGGCAGGTCGGCGGCTTCGCCACGGGGTCGGATGCGGCACACGCGATGCGCGACACGAGCGAAGGCGGTCGAACGATACGAGCGTGGTACAGCATCGCAGTCGCTGCCCTGCTGCTGCCGATCCTGACGCTTTGCCTGGGAGCCTGGCTGGAACGGGCGTGGCAACATGCCCCGTCAGAGGCCGGCGGGTGGCGCGAGTTGGCGTTGCCGCTGGCAGTGGCGATCGCCGCGACAGTCTCCGTCGGCGTGTCGAGCATTGCGGGCGTGCGACTGGCCCGCGGCATCAACGCCATTCGGATCGCATTGCAGGTTGAGCAACGGCGATGTGAGGCAACGGAAGAAGCGCTGCGCCGGGCGCAGAAGATGGCCGCGGTCGGCCGTTTGGCCGGCGGCATTGCGCACGATTTCAACAACCAGTTGACCGTGATCAGCAGCAATGTCGAACTGCTGCAGCGCCGGTTGCCGAATGATCCGCCGATGTTGAGACGGCTCTCCGGCTCGGCGATGCAAGGCGTGCGACAGGCGGCAACGCTGACCCAGCGCCTGTTGGCATTTGCGCGCCAGGACGCTCCTGATCCGGAGCCGCTGGATGCCAACCGGGTCGTCGCCGGCATGCTGGACCTGCTGCGCCGCACGCTGGGGGAGAGGATCGAGATCGACACGGTATCGGCGCGTGGCCTGTGGTTGACGCGCATCGACGCCAGCCAGTTGGAAGCTGCACTGCTGAATCTGGCGGTGAACGCGCGCGATGCGATGCCGCGGGGCGGCCGGTTGACCATCGAAACCGGGAATGTGGTGCTGGATCAGTCGGACCAGGAACCTGCCGATCTGGCCCCCGGCCAGTACGTCATGGTCGCAGTACGCGCTGCCCGCGCCGGCGTGCCAGGACCAGTGTTTGCCGGAGCATCAGACGCTTTCGGTGCCACCAGGACCGCTGGCGAGAGTGGCGTTGGCCTGTCGATGGTGCACAGCTTTGCCAGCCAGTCGGGCGGGCAGGTGCGGATCGACAATACCGCTGACCGCGGCCCAACGATTCGTTTGTATCTGCCGCGCCACGTGCCCTCGGAGTCGCCGCTGGCCGCGATTTCCGAGCCCCTGCATCGCTCCGGCGCTGCCACGGCGGTGCTGGTGGTCGAAGACGACGATTCGGTTCGCAATGCTGTGGCCGGGGCGCTCGGCGAGATCGGCTATGAAGTCCTGGAAGCGCCTGATGCAATGGAAGCGGTGCGCTTGCTCGCCGATCGCGGCGGCATCGATCTGCTGTTCACCGATCTCGGGTTGCCCGGCGGGGTCAACGGCCGCGCCCTGGCCGACGCCGCGCGCAACATTCATCCTGACCTGAAGGTGTTGTTCACCACCGGCTATCAGCGCGAGGCGATTGTGGGCGCAGGCCTGTCGCCGGAAACCGAGCATTTCCTGCCCAAACCGTTCAGCCTGCAGCAACTGGAGGCCAAGGTGCGCGAGGTGCTCGATGCGCCCCTAACCGTCGAGGCAGTTAGCGCGCCGACGGCGCCCGCCACGGTCCTAACCGCAACGGTGGTTAGCACCCCGACAGCGCCCGCCGCATGAGCAGCAGGTGTGGCGTCCGGCAATTATAGGATGGTGCCCGGACTGGACATTGGAACTGGTATCGTGTCGCCTGCCCCAGTCCAACGGGTTCGTGTCCGATCTGCAGCGCAAGGTCGCCCGCGCGCGGGGCAGGCACAACGGCAATCGACCGTTCCGAATTCTGCTTGACTTTGCTCACGGATCGGTGATTTCCCTGGCGCCCCGCCGAACGGTTCCACAGCCATGCTCACGAGTTTTGCCCGGCTTGACAGCGCGTTGATCGAGCGCGTGTTCCAGCCCGTCGTCGATGCAATGGCGCAGCGACTTGGCCTCGGCCGGCTGCGCGTCGCCGGCTATTTTCTGGATGTGGCATCGCTGGCATGGATTCTGTCGCAGGCCGGCAGCTTGTCCGGTGCCGCGGCGCAGTGGCAGGCGGACACGGCATGCCTGCGCCTTCTCCTGCTCATGCTCGGACTTGCGGCACTGTGCAGTTTGCGCACCCTGTTCCAGCGCAGCGGCGATGGCAGGGGCGGCAACCCGCTCCGCGTTACGATGCTGCCGCATCGCGGCGTATTGCTGGCATTGCTGGCGTCCCGACTTTGCGCCCTCGGCGGCTTTGCCGCGGCGGCAGATCTCGCAATGCTCGCCTGCGCGGTTTGCGCGCTCTACCTCGGCGCCTGCGTCTCACGCCCACCACTGCGCCGTGCTTCATCCGCCGCTGCGGCAGGTTCCGCCCGCCGCGCGGCGTGAAAGTGACATCGTGAAGGCGCCGCCGCTGCGGGTTTACTCCAGCGGTGCCGGCGGCTGGTTATAATCGGCATCCGACACGTATTCGAACCAGGCCGTGCCCTCACCTTTGTCGTTCAGCTCCGACATGGCGAGGTGCGCAAACAGTTTGTCGGGCGCGGCGCCGTGCCAGTGGCGGGTATTGGGCGGGATCACCACGGTGTCGCCGGGATGCAGTTCCTGCGCCGGCTGACCCTCGAACTGCACGCGGCCGGCACCGGACAGACAGTACAGCGTCTGGCCGACGGGATGACTGTGCCAGGCGGTGCGGCCACCCGGCGTGAAAGAGACGACCGAGGCCCGCATGCGCGATGGGTTCTTGCCGACGACGATCTCATCCGAAAACACCGTGCCGGTGAAATTGGCAGCCGGCTGCAGTTTGGTCGGGCGCCTGGCGGCGCGCAGAACAGTCATGGACTTTCCCCCTGGTGGCTGAGGCAGGCAGGCACGGACTCTTGTGGCCGGGGCGGGCGATGTCAAACGCAGCGCACATGCTCCGGGCGAACGCCGATACCGACGGCGCGCGCTGGCAAACGTTGCAAATATGGATGGCGGCCGATCAGACGCAGCGGCCAGGGCGGATGCGGCGTGGCGGTTGACTGCAGCACATTGCTGATAACCCGATTCTGGATCAGCGCCTGAACCCTCTGCGTCGCCCGGGTGGGCCACTCGCGGCGTCGCTGCACGGCACGCAGGTCCTCGCTCGAGATCGTATTCTGGCGCAGGTGTGGCACAAGAATATTGGCCGCCGCGACGGCATCCTGCACTGCCAGGTTGATGCCGACGCCGCCGACCGGCGACATCGCATGTGCGGCATCCCCGATCAGCAGCAATCCCGGCTGATGCCATTGTTCCAACCTGTTCAGTGCGACAGTGAGCAATTTCACGTCGTCCCAGGTGCCGACTTCATGGATGCGGTCGCGAAAATGCGGTGCCAGGGACAGCAGGCCAGCCCGGAATGCATCGAGGCCGCGACTGCGCAACGAGTCGAATCCGCCCTTGGCGATGACATAGGCGCACTGCCAGTAATCGCCGCGGTCCAACGTCACCAGCATGCGGCCGGCGCCGACCCGGCCGAGCGTCTGGCCGGGATCGCCGTCGCGACGCGACAAGCGCAGCCACAACACGTCCATTGGCACGCCGCGGTCGATCACGCGCAGCCCGGCGGCGTCGCGTATGGTGGAATGGCGACCGTCGGTGGCGACCACCAGGCGGGCGTGGATCTCGCATGAACTAACTGGTGAGTTAACGGCGTCGCCCACCATCCGGTGAGTGGCATCCGCGGCCCCCGAGCCGGGCTGCGCCGCGCCGCAATCGGGGCCGGATGAACTAACTGTTGAGTGGGCGGTAACACCCACCACCCGGTCCGTGTCACGCAGCAGGCCGGTTGCCTCGGTCTGCATCAGCAAGCGGAAATTCGGCAGCCGCTTCGCGTGCCCTGCCAGGAAGTCAAGAAATTCCCATTGCGGCATCAACGCGATGAACTTGCAACGCGTCGGCAGGTGGGTGAAGTCCGCGACCGGCACCGTCGTGTCGCCAATCTCCACCGACAATCGCCGGACCTCCTGGTGCGGGCGCGCGAGAAAATCCTCCAGCAGCCCCAACTCATGCATGAGCTGCAAGGTGGACGGATGCACCGTGTCGCCGCGAAAGTCGCGCAGGAAGTCCGCGTGCTTCTCCAATACGGTAACGTCGATGCCGGCGCGAGCCAGCAACAGGCCCAGCATCATGCCGGCCGGTCCGCCGCCGACCACACAGCAGGTGGTGGTCAGCGGGGCGGCGGCCACGCAGCTTCTCGGTTGCGCAGCTACTCGGCTGCCATCCGCGGCGCGCAGGGCGGAATCGTCGCGCGCAGGGCAGCGTCCATCGGTGTCGGCCACCAGCGATGCTCCCACTCGGCAAACAACGGCTTCAACCTGGGCATCACATGCTCCGCAAACATGCGTGTGTTGTAGCGTGTGAGTTCCTTGCCCATGTTGCCGAACTGCAGAAGCAGCATCAGGTTGCCGACGTTCAGGTTGGTCGCGACTTCGTGCAGTTGCTGCGTCACCTCTTCTGCGGAGCCGATAATGACGTAGCCATTGTCCACGATGGCATCCATCTCGCGCGCCAGCGTGTTGAACTTGTCGGCATACTGGCTGGCTTTCGCGACCTGGCTCTGCAGACCCTTGCGCTGGGTCGCCTCGGTGGCATAGCCGGGCGGCGCGGCGAAGCGCGGATCGATGTGCAGGCAGTTGCCGTAGAAATATTCGGCCGCATCGGCATACAGGTCCATCGCGTGCTGGCGCGATTCGCCGACGCCGACGAACTGCAGAAATCCGGCGCGATACGGATTGCGATCCTTGCCGAGCCTGGCCATTTCACCCCAGAACCCGTCCATCGTCGCCTGGCCGATCTTGTAGCCGTAGTACGACAAATAGCAGTAGACGTAATCGAGTTCGGCGCACCATTGCCAGGTTTCCACCGACCCGCCGCCCGGTACCCAGATCGGCGGATGCGGCCTCTGCACCGGCCGCGGCCAGATGTTCACATAGCGTTGCTGGTTGAAGCGACCGTTGAATGCGAAGGTGTCCGGGTCGGTCCAGGCACGCAGGATCAGGTCGTGCGCCTCGTGATAACGGTCGCGCAGCAGCGACGGGTTCTGACCATAAGCGAAGCAGGTATCCATCGGCGATCCGACCGGGAATCCCGCGATCAACCGGCCGCCGGAGATCACGTCGATCATGGCGAACTCCTCCGCGACGCGGGTCGGCGGATTGTACAAGGCGAGCGAATTGCCCATCACGCATAGCGCGGTGTCCGTGGTGCGGCGGGCGAGCGATGACGCAATCAGGTTGGGCGACGGCATCAGGCCGTAGCCGTTCGAGTGATGCTCGTTCACGCAGACGGCGTCGAAGCCACAGGTCGCGGCATATTCCAGCTCGTCCATGAAATCGTTGTACATGTGGTGGGCACGGCGCGGGTCGAACAATGAGGAATGGATATCGACCCAGACCGAGGGATGCTTGCCGCGGAAACCGGCCGGCAGCTCGGTATAGGGCATCAGATGGAACCACATCAGCCGCATGGATCGCTCTCCGTACTGCGCTCTTTTTTTCTATCAATGCCCGGTTTGTTCGGACGGTCGCAAGCAACCTTCGACGATGCTGGACCAATCCTGGCCTCGAGTCGATGGCGGCCGAATGTTGTGGCGGCCGGATGTTGGTGCGAGAGACCCCGGTAGTCATGGCGAGGCCCGGAGGGGCCGAAGCAATCCCGGTCGCACAGGGGCGCGGGCATCCGTGCGCCAGGTTCGAACGAAGTTGTGTATGCTCGGTTCGAGCGAAGTTGCTCCCTGTCGGTGCGACCGGGGTTGCGTCCGCTCAGTTCGAGCGAACTTGCTTCCGCTCAGTTGAACCGAGATTGCCTCGGCTCACTTCGCCGGAAGCTGCTGCCGCTCAGTTCGACCGGAATTGCTTCGGCGCCATGCGCCTCGCATGTGTGGACGGCCCTTCGAATGCAAGAGCAAAAGTTGAGTATTTTGACGGGCGGTTCGATTGCGATCATGTGTCCGGCCTGTTGGCGCGGCTGCATGCCGCTGGCCCAGATGGGGTCCGCGATCCGGCCCCAAACAATGACGCGGCCTGTTTGGCCGGCCGTTGCGAGGCACGGGGTTTTCCGGATCGTCGGTTCGACCGATCGTCATCTCACTCAGCTCTTCCACCCCGGCATCAACGCACGCGGCGGCGGCGGCAGCGAACCGCCGCCTGGCGTGCGTCATCGTGACCCATGCCGGCTGGGCCATCGGGTTCAATCCCGGCCGAAGCCGCGTGGCGGCTCGATCGCGGCCAGCTCGCTCAGTTCGAGTTCGCAGATCGCGCTCAAGGCCTCAGCGGTGGCGCTGTCCTGGAGGTTGGCCGGCAGGCGCTCCAGCCAGCCGGCGTATTCCGCCTGCAGCGCCAGCAACGCTGCGACTGTGTGCCGCCAACGCCTGGCCCGCGGAGCCTGTCCCGGCGAAGGCCGGGGGTGATCGGCCGGGCGGCGCGTGCGCTCCACCGCCGCGCCCGCGGCCCGGGCGGCCCGGTAACGGGCCTGGCGTTCGGCATCGGTCATGGCGCGCTCACCAATCGGATGACGGGGCATGATCCCACTCCCAATCGTTACGTCACGAAACCACGGGGGCAACGGGGGCAACGCTGGCCGGCCGGCGGTAGGCCTCGCCGGTCGTCATCATCGCCCACAGGATCCGTGCGTTCTTGTTGGCCAGGGCCACCGCGGCCAGCTTCTTCGGCTTGCGCGCCAGCAGCTTCAGCAGCCAGGGCGTGGCCAGCTGGCTGCCGCGCCGCAGCACCGCATCGATCACCGCGGTCGCGCCGTTCACCAGCAAGGTCCGCAGCCGTTCGTTGCCGGCCCGGCTGATGCCGCCCAGGCGCGGTTTGCCGCCGGTCGAATGCTGCTTCGGCGTCAGCCCGATCCAGGCGGCGAAATGGCGGCCCGTGTCGAACGCCGCCGGCTCCACCGTCAGCACAGCGGTCAGCGCGGTGATCGGGCCGATCCCCGGCGCGGTGGTCAGCAGCCGGCTGAGCGGCGTGGCCTTGTGCATCGCGGCCAGCTTCGCCCCGAGTGCCGCGATCTTCTCGTCGAGCTGATCGATCTGCGCGCCGAGCAGGGCCAGCATCTCCTTGGCGATGTCCGGCACGTCAGGTGCCGCGGCGATCGCCGCCCGCAGGGCCGCGACCTTGCCGGTACCTTTGCCGGCGACCAGGCCGAACTCCGCGGCATGACCACGCAGGGCGTTGATCAGCTGGGTGCGTTGCTCGACCAGCGTGTCGCGCAGCTTCAGCACCAGCGCATCCGCCTGCTGCTGGCGGCTCTTGATCGGCACGCCATGCATGCCGGGACGGCCGGCTGCCTCGCAGATCGCGGCGGCATCGATGCGGTCGTTCTTGCCGCGCTTGACGTAGGGTTTGACGTATTGCGGCGGGATCAGCCGTGCCTCGTGGCCCAGCGCGCGCAACTCGCGGCCCCAGTGATGCGAGCCACCGCAGGCTTCCAGCGCCACCTCCACCGGCGGCAGATCGCGAAACAACGCCAACAGCTGTCCGCGGCGTAGGTTCTTGCGCAGAACAACCTCGCCCGCGCGGTTCACACCATGCAGCGCGAACCACGACTTGGACGTATCGACCCCAATGCGGCTAAGCTCGTTCATGGACGGCTCCTTCCTTGGATCCTTGAAGACCCAAGCTTGGCACGCGATGCCGTGGGGCCGTCCACCCCAACAATGACCGGTACGCGCGCCGCAATGGAATGGCGCAGCGATTCAGCCTCGGCCGATGGCGGGATGCCCGGTCGCCACCAGCCAACGTGGAATGGCGCGCGTATCCTCCAGCGTCTCAAGATCGGCAGCGCACGAGCATATCGCCCGGAGCGATCCGGCAGGCAGAGGCATGGCGGCAAGCTCCGCACACCGCATGAACTTCTCCATCACCTCCTCAACCGTCATCGGATTGCGCGGGTGCCCCTTGACGTAAAGCTCGCAGCCGCTCCGCACCGTGCCGTCGATCAAATGGATATCGATATCGACCGGCGGGTAGCCCTCACGTTTGGCAAGCTCGTTCTTGGCATCCGTGACGGTCAGCGTGATCCTGCGGGAAAGATCCAGGGTTTCGGCGTCCGCCAATGCAGCATCACTCAACGTGTCGGGCAGCACGGCACCCTGCATCATCGCCAAAGCCATGGTGAATGGGATGCTGAACTGCGCCTCGTTGATGGTTCGTGGCGCGTATTTCGGCTCGCCATGCTCGTTCAGGCCGGCGAGCTGCATGTTGTAGTCGCTGGTGTGCACCACGATGCGCGCGATTGCACGGTGCTCTATATGATGGCGGCGCATCAGGGCAAGCGTCGTATGGATCGCGTGGTGCGTGGCCTTGCAGGACGCGTACGGCTTGATACTGACGGCGCCGCTTTCGAAGTCCGTGCCCAGGCCGGACAGCAGCGCGTCGGCGTGATACTCGCCACGGAAATACAGCGGATAGAGGCCGGCCGCGCCCAGCAGCGGTGCCCGCGCGCCTTGATGACCGCGCCGGGCAAGGTCCACTGCGACAACGCCGGCGCGCGCGCCCATCCCGGCATTAAGCCATACGTCCCAGGTTCCGTCGCTGGTCGATAGCACGTTGCCGGAGCAATGCGCGTAAGCCGCCCCCATGGCATTCAGCAGCGTGTCTTGCTCCAGGTGGTGCAGCCGGCCGACCGTCGCGGCAACACCGAAGGGTGCCACGGTGGGGCCTTCCCATCCCACGCGGCCCGCATCGCCGGCGGCAAGCCGCAGGCGCACCAGAATGTCGCCGCCGACGGCAATGGCGGCAATCAATTCCCGCCCGCCGACCGGCCACGGCAATCGTTCGAGAACAGCGAGCGCGGCCGGCACGATGGCGACATTGACGTGCCCGCCATGTCCGCGGCCGATCCGTGGCGAACCTTCATGCACGTCGTCCAGCTCGCGGCAGCGCGCCATGATCGCATTCGCGAATGCGGCTTCGCTGGCGGGCAGCCTGTCGCCATAGACCCACAGCGTGCTGTCGTGCCTGCCGCCATGCTCGCGCGCCATCGCCGCGACAATCCGGCCAGGCTGCGCCGAACTGCCCGCAATGCCCGCGCCCAGCGTGTCGATGATCGCCTTCTTCACCGCCGCCACGACGTGCGACGGCAGATCCTCGTAGCGCACGCCAAGCGCATGGTTGACCAGAGCGACAATGGGGTCCGGCGTGGGCATGGATCACCCGGCGCTGCCGGCAGCGAGCCGCAGCGACGCCGTGCCTGACAGCACGGGCCGGTTCGCCACCTGGTCCATGCAGGCGATGGCGAAACCGCTGCCGGCGCCGTCGCGGGCGATCGTTGCCTGCGCCACCAGCCGCAGCCCCGGCAACAGGTTCTGCAGGAACGTCACGGAATAGCGCGCGCCCGATAGCCAGCCTGCGCCATATAGTTGCGAGAACAAACAGTTCATCAGACCGATGGAGAAGCGGCCCGGCGCGATGATGTCGCTGAGCCCCGCCGCCTGCGCGATGTCCAGCCGATTGTGCAAACTGGGATGCGGGCCGTACACGGCTTCTTCGGCGGCAAAAAAGCCGAGTATGTCCTCGTGTGTCAGCGTCTTGGGGCCAAACGACAGTTGCAAGGCGGGGGCATCGGCGACCGGCGCGGGGCCGTTCGCTTGCGGCCTGGTCGCAACACCCGCCGCGCGGCGGCCAGCGGCGACCTCCCGGAAGTTCAACAACATGCTGTTATCAACCTGGCAGACCAGATCGCCGGCATCATCGTGAGTCTCGAGCGTGAACACGACGTAGCGCCCGCCGCGGCGTTCGTATTTGCCGGAGAGACGGCAGCTGACATGGATGCGCGCGCCGAGCGCGACGGGCTTGTGCAGGGCGATATCGCATTTGGCATGCACACTGCCGTCCCAGGAGAAACGCTGCCGCATCACCCAGGAATGCTGCCCGCAGAGCACGCTCGGTTCGGCAATGCCGCTGCCCGGAAGGAAGCCATCCTCCGGCAGGGAAAACGCGGCCAGGCGGCGGCGGTTATAATCGGACGGAATGGTGTAGGCGATCGGGCCGACCGTCTCCCCCACCGGCGCGGTCTCGTAGCGCAGCGGTTCTCGCGCCGCAGCGCCAGACGGTGGATTGCTCGCCATGTGGGTCGTTGTGGACATCGTCGCTACTCCGCTGCCCGCAATCCTGGTTGATACGCCGGCACCGCGGCACGTTCGCGATCGTCCATCGGTCGCGGCCACCAACGGTGCTCCCAGCCGGCGAAATGCTGTTTCAGCACCGGCATCACCTTGTCTGCGAACAATCGCGTGTTGTAGCGCGTGGTCTGCTGGTTCATGTTGCCGAACTGCATCAGCAGCATCAGGTTGCCGACATGCAGATTCTCCGCCAATTCGATGAACTGGTCGGTGACTTGCGCGGGCGTGCCGATCACCAGATAGCCGGCATCCACCAGGTCCTTCATCTCGGTCGGGCGCGCGACGCCACGCGCGGCGGCGGCACTCACCTGGCTGGTCATGCCGTGGCGTAGGGTGGCCTCGGTCGCATAGCCGGGCGGGGCGGCGAAGCGCGGATCGAAATGCAGGCAGCGGCCGAAGAAATACTCCGCGGCGGGCGTGTAGAGTTCCATCGCCTGGTCACGGCTTTCCGCCACTGCGACGGTTTGGGCGAAGCCGGCGCGATAAGGATTGCGGTCCTTCCCCAGGCGGTCCATCTCCGCCCAGAATCCATCCATCGTCGCCTTGCCGACCTTGTGGCCGAAATACGAGAGGTAGCAGTACACGTAGTCCATCTGCGCGCACCACTGCCAGGTCTCGATCGAGCCGCCGCCCGGAATCCAGATCGGCGGATGCGGCTTTTGCACCGGGCGCGGCCAGATATTCACATAGCGCTGCTGATTGTAGCGGCCGTTGAAGGCGAACGTCTCCGGCTCCTGCCACGCCCTCATGATCAGGTCATGCGCCTCGTAATAGCGGTCCCGCAACTGGCTCGGGTTCTGGCCATAGGCGAAGCAGTCGTCCATCGGGGTGCCGACGGGAAAGCCCGCGATCAGCCGGCCGCCGGAGATGCAGTCGATCATGGCGAACTCTTCTGCCACCCGCGTCGGCGGATTGTACAAGGCGACCGAGTTGCCCATCACGCAGATCGTCGCATCCACAGTCCGGCGAGCGAGCGACGTGGCGATCAGATTGGGCGACGGCATCAGGCCATAACCGTTGGAATGATGCTCGTTGACGCAGATCGCGTCGTAGCCGCAGTCGGCGGCGTATTCCAGCTCATCCATGAAGTCGTTGTACATGTGATGCGCACGCCGCGGATCGAACAAGGAGGAGTGGATATCGACCCACACCGAGGGATGCTTCTGTTTAAAGTCATCCGGCAGCTCGGTGTACGGCATCAGGTGGAACCACATCAGCTTCATGGTCGGATCGCTCCCGGGTGTGCTACCGGGGAGTATAGCCAGGCTCTGATGCGCAGCGGGAGGGGAGGGCGGGCAATCTCACCCCGCCCCGCGCGCCGCATTCAGCGCCGAGCCGGCGCGGAACCAGGCCACCTGCGCCGCACTGAAGCTGTGGGCCAGCGACAGCGTCTCCGCCGACCCGTCGGCGTGCGCCAGGCGGCAGGCTATCGGGACGCCAGGCGCCAACCCTGCCAGCCCGATCAGCCCGATGCGATCGTCCTCCCGGATATGCTGGTAATCCTCGGGATCGACAAAGGTCAGCGCCAACAAGCCCTGCTTCTTGAGGTTTGTCTCGTGGATCCGCGCAAAGCTGCGCGCGATCACCGCCGCAGCGCCGAGCAATCGAGGCGACAGCGCCGCATGCTCCCGACTGCTCCCCTCGCCGTAGTTGGCGTCGCCGATCACCACCCAGCGCAATCCCTTGCCGCGGTAATCGCGGGCCGTCTCGGCGAATGATTGCTCTGGTGCACCCGTCAGCACGTTCCGGCCGCGGCCGGTTTCGCCGGTGAAGGCATTGGTGGCCCCCATGAACATGTTGTCGCTGAACCGGTCCAAATGCCCGCGCAGCCGCAGCCACGGACCGGCCGGAGAGATATGGTCGGTGGTCGTCTTGCCGCGTGCCTTCAGCAACACCGGCAGGTCGAGGAGATCGTGCCCGTCCCATGCCGGCCACGGCTCCAGCCGTTGCAGCCGCTCGCTGCGCGGGTCGATACGCAGCGCAATATCGCTGCCGTCGTCCGGAGGCGGCACATAGGCCCCGCGCCCGCGGGCAAAATCGCCCGGCGGCACGTCGGGCGCGGGACGCGGCGGGTCCAGCCGGAATGCCATCCCGTCACTGCCCGTCAATGTATC
Source organism: Acetobacteraceae bacterium (assembly GCA_035508435.1). Taxonomy (GTDB): domain Bacteria; phylum Pseudomonadota; class Alphaproteobacteria; order Acetobacterales; family Acetobacteraceae; genus JASHVB01. The sequence continues at coordinate 6,353 of DATJNA010000043.1, read as the reverse complement.
AGCCAGCGGATTGAACGACAGGCGGCCCGCCAGCGCGAATGCCGTCACCAGTTCGGGACTGGCGATGAAGTTCATCGTGCCGGCGCGGCCATCGTTGCGACGCGGGAAATTGCGATTGTACGACGTGACGATGGTGTTGGGATTCGCCGCCGCTTCGGACTGACGCCGCCATTGCCCGATGCAGGGTCCGCAGGCATTCGCCAGCACCGTCGCACCGGCCGCCTCCAACGCGCGCATCTGCCCGTCACGCTCGATCGTTGCCTGCACCAGCGCCGAGCCGGGCGTCACCAGCAGCGGCACCGCCGCCGTTACCCCATGCCGACGCCCTTGCGCGGCAACCTCCGCCGCCTTGCTCATATCTTCATAGGACGAGTTGGTGCAGCTTCCGATCAGTGCCGTGGCAATCGCGTCCACGAAGCCGTTGCGCGCGTCGGCCACTTCCGCAGCCAGCCGCGACACCGGGCGCGCGCGGTCCGGCGTGTGCGGCCCAACGACGTGCGGCTCCAACCGCGACAGGTCGAGTTCGACCACGCGGTCATAGAATTTTTCCGGTGTCGCCTCCACTTCAGGGTCCGGTTCGAGCAAGGCCAGATGGCGTTGCATCAACGCCACCAGCGCCGCGCGGCCGGTCGCGCGCAGGTAGCGCGCCATGCGCTCGTCCGCGGGGAACAATGATGTCGTCGCGCCAAGCTCGGCGCCCATATTGGTAATGGTTGCCTTGCCCGTGGCACTGATGGTTCGCGCGCCGGGACCGATATACTCGACGATGGCATTGGTGCCGCCCGCAACCGTGAGCTGGCCGGCGACGCAGAGAATGACATCCTTCGGCGCCGCCCAGCCGTGCAACGCGCCGGTCAGCACCACCGCAATGGAACGTGGATACAGCAACTCCCACGGCAGGCCGGCAATCGTTTCCACCGCATCGGCACCGCCGACTCCGACAGCGCAAGCGCCAAGTCCGCCGGCATTCGGCGTATGAGAGTCGGTGCCGATGATCAGCGCGCCGGGAAAGGCATAGTTCTCCAGCACCACCTGATGGATGATGCCGGCGCCCGGCTCCCAGAAGCCGCAGCCATATTTGGCCGCGGCGGAACGCAGGAAGTCATACACCTCGCGGTTTTCGGCGAGCGACGCCGCCAGATCGCGCACGCCGCCGGTGCGCGCCTGGATCAGGTGGTCGCAATGGATCGTGGTGGGCACTGCCACATGCTGCCGCCCGGTCTGCATGAACTGCAGCATGCCGGTCTGGCCCAGCACGTCCTGGAACACCACGCGATCGGGACGCAGCGAGAGGTAGGAATGGCCCGGCTGCAACTGGCCAACCCACGGGTCATCGAGATGGCCGAGCAAGATCTTGTCGGCGAGTTTCAGCGGCCGGCCCAGACGGCGTCTGACTGTCGCCACGCGGTCCGCCATCGCCGCATAGAGTGCGGCAACCGCTTCCGGCGTCGGTTCCACGGCAATCATGCAGTCCTCCGTGTCGCTGCGGCGGACAAGCTACGGCTGGTTGCGACAGATGATCCATCATATGCTGGCAGCAATATCCATATCGACAGGATATGGCAGGTGGAACTGCGCTATCTTCGGTATTTTGTCGCCGTCGCCGAGGAGGGGCACATCACGCGTGCCGCCGAACGGCTCGGCATGCAGCAGCCGCCGCTCAGCCAGCGCATGCGCGCCCTGGAGGACGAGCTTGGCGTGCAATTGCTGCGGCGACGGCCGCGCGGCGTGGAATTGACCGAGGCCGGGCGCACGCTGCTGATCGACGCCCGCGCGATCCTGGCGCATCTCGATCATGCGTTCGCCGCCACCCGACGCACGGCTCGTGGCGAGCAAGGGCGGATCGCGGTCGGCTTCACCAGCTCGGCGCCTTTCCATCCGTTCGTGCCGCGGGTGATCCGCGCATTCCGCGAGGCATTTCCGTTGGTGTCGCTGACGCTGGACGAAAGCGGCACGATCGAATTGGTCGACAGTCTCCGGCGTGAAAGCGTGGATGTCGCATTTGTCCGCACACGGGTCAGCGATACCGAGGGGCTGGTCGTGATCCCGCTCCTCGAGGAAGCAATGCTGGTCGCCGTGCCGCGCGGCCATGCGCTGGCGGAGGGCAGAGGCGCCGTGACGTTGCAGGCATTGGCTGGCGAGACGTTCGTCGTCTATCGGCGCCCCAGCGGTCCCGGACTGTATGACGCGATCATCGCGGCCTGCCACGCGGCAGGGTTCAGCCCGATTGTCGGCCAGGAGGCGCCGCGCATCGTTTCAACCCTGAACCTGGTGGCTGCCGGGCTGGGGGTGTGCCTGGTTCCGGCCTCGTTGCAGCGCATGCACATGGACGATGTGGTGTATCGCCGGCTGCGCGACGCGGCCCAACCCAGGGCGCCGCTGTTGCTCGCGACCCGGCGCGACGACAGCTCCGCCGTGGTGCGACGCTTCGTGGAGCTGACCCGCCGCATGGCGCGAGGCTTCGCGCAGGGCCACACCGAGACGCAACAAAAACACCACACCTGACCGCATCAGAGCGGGGCGACGATCGTCACGCGGAAGCGCCAGCTATTGGCGTCGCAGCCCGCGGTGTTCGGCGGCCCGATCGGTCGTCGGCCGATGTTCCTCGAGCCTGTCGCAGAAACGAGCAAGCGCGAGGTACGCGACCGCCAGCCCACGGTAGTGGCGCGCCAGCTCCTCGTCCTGCTTCTGTCCCGCCTTGCGCCAAGTCCGCACTGCGGCCAGCCGATAGTCCTGGCTGTCCATGCCGGCCGTCCCCGATCCAAGCCCAGAGTGCGCCCGCCGGGAGCCCGTCCCGACGCACGCCTCAATGCAGCTCAATAGCGACTGGTTCGGGGCAGTGCGGTCAATTCTTGATCAAGAATTAGTGCTCAATGCCGTGCATCGCACGCCGCGGCACGCAGCGCGACCCGGTCGAGCACCTCGATTCCGGTGCGATACAGCCGCACTGTACCCTCGCGCTTGAGGTGCGCCAGGATGCGGCAAACGGTCTCCACCGTCAGGCCCAGATGGTCCGCTACATCGGTCCGGCTCATCGGCACCTCGACCAGCTTCTGCCCTGGCGCGGTGGCGCGACGCTCCATTTCCAGGACGAAGGAGGAAACCCTTTCCACTGCGGTCTTCCGGCCCAGCATCACCATCCGATCGTGCGCATTGCGCAGGTTGGTCATCGCCACCGAACGCAGCCGGCGCGCGAGGGAGGCATGGCCGTCCGCCAGCGCCTCCACCATGCGGCGCGGATAGCGCCGCAGCGTCACGAGGGTGACCGCTTCGGCAGCGAAATCATGAGTGCCCAGATCGTCCAGTCCGAGCAAGTCGCCGGCGAACAAGAAGTCGGCCACCTGGCGGCGGCCGTCCTCCATCAGCTTGACCGTGCGCACGCAACCGGTGAGGATTCGCCAGCAATATTCCGCCGTGTCGCCCTGGCCGTGGATCTCATGTTCGCGCTGCACCGTCACCGTCGTACCGAATTGCTCGAGGAGGTCGAGCGCGTCCGGCGCGGCGGGCTGGCGCGGCGCGATCGCCGGGAAGCCGCGGGTCGGTTGCAGGGTTTGAACTGTGGCGTGCATCTCGGTCTCCGTCGCCTGATCGCGGTTTTGATGCAGCCTGATCTAGCGGTGCCGCATGGCTGCCGAAATTCGGAATCGGACGTACGGGAGCGTACGTACCGGGTGGGAGCACGCCCCAGATGACCGAGCCGGTGCTGGTGCACGTGGTCGACGACGACGTGGCGGTGCGGGAGTCGCTGGCGTTCCTGCTGCAATCGGCTGGCATCACCGTGGCAACCTACGATTCGGCCGCTGCCTTTCTGGCCGTGGCGCCGGGTCTGCATGCCGGCTGCGTGCTGACCGACGTGCGAATGCCCGGAATGGATGGGTTGGCTTTGCAGCGCCGGATCGCGGCGTTGGGCAACAACCTCGCCGTGGTGGTCATGACGGGCCATGGCGACGTGCCGATCGCGGTCGCGGCCCTGAAGGCCGGCGCCCGTGACTTCCTGGAAAAGCCGTTCCCGGACGATCGATTGCTCACGGTCGTCAGCGAGGCGTTGGCGGCGAGCCAGCGCGCCCACCAGGCCCACGAGGCAGCTGCCGGGATTGCCGGGCGGCTCGCCAGCCTCACGCCGCGCGAGCGCGAGGTGCTGAGTCACCTGGTCGAAGGCAAGCCGAACAAGACGATCGCCTATGACCTCGGCACCAGCCCGCGAACGGTCGAAGTGCAGCGCGCCAGGGTGATGGAGAAGATGGGCGCGCGCAGCCTGGCCGAGCTGGTGCGCATGGTGCTGGCCGTCGAGCCGGGCGAGGGAAAGGTCCCCCAGGGTTGACCTAGGTCAAAGCTGTCGCAGCGCGTGGCGTTCATCATGCGGTTTCTGACCTGATGCCGGAATCCCCCGGCCGGGCGCGTGGAACGCAGCATGCAGGAGCAGCGCCGCAGGCTGGTTGGGGTGGTTGATGACGACCAGGCGGTGCGCGAATCGTTGTGCCTGCTGCTGGAGACCGCCGGCTATCACGCGATTCCGTTCGAGTCGGCCGACCAGTTGCTTGCCGCGGCCGAGTTCGATGCGCTCGACTGTGTGGTGCTTGACCATCATATGCCGCGCGGGACCGGGCTGGAGCTGCTGCGGCACCTTTACCAGGCCGGGCGGCGCGTTCCGATCGCGTTGATGACTGGTTCACCCTCGCCGCAACTCACCCAGCAGGCGCTGGCCTTGGGTGCCGTGACCGTGCTTGAGAAGCCGCTGGCCGAGGCGGCCCTGTTTGGGTTCCTGGGGCAATCTGCGCCGTAACCGCCCAAGCCGAGAACCGGCCATTCTCAATATTCGTCGGCGTGATCGCGGAACCGGTCGTGCGAGTCTTTACCCGGCCCGCGCCGCAGGCCAAGTTAGCGCATGGACCCGGAAGACGCTGCGAGCCAGGGATCGGAGGCAGGCGATTCGGCCATGCTGCGGTCGATTCTCGAAACCGTCCCGGATGCCATGGTGGTGATCGACCGGCATGGCACCATCCAGCAGTTCAGCAAGGCGGCCGAACGCCTGTTCGGCTGGCGCGCCGGTGAGGTGTGCGGACAGAATGTGCGCATGCTGATGCCGTCACCATATCGCGAACAACACGATGGCTATCTGCGCCGCTATCTGGAAACGGGCGAGCGGCGGATTATCGGCATTGGCCGCGTGGTCGTCGGCCAGCGTCAGAACGGCAGCACGTTCCCGATGGAATTATCGGTCGGCGAGGCAACCGCCGGGGACCAGCGGCTGTTCACCGGCTTCGTCCGCGACCTGACCGAGCGGCAGCAGACGCGTGCCCGATTGCAGGAGTTGCAGGACGAGTTGCTGCACGTGGCACGGCTGCGCTCCATGGGGCAGATGGCCGCGGCGCTGGCGCACGAGCTGAACCAGCCGCTGACCGCCACGGCCAATTACCTTGCCGCGGCGCTGCGGCTGGTGGATGGATCGTCGCTCGACCTTGAGCGTCTGCGGAAGGCGCTGCGGCTCGCCGTCGATCAGACGCAGCGGAGTGGCGAAATCATCCGGCGCCTGCGCTCCTATGTCGCGCGCAGCGACACGGCGCGGCGGCACGAACCGCTGGACCTGCTGATGGAGGAAGCGGCGGCGCTCGCGCTGGTCGGGCTGGGGGACCGCGGCGTGACGGTGAAATTCGCCTTGGATACGAACCTGCCGCCGGTGATCGCCGACCGCGTGCAGGTGCAGCAAGTGCTGCTGAACCTGATCCGCAACGGGATCGAGGCCATGGACGGCAGCGCCGTGCGCGAGCTGACGCTTGGCGCCGCACTGTGGGACTGCATGGCGGTTGTGAGCGTCACGGATTCCGGCAGCGGCATACCGCCATCGATCGAGGCGCAATTGTTCCAGCCTTTCGTGACCACCAAAAGCGACGGCATGGGCATCGGCCTGTCGGTCTGCCGCGCGATTGTGGAGGCGCATGGCGGCCGGCTGTGGTCCGAGCGCAACCCTGGTGGTGGCACCGTGTTCCGCTTCACCCTGCCGACGGTGGAGGCGGCAGGATCGAGCGGATAGTGTGTCGCCCGCGCATGACGCAGCGACGCGGCGGCCGACTGTCCCATCGCGCTGGCCCATCGCGCTGGCCCATCGCGCTGTCCCATCGCGCTGTCCCATCGCGCTGGCGTTGCCGGGCGACGGCAGGGCTGGTAAACCGCGTGGACCGGTCGGAGCGTAGCGCAGCCTGGTAGCGCATCAGTCTGGGGGACTGGGGGTCGTGGGTTCAAATCCCGCCGCTCCGACCAATTCTCCCGTCGCCATGACAACTCAATGCCGGATCGGCCGGATCAGGCCGCCTCCCGAACATAGTGCAGCACCAGCAGGTCGGCGCTAAGGCTCG